>DASRGE010000022.1:0-620183 GCA_035651215.1 Bryobacteraceae bacterium
AGGGGGCGGCTGTCTTGTTCTTCACCACTTTCACCTTGGTCCGCGAGCCCACTACGGCATCGCCATCCTTGATCGCGGCAATGCGCCGGATGTCCACGCGCACCGAGGAATAGAACTTCAGGGCGCGGCCGCCAGTGGTCGTTTCCGGATTGCCGAACATCACACCGATCTTTTCGCGGATCTGGTTGATGAAGATCAGGCAGGTATTCGACTTCGAAACGATGCCGGTCAGCTTCCGCATGGCCTGCGACATGAGGCGGGCCTGGACGCCCATGTGCGAATCGCCCATTTCACCGTCGAGCTCGGCCTTTGGAACCAGAGCGGCGACGGAATCGACCACCAGGACGTCAATGGAGCCGGACGTGATCAAAGCGCTGGTGATTTCGAGCGCCTGTTCGGCGAAATCGGGTTGAGAGACGAGCAGATTGTCGACATCCACGCCAAGCTGTTTAGCGTATACAGGATCGAGCGCGTGTTCCACGTCGATAAAAGCGGCCATACCGCCCAGCTTCTGGGCCTGCGCCACCGCCTGCAACGCAATGGTCGTTTTGCCGGAGGATTCCGGTCCGAAGATCTCGCAAATACGCCCGCGCGGGAATCCGCCAACACCGAGCGCGTAATCGACTGAAATCGATCCGGTGGAGATCGCCGAGACGGGAACGATGGCTTCCTTGGCGCCGAGCCGCAGGATGGAGCCCTTTCCAAACTGCTTTTCGATCTGGCTCAGCGTGAGGGTTAAAGTACGATTACGCTCTTTTTCGTCCATAGGAATTCCTTGCTTCGGGAGGGAGAAGTAAATTCCAGTATAGCGTCAAACAAAAGGTTATGGGATTGTTCTGGGAGGGGAATTTTCAGGTTGTAGCCGCTTTGCGGGCAAAGTAGCCATGACGGGCGCGAACAATCAGGTCCTTGCGGCCTTTGACGCGAATCTGGACGGAATGAAAACGCCCGTCCTCGTTCAAAGGCTCGGGCCGGTAGAAGAGGTTGTACTGGTGCCGGAGCTCGTTGGCGATGTTCTCGAAGGACTGGTTCAACTCGCTTGCCTGGAAGGGGAAAAAGACCATGCCTCCGGTCTGCTCGGCAAAGTAGCGCATTACTTTGTCGCCTTCGGTTTCGATGTGGCTGATGTTGGTGGAAATGGTGTAAATGCTGGTATCGGCGCGCTGCGCCATTTCGAGCGCCTGATCGCGGCTGTGCTGGCTCTCGTTATCTTCGCCGTCGCTCAGGATGACCATGGCGCGCCGGAATTTGTACATGGGCTGATCTTTGATGAGCTTGTCTTTGCAGGCGAAAAAGATGGCGTCGTATAGGGAAGTTCCGCCGCCAGGGCGCAGATTACGAACGGCGTTTTCGAGCACGTTGGTGTTATTGGTCAGGTCGGCAACCAACTCCGCGGAAGTATCAAAGCTGACGACGATGGCTTTATCCTGCTGGCGCATCACGCTGTTGATGAAGTTGATGGCGGCTTCCTGTTGGAAGTGGAAGCGGTCGCGGATGCTGTTGCTGGTATCGATGAGAATGGCGAGGCGGAGCGGCAGGTCGCTTTCGGAGGTGAACTCCAGGATTTGCTGCGGCTTTTTGTTTTCGAAGACCTGGAAGTCGTTTTTTTTGAGATCCGTGATGAAGCGGCCCTTTTTGTCCGTGACAGTGAAGAGCATGTTGACGCGCGTGACTTCAGCGCGGATGGGCGCGGAATCGGAGCCTTGGGGGGCTTGGGGAAAAGCAACGACGGCCAAGGCGGCGAGGGCCGCCGGGAATCGTGAAAACGTCAAGAACCGCTCCCTTGCGGTCGCGGCTCGGTTGTGCAACTTCATTGAGACCAACTTTATTCTAGCCGGATTTGGTTGAGGTACGCGTGCAACTCGGGGGGGAGGGGGCTTTCGACGGTGATCCATTCGGCGGTGGAAGGGGATTGGAAGCTGAGGCGGTGGGCGTGCAGGAAGAAGCGGCCGAGTTCCGAGGCGGGAGCGCCGTAGAGGCGGTCGCCGACGATCGGGTGGTGAATGCTCGCCAAATGGACACGGATCTGGTGGGTGCGTCCGGTGCCGATGCGGACTTCGAGATAGCTCAGGCGGTCCAGTTCTTCGAGAACGCGATATTCGGTCAGGGCAGAGCGGCCGACGCCGAGCTTTGTGGTCATACGCGTACGGCGCACGGGGTCACGAGCGATGGGCGTCGTGATGCGTCCTTGCGGCTGGTTGAATTTTCCGTGGACGAGAGCAAGGTAGGTTTTTTCGACGCGGCGGCCATGGAATTGCGCGGCCAGGGCTTGATGGGCCTGATCGGTGCGCGCCACGACGAGCACACCGCTGGTTTCGCGATCGAGACGGTGGACGATGCCGGGACGCAGGTCGCCGTTCACCGAGGATAAACGGCCGAAATGATGCAAGAGGGCGTTGACCAGAGTTCCACGCGAATGCCCCGCTCCGGCGTGGACGACCATTCCGGCGGGTTTGTCGACCACGATCACATCCGGATCTTCATAGAGGATTTTTAAAGGCAGTTCTTCGGGTTCGGCTTTCAGCGGCGGAAGATCGGCGGGAGTGACGGAGATTGTTTCCATACCGCGTAGGAGAGAGGACGGACGGGCCGGCTGGCCGTCTACTTCAACGAGATTTGTTTTGATCCAGGATTGCAGGCGCGAACGGCTGAATTCCGGGAGACGTTCGTGGAGGAAGGCGTCGAGGCGTTTACCGGAGTCGGAAGGGGAGGCGGTTAGTTGCATGGGCCGCTCCCTATCGCGCTGAAGCGGGCGCGCCCTGCACGCCTGGTCGCGGTTCTGAATGATTCGCGTACCGGAGTTCGCCGGCTTTGACGGGAAAAGGCAGAGTGTTTTCTTTGGGCGGGAGCGGGCAGGTGGCGTACGGAGTAAAGGTGCAGGGCGGATTGTAAGACTTATTGAAATCCAGGTCGACTTTGCCGTTGACCGGGAGCGGCGTGTTCAGCATGCGGCCGGCCTGGTAGGTTTCGGTTTTGTTTGTTGGGTCTTTGAAGAGGAAGAACAGCGTCTGGCCTTCATAGATGGGACGGAGATGATAGGTCTCGCCCTGGTAAGAGAACTCGACGATGCCGGGACTGAGCTCAAGTTCTTCCTGACCCACAATGTTGAGAATGGGGATTTTCTTCTCCTCCGGAATGAAGCGGGCGTTGAAGCGGAACGCGGGGTTGATGGGGAAATACTTCATCCCTGTGAAGTGTTTCCGGGCCGGGCTGGCGCTGTCTTTCACGCGAACGGCGAAGCGGTCGCCGCGCTTAATGACGTAGGCCAAGAGCGTGCCTGAGTGGATCACGTCGGGTTTGTCTTCGTCATACGAGAGCGGAACGGAGGAGCCGTCCGACCGGATAAAGCTCACTTTGTTGCCGTGGAGAACAAAGCGGCCAATATGCGGGATGTCGTTGTCCCCAGGCTTCAGCCAGTCAAGACCGACCAGCGTGAGCCAACTATCGGGCGCGCGGAGACCCTCATCCCGATGCTGTTGCCACGCACGGATGGTGTCCAAGTAACTGGAATGAGCCATGAGCAAGCCCACAATGACTATCAGGAAGCGGATCATGTTTATTCTCGCAACTCAACGATGGTCGCGCCGGAGCCGCCTTCGGCCTGTGTGGCCTGATAGAAGCGGCTGACGTGCGGATTCGAACCCAGGAAATCGCTGACGGCTTTCTTGAGGATTCCCATGCCATGGCCATGGATGATGCGGACGCGGTTGACGGAAGCGAGCGCGGCAGAATCGAGAAATTTATCGACTTGCTCGATGGCATCATCCGCCCGCTGGCCGATCAGGTTCAGCTCGCGATAGCTGACATCCCAAGTGGGACCGGCCTCCAGGCGTACATTTGCCGGCAGCTTCGATTTTTCGGCGACTTGCGAGACGACTTCCACGACTTCCTCACGCGGAACCTGCATTTTCAGAAAGCCGGCTTCGACTTCGAGCATTCCGTTCTTCAAAATACGGCGGACGGTAGCGACTTCGCGGATGTCTTTCAAGCGCACACGCGCGCCTTCCTCGACGGCGAGCAGTTTCGGTGCGGTTTGCGGAATGACCTGGGCGGCCTCTTCGCGGAATTCCCGCTTCGTTTTGGAGATGAGGCGCTGGGCCTGATCGGCGGCCTTGCGGTGCCCGGCCTCTTCCGCCAGACGCTCCACGATGGTTTGCGCGCGGGCTTCGAAATCGGCCACGATGGATTCGGATCTGTGCTCCCATTCGCGCTGGCGGCACTGTTCTTTGCGAAGGCTTTCCTGTTCAAGTTGAGTTTGACGTTCTTTCCACTGCTGGGCGGCTTCTTCGAGCTCTTTCGCGCGGCGGGTGTTTTCTTCGACCTGGCGGTGCAGATCGGAGAGCAGATTTTGAAAATCGGCTTGCATGCGTGGCAGCACCGCGCGGGCTTGGGTCAGGACCGATTCGGGCAGTTCGAGCCGCGTGGCGATATCGAGACCGGCCGATTTGCCGGGTACCCCGAGTTTCAGGATGTAGGTGGGTTGTAGAGTGGCTTCGTCGAAGCCCATGGAGGCGTTCAATACGCCTGGGGTGTGGGCGCCATAGAGCTTCAAAGGGAGCAGGTGCGTGGAGGCGAGGCAGAAGGCCCCGGACTGGCGGAACTGGTCGAGAATGGCGACGCCGAGCGCGCCGCCTTCTTCGGGATCGGTGGCGCGGCCGAGCTCGTCGAGGAGCACGAGGGAATCCGGCGTAACCTGCGCGAGCATTTGCTTGACATGCAGCAGGTGGCCCGAGAAACTGCTGAGGCTTTCGGCGATGGATTGGGCATCGCCAATATCGGCGAGAACGTCATCGAGCAGCGGGAACTCAGCTTCAGTCGCGGGGACCGGGATCGCGGCATGCGCCATTAGAGCCAGCAGGCCGGTGGTTTTCATGGTGACGGTTTTGCCGCCGGTGTTGGGGCCACTGATGAGCAGGCAGCGGCGCGTTTCGTCCAGATCGAAGCTGATGGGGACGATGGGTTTGCGCTGTTTGCGCAGAACGGTTTCGAGTAAGGGATGACGGGCTTCGCGCAGGATGAGCTTGCGTTCGTTCTTGCTGAAGCGCGGGATGGTGGCGTTGTAATCGCGGGCGAAGGCGGCTTTGGCGAACACACAATCCAATTCGGCGAGCGTGGCGGCGGTGGCGGCGATTTCTTTGCCGTGTTCCCGGAGGGCGTCGGTGATTTCGGCGAGGATGCGCTCGATTTCGCGGAGTTCGTCCTCGCGCAGGCGCACGAGTTGGTTGTTGAGGCCGATGGTTTCGAGCGGTTCGAGAAAGAGCGTGCGGCCGGTGCCGCTCGAGCCGTGGATGACGCCATCCACGCGGCCTTTCTGCCCGGCCACAACGGGCACGACGTAGCGGTCTTCGCGGATGGTGACGAAATCTTCCTGAAGCGTGCCGTCGTCGCGATGGGCGCGGATGAAGCGTTCGAGCGATTCCTGAATGCTGCGCTGCTGGCGTTCGATATCGCGCCGGATGTGGCGTAGCGCGGGGCTGGCATCGTCGGAGAGGCTGCCGTCGGGGAGAAAGGCGCGCTGGTAGCGGCGGGCGACGTCGCGGAGATCGGCCAATTGCCGGCCGCGGTGGGCAAGGCGCGGGTAGCGTTCGGAAACAGAAAGCAGCGCGGCGCGGTATTCGCCCGCGAGCGCGAGTGTGTGAAAGAGATCGAGGATTTCGCGGGCTTCGAGCGAAGCGCCTTCGACGCTTAGGGTACGGACTGCGGAGTCGATGTCGCGGAGCTGGTCGAAGCGGAGGCGAATGGCTGCGCCGCGGGTGGATTCCTGGGAATTGGCCAGCTCGCGGAGATAGGCGATGGCTTCGCCTGCCTCGGCGAGATCGGATTCGAGGGAGCAACGGGTCTGATGGGCTTCGAGCGAGAGGACCAATTCGCGGCCGGCCGCACTACCGGCGTAGTGGGCGAGCAGGTCTTTCAGTTCGTCGAATTGGAGGAGTTGGGTGCTGCTAAAGGGCATAGGAGGGAGGCCGCTCCCTCACGGTCGCTGTTCTGTTAAGGCCGGGTGACATAGGGGCGGGTCTCGGCCGAGGTGCAGCAGGCTTCGATGACTTCGCGGGTTCCGGCGGTCATGGGGAGGCCGGCCAGGGATTCGACGTCGAACCATTCGGCTTGGCGGGAGTCATCGCCCGGGCGGAGTTGGCCACCTTGAACTGTGCAATAGAAATCGATCAACACGTAATGATACTCGCAGCTTCCGGATTGATCCGGAATGATGCGCTCGAAGACGGTGGCGATGGAATCGGTCCGAATGAGCAGGCCGGTTTCTTCGAACACCTCGCGGGTGATGGCGTCTTCGAGGCGCTCCCCGGTCTCCACGACGCCGCCGGGAAGAGACCAGTAGCCCGCAAGCGGTTCTCTTCCGCGCTCTACCAGGAGAACACGTTTATCGCGGAGAATGAGGGCCCCCACTCCCAGCACCGGGCGAGCGGGGTAGCGGCGGTTATTGGTCGCGCTCGCATCAGCGCTCACGTTCTTTAGATGCTTGAAGGGTAGGAAGTTATTCAGTCGCCGTGCAGTTCACGCCAGCGGTGGATGAGGTCCTGGCAGGCTCCGCGCCAATTTGGGAAGTGAAATTCGAAGCCGGCTTCCGTTAACCGGCGGGGGAGTACCCAGCGGCTCTTTAGAATCAGTTCCGTCTCGGTGCGCAGCAGCATGGCTCCCAGAGCGAGTATCCACCTGGGCGCCGGCAGGCCGATGTAACTGGTACACCAGGCGCGGCGCAGGCAGCACATGAACTCCCGATTCGAGATGGGCTGGGGAGAGGCGATGTTGATGGGGCCGCTCAGGTCTTCCCGTTCGATGAGGAATTCAATGGCGCGAGTGAAATCCACATCGTGCGTCCAGGACACGTACTGGCGGCCGGAACCCGCGGGAGCGCCCAAACCCCAGCGCACCAGGCGTAAGAGCGAGTCGAAGACGCCGCCCGGATCGGGGCTCATGACCATGGCATTGCGCAGCGCGACGCGCCGGGTGCGAGGCGTGTCGGCGGCGAAGAATGCGCGTTCCCAACCGGTGGCTACGTCGATGCTGAACCGCCATTTGCGGGGAGCGCCCGGTTCCTTGCCGCCCAATTCGCCGCTGATTTCGTCCATCGGGCGGTCCAGGCTGTGGCGGTAGATGGTGGCGGTGCTGGCATTCATCCAAAGCCAGGGAGGACGCGCGGCGGCCGCAATGGCCTGGCCGATGAGGCCAGTAGTGATGATGCGGGAATTCTTGATTTCGCGCTGGTTCGCGGCATTGTAGCGGCAATTGACGCTGCGCCCGGCCAGATTGATGATGATGTCGGCGCCATCGATCACCCGGGTCCAGTCTCCCAGGTGATCAGGGTCCCAAAGGACGGTTTCCCAATCAGCGGGTTTCGGGTGGCGCGTGAGGACAGCCACGGAGTGGCCGTGCTCCTGAAAATGCCGGGCCAAAATTTGGCCAAGCTGACCGGTACCGCCGGGAATAACGATGCGTAACGAACGGTTCAACGCCAACTGCGTGTCGCCTTGACGTTGATTCTCTCATGGAGAAGAAGCGCTATTACCGGCCGCTCCCTCGCGGTCGCGGTTCTGTTGCGTTATCGGTTGCCTTAAAAGATCAGCTTCAGGGCCAGTTGCACCTGACGCGGGTTGCTGGAGAATGCCTGATCCCATTGCTGGAAGTTGGTCGAGTTCGGTTCAAGCGTGGTGCGCGCTAAGTCACCATCAGCGGTACCGGGCGCATACCCGATGGGATACACGTCGTTGATGTAGCCGCCAACGTATTGCGGGTGATTCAGGATGTTGAACGCGCGAGCGGAAATCTCCAGCCGGACGCGTTCGGTGATGGTGAACCGCTTCATCAGAGTCAGATCAATGTCATTGATCGGATTCATGGTCAGCAGACTGCGTCCCCCATTGGGCAGCGTGCCTTTGGGCGCCAGCACGTAGCGGGCGTTCGGGTTGTTTGCCAGATAAGCCACGGTGTCGCCCGCGGTGTTGGCGAGAGCTGTTGTGCCGGTGCCGACAGCCGCATTCCCCGCGGGGTTGATCATGACGCGATCGGGAGCGCTGTCACCGTTCAGGTTCGAATCGGTGGCGGACTGGGGAGTGATGAGCTGCCCGGTTTGATACGTGTAAATGGGCGCGATTTCCCAATTCCCAACGATGTTCTTCATGAACCAGCCACGGTTTTTGAAATAGGGAACATCGTAGATCATCTCGAGCACGATGCGATTGCGATGATCGAGCATAGACGAGGCGCGTTCCATCCGCAAATTCTGGGAATCCTGGGGACGGCGCGGGGTGAGGATGGTTGAAGCGAGCGCGTCGGTAGAGTCGTCGATGGCGTGACTCCAGGTGTAGGAGCCCTGGAATTGCAGGCCATTCGAGAAACGGCGCGTCAACTGGTTCGACCATCCGTGATAGGTGGAGTTGCCCACCGGCATGAAACCGGTGATGGGGTTCGTGAACCCGGCGTTCGCATAGGCAGGCATGATCTTGCCATTGGCATTGTACAGCGCGTTCAGACCCGATAAGGTATTCGGGAGCGAGTTCAGAACGGCCTGGCTGGGCATGGAGAAATAAACAGGCAGCGCATTGGACGCATTGACGACCGGTTGGACGTTCAACTGAACCTGCATGGGAAGGTAAAGGCCACGCGTGCCTACGTAACGGGTCTCGAAGACATAGTTATTGCCGAACTCATGCTGGATGCCGAAGTTCCAGGTGTAGGCCGCGGGCCGCTTCTGGTCGGGGATGAAGCCGGACGTTGCGTTGCGCGCGTCCATGCCTTCGGGAGCCGCGATTGTAGCATTGGGAGAAATCCCGCCACCAGCCAGGAAACCGAATCCGCTCAGGCCGGTGTCATCGAGAGTGGAGCTGAGCTGCGGAGGCAGGCTGAGCGTGCCGAGATTATCGTAGAGAACGTCGTAAGACATTCCGAAACCCGCGCGAATGGACGTCTTTCCACTGGTGCCCGGAGAATAGGCGATTCCGATGCGCGGCATGAAGTTCTTGGTTTGCGCTCTCGGAGAGTGGAAGACGATGAGGCCGGGATCGTTCGCGCTGGCGTTTAGGTACTGCGTATTCTCGCTCAGCGGCACGGTCAGATACTCATAGCGCAGTCCCAGGTTGACGGTAAAGTTCGGCTTGATCTTCCAGATATCGTTCACAAAAAAGCCGAGCAACTGCTGGTTCTGATAATAGGAAGCATTGCCAAGCCCGCGCTGCGCGATGCCGTCGGGATAGGTGTCGTAGAGGTAGTCGGACAAATAGCTCCACTCGTAATCGCCGCGCTGGCGCTGGACGAAATGCGACGGCGAAATGGCGCTCCAGCCGTCGAAGCCGAACTTCAGGCTGTGCTTTCCCTTGGTCCAGGTCACGTTATCGGTGAGCTGATAGAGGTTTTGAATCGTGTACTGCGGCGCGTTGGGATCAGGGCCGTAGCCAGCGTTCAATTCGAAAACGTTGATGTTCGGGAACTGATCCAGGCCGGGAAACGACTGGTTCCCGAAGACCGGATAGTTTTGGTTATAGCGGTTATAGCCGAGCCGCAACTCGTTGAGCAACGCAGGCGTGAACGTATGGTATTCCGATAGCGTTGCGAGATAGGAATTGGTGGGCTGAACGCCGAAAAAGACAGCCGGAAACCCGGAGTTGTCAACGGTTCCAACGCGATTGAGGATAAAGCGCCCGCGCATGGAGTCTTTTTCGGAGATGTTGTAATCGATGGAACCTACGCCGTATTCGGAGTTCTGATAGTTCGGCAGCGCGGTGGAAATTTCGCCGACCGGGATGGTCAAGGCGCCGCTCGCGCCAGGAGCAAAGACGCCGGTTCCCAGCGATTCATTGCTTCCCGGTCCGGGCGCCACGAGGATGGGAGCGCCACCGGGTAAGATGGACGGGTCTGCCGCGACTGGGGCGGTGCCCAGATACTTCTTGAATTGCGCAAGGCTGGTCTTGTTTATCCCCGGCAGGCTGGACAACGTCGCATAGCCGGCCGCAGTGGGCGCGAAATAGTAAGTGGACGCTACCTGACCGATGGGCTGGTATTCGTAATCGCCGAAGAAGAAGAGTTTGTCGCGCTTTATGGGGCCGCCAAAGTTGCCGCCGAACCGGTTGTTGTCGTAACGGGGATGCAGCGGAGTACCTTCGACGAAGTTCAAGTTGTCGGCGGAATTCAGGTTGCGATTTTCAAAGTAATCGTAGACTTCGCCATGGAAGCTGTTGGTTCCGCTTTTGACAATCTGATTGAACTGGCCGCCGGAGGAGTGGCCGAAATCGGGCGAGAACTGGTTCTGCAAGACGCTGAATTCGGCGACGGCATCGTTGGGGACAGTGACGAGGGGACCCGTTACGGAAAGGGCATTGTTGTCGATGCCCTCGATGGTGAAGTTGTTGTTCGTAGGCCGCTGCCCGCCCACGGAAGGTCCGGTTCCGTAGCCCGCACCGCCGCTGGTGGTGACGCCCGGCGATAAGAGGGAAAGATTGATGACGCCGCTATTAGCCTGACCGCCGCTGGCCGCCCCGAGATCGGCCAGTTCCTTCGATTCGAAGGTGGTTTGGACCTGCGCGGTGGTGGTGTCGATATTCACCGACGCTTCGCTGACCTGAACGGTGGTGGTGGCTTGACCAATCTGCAAGGTGAAATTCGTGGTCGCAGTAGCGTTTAGCTGAACCGCGACGTGTTGCAGTTGGGTTTTTTGGAAGCCGCCCGCGTCGACGGAGAGCGTGTATGTGCCCACGGGGAGGTTCTCAAAGCGGTAGTCGCCTTTTGACGTGCTCGTGGTGATGGTTTGGACACCGGTGGCTTCGTTCTTCGCGGTAATGGTTGCACCCGGGATGGTGGCGCCTGTTTGATCGAAAATGCTCCCGGTGAGGTTTCCGCTGGTGACCTGAGCGACGGCCAGCAAGCTAAAGAACAGCAGAGCCGCTAAACCTGTGAGCGGTAGCTTTAAAAATTTCATTGTCTTTCTCCTTCAATATCGTGCGCTGAGTGTGGTGTTTGGTCGCAAATGCGAGTGAAAATCCCCTCCCTTACGGTCGGGGTTCTGTTCGCGTCTGTGGAATTTCCACAACCAGACACCTGGAGCGCTGCCCAAAAATTAATAGTAAACCCCTACAAGGAAGGCGCGGCTCTTAGTGCTTAGGCCGCCGATTACCAAGTAGTAGGGCAATCAATCTTCCATTCCGGTAAGTTGTTGATTTTGAGGAATGGCAGGAAAAGTAGCTATGGATTATGGGAGAAAGAACGCGGGGATTTTCTGTTATATGAAAAAGGCGGGCAGTGAACTGCCCGCCACACCACCAAAGCAATCAGAAGGTTAGTTTGACCTGGGTCTGGATGACGCGGCCGGAGACGGCCGATCCCTGGAACGACCCGTAGGCGCTGGTCGGCGCGGAAACGGTGTTGGTAATTGTGCCGAAATTTCCCAGAGCCACATTGTTCACCGGCAGATCGAAATTCGGATGATTCAGGATATTGAAGAAATACGCCCCTATTTGCAACTTGTATCGCTCGCCCATTGCAAAGGTCTTGTTGACATTCAGGTCCGTGTCGAAGTAGCCCGGGCCGCGAAATGCATTCCGGGCAATGTTGCCATAGCCCGGCTGGGAAGCCGGTGCGGCAAACAGTGAGCTATCCAAACAGGGGACATTCGGCGTCGTGCAACTCGCGTTCGTCGGGCCGCCGAGATAATCCGCGATGAATGACTGGGTGGCAATCCCGGTTGCATTACTCACCCCCCGGCGGCTACGGACAAGACTGTCCAGAACGCTGAAAGGATAGCCGCTATGGAAGAAGAATGTGCCAGCTACGGTCCATCCGCCGAGCACGCCTCTAGTTAGCCAATTATGGAAATAGGACACCGGAAGTGTATACACATAATTTGCGTTCAGGGAATGGCGGACATCATAATCGGCGTTGCCGTAGTTAAGCGCGTTGAGCCCCAGCGGGCTGACCTGATAGCGGAGGCTTGTGGCCGTCAGGAAATTGAAGGGCTCCAGACACTCATTCGAACACGTATCCAAGGCATGGCTCCAGGTGTAAGAGACACTGCCTGAGAACTGAGAGCCCGCCCGCCATCTAAAGGCAGCCACTAAGCCGTCGTAATTCGACCAGCTATCGTTATTCAAATTGCGAATTTCGCCAAAGCGCGGATCGGGGGCGGTCCGTGGCAGGCCCTGGAAACCGGCCTTAGCGTACTGATTTTCGAACAAGCTCTGGTTGAGTTCCTGATAGCCGTGATTGCCCACGTAATTGAGCGAGAGTACGTAATTGCTGCCCAAACCCTGTTCCAGCTCGAAGTTCCACTCGTAGACCTTGGGATTATACAACTGGTTCGCAACGGTGTTGTAATTCGGGGTCGTAAACAGAGGGACACTGGCCTTCAACGATGAAAGCGTAGCACCATTGGAGAATCCACTGCGGAAGGCCGCGTTGGAACTCGAGACCAGTGCAAACACGCTATTCGGATCGCCTTGCGCCACCAGTCCGGAACTGGTGGTGAAAGACGTGACGCCGGGAGCATTAGTAATCAACCGATCCGCAATAAGTCCCTGGTACAGGTCGGAGAAGACACCGAAGCCGCCACGGAAAACCAAATTCTTTGAGGCGTTATAGGCGAAGCCGATGCGAGGCTGGACGACGATAGGCTCCACGCTGGGGAATGCCTGCTTCAGTCCGGTCTGGATGACCTGGTTGTAAGGCACGGTAGCGGAATGGTTGACTTGTGCGAATGGCTGTCCAAGCAGCTCGTTAAAACAACCAGCCGGACATTGAATATTGCTGTTGCGGTCAAAGCGCACGGCCAAAGTCAAAGTAAGATTGGGCCGGGCTTTCCACTCGTCCTGTGCATAGAAGCCGGCACTGTACATATTCAGGTTCTGAGCGCCGATATTGGTGAACGCTTGCGCGTAGGTAGAGCCGTTTGCGAGAGAACCATCGAGGAAGTCGGTCATCGAGTTGAAAGTTAGAAGACCGCTGGTGTTGGCACCGTAGGCATAGGTGCTGACCCAATTCTTACGGATGTTCGTACCGAACTTAAAGGTATGAGCATGCCAGTTCCAGGAGTAGTCGTCAATTAACTGCCATTGCCTTACCTTGCGACCTTGTGGAAACGCGGGGTCCTCGCCGCCGAGAGAATAGCCGTCATTATTGGAGCTATACAGACCATCGCCAAAGGCCCAAGTGGTGGGGAAAGTATTTAGAGCTGCCGAAAGGTTCGGGGGACCGAAAAGGGCGGCATAATCAGACGCGGAGAGCAATAGCTGATTCACCATGCTCGCCCCGATCACCTTGGTGTAACCGAACTGGCCTCCATACTGCGGCTGAACACTTTGCGCATTGAATACGGGGTTAATGGGGTCCGTATACGTTGCCTGAAGCCCGCGATCCATGTTGTAGCGGAAGTAGATGTGGTCGTTGCTCGTAACGTTGTAATCGACGCGGGCGGCTAACAGCCATTCCGTGTTGAGACTGTTGGAGGTGTTGCGGAACGTCTGAGCGCAGGGCAGCGTGGTGCCGAAGCCGGCGGTGTAGGCGGCGAGAGCACTGGGGTCGGATGGGGGACCATTACTGGCGATATCTCCGCAGCCGAGGTATTGGTCGTCCGCCGCCGTAACGGGAGTAGCTCTTGGTACGCCTGTCGAATTCGCGTACAAGTTAAATGCTTTGGTGTAAAACGGAACCGCAGCCGGATTGGTCGCGGTCAGATTCTTCATGACAAAATTCGTAAATTGAGAGGTCGGGATGTAGACAGGACCGCCGGCGGGCAGAACGTAGCGCAGCCCTTCGTTATCTATATAGAAAAACAATTTGTCTTTACGAATCGGACCGCCAAGTGAATCCGCCCACTCGTTTGAAACCGAAAACGGCCGCGGCGTGCCGGTTGCGTTGTTGAACCAGTCATTGGCGTTTAGGACGCGGCTGTTATAGAACCAAGCTGCATTCCCGTGAAACTGATTGGTTCCCGATTTTGTGACGTAATTTACGTTGGCACCGGCTTGCCGGCCATACTGTCCCGTGTAGCCGTTGACGACCACGACGGCTTCGGAAATTTCGTTCGACCCGAGCGTCAGATTGCTTGCACCTGAATTGTTGAGATTCAGGTAGGGGTCCATGTTATCGTTGCCGTTGATCGTAAAAAGATTCGAAACGCCGGGAAGGCCGAACACCGAAAAATCGCCGTAGCCGCCGCCCGTGCTGATAGTGACACCGGGAGCTGTGAAGGCGTACGCGGTCATGTCGTTCCCGGGAGCGGGCAGATTTTCGAGTTCTCGCGGGTTGTACGCTGTCGCGATATTGCCATTTTCGTTCTGAACGAGCGGGGCTGCCTCGGTAACCTGAACCACCTGGGTTGATCCGGCAGGCTTCAACGTCAGATCAAGAGATGCCACCTGGCCAATAGAGATCCGAAGCTTGTTTGTGTCGGATTTTAGGGCCGGCGTATTGGCCGAAATCTCGTAGTTTCCGGCCGGCAAGGTGGTGAAACGGTATTCGCCAGAGGCATTCGCGTCCACCGTGCGCACCTGACCTGTGTCGGTGTTGCGCAGGGTTACCGTGGCAGCCGGAACGACCGCGCCGGTTATGTCGCGCACAACGCCAGCCAAGTCACCTGTGGTAAGGGTCTGGCCGAGCAGACAGGCCAGCGAGAGAGCAGTTAGAACGAGCAGCCCGACCAAGCGGCCAAGAAAGCTTTTAGCGTTTTCAGAGAGCGTTGCGACTAGCATACCCGGTGGATGGGCAATCCGGTCGCCATCGCATAATCTGCTGATAATGCAGGGATTACCGTCTACTCCTTATGGATTATGGAAGAATCCGAGGGAGTATATTTCCATTATGCGGAGCGGCTGCGATGATGGTGAACCACTCGACGGTGGTTCTACGGTCTGGAAGCTGAACAGAATCAGCTCAAAACCGGATCAGACCCTTGATCTCAACGAAGCGGGGCGAGCTGCCGGCGCCGACGAACGAACCCAAAAGGCTGGTCGGGGGGCCGACGGCTGCGATGCTCGATCCAAATTGCGGGTTTGCAATGTCCGCAACCGGCTGATCGAAGTTGGTGTGATTGAAGGCGTTATAAGCCTGGGCGCCGAAACTGAAGGTGACATGCTCGCCGAGGGCGATGTTCTTCATCAGCGCGATATCGACGTCGAAAAAGTGCGGGCCATAGATGTTGTTGCGGCCTTCGGTTCCGAAGCCGGTGGGAGCGCCGGTAACGGCCGCACTCGAGGCAAATTGCGAGGTGCTGAGGCAAGGCGCATTGACGGCGTTGGTACAGGCGCTCGGGATGTTCGTCACGGGCGATGCGAAGATGGCTCCGGCGTAGTTGTAGCCCAGCAGTGTGCCGAGCGCCGCATTGTCTATGACCGTAAACGGCAGGCCGGTGCGGAAGAACCAGTTGGCCGAGAGCGTCCAGCCGCCAAAGACGCGGTTTGGACCCCAATGGAAGCCGGCCTGGCGCAATAGATCGTTCACCAGCAGGGTGGCGCTGACGTAGTGGCGGACGTCGTAATCGGAGCTGCCGTAATTGCTGCGGATGTTGAACGGGTTCTGCGGGACCGTGATGCTCAAGTTGGTGGCCAAAATACCGAAGGGCAGGTTGGTGACACCGCCGTTTGAGACGTCGTCGAGAGAGTGGCTCCAGGTGTAGTTCAGGTTGAAAGCGATTCCGGAAGAGAGCTGGCGCTGGAGACTGACGGTGAGGCCGTTATAGCTCGCGGTGCCGGCCGACAGGTATTGGGTTACCTGGCCGAGCGCGGCATTGGCCGGCACGCTGGGGAGGCCAGCGAAGCCGCCGGGACAGGCCGAATCGGGACAATAGCCGTTCAGCCCCTGGTCGCCGATGGGGATGTGCGAGCCGTGCATACCGGAGTAGTTGATATCCAGCACCATTTTGGCGGCGAGTTCGCGCTGGATTTCGAAGTTCCACTTGTAATAGGTGGGCTGGAAGAAGGTGCTGGGAAACGATGTGAAATTCGGGGCCGCAAATCCAGGGACGGCTTGCGAGATGGAGTTGAAGCTGCCGCCGGAATGGAACTGCGAGAGCAGAGCCTGATTGGCCTGCGCGGCGGTGGCGAAGAGGCTTCCGGCAACACCCGGAGCCAGCGTGCCGTTTCCAACAGTAAACGCATTGAAGCCCGGAGAGTTGAAAGCCGCCGATTCGGTGAGACCGCCGGGCAACTGGTCGGCGAAGATTCCGGCGCCCGTGCGGACGACGGTTTTCTCGCTGTCGGAGGGCCGCCAGGCGATGCCAATGCGGGGCTCCCAGATGACCATTTGCGTGTTGGCATACGCGTGGTGCTGGCCGGAGACGATGAACTGGCTATACGGGGTGACGGCGGCAGTGGGGTCGGGAGCGCCGGTAAAGGTGGAAGTCAGACGCGAGAAGCAGTTTGCGCCGCAGCTTGGGTTGGCGTAGTGCTCCAGGCGCAGGTTGAGGGAAATGGTGAGCCGGTTGGTGGCCTTCCAATCGTCGGCGATATAGCCGCCCATGGTGTCGAGGCGGATGTCCTGTTCCGGCGACCCGGGAAAGGCCTGGTTCAGGGACGTATTGGGGCCGCCTCCGTTAAAGAAGTCCGCCAGATTGGTGGTGATGGCGCCGTGGATGGGGCCACCGACACTTTCAAAATCGAGAGCCGTGACGTTGGCGTGAAGCCAGCTATAACCGGCCCGGAAGGTGTGTTTCCCGTGAACATGGGAAAGATCATCGATGATCTGGTATTGGAAGACGCGCCGGCCTTGCGGATAGAAAAAGGGTCCAGGCTGCCCCCAGGCGCCCGTGGCCGTGAACGGATTGCCGGAGAAGATCATGAAGGTGGGCAAGGCGGCGAGGGAGCCGCTGGGATCGGAGGGGTCGAAAATCGCGGCGTAGAACAGAGCCGAGCCTTTGAACTCATTCACGGTGTTTGGCCCAAAGATGTGGGTTTCCGAGAGCTGCCCGGACATTTGGGGCTGATTGCTCTGGGCATTGAAGGTGGGGCCGAAGGGACTGGTAAAGCTCGGCTGGAAGCCGTTGTCGCGCGAGACGCGGACATAGAAACGATCATTAGGGTCGAGCGTGTGATCGACGCGGGCGGACCAAAGGTATTCCTTGTTGATGTTGCCCGGGGTGCTGCGGAACTGGAGCGCGCACGGAACCCCGGCTCCTAAACCAGTAAAGCCCTGACAGCCACCGCCGTTTACGGGCGTGGCGGTCGCCGCGCCAGGTGCGCCGTTGTAGACCGCGAAGATCTGTTTATAAAACGGAATTTCGGCCGAGTTGCCGTTGGTGGCGAGATTGGCCAACGTCGCGGTCTGGAACTGAGGGCTAGGAATCCGGACCACATTCGCGGCGGTCGGCAGAAGGTTCCGCAGACCTTCGTAATCTACATCGAAAAATGTGCGGTTCTTCCAGATGGGGCCAGAGAGGTTCGTTTGCCATTGATTGAAATTGTTGAATGGCCGGGGGAGGCCGCTGGCGTTGCTGAAAAATTGATTGGCATTTAAAGCGCGTCCATTCCAGTTGTAAACGGCATCGCCATGGAAGGTGTTTTCACCCGATTTTGTAATGTAGGTGATCTGGCTTCCGGCGTATTGGCCGTATTGCCCCGAATATGCGTTGTTAATTACGTTCGCTTCGGCGATGTCGTTGGAGCCGAGCAAGAGGTTGGAGGCGCCGCTGTTATTCGTGCCGAAGAACGGGTCATTGTCGTTGACGCCGTTGATGGTGAACAGGTTGGAGGTCCCCGGCATGCCGTCGGCAACAAAGTTGCCGTAGCCGGCCTGGGTGTTCATGACGACGCCCGGCGCAGTTTGGGCCACATAGGTGATGTCGCCCCCCGGATTCGGCAGATTGGCGATTTGCTGGGAGCTGAAGTGTGTGGTGGAATCAGCATTTTCAGTCTGCAACACCGCGCCGGCTTCCGTTACTTCCACAGTGGTCGAGACGCCGGAGAGCTGAAGCTGAAAGTTGGCCGCGGTGGGCTGTCCCGGCGTGACCACGATGCCGCCTTGCTCCTGGGCCCCGAATCCAGAAGCGGAAACGGAGACCTTGTAGGTACCCGGCTCGATGAACGCAAACCGGTAATTCCCTTGCGCATTCGTGGTGGTGGTTCGAACGGCGCTGGTTTGGGTATTGGTCAGGGTGACCGTGGCTTCGGGAATAGCCGCATGGGACGGGTCGGTTACGAGGCCCGTGACGTCCCCGGAGGTGATGGATTGAGCCGCTAATTGCAAGGTGCATGCGACAAGAACGGCTGAAAGCGAGAAAAAGCGGACGAAAGACAAGGGTGAGTCCTCCTGTTTGTACACGAATTACGGATTAATCCGAAACCGCGTTCCAAACAAATGGAGGCATTAATCCAAGACGGAGAAGATTTCGTCGACGGAGGCTCGAAAGGGGGTAGTCAATTGGTCGCCTTTGCGGTAGACTGCAGCCGCTTCTGCGTTCGGTGTATGGACCAGAACGAGGCGTTTCTTGTAATCGACCTCGATGACATAAGGCACACCCATATCGAGATACAGGCCCACTTTTCGCAGGCGATAGGCTTTACGCTCACTCGGTGAGACTACTTCGATTACGAACAGCGGAGTGCGTTCAAACCAGCCGGCAGTCTTGATCGCGTGGCGGGCGTCTTCCTTCCGGATCACCATCAGATCGGGTACCGGAACGCTGTCCGCTCCACTGGCAGGGTTGTGAAATTTCCAGCCGGTTTCCCGGGCGACATAGAGCGGCTCGGAGCTTAACTCGGCCAGTTGATCCTCGAGTATGCGCTCCAACTGTTTGATCACAGCCGCATGTTGAAACACCGGGCTTGGGGACAAAACACGCTCTCCTTCGATCAGCTCGTCGCGAAAGCCGAGTACGTCCTCGAGTTTTCCGTACTCCTCGGCTGTCAGGAGCCGAGGAGCGGAGAGACTTGCCATAGTTAACGAGCGGCGAGGAGGGCGCGAAGATGGCGGGCGCGTTCCGGAGAGCGGAGCTGGCGGAGAGCTTTGGCTTCGATCTGGCGGATGCGTTCGCGGGTAACGTCGAACTCCTGCCCGATCTCTTCGAGCGTATGCTCGCGTTCGCAGCCGATGCCAAAGCGCAGCCGGATGACTTTCTCCTCCTTGGGGGAAAGCGTCTTCAGGATGTTGGCGGTTTCGTCGCGAACGTTCGAATCGATGACGGCGTCGACCGGCGAACCCACCCAGCGGTCTTCGATGAGATCGCCGAGCGCGGACTCGCCATCGCGGCCAACCGGGGTTTCGAGCGAGACTGGGTCGCGCGAGATGGTTTTCAGCTTCTGGACCTTCTCGACCGGAATGTCCATGCGGCGGCTGATCTCTTCGTTGGTCGGCACACGGCCAAGCTCTTTTTCGAGCTCACGCGTGGCGCGCAGGAACTTGTTCATACTCTCGTTCATGTGAACGGGAATACGAATGGTTCGGGACTGATCCGCAATGGCGCGCGTAATCGCCTGACGAATCCACCAAGTGGCATAAGTGGAGAATTTGTAGCCACGGCGGTATTCGAACTTATCGGCGGCACGCATCAGACCGATGTTGCCCTCCTGAATGAGGTCGAGGAGGTGGAGGCCGCGATTGACGTATTTCTTGGCGACCGAGACGACCAGCCGGAGGTTGGCCTCGACCAGATCTTTCTTGGCGCGCTCGGCTTCAATTTCGCCGTGCCGGATGACCGAAAGGCTGTGGCGTAGCTGAGGAAGCGAGGCGCCCGCCTCGGCTTCCTTTTTCTTCAGATCGCGCTTCAGCTCCTTGACGCGCAACTGGGCAGAGGCCGCATTGCGCGTTTCGAGTTTTTTGATTTCGGCATCGAGTACCGACATCTCGTCGGCGGTGCGTTCAATGGCCTGGACAAACTCCTTCCAGCGGACAATGTTGAACGGAACCGCCCGCAGCGCTTTCGAGAGTTCGACCATGGCACGGGCGACTTTTCCGGCCCATTTCTTGCGAAGTTTCTTGTTTCCCGGAGGCACGGCAGCAAACTTGTCGTTCGTTTGCTGGAGTTTCTTGTACGAATTGATGTAGGCCCCAAACAGCTCGGCAATTTCGTTCCGGCGCTTGATGTCGGCGGCGCTACCCTCTTCGATATCCGAGGGCCCGAGATCGACATAGCTATCGACATCTTCAGCGCCTTTCCGTACCAGTTCCGCGAATTCCAACACGACGCTTTGGATCAGCGGAGAGCGGCTGATGGCCTTCTGCATGCGCAGTTTCCCGCGCTCCATCTTGCGGGCGAGAGTGACTTCGCCTTCCCGGGTCAATAAGGGCACCGATCCCATTTCGCGCAGGTACACGCGAACCGGGTCGTCGGTGTATATCGACTCCTCGACCGGCTGGGCACCATGAAACTCCTCGTCCTGCACCTCTTCCGGGTGGAAGAAATTGGAATCTTCGTCGAACGGGAGCCCCAGCGGCTCGTGCCCATCGGCTAAATATTGATCCTCGAATTGATCCACTTACTTAATCACCTCTACTCGCTTCCCTGTACTCTTTCCGCAAACGGGGAACCAAACTACTCCATACTGCTTATCGGAAACTTGACGCTTTTGCCGGACCGATTGTGATGGCAAAAGTCCAAAAGAGCCTCGACTGGATACTGGACAGTCTTCCAGCCATCCGCCTCAGAGCGGGATGCAAGTGCCAATCTCGATACTATTGTGCGCACTTATTATATCCGAATTTGCCGCTGAAGTTAATACCTAATTAGGGAGATGTCCGGCAAAGTGATTGGTTACACAAAAGATAGGGAAGTGTAAAGCACCAAACAGTCAGAGTCGCTTACGCTTCCGGCTCTCTTATTTAGACTTTGCGCTGCAGCATTAGGTTTTTCAGTTCGCTGAGGAATTCTTCGACATCCTGGAAATCGCGGTACACGGATGCGAACCGGACGTAAGCAATTTTATCAAGCGACCGGAGCCGCTCCATGAGGCGCTCTCCGACCAAGTCCGTCGACAGCTCCCGCTCAGGGCTTTCCAGCAGGAGAGATTCCACTTCGTCAACCAGCTCCGCCAATTTCCCCATGCTGACAGGCCGCTTTTCGCAGGCACGCAGCAGGCCATTCAGGACCTTCTGGCGGTCGAACTTTTCCCGTCTCCCGTCTTTTTTGATGACCATATAGGGGACTTCGTCGCAACGTTCGTAGGTGGTGAAGCGGCGTTCGCAGGCGAGGCACTGGCGGCGGCGGCGAATGGAGTCGCCTTCTTTGCTTTCCCGGGAGTCGATCACTTTATCTTCGCGGTGTCCACAGAAGGGGCAGATCATATGTGTAACCGCTTTCTCACGGCCGCGGTTCTGCAATGAACTTCTATTGTCTTTGATTCGTTTATAGGGGTGTGGCAGCGGCAGCAGTTGCGGCAATTTCGCTAAACTCGAAAATTTCGTTAAGCTCAAAGGCGATAAGCGCGGCTTCGAGTTGGGGAGGAGTTGTCCGCGCAGAGGCGACACACCGGTTGGACATAGAGACAAGTCTGGTAGAGCGGTGCCTGGCGGGAGAGCAGGGCGCCTGGGAAGAGCTTGTCAAGCTGCACACCAAACGTGTGTACGCGATTTGTTACCGCTTTACAAATAGTGACCAAGAGGCCCAGGATCTGACGCAGGACGTTTTTCTGCGTGTTTTCAAGACGTTGGGGAGCTTCCGGGCGGGTGAGGGGTCGTTTGCGGTGTGGCTGACGCGTTTGACGCGTAACCTGCTGGTGGATCATTACCGCCGTACGAAGCACGAGCGGGTGACGGACGCCTTGGAGGACAAACTAGCGGTCCTCGAAGAGAAAACGGCCCAGCATTCCCGGACGGACGGGTTATTGGCCGGCCGTGAAGCCGGAGAACTGCTGCAAGCCGCCTTGCAAAGGCTATCGCCGGAGCTGCGGGAAACCGTCATTCTGCGAGATTTGCAGGAAATGGAATACCGTGAGATCGCGCGGGTCTTAAATGTCCCGGAGGGCACGGTGAAATCGAGACTAAACCGCGGACGGGCGGAGTTGGCCCGGATTTTGCGGCGAAACAGGGTCAGTGTGTAGACGGCAATGAACTGCGCCGAGTTTGAAATCGTTCTCGCCGACTACCTGGACGGAACACTCCAGGCAGGCGAGCGAGCTGCGATTACGCAGCATTCAAACGAGTGCGCCGCCTGCCGCGAGTTTCTGCGGGACGTGAGCGGGGGAATGAACCTGCTCCGGGACGCAGAGGAGGTGGAGCCTCCCCCGGCCTTGATTACGCGGATCGCTTACCAGGCTCCCATCGGCCGCGTCCGGCAACCGTTCGAGCGGCAAGGACTGCTGAGCCGCTTGGCGAGCAAGTGGCTGCAGCCGATTTTGCAGCCGCGCCTGGCGATGGGGATGGCAATGACGGTCCTTTCGTTCGCCATGCTCGAACGGTGCACGGGAGTGCATGTGCAGCACATCCAGGCAGCGGATCTGAGCCCCGTCCGTATTTGGGACGGCGTCGAGGACAAGGCGTGCCGGGTGAGAGACCGCGCGGTGAAGTATTACGAAAATCTTCGATTCGTTTATGAGATCGAGACACGCCTGAAAGACCTGGAAGAGCAACCGGAGAACCCGCCGAATCACGCCGCGGGGGCCGGGGGTTCCAGCAACCAGGGACAAGGTCAATCCAGCACCAGTGGGGGCGGAAGCCATCCGCCAGCCCAGGATTCGAAACAATGAACTGCTATTACCATCCAGATACGGCTGCCGCGGCCTTCTGCCGGTCCTGTGGCAGGCCCCTTTGCGCGGTTTGCGAGCGGCCAGCCGAGGGGACCGTCTTTTGTCAGGACCATGTGCCGGCGGCGCCGCAAGCGGATGCCGTGGATCCCTCTAATCCGTACGTTCAGCCGGGGCCCTCGCCGGTTCTTACGCCAGTCCGGACCTCGCCGGGGCTGGCGTTCCTGCTGGGCTGGATTCCGGGGGTCGGGGCCATTTACAACGGCCAGTATTTGAAGGGCCTGGTACACGCGGTCATTTTCGGCCTGCTCATCAGCCTGATCAACACTGCGGACAACACGGCCGGCGAACCGTTGCTGGGGATGATGTTGGCCGGATTCATGTTTTACATGCCGTTCGAGGCGTATCACACGGCGAAGAAGCGGCAGTTAGGAGTGCCTGTGGATGAATGGTCCAGCTTCATTTCGCAACACCGTGCGACCGGGCGCGCTCCGGTGGGCCCCATCATTCTGATCGTCATCGGCGTTTTGTTTCTGCTGGATACGCTGCACGTGGTCGAGTTCCGGGAGATTGGCCGGTTCTGGCCCGTGATTTTGATTATCGTCGGGGCCTATATGCTGTGGTCCCGAATTAGCCCTCCCGCCCGCGTCCCTCCTCCTGTTTCTCCACCGATTCCCGATGATCGAAGCTCGCGAAGCGCCCGGGATTATATGGAGACCGGACATGGGCAATAGGGGATCCGGCAGGGGCCCATTGACAATGGGCCCGCAGGCTAACAGCCTGCCCCACATGAAGTTCGGGGGCGGGTATGAATAACAGGGCGGCTTTGTACGCGCAGGCGATTCGCGGCCCGGTTCTGCTGGTTACGCTGGGTGCCTTGTTTGCGATGCATCAGGCGAACGTTCTGCCGTTTTCGCGGACTTGGCCGCTGATCATCATCATGATCGGTATTATGAAGCTGATCGAGAAGCTGGTGGCGGGAGGACCCGCCCGATGAGGCCCAGAGGCTCGATTGCCGCTCCTTTATTGCTGATCGCCATTGGCGTTCTGTTCCTGATTCACGCCATTTCGCCAAGCTTCCAGATTGGTGAAATCGTGGCGCAGTACTGGCCCTATGCATTGATTGCGTGGGGCGGGATCGGGCTGATTGAAATTACAATACGTTTTCTCGCAGGAGCGCCCATTCCGGTGAATGGCATTTCGGGGGGCGGCTGGGTTCTCGCCATTCTGATCTGTATTGGCGGATTGGTCACGTTTGAAGCGCACCGGCCGGATAACTGGTGGCGGCACGCCGGGTTCGAGCACAGCGTGGAGGCGTTTGGCGAGGAACATGAGTACTCGGTAAATCCTGTCGAACAGCAGGCCGGAGAAAACCCGCGCATCGTGATTGAGAGCTTTCGCGGCGACGCGAAGATTGTCGGCAAAGGCGGTTCCCTGCTGACGGTGACAGGACATAAAGTCATACGGTCATTCGAATCCGACGCAGCGGACCGCGCAAACGAGGCGACTCCCGTGCAGGTTTCGATGCGCGGCAACACGATCGTCATTCAATGCAACCAGGACCGGGCCGGCGGGAAGACATTGGTGACCACGAACCTGGAAGTGGCGGCTCCTAAGGGCGCAAGCATTGAAGCGACCGGCACGACCGGCGATTTCGATATCGCATCGCTCACCGGAGATGTGGACCTGAGCAGCGCGAATGCCGGAGTTCGCGTGCAGGATGTGGAAGGGAACGTGAAGGTGGACACGCGCGCGAGCGACCTGATCCGCTGCGATAACGTGCGCGGGAATATAGACCTGCGAGGGCATGGCACGGATGTTGAGCTGACCAAGATTGCAGGCCAAACGACAATTGCGGGCGCTTACACCGGAACGGTTTCCTTGCGCGAGCTGGCGCGGCCGGTACGGGTGGAAAATATGCGGACCGTGTTCGACGTGCAGAAGGTTCCGGGCGAAATCCGGATGGATCGTGGCAGCTTGAGCATTCAGAACGTGATTGGCCCGGTGAAGCTGACGACGCGATCGACGGACGTGACCGTGGATGGATTTACCGAGGCACTGGAGCTGACCGTGGACAAGGGCGACGTGGATGTCCGTCCAGGGCGGCTTCCGCTGGGGACGATGCTGGTTCATACGAAATCCGGAAATATCGAGTTAGCGCTACCGCAGACCGCGCAGTTTGCCCTAACAGCCACGACCGATCATGGCGAAATCGACAACGAGTTTGGCGATGCACTGCAGGAACGAACTCAGGGGCGCGGAGCGAAGTTGGAGGGCACGGTAGGGCCGGGCCCGGACCTCCATCTGGTGACCGATCGCGGGACCATTACGGTTCGGAAGGCGACTGGCACGACGGGGCCGGCGGTATCGGGGACGCAGGCGAGCGGGCTGGCACAGCAGGCGAGATTGGTGTTAGGGGAGAAGTAGTCAGAAGTTAGTCTAAGAGTTGGATCTTGCAACTCCGCTCCAGTATGTAAAGGGCATTGGGCCCGCGCGGGCTCAAATGCTCGCTGGCAAGGGTCTGCTCACTGTAGAAGACCTGCTGTATTACGCTCCGTTCCGTTACGAAGACCGCCGCAATTCGAAGCCGATCTCGATGCTTGCGCCTGGGGAAAAGGCCTCGGTGCTGGCGCGCGTCGTTGACGGTAAGTTATCCGGATACCATCGGAAATCGCTCGGGCTCTTTGAGGCGCGGCTGCAGGATGGGAGCGGCGCAACACTCGTCGCACGCTGGTTTCATGGGCAGCGCTATGCCGATACGCTGTTGCCCGACACCAAGGTTGCCTTATTTGGAAAGATCGAGCTGGACCGCGCAACCGGGCGGCCGCTGGTGATGCAACCGGAAATCGAAATTCTCTCATCGGAAGATGACGGCGACGAGAGTTTGCACACGGGCCGCATTGTCGCGGTGTATGAGGCCGCAGGGAAGATTTCGACACGCGTTTTTCGCGGATTGATGCACCGCATTTTGCAGGAAGTCGCACTTCCCGAAGACGAGCTGCCGCCAAGCGTGCGGGAACGGATGCAATTACCCGCTCTGGGTGAAGCCGTCCGCGCGCTGCACATTCCCGGCCCGGACGAAGACGTCCGGCTCTTGAACGAGTTCCGAACTCCGGCGCAGATCCGGGTGATTTTCGACGAGTTTTTCTGGCTGGAATGCGGGCTCGCGCTGAAAAAGACGAAAGCGCGCGAGGCTACGGGCATTGCGTTTGCTGTCACCGAGCGGGCGCGGCAGCAGATTCGGGAGATGCTGCCGTTCAAGCCGACCCGCGCGCAGCGGCGCGTGATGCAGGAGATTGCGGACGATATGAAAGCGCCGCATCCGATGCACCGGCTGCTGCAAGGCGACGTGGGCAGCGGCAAAACCATCGTGGCCGCCCAGGCTTCCGTGATTGCGATCGAGAACGGGTATCAAGTGGCCGTGCTTGCGCCAACAGAAATTCTGGCCGCGCAGCACTACCGGTATTTCCGGCGCTTGTTGCAGCCGCGCGGCTATGTGGTGGCGCATTTGACGGGCTCGGCAACGCAGCGCGAAAAGCAGCAGATCAAAAAGCTGATCCGGGAGGGATTGGCGCATGTGGTGGTGGGGACGCACGCGCTGATTCAGGAGGATGTGGAGTTTTCGAAATTAGGGCTCGCGATTGTGGATGAGCAGCACCGCTTCGGGGTCCGGCAGCGTTTGGAATTGTTCAAGAAGGGGCAAGCTGCGCAGCCGGATGTGCTGGTGATGACGGCGACACCGATTCCGCGAACCCTGGCACTGACGCTGTACGGTGATCTGGATGTCTCGATTATCGACGAGCTGCCGCCGGGCCGGCGAAGCATTGTCACGAAGCACGTGGCCGAGAGCGCGGTGGAAGGTGTTTACAGCTTTGTCGCGCAGCAGGTGAAGGAGGGACGGCAGGCTTATGTGGTCTATCCGGTGGTGGAGGAGAAAGAAGCCGCTGCGGTGAAGGCGGCCGAACAGATGTACGAGCATCTTTCGCAGGTGGTTTTTCCCGATCTCGCCGTAGGCCTGTTGCACGGGCGAATGAGTTCGGAAGACAAGGACGAAACGATGCGGCGCTTCCAAGCGGGAGAGATCAAAATTCTGGTGGCGACCACAGTGGTGGAGGTCGGGGTGGATGTGCCGAATGCGTCCGTAATGGTGATCGAGCAGGCCGAGCGTTTTGGTCTGGCGCAGATCCATCAGCTTCGCGGACGCGTGGGGCGCGGGCCGTACCAGAGTTACTGTGTTCTGGTCACGGGCAAGCTGAATGATTTAGCGCGCGAGCGCATCCGGACGCTGGTGGAATCGAATGATGGATTCTATATCGCGGAAATGGATATGAAGCTGCGCGGTCCGGGTGAATTTTTCGGGACGAAGCAATCGGGAATTCCGGGGCTGCGGCTGGCGGATTTGCTGCGCGATTCGGAGATCCTGGAAACTGCGCGGAACGAGGCGCGCACGTTCATCGAGACCCAACGCGGCACTGAGGAACTGCGCGCGGCCGTTCATTACATTCAGGAGCACTGGCAGCGGCGATACGGCTACGTTCAGGTAGGCTGAGCCGCGTATGAGAGTGATTGGGGGGCGATTCCGCAGCAGGAGACTGAAGAGCATTCCGGGCCTGGGGGTGCGGCCAACCCCGGACCGACTGCGGGAAGCGCTGTTCAACGTGCTCGCACCTCGGATTGAGGGAACGCGATTTCTCGACGCCTATGCGGGAACGGGCGCAGTGGGGATTGAAGCGCTGAGCCGCGGAGCGAAACACGTGACATTGATTGAAAGTCATCGCCAGGCGCTGGAGGCCATTCGCGAGAATGTGACGGCGCTGCAGATCGGCAAAGACGAGATTACGGTTGTGCGCGGAAGTGCGGCAGTTCTGCTGGGAAATTACCCAGCCGACATTGCGTTTGTCGATCCGCCGTATGACCAGGAGAAGCAATACGGTGAATCGCTGGTTGCGTTATCGAATGCAAGGTGTCCGCTGGTGATTGCGCAGCATGCGTCGCGTCTGGCACTGGAGGATCGATATGGGGAACTGGTGAAAGCGCGGGTTTTACGCCAGGGGGATAATTCACTGAGCTTTTATGAACTGGAGGATGTCGAAACCCGGCATAGCAGGCTAGAAAGCCCGCTCCACTAATTGAGTTAGCCGGCGAGTAACAGATGCACATCCATTACATTCGTGCCGGTGGGACCGGTTTTGATCAAATCACCCAACGCGTTGAAAAAGTTGTAGGAGTCATTGCGAGCCAGATAGTCGCTAGCGTTCAGTTTCAGTTGCGCGGCCCGCTGGATGGTCTCGCCGGTCGCGACGGCGCCTGCGGCATCAGTAGGGCCGTCGGTGCCGTCGGTGCCGCCGCTTAAAACTGCGGCGTTCTGAAGCCCATCGATCGCAATGGCGGCGGATAACGCGAATTCCTGATTCCGGCCACCCAGGCCGGTTCCACGCACAGTGACAGTGGTCTCGCCGCCCGAGAGCACGCAGGCAGGTGGCGCAACCGGATTCCCGGTGGTGAGCATTTCGCGCAAAATTTCGGCATGCACGCGGGCTACTTCGCGCGTTTCGCCTTGCATGGTGCTGGACAGGATGAGCGTGCGGTAGCCTCGCGAGGCAGCTTCTTGCGCCGCGGTTTGAAGCGCGAGGCGATTGCTGCCGACGACGATGTTATGGACCGAATTAAAAACAGGATCTCCGGGTTTGGGAGTTTCGGCGATTTCTCCCCGGGCGCCCCGGGTCAGACGCTCGAGGACGCCTTGCGGGACCCGATCGAAGAGTTCGAACTTGTTCAAGATGGCGATGGCTTCAGAGAACGTGGTCGGGTCGGGCGCGGTTGGGCCGGATCCGATGACGTCCAATGGATCTCCGATTACGTCGGAAAGCAAGAGGCAAACGACGGTGGCCGGATACGCCAGCGCGGCCAATCGTCCGCCCTTCAACGCGGAGAGATGTTTGCGGACGGCGTTCAGCTCATTGATGGTGGCGCCCGCTTTCAGCAATAGATCGGTTGTGAGTTGCTTTGCTTCCAGCGTGATGCCGGGCGCAGGCGCGGCCAGCAAAGCGGACGCACCGCCGGAGATAGCAACGAGCAGCAGGTCGCGCGCGGTTAAGCCGGTAAGCAGTTCGCAAATCGATTCACAAGCGGCCGCGCCGGCTGCGTCCGGAATGGGATGAGCGGCTTCGACGAGTGAGACGTAGCGAAGCGAATGCGTGATGTGGCCGTGCTTGGTAACGACGATGCCGCCGGAAATTGCAGGACCGAGAATATCTTCGAGAGCGGAGGCCATCGATACAGAAGCCTTCCCTGCCCCGACTAAGAAGATGCGATCAAAGTTGTGGAGCGGTAGGCGAAGTTCGCCGGCTCTTAGCTCGTTCGAAATTCGCGATGCGTGGCATCGAATGGCGTTTCCGGCATCCGCCGCGCGCAGAACCGTGTGAAAGATGGCGAGCGCATCGGATTGGAGTGGATGGACCGCTTGCTTACGCGCGGGGTTCCGATCTGAGATTACTGACATCAGAAGATAGGCAAGCGGAGGACGCGGCGAACGATTTCAGAAACATCGTCTGTATCGACTTCAATGCAGTAGTCGGCGCGAGCATAGAGCGGGCGACGGTCGTCGAAGAGCTGCGCCAGAGCTGTTCGATCGGCGGCCAAAGGACGGGATGTGTCGTCGCCCAGGCGCTTGCGAATGGTTTCGAACGGGCAATCGAGCCAGATGGTGACCCCGTGTTCGGCGATTAGTTCCCAGTTCTGCGGCTGCACAAAGGCGCCACCGCCGAGCGAGATGACGTGCGGATTTCCAGCTTCGATGCCGAGGACGCGCGACCGGATCACTTCCGTTTCGATGTCGCGAAAAGCCGCTTCGCCGCGCTCCAGGAATATGTCAGAGATCTTCTTGCCTTCGCGCGCTTCGATTTCGCTGTCGATGTCGATAAATGCCCATCCCAGTTCGTCGGCGAGCGCGCGTCCCACGGTTGTTTTTCCGCTGCACATAAAGCCGACAAGGTAAAGCCCCGGAGTCCGCTTGAGCTTGACGATCATGACAATACGATCCTACCGGGGCGCAGCCGGGGGGGCGGGCAGCATGTTCCGGATGGCGGCGATGCGCCAATTGCGTTGCATGCGCTTTAGGACAAAGGTGGTCCACATCTTCCGGTCCTGGCCGCCCGGCAGACCGGTGAGTTCATAAGGGCCGTCGGCGATGGCCACATCCGGTGTAAGGAAGCGAATGGTTTCGAGCCGGATGGTGCGGCGGCTCCCGGCTTCCCGCTTGGAGCTGGCGAGCGCGCCTGCAACGACGGCTTTGCGGCCGCGGCGCCACTCGCCGGAAGACACCAATTGATCGGCATCCGGGGTGAAGAGCGCCTCGATCGCCTTGGGGTCGCGCAGATCGCGCGCATCGACATACTGTTGAACGAGTTTGATGATGGGGGCTTCCTGGTCGGCGCTGGGCGCGGGAGCCTGGGCGAAGAGAGTCGCGGGAAGGAGCAGCCAAAGCAGAGGGCGAGGCGCAAGGGGCATTTTTTTATTTTCAGGCAAGCCGGCGAGGACACGCACCCCACAATGAATGTTGATGAAGCGATTTGGCGTCGCGCTGGCTGTGCTGTGTTTCATTTTTGGCGCGGCTGCGCAGAGTTATATCCGGCACTACGCCATTCCGTTTCGGGCCGCAGCAGGAATTTACGGTTGCTTTGTTTGCTTACTAGCGCTCGTGCTCGTGCCCGCAATGCAGAAGGGCCGTGAGATTCGCAATTTCGTATTGCTTCCACTGTGGTGTGTGCCCTATCTGATCTACGCCGCAGGGACGGGCGATTTTCACTGGATGGCGCTGGCCCGTCTGGTTGCGATTGCGGCTGCGGTGTTCCTGGTGTACCGGCTGGCGCCCGTCCGGCAGATCGAAAGGTTTTCCTGGCAGGACCTGGCTGTCGCCATTGTCCTGATTGCCGCCGTGTTGCTGCATGGGCTCAGCGGAATTTGGAATAGACCACTGAACCTCGATTTCATGGGACGGCTATTTCTGATCAGCGTAGGCGCATGGTGCTGGACGTATGTACGCGTGGTGCCAGACCTGGGATACCGTTTCGGAATTTCAAGGAAGGTTCTGGGCGCAGCGGCGTTGAATTTCGGATACTTTGCGGTGATCGCCATTCCGTGCGGTTTCGCTTTGGGCTTTACGGCGTGGAACCCTCGCTGGCGTGGAATCAGCGCCTTCTGCCTGGACTATCTGGAAATTTTTCTGTTCATTGCGCTATTGGAGGAACTCTTCTTTCGCGGCTTTCTGCAGACCCTGATCTCAAATTCGCTCAAATCGGTTTGGATTGGGCAGGCGCTGGTATCCGTGATGTTCGGCCTTTTCCATATTTTGCATGCGCCGTTTCCGAATTGGCGGTACGTGGTTCTGGCGTCCATTGCAGGCTGGTTCTACGGATCGGCTTTTCGTCAGGCGGGAAATAGCTTGATGGCGGCGGCATTAACGCACGCGATGGTGGATACCGTTTGGCGCACCTGGCTGACCAGAGCGGCAACGTGAATCCGAATCTTCTGGAGTGAAAATTGCACGATCCAGGAGTTAGGAGTTAATAGAGGACTATTATGGCGCAAATAAAAAACACTCACGAGCTCGACCTCAGCTCCGTGCGCGGGTTTATTGCGACAGCGGAGTGGATGAGAAGAAATATCCTTTTGACGGAACCGGACGTGCAGATGCTGCAGTTGAATGTGATGCTTTCGCGGGGCGACTCGGCGGAAAAGAAGATTGTCGCTATCTTTCTGGATACCAGCAGCGCGTATGTAATCGGATTTCGCGGGAAGGGCAAGGTTTTTGTTCTGGGAGATGCCGGCCAGTGTGCGATCGCGAAGTTGCGTACCGCGCAGTTGATCGGCCCGAATGAAAAGCCGGAAGTGCTGAAGCGTATCGAAACCGGCCATCGTTCTCTCGGAACATTCCAACGGCGTGACGGTGTGCCCGGGATGCGGGGGAGTGTGTACCATCTGGCCAACCTCCAGAACGCGGCCAAGCTGGCCGATTTCTCGGGCAGTGATACGGGACCGGTGACGTACGATGACGTCCGCAGCGCTCTTTCCATCCTCGTCTGTATGATCGCCGAGAGCGCCCGGTCCAATTTGATCCTGCGTAATTTCGAACGGCTGTATTTTGGCGAGAGTGTCGAAGCCGACGACGTGGTGCAGTATTACGACAACGCAAAACGGATCCTTGGCTACGCTTACCGCATCGAGAAGCGCAGAGTTATGGCATTGACGGATCGTATCGAGAAGCTCGAAAAACGAGCTAAAGAGTTGTTTGCGCTATGGGCTTCGGTCCAGGCGCATGCCGAAAAGAAAGAGTTCTTCCGGCTGGCGATTGCGGGTGCTGCGCCCCAGAACCCTCCCAATATGGCGGAGGCAGCAATCCGCGTCCAGCAGATCGCCAACGAACTGGACGGCGCCAGCGCAGATGATCTGTGCGACATTATGTCGTTGTGCTCCAAGCCGACGGCCCTGCGGGCCGCGCGCGGCGGAATAATTGCTCCCATCCCGATACCTATTCCGTAATAACGTAGTACCTGATGACGTCCGAAAACCGCGAGCCGATGCCGGCAATGAATGAGAAGATCCGGTTATGGAGTTACCCGATCGAGACATCTGCTACCGGGCATTGCAGAGCCGCGATCCGCGGTTCGATGGCTTGCTCTTTGTAGGCGTCACGTCTACCGGAATTTATTGCCGGCCGGTCTGCCCGGCGCGCACGCCGAAATTGGAACACTGCCGTTTCTTCGGTTCCGCGGCGGCCGCGCAAGAAGCAGGATTCCGCCCCTGTTTGCGCTGCCGGCCCGAGACAGCACCCGATCTGGCATCGTGGCGCGGAACTTCCAACACGGTTTCGCGGGCACTGGCTCTGATAGCAGAAGGCGCGCTTGACGGCGAAGCAACGGTGGACGGGCTGGCAGCGCGCCTCGGTGTAGGCGAACGGCAACTCCGGCGGCTGTTCCTGCAGCACCTGGGAGCCTCCCCCAACGCGGTGGCGCAAACGCGGCGCGTGCTGTTTGCGAAACATCTCATTCATGAAACGCGCATGCCGATGACTGATGTTGCGATGGCGGCAGGGTTCGGCAGCCTGCGCCGGTTCAATGAGGTATTCCTGGACCTTTTTCACCGTCCGCCGAGCGCGTTGCGGAGAAAAGTTTCGAGTCCGGTAGCCCCGGGAACAGGCATTATGCTGCGATTGCGATACCGGGCGCCGTATGACTGGGAATCGATGCTCGATTATCTGCGCGTGCGCGCCATTCCCGGCGTGGAGGTTGTCGAGAACGGAACTTATCAACGCACGGTGGAGATGGACGGGTTTACCGGAAGCATCGAAGTGGGGCATCTGCCGCGGCGGCAAAGTTTGAGTGTCACCATCCGTTTTCCCCATGTGCGGTCTTTGCCGGCGATTGTGGCGCGAGCGCGACGCCTGTTCGATATCGGCGCGGATATCGAGACGATTGGCGCGCATCTCGCTCGCGATCCGCTGCTGGCGCGTTTGATTGCCGAGCGTCCCGGCCTGCGCGCGCCGGGCGGATGGGACGGCTTCGAACTGGCAGTGCGGGCCATACTGGGACAACAGGTGAGCGTGGCCGCGGCTCGGCGGCTGGGTGGGCAACTGGTGGCGCTGCATGGCAAGCCTGTATCGAAAGACTATGTAAGGCATCCGGGTCTGTCGCATGTGTTTCCGACCGCCGTGACGCTCGCCTCGGCGGAATCTCTGGGAGTTGGAATGCCAGCCGCGCGTCAAGCTTCGCTCAAAGCGCTGGCGCAGGCCGCTGCGGCGGACCCAAATCTCTTCCGTCCGGCGGCAAACATCGAGCAGGCGATCGCGAGCCTGCGCACGATCCGCGGAGTTGGCGAATGGACCGCGCAGTACATCGCGCTGCGAGCTATGCGCGAGACAGACGCATTTCCGGCCTCCGATTTAGGCCTGTTGCGAGGAGCGGCGGCGGAGGATGAAGCGCTCTCGAAACCGGCCAATCTGTTGAGCCGCGCCGAATCCTGGCGGCCTTGGCGCGCTTACGCCGCGCAGCATTTGTGGGCCGCGGGTCCCACCGGCATGGAGAGGACCTATGCGTGAGATTGCGGAATTCTTTATGGAACGAATCAGCACGCCCATCGGCGAGGCGCTGATTTTGGCCGACGTCGATGGCCATTTGCGGGCATTCGATTGGACGGAACACGAGGAGCGCATGCGCCGCCTGCTACAGCTTCAATACGGCGAAGCCAGATTCAGACTTCGACCGGCACAGAATCCGAATGGCTTGGCGAATGCGATTGAGCGCTATTTCGCAGGTGAATTGCGGGCGATCGACTCGTTGCCGGTGCAAACCGCGGGCACGCCGTTTCAGCAAAAAGTCTGGCGGGCGCTGCGAAGGGTTCCGTGTGGCGCGACGATTTCTTACGCGACGCTTGCTCAACGTATCGGCCAACCAACCGCTGTGCGAGCGGTGGGTCTGGCCAATGGGTCCAATCCGGTAGGAGTTGTTGTGCCGTGCCATCGCGTGATTGGATCTAACGGCTCGCTCACGGGGTATGGTGGCGGGATTGAGCGGAAGCGCTGGCTGCTAGAGCATGAGAGGAAGTTCGGGGAGCATGAGGGCGAGCGTGTTGTAACCTTTTGAACGTTCGTTACTCTAAACAGTTATGCCGTTGCAGGTGTGTCACCCGATTGCTGACAACGAGATCGTCGCACTGGTTCGTTCGGGTGAGACCGGCATGTTCGAACTGCTGATGCGGCGTTACAATCAGCGGCTTTTCCGGGCGATTCGCTCGATCGTGAGCGATGAACTGGAAGCGGAGGATGTGCTGCAAGATGTATGGGTTCGCGCCTACGAGCACCTGAACCAGTTTTTGGGCCGGGCGAGTTTTTCCACTTGGGTGACGAGGATCGCCATCTACGAGGCGCTCGGACGCAATCGAAAACGCAAACGCTGGACCTCGCTGGAAGATACCGAGGGAGAGATCGTGCCGGAGGCCAATCGCCGCCAAGCGCCAGACGATACACCGGAGGCACAAGCTATGCGCGGGCAGTTGCGAGAGATGCTCAAGGCCGCGGTGGACGCATTACCCGAAACATACCGTTCGGTGTTTGTGCTGAGAGAAGTGGAGCAATTGAGCACCAGCGAAACAGCCGATTGTCTGGAAGTATCGGAAGAGACAGTAAAGATCCGGCTGCACCGCTCGCGCGCGCTGCTGCGGCGTGAGTTGGAAAGCCGCATCGGACCCGCGGTCTCGGAACTTTATATGTTCCTGGGGCCGCGATGCGACCGGACCGTGGCAAGGGTTCTGGAGAGAATTGCCCAGTGAAATAGCTCATTCGGCGCGGTTCGATATCTGCTAGCGGTGTGTCCCCTGCGCTAATCCTCTTAAATAGTAAACTGCTGGCATGCACGAGTTGCGCTGTCGACCGGCAAGCCCTGACCTACAGCCGTTCGTTCGGGCCTATGCACAACGGGAGATCTTTAATTTACCCGGCCCGGTGAGTGCGCCAATACCTGCCAGGCTCGAACAGATACTCGAGTTTCAGTTTGGCGAGCATTTCGAGGTCTTCCACCCAACTCGAAGCGATCGCAGTCGACCGGCCACGCTGGTTGGCTCCCAAACCGAGGGCGGCTGGACGATCGCGCTAAGAAACAAGATTATTTCGTTCGGGATCTTCTTTCAGCCGGTTGGCTTCTCCGGGTTGTTTGGGATATCGCCGGTCGAACTCGCGAACCGCGCATTTGATGCTGCGGACCTTCTGCCCTCTGGAATCCGGCAGTTACACGATCAGCTCGCTGCTTGTGTTTCCTTTGCTTCGCGTGTAGCAGTCGTGGAACAGTTCTTGCGTACCCTTGTTGCGCGGTCATCCGCGAACAAGCATGACCTCGGGTGCCGCGCTGCTGGAGCAATCTTCCGCGCCCACGGCGCTGTGAACATGCGCGAACTCGCGGCGCATTATGGCTTGAGCGTTCGGCAGTTTGAGCGCCGTTTCCTCCGGAGCACCGGTGTCGCACCGAAGACGTATGCGCGTGTAGCACGCTTCCAGACGGCGCTCGATACAAAATTGCGCTCCCCTCATCGTTCTTGGCTCTCCATTGCACACGATCTCGGGTATCACGACCAGATGCATATGGTTCACGACTTCCACGAGTTGGCTGGTGCAGCGCCCAACGAGGCTCTCGCGACAATCCGTGACGCACGGCCTCCCGCCATGCAAGAGTTTTCACAACTCTGATGCCGCTTTTTTACTAGGCGACTGGTCATCTGAAATGGCACACTCGGGGCATGCTGCTGCCAAGAACTATTTCGAACAGTATGAAGCTACGAGAATTTGTCCAGTTTGCTGCAATGGCGGCATTCTTACTTATGGCGACCGTTCCAGTGAGGGCTAGTGCGATCCCGGTCACCTACAGCTTGGCTGGTACTGGAACCGTTGTGGGTGCGACAAGCGCTACTTTGACGCTTGATGCTATCGCACTGGGATCAGTTCTTTCGGAAAACGGCGATTTGAACACCGCTTGGAATCCGGTTACATATTCTGACGAAGCCGTACTGGACTTGGACACAGGAATCCTGCATGGAAAGTTCACGCTTTCGTTCGCGGCTGGTCAAACGTTAAGTGGAAACGTATTCGAGGACAACACCGCGATCATCGCGAGCCCCACAGAAACAGGGCCGTTCATTCAAACTTTGACGTTTACGGGAGGGACGGGAGAGTTTGCCGGTGCGACGGGATCCTTTTCCGGCGAAGGCTTCGTGGGGAGCACTGACTTCACAGTGTCGGGAGCCGGAACTATCGATACTTCGGCAGTGCCCGAGCCGTCATCGATTATGCTGCTCCTCAGCGGCTCAACGCTAATCATTGCGACGCTGCGGCGCCCTACCGCCACTTGCGTATTTCCACGTCAGGCGCAGGCCATGGGCGAACGACAACGGGCCAGGAGTAGCGTCCGTTGCGGGAGAGATAACAATGACGCGGTCGACGCTGAGCTCGCGTGATTCCGCTGAGGTAAGCACCGCGTCAACACCCCCAATAGCGCGACGAGCGGTACTGGGTTTGGGGTTGTTCTCCGCGTTTAGCCGCGGGTTCGCGCAGATCGCGGCGACCAGCATTCCGAAAGTGGATCTGCACCATCATTTCTTTGCTCCCGGCCCCTTGAAGCCGTTCATGTCACGATATCCGACGCCAAAGCCGATCCTCGCTTACACGCCGGCACAGTCCATTGCCGCGATGGATCAGGCGGGCGTCGAAACCGCGTTCCTGTCCTCCCCTGTTCTCTTTGGAGACGACCCTGCGCTGGTTCGGGAAGCTGTGGCGAGCGCGCGGGGTTTGAATGAGTTTGGTGCACGAATCGTGGGCGACCATAACGGTCGGTTCGGGCTCTTCGCGGTGCTGCCGTTGCCACAGGTTGATCCAAGCCTACGTGAAATCGACTATGCGTACGCTGTCCTGAAGGCAGACGGCGTGGCCATGATGACGAGCTACGGCGACCGCTGGTTAGGCGATCCGGCGTTTCAGCCAGTGCTCGATGAACTGAATCGCCGCAGCGCGATCGTGCATATACACCCCCAAGCCGCACCCTGCTGCCAGAATCTCATCCCTGGCACCGACCCCGTGCGGATCGAGTACAACACGGACACGAGCCGCGCGATCTGGACGATGATCAAGGACTCGGCTTCGACGCCCAGCGCGGCTTCTCGCTATCCAAGGATCCGCTTCATCTGGTCGCATGCAGGCGGATCATTGCTCGGACTGGTTGGGCGGTTCCTGATTGGACCGGAATCCTCAGCAGAAGCTCTGCGCAGTACGCCGAAGCCGAATTCCAGGCTCTATCACTTGCGTCGCTTCTATTACGACACCGCCGCATCCTACAATCCCGTTCAGATGCAGGCGCTGAAGATGCTGGTCGGCGCACGGCAAATCGTATTCGGATCGGACTTCCCGATGGCTCCCATTCCCGCTGTCACCAGCGGCCTCGATCAGTGTGGCTTCGACGAGCAGGAACTGCGCGGCGTGTACCGAGACAATGCGTTATCAATACTGCGCACCCGGCGATGATTTCGCCGATGCAAAATTCCCCGCTCACGGCCACAGGGGAGACGAGGCGTGTAGGCAAGGTAAGAGTCTATGACATCAAGAGCCATTTTGCTAGTTGCTGTTCTTTTGATGGAGGCCCTTGCAGCGCAAAGAGACTATCCGTCTCGAACAGCCATCGCCAATGTTTTCCACCGGGCACTCGGCGCGAAAAATCCAGACCCGAATTTTCGCAACCCGGACTACCTTGCTGCGCAGCTTCTTGGAGCACCGGAACGCGCGCTGCTCGTCGATCATGTCAGGGCCGCCATTGACCTCGATTACCAGACTGCGATGCAACGCTTGCCGCCGCCTTCGCCCGCGCTGGTAACAACTCACTTGCTTCGAACCCGTCACATCGATTTGGCTCTACGGAACGCGTTGTCCGCCGAAACCCGTCAGGTCGTGATTTTGGGCGCGGGGTACGACACTCGAGCGTACCGGTTCCACGACCAGCTTGCTGGCATGCCTGTTTTCGAAGTAGACCGTCCCGCAACCCAGAAATACAAGAAGCTGCGTGTCAGGGAAGCACTAGGCGAAGTGTATAAGTCAGTGCGCTGGGTTGCCGCGACGCCCGGCGATGATGACCTGCTGACAAAGCTTCGTTCAGCGGGTTACTCTGAACGGCTCCGCACGTTCTTCGTCTGGGAGGGCGCGACGTACTATCTTCCCGAATCCGGCATTCGGAACGTGCTGCGGTTTGTGAGCGCCCACTCGGCACCCGGCAGCACCATCGCGTTTGACTACATGGATGAGAGTAATCCCGGCATAAATAATCCCACGGACTTCCACGCACGGGTGGGTGAGCCGCTCCTGTTCGGGTTCGCAAAAGGCGGTGCGAGTGCCTTTGTTCGGTCCGAAGGACTTGAGGTTGTTTCCGACCTCAGTTACGACGAACTTTATGACCGTTATGGCCGCCGGCCCGACGGCAGTCCCGCTATGCCACATAGCGGTGGGCCGGCAACTCTCGCAGGCATCTGTGTTGCAAGGGTGCCGGTTACGGCAGAGTAGCGGCGAACAATCATCGCTCATTCCGGTTCGGCCGGTGTACGCCCCGGTGACAAGTGGCCACACGGAGCGTACGCTATCAGGACGTGTCCTGCGCGGGGCAGTAAACCTGAGATGCAAGCATGTCGCACGATATTGGAACCCTCATCAGCCGAGGGTGCCTGAAAGTAAGCCGTAATCGCTTCGAAGTGAGCCTTCGTCCTGTACCAGCGTAAACGGCCTTTTCCCGCTCAGCCAACTCCCTTGTTGAGCTTGGTATCTCGCATTCCGCTCGTAACTGGCGTTTACGGAAATGTACACGGGCTTCCAATGGCACTCTCGGGCGAGTGACGCTAACCTGGAAATTGAGGTCAACCGAACAATAAATCCGCCCTCACGGCGATGTGTTTAGCATCCGCTTTGGTTATGCGTCCTCGGCAGATTCAAGAGTTAGGGCGTGTTTTAGAAGTGGATGCGGAGGCCGAACTCCATATTTCGGGGAATATTGGACGTAGGTACACCCGTGATTCGGCCGAAATTTGCCGGCAGACTGAGGTTCAGATTTGAGCTCGAAGCAGAGGGTGGGCCGCTGAAGACGACGTGATTGAACACGTTGGTCACCTGGAAGCTCAGGGTTGCTCCGATGCGACCTTCTTTCCAAATTCCGATATCTTTCAGGGCCGTTGCATCCACGTTCCAGGAAGGCAGGCCGCGCATCTGATAGTATCCGCCGCAACTTGTGTCGTAGCCGAGGATGCAGGGACGGAACTCGGAATAAACAGCAGCCGGATTGGCAAATTGGTTTACGCCGGTCGGGTTGTTCGTTCCAATTCCATTGGAACCGGCAACATTATAGTGCGCGCTGGTACCACCCGTGTAGGGCGCGGCGGCCACCGCATTTTCGGCATTCGAGCTAATTCCGCTCGAACTCGATTCACCGAATGCCTGACACTGAGCGCTGCAAAGTCCGCCTTCGTTGTAGAGGACGGATTCGCCGCCGCCGCTCAGAGCCGTCAAAAGCGGCGAGATCGTCCATCCGCCCAGGATGTGGCCGAGCACACCATGTTGTGCCTTGAAATAGGGCGGCTGATAGGTGAGCGCCAGATTGTAGATGAACTTGTAATCGAAGCTGTTCGGACCATAGTTGGCGCCGACGTTAAAGGCGTCGAGGTCGGTGATGGCGCTCGAGGCTTGCGTGACAGCAGCCGTTCCCAACGCGCGCCCCCAGGTAAAATTGGAAACGGCGCTCAAGCCGTGATAATCGCGCGCCTTGAAAGTCACAAAGAGAGCGTTGTAATTTCCATATCCGCGGCTGGTGATCAAGACCGCGGAAGACATCTGAGTGGTGTCCAGCATGACGTTGTTGCAAGGCGCCGGACAGCCGTTCAGCGCGAAGCTAGGAGCCGTATATAAGGCCTTCCAGATATTCGAGACTTCGGTGCTTCGGAATGCGGCGGCGTTTGCGGATACAAATTTCGCCGTGCAGCTTGACGCGCCCTTGCAATAGGCCGAGTTGGGTCCGCCCAGCGCAGCCTCAAAGAAGGGCTGGACGGGGACGTTGGCCGGCGGAATCACGGTCGATCCGCCGCAATAAGCTGCGCCACAGAGCGCCAGATACGTGTTCGCATAGGCCTGCGCGAAGTTCTGGCTGCTTAACGTGGTCATGTAAGGCACCGCATCGATGTTCACATTTTCAGCCTCGTTGCGGATGATCCGGCCGATGTATCCCACTTCCAGCGTGCTCTTGGAACCAATGGCGCGTTGAATGGAGAACGTGAAATTGTCGGTGCGCTCGGGCCGGAAGTTCGGATCAAGCGAGCTGGGATCTTGCGCATATGCCCCGTTGATACCGGGGAAGAAGGGTTGGGGCAGATTTTGAGCGGGCGTAGGAAGTGGCGCGGAGAGCCCGTCGCCATTGGGTGGAACGCCGAGCCGAAAGGCGTTAGCCGGCGTCACCACGTTGCTTCCCAGGCACTGTCCGGAGTTGCTCGCGCCCTGACAACTGACGGCTTGCAGTAAACCGGGGCCAAGCAGCGGAACCAACACCAGATCAACGCCGTTCAAGCGGCCGTAAATTCGGCCGTAGCCGCCGCGGAAAACGGTTTTGCCATCCCCTAAGAGACTGCCGAGCAGCCCGCTCGAATATTTCGGGTTCCAAGCCATCGCGACGCGCGGACTGAATTGATCCCAGATGGGATTGTAAGGATACTTGCGCCCGGTGTTTCGAATGGTTTCGTATCCGAGCGTCGGATTGTAAACCTGACCATTCAAAGCGGCGGCTTTCCGCTGCGCTAGATAGCTCTCCGCATTGACGGGTTTGCCGTTGGCATCGACCAGCAGGACCTGATTTCCGTTGATCTCATAGGGAGGAAGCTGGGCCTCCCAAGACAGGCCGTAAGTCAAAGAGAAGGCCGGTTTCAGATGCCAGGTATCGCTGGCATAGAGCTCATACGTGGGAATCACGCTGCGCTCGTAGGCGACGCTTCCAACCGGCTGAAGCGAGAGATTGCTGCCGGTGCGCGTGTAGGCCACCTGCGGCTGGTTGACGAACCCTAATACTTCCGAATACAAACGCTGGAAGCTGGTCTGGTTGCCGCTGCTTAGGCCGGCCGGGTAACTAATGCCGTTGAAATTAACCCCATTGCTGCCGATTTGATAGACAATGTTGTTATTCACGCCATTGCCGTTATCGGTGCGCATATGGAAGTCGTAATTGCGCAGATACTGGCCGCCGAACTGGAAAATATGATTTCCACTCATCTTGGTGAGATCGTCGCGGAACATTTGGTCGTGGCCATCCCAAAAGCGCTGGCGTACGCTTTGGGTGTTGATGTTATAGGGAATCAGAATGTTGGCTGCCGTCGCCGATTCAGCGATCGCATTGGAAGCGCCGCTGGCGATTTCCGCTGCTCCGCCGAGACCCGGTAACTGCGGGGGTGCGCCGACGCTGCCCCATTGCCAGAAGTTGCGAGTGTAGCTATACCGGAAATCGTTCGTCATGGTGGGCGAGAGCGTGGTGGTGAGGCCGCCTACCAGGAGCGAGGGAAGTTGATCCCGAGGCGCTATGGCGGCGGGCACACCCAGCGTATCGCCGGGAAGGGCGCCGCCGATATCGACCTGGTTGCTTGTCAGATTGACGAGACGCATGAACCGATAACTGCCGAAGAAATGCCATTTGTCGCTGAAATCGTGGTCGATACGGCCTACATAAATGTCATCGGTCAATGGCGTTTTGAGGGTGGAAAGAAAGCCGATCACGTTATGCTGATCGCCACCATTGGAGGCATATAGCAAGTCGTTGCCTTTCGGCATTTGCTTGTTCCATATCGCGCTCACGACGGGATTGATGCCGATGCCTCGCGGATCGCAATAACCGCCGCTGCAAGCCGGATATGTGACGCCATCCACGGTGACCGGGTAGGGGTTCAGATTGTAAGGGGTGAAAACGCTGCTGGGTCCGGATTGGACCTGAATAACACCGGCGCGCAGAAGATCCGAGGGAACAGGCCGCTCATAGGTATTGTTGTTGGGATAGCGCTGGCCTTCGTAATTGAAGAAAAAATACCATTTGCCGCCCAGAAAATTGGGCGTGAATGGTCCGCCCAGCGACGCGCCAAAGCGGTTTCTGTGATTCGAGGGCAAAGGGTTGGCGTAGCCAGCGAGGGGGGAACCTCCAGGGCAATTCGCCGCCGCCGTAAACGGCGCGCAAGTATGATCGTTCACCCAGCTATTTGCAGCCCCCACATTGGTGGCGAAATAGTATTCATAAACGGAACCGTGGAATTGATTCGTACCACGCTTCGTGACCATTTGCACCTGGCTGCCCAAGCCCCCGTTGAAATCGGCAGTTTGATTAAAGGTGGAGACTTTGAATTCTTCGATGCTTTCGACAGGCACGGGGACAGCGCCGGCCGACGATCCATTCTGCTGCGTGCCACCGGTCCCTGTGAAGTTTGTCACATAGGAACTGTTGTCTCCTGCCATATCATCGGTGTTATAACCGCCATCCACCATGTAGGTGTTCTGATCCCGAACAGCGCCTGCTGTATAGCCGCCCGGCGTAATTCCGGGCTGCAGCACGGTGAGGGTGGCGGCATCGCGGCCGAGATTCGGCAGGGACAGAATGGCTTGGCTATTCAGCGTGGTCCCTACCGAGGCATTGGTGGTCTGGAGTTCGGAGGCGGATTGGGCCTGGACTTCAATGGTGGTGGTGGTTTCGCCAACCTGCAGGGTTGCGTTCACGGTGAGGGCGGAGCCGATTTCCACCACCTGGTTTTGAACGCGAAATGCCGCAAAACCGGTCTTGTTGAAGACAACCGTGTAGGTGGCAGGATTTATGTTGGCGAAGAGATAGCGGCCATCATTATTGGTGGTTGTGGTTTGAGTGCTATTCGTCGAGGGATCGATTAGTTTGACTTCGACCCCCGGGATGGCCGCCCCTTGCTGGTCTATTACTTGACCTGATACAGAGGTGCTCGAAGTCGCCTGGCTGAAGGCCGGTAAGACAGCTAGTAAGAGAATGGAGGCGAGGCAGAACGCGCCGCGAATGTATCGTGCAACAACACGAAGCCCATACCGCAACAGAAAACCCGGAAGCATGTCACTCCTCGTATTAGCCGGTCAGGACGTGGACTTGTGAAATCGTATTGCATGGTAATTACAAAAAGCCACCCTGTCAAGAGCTATTTGTCCGAGCTTTTCTTAGTACTACTTACAGCACTGCCCGCGTTGGCTGCCCACGGTGAAAAGCTGGCTTGGAGTGACGAGTTCAATGGGACCCGGAATGCTCCTCCAGATCCGTCGAAATGGGCGTACGATCTAGGAGATGGCGGGTGGGGCAACCAGGAGCTCGAAGTGTATACCAGGAGCCCGGAAAACGTGTTTCAGGATGGCCGGGGACACCTGATCATCCGTGCCGTAAAGACGGATTCCGGCGGATTCACGTCAGCGCGGCTCAAGACGCAGGGTAAGTTCTCCGTGACGTACGGGAAGATTGCTGCACGCATGAAGATTCCGCGCGGGCAAGGGCTCTGGCCCGCTTTCTGGATGTTGGGACTGGATATCGGTTCCGTGGGTTGGCCCAAGTGTGGAGAGATCGATGTGATGGAAAACATCGGCAAAGAACCCTCCGTTGTGCACGGAACCGTTCATGGACCCGGTTACTCGGGAAAGGGCGGGATTAGCGCGCGATATGCGCTACCGAACGGCCATCCGTTATTTGAGAAATTCCATGTTTATGCGGTGGAGTGGACGCCCGGAAAGATTGAATTTTTCCTCGACGGAAAGAGTTATACAACGGTTACACCTGGCTTGCTGCCAAAAGGCGCAAAGTGGGTCTACGATCATCCGTTCTTTCTGCTGCTCAATTTGGCAGTGGGCGGAGCATGGCCGGGGAATCCGGATGAAACCACCCAGTTGCCGCGGGAGTTGGTGGTGGATTGGGTGCGTGTCTGGCAATGAGAATCTGTCCGCCGCCTCACGCCATACTAGAAGGGAGGTATGTTGCATGACGGCTCCATCGACTCGCGTGTCTATTCGCTGCCCGAAGTTCACGAGAGCGTAGCAACCTCCCACACCCGCTTCTGGAGACGGCTACTGGCGTTCGCCGGTCCGGCGTATCTGGTCAGCGTCGGGTACATGGACCCTGGAAACTGGGCCACGGATCTGGAAGGCGGCGCGCGCTTCGGGTACCAATTGCTTTGGGTCCTGGTTCTTTCGAACCTGATGGCGCTGCTGCTCCAGACCCTTAGCTCACGGCTCGGAATCGTCACCCGGCGCGATCTGGCACAGGCCTCGCGCGATGAGTACCCGAAGGCCGTTTCCTACATCCTGTGGATTTTGTGCGAGCTCGCCATTGTAGCGTGCGATTTAGCGGAAGTGTTAGGAGCCGCAATCGGCTTGAACCTGCTGTTCCACATTCCGCTGCTGATCGGAGTGCTGATCACTGCGGCGGACACGCTGCTGGTGCTCTGGTTTACACACATGGGGATTCGCGTTATCGAGGCGTTCGTGCTCGTCTTGATTGCGACAATCGCCGGTTGCTTCGCTTTCGAGATTATTTTGGCGCGGCCGGATCTTCCAGAAGTGGCGACCGGCCTGTTGCCGCGGCTCAATTCGCAAAGCATCTATGTGGCAGTGGCGATCTTCGGCGCGACCGTCATGCCGCACAACTTGTACCTTCATTCGGCGCTGGTGCAGACGCGGCAAATTGGCGAAACGGAAGCCCAGAAGCGGCAGGCATGCCGGTTCAATTTGCTCGATTCGACGCTGGCCTTGAACGGGGCGCTGTTTGTGAATGCGGCCATACTGGTGATGTCATCGGCGGTGTTCTTCCGGCGGCACATCGTGGTGACCGAGATTCAACAGGCTCACGAATTGCTTTCGCCGATTCTGGGAACGACCGCGGCGAGCGTCCTGTTTGGAGCTGCATTGCTTTGTTCGGGGCAGTCCTCCACACTGACCGGAACGTTGGCCGGCCAGATCGTGATGGAGGGGTTTCTCCGCTTTCGCATGCAGCCCTGGCTGCGGCGGGCGGTGACGCGATGCCTGGCGATTGTGCCGGCGGCGGTCACGATTTATTTTGCGGGCGACAAGGGCACTTACCAGCTCATTATTTTGAGCCAGGTGATTCTGAACCTCCAATTGCCTTTCGCGGTGATTCCGCTGATCCATTTTACGAACGACCGGAAGCGCATGGGTGCGTTTGCCAACGGATTCTGGCTGCGCACGGGAGCGTGGATATGCGCGGCCTTCATCCTGATGCTGAATGTATGGCTGCTGTGGGATGAAGCGCGGGATTGGGTTGCGGCCAGCAGTGCCCATCGTTCGCTGACTCTGTTTGCCTGCGTTTTAGGTAGCGCCGCGTTTGCCGCGCTGCTTATTTTGGTGAGCTGCTGGCCGTGGTTCCGTCATATGGCGTATGTGGCCGAGCCCATCAAGGCAACCGTTGCAGAACGGCCTAATCTATTGGCGCGGACCTATTCGAGCATTCTGGTTCCGCTCGATCACAGCGAATCTGATCAGGAGGCGCTCAGCAACGCGCTGGCGCTGGCGCGAACATATAACGCGCGGATCATTCTGCTGCACGTGGAGGAGGGGGTGACGAGCCGGATGTTCGGCGCTCTGTCCTCAACCGCTGAGATCGCGGAAGGGCAGGACTATTTGAACACGATTGTCCGCTCGTTGCGAGATCACAACATCAGCGTCGACGTGGTGGTTCGGCATGGGAAAAGTCCGGCGAATGAGATCGCGGCGGCAGTGCACGATTTGCAACCTGATCTCATGATCATGGCCTCGCATGGACACCGCGGCATCAAGGATTTGATTTTCGGCACCACGATTAATGCGGTGCGGCACAAAGTTAAGATTCCGATGCTGATTGTCAACAGATCGTAATGACGGACCTATCGAAGGGCAGAATTCTGGTTACGGGTGGAGCAGGATTTATCGGCAGCGCGCTCATTTGGGAACTCAACCGGCGCGGATACACGAACATCCTGGTAGCCGATTTTCTAGGCCGTGACGAGAAATGGAAGAATCTGCCGGCGCTCCGCTTTGCCGATTATGTGGAAGCGGATGACTTGCTCCAGCGCATGGAGGACAGTCCGCACCTGTTCAGCAATATCGGCTGCATCTTTCATCTCGGCGCCTGCTCGTCCACGACTGAAACGGATGCTGCGTATTTAATTCGGAACAATTTCGAGTACACGAAGCGCCTGGCTCATTTTGCGCTCGAAGGCGGCCGCCGTTTTGTTTATGCTTCCTCGGCGGCCACGTATGGAGATTCGGCGGCCGGGGTCGCCGAGAGCGTGCCGCTGGCGAGCCTGCGCCCGCTCAATATGTATGGGTATTCGAAGCATCTGTTCGATTGCTATGCGGAGCGAGTGGACATGCTGCCGAGGGTCACGGGGCTCAAGTACTTCAATGTCTTCGGACCGAATGAAGATCACAAGGGCGATATGCGCAGCGTGGTGCACAAGGCGTTTCACCAGATTCGGGCGAGCGGCACAGTCTCGCTGTTCAAGAGTTACCGCCCGGAATTTTCGGACGGCGGCCAGCAACGTGATTTCTTTTATGTAAAGGATGCGGTGAAGGCCACGGTGTTTCTGGCCGAGCATGTGGATGGCGGCGGATTGTTCAATCTGGGATCGGGCGAGCCGAATACGTGGAAATCGCTGGTCAACGCGATTTTTTCGGCGTTGGGCCATGAGCCTCGCATCGAGTTCATCGAGATGCCGGAGCAGCTTCGTCCTAAGTATCAATATTTCACGTGTGCGAATACCGCGAAGCTGCGCGCGGCGGGGTTTACGGAGCCGATGACACCGTTATGCGAGGCGGTGCGGGATTACGTGTGTAATTACTTGATCACCGGCCGACATCTAGGAGATGAGGGGTAGCCGCTCCCTCACGGTCGCGGTTCTGTTAACTGATCTCATGCAGCCGATAGGCCGCGCAGGTTCCAGCCGCAGATGCGGCTCGCTTCCAGCTTGTTGCCGTCCGGTCCGGGCCAGTGAGTTTCCAGGCTGATGTAGCCTTTGTAGTCTTGCTCAAGTAAAGCGGCGATCTGTTCCTTCCAACGCACCTGGCGAGTACCTAACGGGCCCCAGACGGGCTGCTCGTTCTCCATGTGGCAATCCTTCGCGTGAACGTGGGCGATCCGTTCGGCTCTCAAGAAGGAGAAGCCGCCGGGGAACGGGTCTTCGCCCGCTACTAGCGCGTTGGCCGGGTCCCAAACGATTTTGAGATTCGGGTTCGGAATGAAATCGAGAATCCGGGCCGCTTCCGCAGCCGTGCCGACGTTGCAGGCGTGTTCGTTCTCCAGGCCGATGACGACATTGTGTTTCTCGCCGAGTTTCGCGAGCTGCGCCAATGCGTTCACGATTTCGTCGTGGCACATTTCGGGCTTGAGAGTCCGCCAATAGGAGAACACGCGAATGATTCCGGCGCCGAAGAATTTGGCAACTTTGAAAGCCTGCTCGGTCAGGCGCGGCTGGTCTTCGAAGGTGTGCTTGGATGCGAAGACGTCGTGCTGGAATCGCTGATCGACTTCCGGCGCGTTGGGCAACACGCATTTGAGCAGCGGCGAGGCGATGGAGATGACCGCAAATCCGGCTTCGTCCAGAGTGTCTTTGGTTGCTTTCAATTCATCATCGGTCAGGTCCAGGATGTTCTTGCAGTTTACGACACGAAGCTCGGCGGCGGTCATCCCGATCTCTTTCATGACAGGAAGGGCTTGGCGGAGATCGGGTGAAAACTCGTCGGTAATGGCGGCAATGGGTATCTTCGGCTGAAACGTTGGAATACTCACGCCTCCTATACTAAAGGTATGTTCTTTCGCCGCGAAAAGCCCAGGATTCCTTCGTTCGAGGAGCGCGTCAACTTACTGCGGAACGCCGGGTTCGCCACGGAGCGGCTGGCCGACGGACGCGTGAAAGTCAGTAAGAACGGCATCGGCGCGATTATCGGCGATGAAGGCAAAAATCAGCCCGATATTGAAAAAGCCGGCGTATTGATGGGTTCAGAGATCGCCACGCTCCTGAACTGCGGTTATCAGATGTTTCTCGAAACGCCGAGCGGGCACCGTTTTCCGGCAACCGCCGCGCAGTTGAAGGCGCTGCACGAGTTTGAAGACGACGTGAAAGAAGCCCTGGACCTGGTGAATCTTTATAACACTTCGCTGGGCACTACGAGCCAAAAACACATGTATGATCGGGTGTTTTTGCGGGATATTGGAGAACAGCCGAAACCCTGGGCAACGAAGGAAAACCGCATTATTCCCCCAAAAACCAAGGGAACCTACAAGCAGGCGTAGGGTTTTTACCGTCTATAAAAAAAGAGCGGCTCAGTGGAGGAATTTCCGCATTTCGCCGAAGCGGATGGCGGCATAGAGATCGCCGAGCTCGGGAACGAATGGTTCCACGAGAATCTTTCGGGCTTCGTCCGGCTTTCCTAAGTTGCTTAGGGAGGCTGCGAGCATGGCGCGGGCACCAAGATCTGTATCGCCGGAACTGTTAAGAATATCCTGCCAGATTTGCGCCGCCTGAGCATAACGACCACTCAAGAAATAGCCATAGCCGAGCACCAGACGCTTACCAGCCTGGCTTGCTCCAATGGGAGAAGATTCGACTTCGCGCTGCCACTCATCGGGCGGCTTGTTTGCGTCGGCCATCAAAGTGGCGACGGCCCCGACCGGGGTCTGGGAGGCGGGGGCTGCGCTCTTTTTGGCGGCTGCGAAGTCTTTCGACATCACCTGCCAGATAGTGATCTGGGTGAACGCAATTGGCCGGAGGGCGGGATCTGGAATATTCGCGTGTTCGAGATAGTCAATGGCCTTCGGGATCTGGCCCGATATGGCGAGCCAGTTACCGCGGAAGAGCACGGTGTAAGGGTCATTGGGCGCCCGGCGCGCGAAGGCTTTCTCCATGATGGAATTGGCGCGTCCAGCATCGCCTTCGAGCAGAGCGCAGGTGGCGAGCATGGGCACGGTAGCGGGATCGTTCGGAATCGTGTTAAGGATGCGCTCGGCCTGCGCGAACTGCTTCGTTTCAAGCAGCCCTTGACCGAACTGCCGAATAAAGGTTGAGTTCGACGGGCTTAACTGCAAGGCCCGAGCAAACATTTGCGAGCCTGCCGCGGAATCGCCTTGCAGAAAACGCGCGCTGCCCAGCGAAGCTAGTGCTTCCGCATTGTTCGGCGTCAGCCTGAGGAGCGCCGCGAAGGAGTTTGCCTGGTCGGTTAAAGGAGCATGAGTGAGGCGTGCTACTACGGCCTGGAAGCGGGCCCGATCGGGCTGCGTGAATGACCGGCTATGCGCCTGGGCCGCCGCCAACACAGGTTGCACGGCCTGCTGGCCTTTGGCCGCGGCGGTTTCGAGTAGCGCAATGTACGCCAAGCCGAAGGCAGGATCGGCACTCACCGCGTCGGACAGCAGCCGCGTCCGATCGTCAACGTTCGTCGATTGGGCGGCGGTGGCGTAGTCTTTCAGAGCGCGATCACTTTGCGTGGAGAAGACGGACGCCGCGGGCGCGATTTGCTTGGCGAGTTCGTTTACAACCGGCAGCAAGCCGTTTCCATGGCCTTCGGCCGTGACGACCCGATTGGTCTGCTGGGTGGATAAGTCGGTGAATGTGGCCTGGATCCGGTAGCGGCCGTTGCGGTCCTCGATCGTGGTTCGGACGGCCTCCTTCGCAGCGGCTTCATAAGCCGCCGATTCGTTCCCGGCCACGGGCGCAACCAGCTTAGGAGACGTGGAGAGGTCAGCTTCGAGGACCAGAGGAACGGCGGCGCGAAGCCATTCCGATGCAGGATCGGCGATCAAAACACTCGCGGGAAAGATGGCGAGCCGCTCGAGTCCGGAAGGTTGATTCTTGGAACAACTGGTAAACAGTAAAAGGAGAAAGAGCCACTTGCTTACGCGCGTGGTTCTGATTCTATAACGGCTTTGGATTTTCCGCAAGGAGCTGCTGGAAGGCCGGATCCGCCTTGAGGGCGGCGAATTCCGGCATGTCCGGAATCTTCTTCCGATCCTTTACGCCTTCTTCGAGCGCCTTACGCAAATAGAGTATCGCACGGTCTTTGGCGCCGGATTTGGCATACATCTTAGCCAGATACAAATGAAACATGGCCCGTTCTTCGACAGTCCGCTCCTGCATCAGGGTTCCAAACGAACTGTGATGCTCGAAGACGTCGGGATCGAGCTTTAAGGCCTCTTCGTAATACTCGGACGCGTGTTTGTAGTCTTTACGGCCAAAATAGGCCGCACCCAGATTCGCGTAAATGGAGGCAGTCGGTTTCGAGACACGGAGCGCCTTTTTGTAATAGCGAATGGCGCGGCGGTAACTCTTCCGGGCGTAGTAAATGGTTCCCAGGTTGTTGATCGCCTCGGGATACTTGGGGTCCAGCTTGATGGCCCGTTCGTAGTACTTCTTGGCCAGATCCAATTGCATGAGCTGGTGAAAGGCGATTCCAATCTTGTTTTGGAGCACCGCCGAATCGGCCGGGCCCTGGCGATACATGTCGATCGCCTCGCGGTACATCTTGCGAGCCATATAGATGTCGCCACGCAGTTCCGGGGTCAGCGGGACGGCGGGTTTGGCGATGGTGGGGACGGAGGCGGCGGCGCGCAGATTGGAAGAGGGAAGGGGATGTTGTTCCTGAGCGGAGATTCCGTGCGAAAGCAGGCAGACGGCGAAAGAACAGCAGGTAATGCGAAAAGCTGAAGAGATCATGATGATCCCCCTTGGCTTCTTACTATATACCTTTTTAGTGAGGAAGGGCCGGAGAAAACCGCTCCCTAATTGTAGCGAGTTGAGAACAGAAACGCTCCGGCTCGATAACAATGGCCGTCTGCGGCTCACATTATTTGAGAACAAGCCCGGGTTCCCGCTCAGATTCGTTGAGAATAGAACCACATTCGTTGAGAACGGCTTGAGAACAAGCCAGGCGGCTCAGATTATTGAGAATACGATACCCCTCATGTATTCCGGCTCTCCGGGTGAAGTCTTTTTAGAGGGGGATTCGGGCCACCTGTATGTCGCGTTGCAGCTCTTGGGTTTGGCCCGAGGCGATCTGGCCTCGAAACAGAGCTTGATCTCGCGCGGTTTGGCGTTTAGCAGTAGCCCCTCAGAGCAACCAACCAAAGCAAGCGCAATAGAGGTTCGCGAGGCGAGCTGAGCGTTGGCAAGTCCTGGCTTGTTCTCAAATATCTGTTCTGGTTACACCCTACACCAGCACGGACTAGCCCCGAAAAAACGTGGTGGCTTATTGTTTTCGTCTGGGTTCCGAGTTAATTTCGTTCTGCTTGAGTTTCTAAGAGCATCGCAGATTGTGGCAGTTCGTCGCGATGCCCACGGGAGAAGCCTGTGCACACTCGGTCAACTCGGTTGTTACTGTTGCTTGCCCTCATATCATCAGAAGCGTTTTCCCAAACGTTCACAGACGGCCCCTCGGCAGCTATAAATGCCGACGGCCGCGTTGAGATATTCGCGCGCGGCACAGATGGAGCGGTCTGGCACAATTGGCAGGGATCGCCAGGTGGATCATGGGTCGGCTGGTATTCCCTCGGCGGGTGGATCTCTGGTAGCCCCGTAGCAACTGTTAATGCTGACGGTCGCCTAGATGTCTTTGTTCTGGGCAGCGGAAATGCTGTTTATCACAATTACCAGACCTCGCCAGGCGGGGGGTGGTCTGGGTGGATCAGCATCGGCGGAGGCATCGCTGCGCCGCCTAAGGTGGCTACGAATTTCGATGGCCGTCTGGAGATCTTCGCAGAGGGGACAGACTGCGCCGCGTGGCATGCTTGGCAACCATACCTGGCGGCGACTTTACCGGTTGGACCTCATTGGGCGGGTGTATCTCTGATGTCAGGTCGCCGTCAGTCGTTCAAGATGCAGACGGCCGTTTAGAAATATTTATCTTGGGCGGTGGTCCCGTCTATCACAATTGGCAAGGCTCACCTGGCGGCGGATGGAGTGGGTGGGCCACTTTGGGAGGAAATTTGAGTTCCACTCCCGCGGCTGCGATTAATGATGATGGCCGCTTAGAAATATTCGCCCAGGGAACGGATAACGCTGGCTGGCATACCTGGGAGACATCGCCGGGGGGAGGGTGGTCCGGCTGGTACTCTCTGGGAGGTGGTATCTTGGGGCCTCCTTCCGTTGAGTTAGATACTACAAATCTCGACGTCTTCGCGGTTGGTGCAGGTTCTCAGCCATTCGTCATTTACGAGTCGAACGGGTGGGCCGGTTGGAATCCACTTGGGGGCCTAATCAATGCGGCACCAGCGATCGCAATGAACTTCGACGGCCGCATGGAAATATTTGGTATTGGCACGGATGGAAATGTGTACCACGATTGGCAGCAATCGTCGGGCGGGACTTGGTCGGGCTGGCAGCCGCTATCGACCTCCAGCAATTCAGGCACAACGAACAATACGGACCTTCCGTCATTCCTGACTGATGAGGACAACGAGCAAAACTATGCAGCCGCACAAGCAAACCAGTGTAATCAACCTCCATGGAAGTACCCAACAACGGCTTGGCCTTGCGGAGCCAGAGTCAATATCGGAATCACTGGGTATAGCAAGAAACCGATCAACTCGTTTAAGACGGCGATAGATGGCTGGAATAATGAGCTACTTTCCTATTACGAACCAACCGTGCCCGTGCAGCTATATATAACTGCGGGCGGGCCGCAATCGATATGGCTGCATCGGGCAAAGAGTGACTCCATCCCCGGTACGAACGGGAATGCGCGAGCGGCGACCGGAAGTTGGAAATTTGACACAACCGGGCGACTATCATACGCGGAGACTCAGATTGTACATGGCATGACGTACGGGCCAACGTTGACAACTACTCTCGCCCATGAACTCGGCCACACATTCAATTTGGACGATTGCAATGGATGCGGTCACAGGGATCCGGGTAGTGGTAAGATCACCAGCTATTCGGTCATGGACAACAACGAGCCGGCGCCACCTAACTCTCAGGGCTGGGACTACGATGCGATGAACTTCACGGAAGGATTGCCTGGTCCTACAACCTGCGACCTGGACGTAATCGATTCACACCTAGCCGATTATGCTGCCTGCGGTCTAGCAGAAAATTCACCACCGCCGGACCAGCCGACATGCACAGACGGCACCGCTGTTGGGTTTGTGGATACAGGTGGCACGACGTCCACCTACACATGCGACGGCCAGCCCTGCGACGGATGCAACTCCGCCTGCAACAATTACGCACCGCAGAATTGTAATGCCGGGAGCGGCGGCAGTAGCAGTTGTCCAGATACTGCGAGCTGTGATGATTTCAGTCCGGGCGTGTTCGCCACTGACTACTGCATGTACCCATCTGGCGGATGTCCTTACGATTACTATTCCTCCAACTACTGCTGTTATAACGGAACGCCAATCGTCGTTGATGCGTTTAAGGAAGGTTTCCACCTGACAAACCTAACGAACGGAGTGAATTTCCGGGTCCATCCGAACCAATCCTTGTATCAAGTTAGTTGGACGGATCCCCGATGGCACAACGGCTGGCTCGTGCTGGATCGGAACGGAAACGGCACCATCGACGATTTTACGGAGCTGTTCGGCAATTTCACCCCGCAGCCTCCAAGCAGCACACCCAACGGATACGTTGCACTGGCGGTATTCGATGTCCCCATGAATGGAGGCAACGGGAATGGAGTTATCGATCAAGGCGATAGCGTATACGATAGCCTTCGTGTGTGGATCGACGCAAACCATAATGGCATCAGCGAGCCTAATGAGCTGCACACCTTACGGGAACTCGGGATCTTTCGCATCGGCCTGAGTTACACACTTTCGCACTATGCGGATGCGAACGGAAACCACTTCCGATACAGAGCGCAGATCTGGGATAGAGCCGGTGGAGCGCACAACGCATGTTATGACGTCGTGGTCCAGTTTTCATTATTGAAGGGAAAGAACTGATGTATTCAAGATCAGCTTGGCTTTTACTGCTCGCATCTATATCGGCTCTATGGGCAAATGATTCCGCGCCGCTTTCCGCCCCAAACACGTGTCCCGCAGTGGCTCTCTCGGAAAGCAAAAAAGCGGAACTAACCCAATACGTGGTGAGGAAGTACAGGTTGGAGAATTCCGCGTCCGTTGCGATAACCGAGGAGCATCTGGAGGGAGCCACGTGTTACCGGCGGGTAACGTTTGAAGGAAAGAATGCCTTCAGGACCTGGGATCTGACTCTATTTCTCTCGCCAGACCAGCGCTTCCTCAGTTCTGACGTTTTTGATACGACTCTCGATCCGGTAGAAGAGGAGCGGCGTAATAATAAAGCGCTCATGAGCGATCTGACGCAAAATAAGGGATCAAGCAAAGGCCCGGTCGACGCTCCCGTCACTATCGTCGAGTTCTCAGATTTCGAATGCCCCTATTGTCGAAAATTCGCGGATATTGTGAAACAATTGACGCCAGGGGAAAACGATAACATTCGAATTGTGTACCATCACCTGCCACTGCAAATGCATCCATGGGCGCGCACCGCAGCGGAAGGTGCAGCGTGCGCCCAGCTTCAGAATAGTAATGCATTCTGGTCGATGCACGATCAGCTATTCGAACACCAACCTTCTATCACTCGCGAGAACATACATCAAGAACTGCTGGATTTCGCGAAAAGCATGAAATGGCTCAATTTCCAAGAATTTCAAAGCTGCTTGGATAATCAGATGTCGCTCGGCCTCGTGCTACGGGATCTAAATCTTGCCTCGGCAAATAATATCAATGGCACACCGACGTTGTTTATCAATGGTCAGCGCGTGGAGGGCATTAAGGACATCACAGAGCTACGGCAGATTATCGCGGTGCAACGCCACGAAGTAGCAGGGAATGGACATGGAGTGTCGGCGTCATCCTCCCGTAGTGCGTTGCAAGAGAGGCGTGTTGAGGATGCGTTGCAACCTTAGATTAGCCGTGTTGCTTTTCACAGTTGTTGCCGCCGCCCCATGCAGCCCCTCCAATCAAGCGGCACAAGACTCTAGTTCGGCAAGTGGCACCGAGGCCGGGCTTCGCGACGCGTATGCGAAGCACATGGCGAGGGTTCGAATGGCTTTGCCGCCGCACTCTGCCCTTCCGCCAGTGCTAGACCTCACCAAACAATCCGTGGATAAGCCAACCCAGGACCGCGCGTGGGAGGATGAATACGATCTATTGATGGGCCCGAAGGGAATCTTCGACCCAGGGATACCGACCCCCTCCGAGGCAACTTCTATAGGCACAACCTACATCGACGCGGTGGGCGTATTTGCCTTACCGGCGCGGAACTCTCGTGCGGTCGTCATCGCAACGCCCTCTGCGAGCGAGACCGCAATATCTCCGAATCACAGAATGGTGTACTCCCGCTACCGCTTGCGAATATCAAAGGTCCTCAAGGGCAGTAGAAAAGACGGGTTTATTAACGGCGCGACGGTTATAGGTGTGACGCTGGGTGGAAGTGTTATTTTCCCATCCCACCATCTAGCAACGTTTATTCTCGCCCATGCGGGGTTTCCGGAAGTCGGAAAGCAATATCTCCTGTTCCTTTGGAAGCCGCCCCACTCTAAAGAGACATTCATGATTTCCCAAGCGTACTTGATCGCGAACGGCACTGTATATCCGATAGATACAAGCGCGGATATCTCTGCCTATCAGAAAGGGATGCCACTGAACGAATTCGAAACAAAAGTGAAGGACACGATAGCAAAGGATGTCAACAGCGAGTGAACGGCAGATTATTGCATCTCTACTGGAAAAGAGGAACCATTTTACATCTGTGCCACCAGCTTCACCGAGTATGGGCACTCCAGCCTGGGCGCTACCGGCTCAAGACTACGCAGTAATCGTTGTACGCCGATCGCATGTTTGGCGGGGGCGATCCGCTTCCCATCAGGTCACTTGAGGATGTTCCTTATGGCGCAAGGAGGGTTATTGGCCTAGCCAAGCAGTACCTGCTTTTCGTATGGAAGCCGATCCGGTCCAATGGTACCTACGCCATGGCCGAAGCGTACTCCATTGAGAACGGTCGTTTAAATACGAACCGACCCGCAACAGACAAGATCAGCCCAGTAAATCCCATCCCAACAGAAAAACATGTACGGTTGACAAATTCTTGTCGTCCGTTGCTGCGAGACCAGAGCCGCCGGTGCGTATACATTTAGATTGGCCTAACCAAACGACAAAAGCCCGCCTTTGCCAAACCTGAATGGGGTTCGGGAAAACGATCGTTCTTTGAACTCGCCGAGGTTCCATCCCGCACCAACAATCTCACAATCGGGGTTCGAAAAACTGGTTCCATAATGCCAGGCAATCGCATATTACTGAATAAACGTGGGTTATCGCATTCTCAACTGATCTGAGCTGCCCCGGCTTGTTCTCAAGCCGTTCTCAACGAATGTGGTTCCATTCTCAACGAATCTGAGCGGGAGCACCGGCTTATTCTCAACCAATGTGAGCCGCAAACAATGCTTGTTATCGAGCCTGAGCGTTTCTGTGCTCAGCTCACTACACCTAGCGGTCGTGGCTCTGCCTGCTATTTAAAAATACTCTTGAGTTTGTCGAAGAAGCCGTGCTTCTTTTTGTCGTTGTTGTTTTGCGGAGCGTTCACGTCCGTAGGCTGGCCGGGCGCGCCGGGAACCGCCTGTTGTCCATAAGCGGGTGGGGTCGGGGGCGGGGGAAGAACCGCAGGTCCCGCAGCGGTTTGGATGGTTGTCGGGGCCGGAGCCCAACCGGCGATTTCGGTGGAGCCGCCTTGATGGAGCTGGCATAACTGGACGGGCTGCGTGCCGACCAGATAGTATTCGGTGCGAAGCTGATCGTGCGGGCAGGCGCTGGTGGCGAGCGCGCCGCTCTGCTCGTCGATTTCGGCGCTCACGATGCCTTCCGGAATGATGAACGGCTGCACATCGCGATAAGCACGATGCTTGTGGGCCCGCGTCATGAAATCGGCCCAGATGGGGAGGGCGGCCTGGGCGCCTTCCAGCTTCAGATCGTGATAATCGTCCAATCCCACCCAGACGATACAAAGGAGCTTGGAAGTAAAGCCAGCAAACCAAGCGTCGTGCTCCGTGCCGGTCTTGCCTGCAGCGGGGAGATTAAAACCCCGCGCATGGACGCCCGCGCCGGTTCCGCTGCGGAGAACTTCCTGCATGAGGCTCACGACCAGAAAATTCACCCGAGGATCCAGGAGCTTCTTGGTTTGGGGTTGGGAGGACCAAACATCGTTTCCGGACTTGTCCGCGATATGCGAGATGAAGCGCGGCTCAACCATGGCGCCATCGTTGGCGAAGATGGTGTAGGCTTGCGCCATCTGCAAAGGCGTAACGTCGTACGCTCCAAGAGCCATGGCGGGCGTGGCGGCAATTTGGTCCAGCCCGGCTTTGTGCGCCAGGTCGGCTACTGCGCCGTAGCCAGTCTGCTCGGCGATCTCCACAGCCGGAACATTCAATGACTTCGCAAACGCGGTTCGGACGGTGACGTCTCCCAGCCACTGGCTGTGATGATAATCGACGGGCTCGTAAGGCTTGCCGTCGTACATGAACGTGTGCGGCTCGTCGGCAAAGAGTGTGGAGGTGGTGATCGGGCTAGGCTGGTCCCACAAGCCGGTATTTAGAGCGGCGGCGTAGACAAACGGCTTAAAGATGCTACCGGACGGGCGGTTCGCAACCACGTGGTCAAGCTGGCTCGCGGCGTAATTCCGGCCGCCGACCAGAGCTTTGATCTCGCCGGTATGCGGATCGAGGCAGATCAGGGCGGCTTGCGGCTCTTCGACCGGTGCTCCCTTTTTGCGGCGCCGCGCCATCATCTTTTCGACTTCCTGCAGGCCCTCGGCAACCGATTCCACGGCATCGCGCTGCAGATCGGGATCGAGCGTCGTGTAGATCCTGGAACCCGAATCCTGGAAATCGCGATCCTCGAAATTGTCGTTCAGGCGGTCGTTCACCAAATCCACAAAGTAAGGCGCGTCGGCCGACTCGGCACCCTGCTTGGTAATCACCATCGGGGTCTGGCTGGCTTCATCGTACTGCGATTTGGAGATGTAGCCGTTGTCGAGCATTTGCCGCAGCACGACGTTGCGCCGGGCTTTAGCGCGCTCGGGCCAGCGCACCGGATTCCGGCGGCTCGGCTCCTGAATCAGGCCGGCGAGAGTAGCGGCTTCGGGCAACGTTAGCTGGCGGATGTCCTTGCCAAAATAAGCCTGGGCCGCTTCGCCGAAACCGGAAATGGCGAAAGATCCGCGCCGGCCAAGAGGCACCTGGTTGGCGTAGTATTCGAAGATTTTCTCTTTCGTGAGCTTGCGCTCCAGGTGAATGGTAATCAGCAACTCGTCAAATTTGCGGCGAAAGGTCTTGCGCCCGTTGAGCCACAAATTGCGGGCAAGCTGCTGGGTGATGGTGGACGCGCCCTGGCCTTTCCGGTGTTCTCGAATATCGACGAAGACGGCTTTTGCAATGCGAAGCGGATCGAACCCGGAGTGCTGGAAGAAACGCTTGTCTTCAATGGAAATGACCGCGTGTACCAGCACCGGGGGAATGTCCTCGTATTTCACGAGGCGCCGCTTCTCGCGGTTTTTGTCGTAAAGAGTGCTTAATAACTCGGGTTCCAGCGTGTATTCAGTGCGGGGGGTGTTGTCGCTGAGGGCGATGATGGAGGAGATTTTCCCATCCTCAAATTTCACTACCCCGGGCTCCGCGTCGGTGAAGGAACGGTCGCCAGGGAAGATCTCGATCGCGTCCGGGCGGAGATGATACCAGCCGGTGAGATTCGTGCGGGCATCCTCGCCATAGCCGCTCTCGCGGAGGCGGGCCGCAAACTCCACGGGAGTGCCGGGATCGCCGATGCCGACCACCTGGGGCGCCGCATAGAGCAAAGAGGTATCCGGGAAGACGCCGTGGGCGAGCTTTTCGTCGGTTAGCTTCGCGAAATGGGCGTACTCGACGGCAACAAAGATAAAGCCGGCGAGAAGGACGGCGGCCAGCCCGGCTCCCGCGAAGATCGCAATCCGTTTATACGGCATCTCCGATGGGCGGGCGGACTTCTTCCTGGGCGCACGATTCGCGGAGGGCGCCTTTCGGGCAAATTTGATACGCAAGGGCAAGTGTCTGGCCTAGAAGATGTTTCTCTAAACTTGGACTGCCCGAGCTACCCCTCGGTTACTTTCGGGCCTGGTAATACGATTCTAGCTCCTTCCAGATGTTCTCGTCATGCGGCTGCCAGTCGGGCGACTGCCGTCCGGTAATTTGCAATTCCTCAATGCTGAGGGTGCCATGGCCAAAGGGACAGATCCATTCGGTTCGGGGCCGGCCGAAGATCACCATGTTGCCCCAGGAGCCGGTCGCCACCGGCATGATGAGCCGCCGGAGGCACGTGCGGCAGCGGCGGCGCTGATCCCACAACGCCACGAACACGAGCCCGGCTCCGACGAGCCAGACGCCGAGCGTCAGGAAGGTAAAGAGCATGTCATGCAGGAAGAGCGGCGGATTCCGGCCAAAGCGGGACAACTGCGGTTTGGGGTCAGGATACGCGGCGACGAGGATAGCCTGCAGACCGCATACGGCTCCGATGCACACGGCAAGCTTGCCGATCAGATAGAGCCAATACTTCATTTCTCCTATTAGACTCTCTTTCTGGGCTCAGGGTTCCGAAACCGCTCCGTTGAAAGTCGCGGCCCCTCGCTTACGCTCAGGGTTCCGAAACCGCTCCCTGGCGGTCGCGGCTCTGTTAGCTGCGGTTCCGAAACCGCTCCCTGGCGGTCGCGGCTCTATTCCGGCGTTAGCTGCGGAGGAGGTTCTTGGCGAGGAAAAGCACGTTCGCGGGGCGTTCGGCGAGCCGCCGCATGAAATAGGGATACCAAGCGTCTCCATAGGGTACGTAGAGGCGCAGATGAAAGCCTCGCGACACCAGTTCCCGCTGTAAGTCGCGCCGGATTCCGTAGAGCATCTGAAATTCAAAACGCTCCGGCGGGATCTTTTGTTCCTTAGTATGGCGGAGTGCCTCGCGAATGATCGACTCGTCGTGGCTGGCGATGGCCGGATAAGTGCCGGCAGAGAGCAGAAGCGTCATCAGCTTGACGTAGTTTGCATCGACATCGGTTTTCCGGGCAAACGCCACGGTAGGAGGTTCGCGGTAGGCGCCTTTACAGAGCCGCACCGGGACGCCCCGCCCGGAGAGCGTTCCGATGTCGGCTTCGCTTCGATACAAATAGGCCTGGATCACGGCGCGGACATGCCCTGGGTATTGCTCATGCAGAGCAGTCACCATGGCGAGGGTGCGATCGGTGTACTCGCTCGATTCCATATCGATCTCGATACGAGTTCCCATGGCCTTGGCGCGATCGAGCAAGGCCGTCACGTTGTTCCGGCAGGCGGCTTCCGAGAGATCGAGCCCGAACTGGCTCAGTTTGATAGAGACCGTGGCCGGCAGATGAGCGTGTTCGATTTCGGCCAGAGCGGCCAGATAGGATTCGCGGGAGCGCAGAGCATCTTCCAGAGATTCGACTTTCTCGCCGAGGAAATCGAGCGTACCCCAAATGCGCTCCGATGAGAGATTCTGGAGGACGCGGATGCCTTCGCCAAGGGTCCGGCCGGCAATGAAACGGGAAGTCAGTTTCCGGGAGACCGACGAGTGCTCCATCCAGTGCCGGAGCCAGTGCCGCTCCGACAGGTAAAGAAGGGTCCGGCGCATCATAAAGGGTTGCTCGCCGCTCTCAATATAGCGGTAGGCGGGCGGCGTGGAAGTTCTCAAAGATCAGGCGAAGAGAGCGTGGCTGACGAGGCCCAGGCCGACTCCCAACAGGGCGGCGACGGCGACGTCGCTCAGGAAGTGCATCCCTAACAGAATGCGTGAGATCGCGATGCTGAGCGCGCAGAACAGGAGCGGCGGAAGCAGAAAGGTGTAAAACGAACCCAACGCCACGGCTACCGAGAAGGCGGTGATGGTGTGTCCGGAAGGGAACGAAAACTGGTCGGGAGGCAGCAGGTTGGCCCAGCAATGCGGCTCGATTTCACACGGACGTTTGCGGCCGGACAGTTTTTTCAACAAGATAAAGATGCCGACTCCGGCGAGAGCCGCCGAGCCGGCGGCGGCGATGGCGGTGAGGCGGCCGCTGCCGCCGAACAGCAAAATGGCCAACCCGACCAAATACCAGAGCCAGCCATCCCCGGCGCGGGTGGCGGCAATTGCGAACAAACGAACCCACCGGGGGGCGGGCCATTTGTTGACCTTCCGCATCAGTTTGTAATCGCGGGTGGCGATGAAGTGAAGCATGGTTTAGCCGCTCCCTTGCGCGCTAAAGCGGACGTGCTCTGGCACGCCAGGTCGCGGTTCTGTTTTCTTTGTATATAGAGACGTGTTGCAAAGGCGTGACGGGCGCTCAAAATTTTCATGACTTCGGGTTTCCCGTGCCGCTGGGGGTCTCCACATTTTGGATGGCGCCGCGGCGGCGGATGAGATTTTTCACGCCGAATACCGCTTCCAACGTATCTTGCCAGAAGGGGGCTCCCACGCTCAGGAGGAGAGTCATTAACACCCAGCCGACGAGAATGCGAAGATCCTGGCCGCGGTGCTGCCAGAACCCCTGGCCGGCGGGGTAATTCCTTCCAGCGCGCCAGGCATTGACGTCCTGCCAGGTTAACGGCTGAAATTGAAATTGCTGATAGAGAGCGAGATTGTTTTGGATCTCTCGCAGCGACTCCTGGAGATCATTGTTTGACTGATTTGGGTTGGACTGGTTTTGGGCGGATACACGGTTGGATACTGTACCGGCCATTTGCACCAGGGCGTTGCGCGTACTCTCGCTGGCGGTGATCCGGTTGTAAACCTCGAAGACATTGGCGTTCATCACGATGACGATGAGAAAGCTGATTACGATGCCCCAGGTCTTCATGCCCCGCGCATAGCGCTCATCGAAGCTCTGCATCACGGTATCGAACCAGTTTTCGATCTCGCGCATGCGGGTTCGGAGCGGAGCCAGGGCGGCGTCGAGATGCTGCCGGAGCGCAGTGATGCGGGGCGGGAGCGTGCGTAAGGCGGCGAGAAGCGCTTCGAGATCGGCCTTGGCCTGAGGGCCGGCACTGGCCGCCTGGTTTTCGATAGCGTCCTGCAATTCGGACAGGAGATCGAACAGATTGGCGAGCCCGACCTGACGCATTTCAAGTACGTGCTCAATAACTAATCCGGGATTGATCTGACCGTGGCTGGCGAGATTGGAGAAATCGGTGATGATCGGGATGAGGCGATCTTTCACTTCGGCAAATTTGGCGCTGGCCACCCCCGTAAGCTGAGCCGCTCCGGGCGAATTCAGGATTTGATCGATCGCGGTAATCTGCTCGCAGGCCGATTGCAGCGTCTGATCGAATTTGTTGCCGGGCATCAAGGTGCCGGGAGCGATTTTCCGGACAACTTTGAGCAGATCGTCTTTGGCGATGGAATCCAGCATGACTTTGCCAGCCTGCGAGACGCGTCCGATTTTTTGAAATTCGCGCATGACGGCGAAATAGAGGGCGCGCACTTCGGGAGCGGCACGCTCGATGGAGGTGCGGCGGCGCAGGATCAGGTTGAGGACCGGCGAAACCGCAAGCTGATCGGCGACCCCGGCGCCCAGTACGTTCTCGAAGAGATCAACCAGGGACTCTTCGAGCTGGCGCGATTTGATTTTCAACAGCTTCTTCAGGGCTTGCTGGGTGGCTTGCACCACCAGGCACAAAGCCAGAATGGATACGATCAACGCGATCAAGTTGTCGAGGATGGCAGATGTAAACATAAGTAGCGAGTAATCTCGACGATTATATTCGGAGCGGGTGTTCGGGCGGGACGGGGGAAGTCGGGGTAAGTGATGGTGGGGGAAGGAGAAAAAAATCAGATCAGAATTGGGAATGGAGTTTGTGTATTTCGATGCGGGCGGCGGGCATCGAAGCGCCGCGACGGCGCTCCAGTCCGTGATTGCTTCCCAGGGATACGGCTGGGATGTGCGGCTGATGAATCTTCAAGAGGTTTTGGACCCGCTCGATATTTTTCGAAAGATCACGGGTATCCGGCTGCAGGATATTTACAATCTGCTGCTGGCGAAGGGTTGGACGCTAGGCTCGAGTTATCTCGTCCCGCTGATGCATGGAGTGATCCGGCTGTATCATCCGGCTCAGGTCGAGTTATTGACGAAGTATTGGAAAGACCGGCAGCCGGACATGGTGGTGTCGCTGGTGCCGAATTTCAATCGCGCTTTGTTTCAGAGCTTGCAGCGCGCCCTGCCGGGGACGCCGTTCGTGACGATCTTGACGGATTTGGCCGATTACCCGCCGCATTTCTGGATGGAGCGGCAGCCGCAGTACTTTATTTGCGGAACGGAGCAGGCGCGTCAACAAGCTGAGGCGCTGGGACATCCCAGTTCACGAGTTTTTCAGGTCTCGGGCATGATTCTGCGGCCGCAGTTTTATGAACCGGTTGCGTGTTCGCGCGAAGAGGAGCGCGCGCGGCTGGGGCTGGCTCCGGCGTTGCCGACGGGGTTCGTCTTGTTTGGCGGGGAAGGGTCGAGCGTTATGCTTCCGATTGCGAAACGACTGGGGAATTCGGATCTGGACTTGCAATTGATTATGATTTGCGGGCGGAATGCGCAGATCAAAGCACGGCTGGAACGATTAAAGGCGCGCAACCGGATCTTCGTCGAGGGGTTCACGACGCGGATTCCGTATTACATGCAACTCGCCGATTTTTTTATAGGGAAGCCGGGGCCGGGCAGTATTTCGGAAGCGCTCCAGATGAAGCTGCCCGTGGTGGTGGAGCGTAATGCGTGGACGCTGCCCCAGGAACGCTACAACGCGGATTGGGTTCGAGAGCAGGGCGTGGGCGTGGTGTTGAAGAATTTTCGACAGATTGAGAGCGCGGTAGAAGAGTTGCTTCGGGGTGGAGAGTTAACGCGAATGAAGGCGAGGATTGCGGACATGGAGAACCGGGCGGTGTTTGAGATTCCGGGGATTTTGGAGAGGATATTGGAAAAGGATTAGCCACAGATGGACACAGATACACACAGATGAAAACAAGAAGAGAAGCGCATGATTAACGATCTTTGGTATAAGAACGCGATTGTGTACTGCCTGTCGGTAGCTACCTATATGGATTCGGCCGGGGATGGTGTAGGGGATTTCAAGGGGCTGATGCAGAAGCTCGACTATCTGCAAGGGCTCGGAATCACCGCGCTGTGGCTGATGCCGTTTCAATGCTCTCCGGGCCGCGACGGCGGTTACGACATTACGGATTACTACAGCGTCGATCCGCGCTATGGCAGCCTCGGCGATTTTGTCGAGTTTACGCACGGTTGCGAACAGCGCGGCATGCGGGTGCTGATCGATCTGGTGGTGAATCATACTTCGAATGAACATCCCTGGTTTCAGGAAGCGCGATGCGATCCGCACTCCAAATACCGCGATTGGTATGTGTGGTCCAAGAAAAAGCCAAAACATATTGAAGACGGCGTGGTGTTCCCGGGCGTTCAGAAAACGACATGGACTTACGACGAGGCCGCGCAGTGCTGGTATTTCCACCGCTTCTACGACTTTCAACCCGACCTGAACACGAGCCATCCCGAAGTGCGAGCGGAGATTCTGAAGATCATGGGTTTCTGGATTCAGCTCGGAGTTTCGGGATTTCGCATGGATGCCGTACCGTTTGTGATCGCGAAGAAAGGGCCGGAGTATACCGAGCCGAAAGAACAGTATGAACTGCTGCGCGAGTTTCGAGAGTTTTTGAGCTGGCGCAAAGGAGAATCGATCTTCCTGGCAGAAGCCAATGTGCGGCCGGAAACCGATATGGAGTATTTCGGAGCAAATGGCGAGCGGCTGCAGATGATGTTCAACTTCCAGGCGAATCAGAATTTGTTTTATGCGCTGGCCACAGGAGACAGCAGGCCACTCGCGAAAGCGTTGGAGGCAACGAAGCCGCGGCCGGCAACCGCACAGTGGGGCCAGTTTCTCCGCAACCATGACGAATTGGACTTAGGACGGCTGAGCGAAAAACAACGCAACGCGGTATTCGCCGCTTTCGCGCCGGACGAGAACATGCAACTTTACGGGCGAGGAATCCGGCGGCGCTTGGCTCCGATGCTGAACGGCGAAAGAAAAAGAATTGAGCTGGCCTATAGTCTGATGATGACCTTGCCCGGCACGCCGGTGATCCGCTACGGCGATGAGATCGGCATGGGCGACGATTTGAGCCTTCCGGAGCGCGAGCCGGCGCGGACGCCGATGCAGTGGTCAACGGAACCGCAAGGCGGTTTTTCGGTGAATGAGAAGACGGTTTCGCCGGTGATTCGCGGCGGCGCGTACGGTTATGAACGGGTGAATGCCGCCGACCAGCGCCGCGATCCGGATTCGCTATTGAACTGGATGGAGCGGATTATTCGGATGCGCAAAGAGGTTCCGGAGATCGGGTGGGGAGATTTCGCGATACTTCATACCGGTACTTACGAGGTTCTGGCGATGCGTTACGATTGGCGCGACAACTCGGTTGTGGTGGTGCATAATCTCAGCGCCAAGGAACGTGTGGTCCGGCTGGATACCGGGCTTCAGGGGAAGCAGGGACATAAACTGGTGAATCTTCTTTCTGAGGAGCACAGTGTTGCCGATGAGTCCGGCAAGCATCGCCTTACGGTCGAAGGATATGGATACCGATGGTATCGGGCGGGAGGATTGCGAGAGGTATTGGAGCGGGCAGATGCGTGAGGGTTGTGGCCCCTCCCTCATGGTCGGGGTTCTGTATTCCAGTGGGGGATGAGGTTGGGGGGAGCTTGGGAGAGGGCGTCTTGAAGGGCAGCTTTGATTTTGGCGTTCGCCGGGTCGCGGAGCCCAGCTTCGTGTAACTGATTGAGGCCTTCGGTCCATTGGCCGGTTCGCAAGAGCGCGATGGCGTAGTTCACGCGGATGCCGACATGGTCGGGATAGAGATTTAGAGCCTCGCGGTACTTTTCGACAGCGGCGGGCAGGTTGCCCGCTTTTTCGAGGCTCGCGCCCTCGTTGTTTATTTTGATGGCGGCGACTGCATTTTGATTGGCCCGATCGCGAGCAACGAGCAGTTCCGACAATTTCTGCTTGATCTGATTCGCTTCCTGCACTCTGCCTTCGCGGCGCAGAGCCATTTGCAGCGCGTTCAACGTGGACTGGTCTTGCGGGTTGAGACGGTATGCTTTTTCGAGGCATTCGGCGGCGAGCCGCGGCTGGTTCTGACGAAGATACTCGTCTCCCAGGCGGTATTGGGCAACGGCATCCGACGGGTTGAGTTCGGCTGCGCGCCGGAAGGCTTGGAGCGCACCTTTGTCGTCCAGAAGAGCTTTGCGCGCTAAGCCGAGATCCGACCAGGCTTCGGCGAGATCGGGACGAAGTGTAACCGCTTCTGTCAGCAGAGCTGCTGCTTTTTTCGTATCGTTCTGGCGGGTGTAAATTCTCGCGCGGACATACATGGTGTACGCCGCATCGGGAATATGGCCGTAGAGCTTTAAGGCGCGATCCAAATGTTCGGTTGCGCCAGCGACGTCGCCGGTTTCGAGCAAAACAATTCCGAGCCCGGAGTGAGCGTCCGGATCGTTCGGCTTCAGGCGAAGAGCTTCCTGGAATTGGGTGATGGCTTCATCGCGCCGATTGCTATCGGCAAGCGCGCCGGCTAACTCGACACGGGCCTGCTCGTTTGTAGGATTCTCTTTGACGATTTGACTGAGATGAGCGATGTCGGGCGCGGGCTGCTGGGCGGAAATAAGACAGCAGCAGATTAGTGCTATTGCAAAGCGCATTGCGCGCAAAGCCCCCTCCCTTACGGTCGGGGTTCTGTTGACATTTCGAAAGGGTTCGGTGCGTGTGATGCCGGCTCCTTCGGTGATGTGAATTAAGCGATCCACCGGGACATTCGCGAACTTCTCGATGGAACCGAGCGGCCAGCGGACTTCGATCGCCACGGTGTACGCGGCGCCCACGCCGAAATGCAAGCGGGTATCGTTCGCGGAGAGATAAGACGATTGCGCGAGGACTTCGCGGACCTGCATTTTACCGGCGTATCGCACGGTGACGCGCCCGCCGATGGCGCTGCGATTCGACTTGACGCCATGCAGCTTGATTTTGATCCAGTGATCCGTGCCGGTTACATCGTTGCGCAGTAACGAAGGCGGTTCGTTGTGATTCACGATCAGGATATCCACATCGCCATCGTTGTCGAAATCGCCGAAAGCGCAGCCGCGGCTGCAGTGGAGGGAGTTCAGCGCGGGACCGGCTTGATCGATTAACTCTTCGAAATGTCCGTTGCCGAGATTGCGAAAGAGCAGGCGCGGCGTTTTGTAGGGTTGATCGGGTTTATTTTGCAACTCCGGGTAAATGCCCCCAGTGACCCAGAAGATATCGGGACTGCCGTTGTTATCGAAATCTTCGATGCCGATGCCCCAACTTACAAACCGGGTTTCGACGGCAAGACCGGAGCGCAAAGTTTCATCTTCGAATTCTCCTTTGCCATTGTTGATGTAGACGGCGGGTGTATCGGCGGCAAAGTGCGTTTTTACGATATCCAGGCCGCTACTCAACAGGAGATCGCCGATACCGACGCCCATGCCGGCCTGCTCCATTCCGTCTTCGCTGAGCGCGACGCCGCGCTCCATGCCCTGCTCCGTAAATGTTCCGTCGTGATTGTTGCGGAAGAAGAGGCTGGGTGTGGAATCGCAGGCGACGTAGATATCGGGCCAACCGTCATTATCGAAATCGGCCGAAACGACAGTCAGACCGTAACCGGCAGGCGCTTTGCCGATTCCGGACGCGGCAGTAACATCAGTGAATGTGCCGTTGCCGTTATTGTGATAAAGCGAGTGGCGGCCGTAGGGCAGACCGCGCGGACCGCAGAAGACGCCTTCGTAGTTACAGGCATTGCCCTCGCCCGCGCGCGGGACGGTATTCGGATCGAAGGCCACGTAATTCGAAACAAACAGATCAAGGCGGCCGTCGCGATCGTAATCGACAAAGGCGCAGCCGGCGCCGAAGCGGGGCTCCGGATTCCAGAGACCCGCTTCTTTCGTGATTTCCGTAAATGTTCCGTTGCCATTATTGCGATAAAGCGTGTTCTGCGGCCAACCGGTGATGAAGATATCTTCAAAGCCGTCGTTATTGAAATCGCCGATAGTTACTCCATAGGAGTAGCCGGTGTGAAACAGACAAGCATCCTTCGTGACGTCGGTGAAGGTGCCGTCGCGATTGTTTTTATAGAGCCGGTTCGAGGCATTAGCGGGCGGATCGCCCCAACGCGAACCGGACAGGATGAAGAGATCCATCCAGCCGTCGTTGTCGTAATCGATGAAGGCGGCCCCGCAGCTCATGGCCTCGATAACGTAATCGGCGCGGTTCGGATGGCCGGCAACAACGATTTCTTTCAGGCCGGCCTGCGCGGCGATGTCGGTGAAGCGCGCGTGAAACGGGAGGCCGGACGGTTTGCCGCGCGGAGCGGGCTTCACCCCGCGCGAGGCCATGCCGGGTCCGGGTTGCTGGGCGAAGAGCCGCGCGGCGGGCAAGGCGAGGAGGCGGGCAAAGTTGCGGCGAGTGAGGTACTGCATCGGCAAACTAACGGCCGCTCCCTTGCGGTCGCGGTTCTGTTAGCTGTACAGAACCACGCGCGTGAGCAAGTGGCCAGACCGCGTTAAAAGATTAGTTTAAACCCGAGTTCTACCTGGCGGCCGCTTTGGTTTCCGTACACGGCTGTCTGGGCGCCGAACTGGCCGCCGGGAGAGCCCTGGAACAGCGCCTGTCCGAAATCCGCATCCGAGAAGTTGGTATCCGGGTCACCCAGGTTGAGCTTGTTGGTGGCGTTGTATGCCGTCATCTTGAGTTGGGCCTGGACTCTTTCGGTGATGTGGAAGTTCTTTAGCAGGCTGGCGTCCAGATCAAAGAAACTGGGTCCCGTGAGGCAGGAGTACTGCACCGGGTTAGTTTGGATCGCATAGCCGGAGGGTAGCGAGAACACGGATTTGTTGAACCACTGCTGCATGGTCGGATTCGATACGCACGGATTGCCGCTTACATTCAAAGCCTGACCGAATCTGGGATAATCGCCGCTGGTGTAGGTGATGAGCCCGGTGATTTGCCAACCGCCGATGATGGCATCGGCGACTGTGGGCAGGCTCGCCAGATAAGTCTTTCCCTTTCCGAGCGGCAGCTCATAAGTAAACGCAGCGGTCACACGGTGATGCGGCTGGTTGCTGTCCTGCCAGACCAGTTGGTTTTGGTATGTTTCGAGATCGTTCCAGAAACCCTGCGTTTTCTCGCGGATGTAAATGTAGCCGAACAAGAAGTTATAGCCGTGACTAAATCGCTTTTGTATTTTGACCTCGACATCCTTATACTGCTCTCCTGCTCCTAATACACCGATCTGATATAGCGGGCCGTAAAGCGGATATTTCACCAGTAGCGAACTGAGAGGAACAGTCTGCTGGCTATATAGCGGCCCTGGAATGATGGTTGTGTTCAGGTAATGATAAAAAGGATTCGCCACCTTTGCATTCAGTCCACTCTGATACTGCATGTGGACAAGCGGGTTGAGGTTATTTAGCGCCTGGTTGTATTGCTGGTCTCCGTAATTAGCAAATAAAGTCACGGAAGCAACTATTTGACCTGGCAATTGATGCTCAATGGTCAGATTGAGGCGATGGTTGTACTCCTTTTGCATATTGGCCGGATACCAGATCAGCGGTGAGCCTCCGCGGCCCGTATTACTTCCAGCCGCGCGGCCGGCAATGGGGGCTAGCGGACTGCTCGCGGGGAATGGATTAGAGAGAGATTCCTGCGGGATTCCATTTTGCAGGGGCGCCGCATATTGATATCCGGTCACTCCGAAGAGCGGCGGCTCCAGGAATTCGATGTCCTCGAATCCGGATACGGGCGCCGAAGTGAAAAGATATTCGGTAGGCGTGTAATACAAGGCGTAGCCAAAACGGATCGCTGTTTTATCGTTCAACCGGTAAGCAAGGCCGAAGCGCGGCTGGAGCGCGAAATTTTGCGGATGCCACATGCCAGGATGGCTGGCGCTCGTATAGGCCCACATGCCGTTATAGCTCGTGTAGTTATTCCCGACGATGGAAGTTACCTGAGACGGCATGGTTGGAGGATTGGCCGCAATCGTCGGGTCAATTAAGGACAGGTTCAGGCCTTGCGAGAGGTTGTGAGAAGGATCGTGCCACGCTGTCTCATACTCGTCACGCAAACCATACGTGAGAGTAAGATTGCGCGTAATCTTCCAATCGTCGCCAAAGTACACGCCAAAGAAATCGTCGACGGGATTTGGAGAGGGACCGCCGATCATTTCCGAGCTGTCATCGAGCGCGCCAAGCAGGAACGTGGCAAACTGGTCGCCATAGCGAGAAGTGTCTGGATTATTGTACGTGTTGGCGGTGAGCGAGGAATTGAAATGGAAGCTGGAGAGACCAGTGACTAGCGTCGGTCCGCCGCTGCGCCGGTATTCAAAGCCTGCCTTGAAGTAATGCGAACCTTTCTGATGCGAGAGGTTGACACTGAAGGATTCGCCGGATGGGACCTGGTTCCAGAAGAAATTCGGACCGCCAAAGGAGTTTCCGCCGATGTTCAAATTCGGGAAATAGACCGGGACGCCCTTCGACGCCTGCTGGTAGGACTGATAGAAGTTATTGTTTGGCCAGAACTGGGCCCATCCATTGCCTCCCAGGTCTTTCGAGCGATAAGCATCGGTAAGATCGTTCCAGCTTCCGTGAAAATTCACCACGGTTGCCGGGCTCATAGTCCAAATGGCATCGGCTGAGACCTGATCGGCGCTCCGCACGGAGCCGGCCGGCTGATACAGTTCCGAGTTATTCGGCGTCGGATTGCCGGGAACATCGGTGGTGTAATAGCGGCCGTAATGACCTGAAATGCGCCACGTATCGCTTAGATAGTAATCGACGCGATCGGAGAAGTTGTAGTAGTTATAGCGGTCGACGTAGCCATGCTTAAAGTTATTGACCCCAGTGATATTGTCACCGGGATTGTTTGGGTCCCAAAACGCAGCCATAAACTTGGCGGAGAGCGGGTCGAAGCGGCTGGCCGGGACTTTATTTCCTGGGAAAGCGGTACGTGTCACGCTTCCATCCGCGTTGATGACTGTGCTGTACGGATCGTAAATCGTCCGGAGGCCACCATGGATGTTGTACGATTGCGAGAAATCGCCCTGCCGCTCCAAAGCTGTCGGAACAGTGACGACATAGCTGTTCGGACTTCCGACGCGCCAGTCTTCGAGTGAAAAGAAGTTGAACAGCTTGTTATGGATGATGGGATTGCCGAGCGTGCCGCCGAACATGTTCTGGCGCTGGGCGTTCTCGCTGAACCTGGTGCGATCGGCTTCCGCGCTTAACCACGGGTAGCGGCCCAGATAGAATGCCTGGCCGTGCCATTCATTGGTTCCCGATTTCGTGGTGAGACTGATGAGGCCGCCAGCGCTGTGGCCGGATTCGGCTTCCACGCTGTTTTGCGAGACGATGGTTTCCTGAATGTCGTCCTGATTGGGCGGATAACCGGCTTTGTGGCCGAGACCGATGGGGCTTCCGTCGACCAGCAGGTTGTTCTTCAAGTTGGTGCCGCCGCCTAAATCGACGCTGTTCGGCGCCCAGGAATTATACGGCTGCATCTCGCCGCGCGTGTTGATGGCCGCAGGCTCCAGCAAAGTCAGTTTAAACGGATTCCGATCCAGACGCGGCGTATCGTTCGACATTTTGGTGTCGATGGTTAGTTCCTGGTTGGTGGAATTGAACTCTACGGCGGGAGGCTCGCCGGAAACAGTGACGCTTTGCTGGAGAGTTCCGGGATTCATGGTCGCGTTTACGGTGACATCGCCGCCCGATTGCACCACGACGTTTTCCTGTACGAATTTTCCAAAACCGGGCGCTTCGACGGTGACGGTGTAGGTTCCGGGATCGACGTAATCGAAGACGTACAAACCTGCCGAGTCGCTCTGTTTGGTTGTGGTCACGCCGGTACTTTTGTTGGAGAGAGTCACGGTGGCGCCCGGCAAGACAGCGCCGCTCTGATCTGTGACCAGCCCGCGGATTTGCGCGCGATAGGTTTGCGCGGAAGCCGTCCAGACTGCGAGCAAATTCAGAAATATGGCGGCCGCAAGCAGCGCCAAAAACCTGCAACGTTTCACAATTAGCCCCTGAAGGAGAGTAAATCCCTCTCCGATATACTGCTGTAACAGGGAAAAGCGAGAGTGTCAATAAAAATTTAAGAGATTGCAAAAAACTGAGACCGGAGACGTCCAACGTGGCATTGCTTTCGTGGTTTGTTCATTTTCAGCAAGACGTGCGATTTGGCAGCCGCGGTCTCTTGCAGAACCGAGGGTTTGCTGTGACGGCAATTGTCTCGCTGGCGCTTGGAATCGCGGCGACCACGGCAATTTTCAGCGTCATTTACGGCGTCATTATCGATCCCTTTCCCTATGCTCATCCCGAAACATTGATGAGCATCCGGGTGCGCGAGCCGCAGCACAATTTCACTTTTACTCCCTACACGCCGGACCAATATCTCGAGATCGCAAATCACAGCCACATTTTCCAGGGCCTGATTGCATCGACGATCAGCGATGTTCTGCTGACGGGAACCTCAAATCCGGAACGCTTGCGTGGAAACTTTGTCACCACCAACACGTTTCAGGTTTTGGGAGTGGCGCCGCTGCTGGGCCGTTACATTGGCCCCGGCGATGGAGGCGTAGATGCTCAGCCAGTGGCAGTCTTAGGCTACAAGTTCTGGCAAAGACATTTCGGCGGAGATCCACATGTAATCGGGACAACGCTGCGGTTGAATGATAAGGTGCGAACCGTGGTGGGGGTGATGCCGCCGCGGTTCATGTGGCGCGGCGCCGACGTGTATTTGCCCATCGTGTTTCAGCCCGGTCGGGTGGTGGAGGGTGTGCGCTATATCAACGTGATCGGCAGGGTTAAGCCGGGCGTGACTGATGCCGAGGCGGAGGCGGATCTGCATCCGGTAATCGCGGACATTTTCTCGCGCAATCCGATCTATCCGCACGACAAGTTTCAGGTCAAGCTCGATAACTTTTACGAGACGTATCCGAGCAGCATCCGCAAGCAATTATGGATCCTGTTCAGCGCCGTATCGCTGCTGCTCTTGATTGCCTGCATGAATGTTTCAAACCTGATGCTGGCGCGCGCGGCGGCCCGGAGCCGCGAGATGGCGGTACGCGCTTCGCTCGGGGCGGGCCGGTTGCGAATTGTGCGGCAGTTACTCACCGAAAGTCTGCTGGTGGGCATCGCCGCGGGTTTGCTTGGCACGGCGCTCGCGTTCGCGGGACTGCGCGCCGTAGTTGCGCTGATTCCGACGGGCACGATTCCCGATGAGGCGCAGATCTCGCTCAATGTTGCAGTGCTGTTGTTTACGCTCGGACTGTCGCTGCTGACTGCGATGCTGTTCGGAATCGCGCCGGCGTTTCAGGCGTCCCGAACCGAGCTCGCCGCTACCTTGCGGAATGCCGGACGTGGCTTCGCCGGGAGTTTGCAGGAGGGGAGGCTGCGCAAGGTTCTGGTGGTGGCAGAAGTGGCGCTGGCGCTGATGCTGCTGGTGGGCGCAAGTCTGGTGATCCGAACGCTGATGAAGTTGCAGGACGTGAAGCTTGGATACAATCCGGCGAAAGTGTTGAGCCTGGAAATTCCGCTGGCGGAGACTCATTATGGCACCATTACCGCGCGGAATCAGGTGATGCGCGAAATTGTAGGCCGTGTACGAACCGTTCCCGGCATTCGGGATATCGCGCTGAATACGTTTGTTTATCCCTTCGCGAATTGGGGCGTGCGAGTAGAGGTTCCGGGCAACCGTACCGGCCAGAGGCGGCCCGTCGTGTTCAGCCAGATCAATGCCAGCTATCCGTCCGTATTTCACATTCCGGTTAAACAAGGGACGGGTTTTAGCGAACAGGATGTGGAGTTGGGCCGCCACGTCGCGCTGGTGAACGAGACGTTGGTACACACGTATTTTTCGGATGGGCAGGCGGTGGGGCGCTCGATACGCCTACCGGAATTGAAGAGCGAGCCAATAAAGCTTGCGGACGATACATTCCGAATTGTCGGGGTGGTGGGAGATATACGGAATGTCGGGCTCGAACAAGAAACATATCCAGAAATCTATGTGCCCTACACCACGACGGGTTTCCTGGAGGCGTTCATCCATCCCATGCTGCTGGTTTCAACGCGTGTGCCGCCCTCGAGCCTGGCTGCTGCGATCACGTCGCGCATTCATGCGGTGGATCCCGAACAGCCGGTAATGCGAGTCGAGCCGGTACAAAAGATTTTGGATGACGAGGGCTTTGCCGAACCGCGATTCAGCGTGTTTCTATTTAGCGTGTTTGCTGGGCTCGGGCTTACTTTGTGCGTGATTGGAATTTACGGTGTTCTGAATTACTCGGTGTCGCGGCAGATGCAAGCGCTGGGAGTGCGGTTGGCGCTGGGAGCTGCGAGGTCCACAATTGTCCGGTTGATTTTCGGAGAAGCGCTGCGGTTGGTGGTTGTGGGTATTTTTGCCGGAGTGGTGGGTGCGCTGGTCGCGACGCGCTGGTTGGGGTCGCTCATCTGGGGCGTTTCCGTAGCAGATCCGGTTTCGTTTATCGCGGTGGCGATCCTGCTGCTCGGAGCGGGGCTTGCGGCGTGCGTGTGGCCGGCGATCCGGGCATCGAGGGTGGATCCGATTGTGGTGCTTCGGTATGAGTGATCGATTTATTACGGCCGGCTGTGCGGTTGGCGCTCAGGATTGGCCGGCACGTAGCCATTCAACAACTGCCGGTTGCGAGGATTGCAGTTCACGTAATAGCCTGTCTGTTTTTCCTCATTGAAAACGGATCTGCCTTCCCGGCCTCCTTGGCAGGCGCTCTCGATGGCGCGAAGGATCTGCGCCCGGTTTGCGGATTTGAAAAATGGACGCACTACGCGCAGGCCGTATTTGGAGGGGCTGCCGGTCATGGGCATAAATCGTTTGAAGTCGCTGCGTTTATCGGCGATGCCGCGCTGGCCGCCCGCGGAGCAGGCGACCAGTGTGAATATGAGTGCAAACAGAGTCGCGCGGAAGGGCTGCATTCTTGAATCATGATGGCAGATGCCGCTCGCACACGCTCGTGGTTCTGTTCTGGGCTGAGCGGAGGATTTCCGCAATTGGTTTATCGGAGTGGATCGTCGCGGTGATGACTTCGTCGATGATGGCTGCGACTTGGGGCCACTGCGCCATGCGCGGCAATTCGCGCGCGTTCCGATGTAAACCTTCCAAGCGGTTATAGAACGGGACGATGCGGTTCACGTCAGGATCGTTCCAGGTCGATTTGCGGCAGCCGGTGCCTCCCTCCAGTGTGAGAAGTTTGTCCATCGAGGCGGTTGCGCAATGGCATAGGAATTTGTAAGCGACCTCGGGATGGCGGCTGCTGGCTGCGATGGAGAGAATCCAATAGACGTTCAATGAAACAGGCGAGCCGGCTTCGGTGCAGGGTACATCCGCGATATCCACACGGCCCTTGACGCGCGAATGTTCGAAGGTTTCGGCCATCGCCGCGAAGCCGAACCAGTTGACCATCATGGCGACTTCGCCGTTCACAAACGCCAAGCCGGATTTTACGGAATCCATTTGACTGCAATTCGGATGCGTCGCGGAACCGCTTTGCAAGAGTTGGCGGTAAAACGCGAGACCTTCTGCGGCGGCTTCGGTTTCGAATTGGATGTTTCCCGATGGGTCCACAAACTCGCCGCCGCGCGTCCAGAGTTGGATCAGGAAATCGTAAACGGTGTTGTGGCCGTCCGGGAAACCGGCGAAGACGCTGCCATAGAGGTTTTGTTCCGGGCGATGGAAGAACCGCGCAATCTGCTCGAATTTGCTCCAGGTTTTGGGGAGGGAGAGAGGACGGCCGAAGCGGGCTTCGTAAGCACGCTGTTCCTCTGCCTTTTCAAAGAGGTCTTTGCGGTAGATCAGGCATTCGGGGCCATCGTGGTACGGCAAGCCGAGAATGTAGCCGTCGACATTTTGGAGGCGGAGAACAGAAGGCGTCCAGGCGTCGGGATATCCATCGGGCGGATGGGTTTCGATGAGCGGCGCGAGGTTGAGCACCGCGCGGCCGGAATGCGCGGCGGCCATCCAATCGGTGTTGAGAAATACGACGTCCCAATGCTGCTTGAAAACGGCGTCGGCTAAGGGATGAAGATCGAACGCCTGGGCATCGAGAACGAGGCCGGTGCGTTCCTGCGCTTCGAAGGCGTCCCATTGTTTTCGGATGGCCGATTCAAACGGCGGGAATTTACGGACGGCGATGCGGAACTGGCGTTCTGCGTTCATGGAGTTTATGTGCCGAAGGGCGGATGTCCGATCAGCGACGGATCATAGGCGTGGAGAGCAGGCAGTTTCGCCTCGGGCACGAACGGATCCCAAGCTTTGACCGGCTCGGGCACGGGCACGAACGATGTGACCTCGCAATGCAGGGTGACGATTTGCTGAGGGCGGACGGGGATATGATACTGGTCCGCTTTCGACAGAGCCGACTTCTGTTTTCCTGTCAAATCGGTGAGCGCGGCGGCTGTGTGCCGGAAATTCAGTTTGATATCGGCGATACCCGGATAGCCAAAACACTCGACGAAACGCAGTTCGACGTGGTTGTCTTCGCGCCGGATCGCTTCCACGATTACGTTGGGCGAGGTTTCAACCAGCGGCGAAATATTTTGGAGAGCCGCCCCAGGAATGGGGGTTGGCGGAGAGTTGTATTCCCAGGCGAATTGCGGAACGCGTGACTGCGCCCACGATGCGTGATGCGGCAGTAACGCGTATTCGAGCACATGTCTTCCCTTCCCGCTCAGCCACGGATTGGGATAGCCCCAGTATTTGTCTTCTGCGTTCAGTAAATAGATGATGGGCGTGCTGGCGTTCAGCTCGCGGCCGCTCAGACCTCGGTCCAGTAAAGCAACCCCTCCACCATTTGCGAACTGATAATCGATCCAGCGGATGGCGGGCACGATGCCCTTGGTCCAGCCATGCAGTTGCGGATTGGGCTTGGCCCAAGCGCCATGCGAGAAACCGAACGGGATGCCGCGGCGGATCTCGGCGATTTCCTCGGCGAAGGGAAATTCGGAAACAACGACGGTGTAGTTCGGAATATCGTTCAGTTCGGTTTCGAAATCGATGCGCGGGTAATCGCGGTAGAAGCGCACCGTGCGGCGGATAGCTCCGCCGCCGTAGAAGGTGCCCGTTATTTCGAGAGTGGCAGCGACCGGGCCTTTGCTGAAGTGCACGGCACCGAGCTTGTCGCTCGAAGTGGCGAGCCGCTTGCGTTCGGGCCGCGGCGGCATGTGATCGCCGGGATCTTTATCCTGTGTGAGCGGGCGCTCGGCCACGATCACATTCGCAGGGCCGGCCAACAGCTCGCGATCGGAACCATGAAATTTCAAGCTGACCAGATCGCCCGTGCTTGGATCGATGCGCAGCCGGTAATAGCGAGTTTCCAGCACATCGGGAAGAGCGATGAATTTCGGCGGCTGCGCGGGCTGGTTCTTCAGTTTCGATACGCGAACGCCGGTGGATGGAATGTTGCATTGAAACAGCACCGAATCGTCCGGCAATTGTTCGCAGTCGCCGCCCGCAATGCTGTTTCCTTTGGGCAACTGCACGCGAATGGGATCGTTGCGCGTCCAGTTCAAAGGATTGAACAGGCCGACTCCTTCTCCCGAAGGAACCAGCGCCTGACCGGCGTTCTGCGCCACATCATCGACCGTGTTGCTCACCCATGTGAAGCGATCATTAACGTCCCACGAATTGGCGTCGACGAAAACCATGCCACCGGCAGAACCCCACAGCGTGTTGCGATCCATGTTGAGGCACATGAGAATCCAGGCATCGTACAGGCGTTCGGAGGGGTATCGATAATTCTTGCGCAAACTGGCGGCGGTGGCGAGAATTTCGGCGCTTTGCAGTGCGTGCTCATTGCGGCGGTAGAGCGTCTTTACGCGCGGATTCTCGATCCAGAAGGCGTCGAAATCGTAGGCCGTGCCGGCGTGCGTCGAAGGAAGCGCAGTGCGGCCCGAATGAATTTCCGGCAGAATGGCATCGACATATTCGCTGAGCGTGGCAAAGGCAATAGGGCGATCGGGCGCGAACGCGGCCCACTGGCGGAGAAATTCGCTTGGGTACTTTTTTACTTGCGGGGCAAGTGCGTAATCGCCTGCTCCGGCCAACACCAGGATGGGCGCATCGTCCGGAGTGATGGCGTCTTTCGATGCGAAGAAATTCTTGAGTTCAGTGAGTTGTGGCTCGTCCAGCGGCTGCTTCGTGTTAAAGATCGACGAGGCTTCGCTGTAGTGGCCGGGGCAGAGCGTGAGGATGCGAGAGCCATCGGGAGCGTACGACCAGAAGATCGTTTTTCCGGTGGGATTCCGGCGAGTGTAGACGAGCGCTTCGAGGCCGAGTCCCGCGGCGATTTGGGGCATTTGCTCGTGCGTGCCGCACACATCGATGTTCCACGAGTAACGCGGCGTGAGCCCAAATACCCGCCGGTACCATTGCAGGCCGAGGACGCCTAAGCGGACCAGCGCTTCTCCTCCCGAGAGATTGATGGCGGATTCGAGAAAATATCCGTTCACCAGCTCGACGCGCTTCTGGGCGACGCGCTGCCGGAGTTCCGGAATCCGCTGCGGCTGAAAATTCATGATGGCAATGATGTTGTTCACTTCGGACATCACGAACTTGTAATTCGGATCGTCGCGCACGCGATCGAGGTGATTCAGATAGCTGTTGGCGCAATAGACGCGCTCTTTTGAAAAGGTGGTGAGCCAGCCGCAGCTTGCCGGATGAAAGTTCGGGACCAGGTAGATTTTGCGCGCGGCGGTGACGGGTACCGCGGCTGCTGCGAGCGAAGCAATGAATTCACGCCGGTTGAGGTCCATAATCTACCTCAGGCGAGATTCTGTGGCGCGGGCGTGAGCTTCACGACAAGAGCATAGCTTTCGGGCAAGTTGCCCTTGCTCTGAATTACCAGATTGCTGCCGTTTTGGGAAATGGAAGCTGGATGATTGCCGCCCAAGATGTGTGCAGTTGTGTTTGCGGCGGCTTTTACACCCGAAATGGTCAATGCCGTTCCTTGGGGGCGGCTCAAGAAGAAGACATACAGCGAATCCGCTTTCTTTGTGAAGCGCACGTCCGTACCGTCCGGAGACGTTGCTGACGGGCGCACCCAGGGGCGCGATCCGAAAAGGCCTTCGCCGTTGGCCGCGAGCCAGGCGCCGAGTTTGTGCAGGCGGTCCAGTTGTATATCGGAAATTGTGCCGTCAGACTTAGGGCCGACGTTCAGCAGCAGATTGCCATTTTTGCTCACGATATCGACGAGCAGGGCAACCAACTTATCGGGCGCGATTACTTGCTCGGGGCCTTCCACCTGGTTGTATCCGAAGCTGAACCCCAGACCGCGACACGATTCCCATTTCTTTTCGGTGATCTTGTTGTACTTGGCGTACTCGGGGGTCGTGAAGTCAGCAAAGGGAGCGTTGAAACGGTTGTTCACCAATCCATCCGGCACGCTGTTGTAGTACTGGGCGAAGATTTGCGGCACCTGGCCGAGCTTGGGATAACTGATGTCGTTCCAAAGGACGGAGGGTTGATAACGTTCGATCAGCTCGCGCCAATGCGCATCGGCATAATGAGCGTACTCAGGCGATTGAGGGACGCGAGCAAGCAGGTCTTCGCGGTGGACGATGGGTTGGGTGGTGAAAGTCCAGTCCAAGCCACCCGAGTAATAGAGCCCCATTTTCATTCCGGCGGCGCGGACCGCATGGGTCAAGTCGCCGGCGATATCCCGCTGGGCGGTGATTTTTGTCGAAGGGGCTTTGGGATTTTGAACCTTCGAGGGCCAGAGGCGGAATCCATCGTGGTGCTTCGTCGTCAGTACAACGTAACGAGCACCGGTTTTGTGAAAGAGCGCGGCCCAATCTCCGGGATGCCAGTTGCGCGTGCCCTGATTGAAGGCTTGGGCGAATTGGTAGTAGTCAAAATTCTTCCCATAGGTGGCGATGTGATGTTTGTAGGTCGGTGAGCCTATGATGCGCAGAGAATTCAGATACCACTCGGCGTATGGATTATTGGTGAACCAGGTGTTCCAATCGACCTTCCCGAGTTCGCCTGTGGGAGGCGCCCAAGCAGGCACTGAATAGAGGCCCCAGTGAATAAAGATGCCGAACTTTGCGTCCTGGAACCATTCGGGAACCTGATGTTTTTCGAGGGAGTCCCAGGTGGGCTGAAATCTGGGGGTTTGCGCACCGGTTCTCAAGGGCTGGCATACGGAGCCTGCACCAAGTACGAGAGCATTGAATTGTCGGCGGTTCATGGATGTTTCCTATTCGATTGTAGGTTTCGAGATTCGATGCGCCCCTCGCTGACGCTCAGGGTTCTGTCGTAATTTTGAAAACCGTCGCGTACGGATCGGGCGTGATCGAGTGAGTGTCGATAGAAAGAGTGCTGGAGCCTTGCTTGTAAGAGATGGAGCGGCCATTTGCCAGTAAAGATATGGACGCGACCTTACCGGGAAAGTTGTCAATCACGAGTTGATTTGGATTCCAGTCGAACACGTGTAAATAGATGTTCGATCCCTTGCTGGTGGTACGTGCAAAAGAGAGGGTTTGCAGCGGGCCGTACGTGGTGCCGTAAATCGCTTCCCCGTTCACGCGAAGCCATGCGCCCATGGCACGCAGGCGATCTTGAAATTCGGGTTGAATGGTTCCGTCCGGCTCGGGGCCGACGTCGAGCAGAAAGTTGCCTCCGCGGCTCGCTACTTCGATCAGAGTGCGGACCAGATCCTTGGCGGACTTGAAGTCCCGATCATTCTTGTTGTAGGCCCAGGTGCGATTGATCGTCATGCAGGTTTCCCAGAGGCGGAAATCTTCCGGACGCGGAACGGCGCCTGGCTTCGTGCCGGTATCGCGATGGTCGAAATCGAGGAGATTGCCCTTGACCGGAATCGCCGAGGGGAGAAACTGCTCGGGTGTTTCGAAGTCGCCGGGAATGCCGATGCGATTGTTCATGAGGGTCGCCGGTTGGAGATCGTGAATGACGCGCTGCATGTGGTAGCCATCGTATTTCTCCTGATGGTCGAGGCCGTCGAACCAAATCAGCGCGATATTCCCGTAGCGTGTCAGCAATTCGCGAAGTTGCAGCTCCATGTAGTGCAGATAGATCGGCCACTGCATGCGGGTAGGCTCGCCATGCCAGTTTTTGCTGGCGGGCTGGGACGCATCGCGATAGGCCGGGTGATTCATATCGGGCGGCGAGTAGTAGAAACCGACCGGCATGTGCTCGCGATGGCACGCCTCGGCAAGCTGGCCCACGATGTCTTTGCCGTAGGGCGTGTTCGTGATTTTGTAACTGGTGTAGGAAGAATCGAACATGCAGAAGCCGTCGTGGTGTTTGGTGGTGAAGACCATATAGCGCTGGCCGGCCGCTTTGGCGAGCGCGATCCAGGCATACGGATCGAATTTCACCGGATTGAATTGCGCCGGAAGCGCCCGGTACTCCATCTCCGAAATGGGGAATTGTTTCGAGGGACGCATGATGGGCCAGGATGCCTCAACGCTGGCGACTGAGTAAGGCCCCCAGTGAATGAACATGCCGAATTTCGCTTCGCGATACCAAGCGGTCCGTTGGTCCGTTTGGGAGAGAGCGATGCCGGGGACCAGGATAAGGCTGATCAGGAAGCCAACGGGAAGTGGAGAGCGTTGCATGCGGTGCAAGTTTATCGAAGTTTTATAAATAGAATGCGTTCTCATGGAGCATGTAATCCAGTCGGTTCGTGCATTCGACGCACGGTATGCGTTGCCGCCGGGGGCAGGAACCGATGCGGTGCATTCCAACCCGGAGTATTGCCTGGCCGTTACGCTGCTGAAAGCCCAGAGCGGAATCACTGGAACGGGCATTGTGCTTACGTTGGGCGAGGGTAACCGGATTATCTGCGAGCTGATTGAGATGCTGGCGGGCGCGCTGTTGAACAAAGAAGTTGAGGACCTGATGGCGGGTTTTGGACGGTTCAGCCGGACGCTCGCGGATCATCCGCAACTGCGCTGGCTGGGACCGCATAAGGGAGCCGTGCATCTGGCGCTCGCGTCCATCACAAACGCGTGCTTCGATCTGTGGGCGAAGACACGAGGCGTCCCGCTGTGGCGGCTGTTGCTTGATTTATCGCAGGAGCAGATTTTAGGACTGCTCGATCTCAGCTATCTCGAAGATGCGCTGACAGAAGACGATGTGATCGCATTGCTGGAGAATCAGCGGGGCAATGAGCAGGTACTACGAACCGGCTATCCGGGGTATGACACATCCGTCGGCTGGTTCGGATACGACGACGAGCGGGTGAAGGAAAATGCGCGGCGCGCAATCGACCGGGGATTTCGGGCGTTCAAATTGAAGGTGGGCTCGTCTAATCCGGAGCGCGACGTGAGGCGGGCTCAGATGCTGCGGCAGCTTGTAGGAGAAGACGCGCTTGTGATGCTGGATGTGAACCAGCAATGGACCTTCCCGCAAGCTGTGGATATGTGCGCCCGGTTGCGCGATATTGCACCGTATTGGATTGAAGAGCCGACCCATCCGGACGACGTCGCGGCGCATCGCAGGTTAGCCGCGCGGATAGCGCCGCTCCGGATCGCGCTCGGCGAACACGTTCCCAATCGAGTGCTGTTCAAGAACTTCATCGGCGAAAACGCGGTGCATTTTGTGCAGGTGGATTGCACGCGCGTCGCGGGAATCAGCGAGTTTCTCACGGTCAGCCTGCTTGCGCGCAAGTTCGGGTTGCCGGTTGTGCCGCACGTTGGCGATATGGGTCAGATTCATCAACACCTGGTGTTGTTCAACCATATCGCTCTTGGGCATCCGGTGGTGTTTCTCGAATACATTCCGCATCTGCGCGAGCGATTTGTGCATCCCGCGCGCGTGGAACACGGTGTTTACTTGACACCGCAAGAACCTGGCAGCTCATCCGATCTAATGGAATTGCGAGATGCCGTCAACCCGTAGAGACTTCCTGCTATCGAGCGCGCTTGCGGCAGCGGCTACTAAAGCGGGGCCGTTGGATCTGACGGGCACTGCGCGAGCGAGGCGCCATCGGATTGTACGGAATTTGCCCACGCCCGATTTTTTCGAAGGCATGCTGCTCGGCAATGGCGATATTGGGGTTTGTGTTACGGCGCGGCCGGATGCACTGGGATTGCACATTGGAAAATCGGATTCCTGGGATATTCGCGTTAGTGAAGACAACTATTCGCATGTCCTGACGTTCGCAGAACTGCTGAAGCTTTGGCAACGGGCGAGCGATGAGGCAAAACGCCAAGGCAAGCCGGACTTGACTTATCTGGAACGCGAAATTCCGTTCTTTCGCGAGTACACCGAAAAGGTGGCTGCTTCCTATGCGGAGATCTGGCCGCGGCCGTGGCCCTGCGGGATTGTTTGGATTCACTGGGACCCGAATCAGGTTCGCGTGAAGGAGCAGGCGCTTGATCCGGCATTCGGTCATTACAGCTTGAATCTCGAAACGAGCACTGGTCCGGTTCAGGTGCAAGCGTTCGTGAATACAACGACCGGGCACGTTTGCATTTGGAGCGACGCTCCCGGTCACTTTGAATCGGTTGTCTATTATCCAAACATTGACGAGAAGGCGCAGTTGCCTGCACCGAAGGCGGATGCAGGAGTCGAAGCGGGTAGTGCGTGGTTTTCGGGCTCTCAACTGTTCCCGGCGACTGTTGGGCCGAATCCGCCGCCTTCGCCGAAAGATCGCAACATGGCGCTTTATGGGCGGGTGCAGGGCGAATGGACGGTCGAGGGGAAAGGGCTGCGCAGCAAACGTCCGCAGCAATTGAGAATCGATATCGGGCTCTTTACGCCGAGAGATCATCCGGAGAGCGTCCGGTATGCAGCAGACGAGGCGCAACGCCTCTCCAAGATTCCTGTCGAGCAGATTCAGAAGCGTTCGAATCAGTTCTGGTTCGAATACTGGTCGCAGTCGGCGGTCGAGTTTGCAGATGAAGAACTGGAGCGCTGGTGGTATCACAACCAGTACTGGCTGGCTTGCTGTCTGCGGCCGGGTAAGATTGCGCCGGGGCTGTTCGGTAATTGGACGAGCGGGCACATTGGTACGGCCTGGCACGGCGACTACCACATGAATTACAACACGCAGCAGGTGTTCTGGGGCGTGTTTTCGAGCAATCATGTCGAGCAGCACCTTCCCTATATCGAACTGGTGGAGAGCCTTCTCGCGATGTCGGAGAATTATGCGCGCGAGAAGTTCGGTCTGCCCGGAGCGTACTTCCCGCATTCAGCGTATCCGGTTCCGAGCCAAGTGGTCCCGTACCCAGCGCCGCCATGGGGTTATGAAATCTGCGAAACGCCGTGGGTGGTGCAAAGCCTGTGGTGGCATTACCTGTATACGCAGGATGAGCAGATATTGCGGCGCGTGTATCCGCTGCTGCGCGCGGCGGCGGATTTCATTGCCGCGTACGTGAAGCGCGGATCGGATGGCAAGTATCACGTGATCCCCACCGTTTCTCCGGAGAATTGGGGATGCACAGTGGATTTCCGTCTGAATCGGGATTGCATTATGGATCTGGCGCTCATCGATTTCCTGCTCGAAGCTGTGGTGAAAGGCTCGAAGATCTTGAAAACCGATGCCGACAGGCGAGAGCGCTGGTCTCATATCCGGTCGAATCTCGCTCCCTATCCTCGTGCGGGCGATGTATGGGTGGATGTGCGCGACGCGCCGGTGGGCTGGATCTACAACATACCGGTGACGCTGGCTCCGGTGTTTCCGGGCGAGCGAGTGGGGTTGCATTCCTCCGACGCTGAACTGGCGCTGGCGCGACGCACGGCTCGAACGATCCGGCTGGAGGGCGGCAACGATATCGTGTATCAGCCGTTGATTCGGGCGCGGTTGGGAATGCTGGATCTGGATTGGTTCAAACGAGAGGTGCGTTATTGCCTGATGCCCAACGGCATTGTGCAGGATCGCGTGCGGCAGACGGGCGGACGGTACAAAGACACCACCGATTTCGATTTTATGATGCGCATGGGCGTGTGGACCGAAAATCTTTCGCTGCCGGCGGTGCTGAACGAGTGTCTGCTGCAGAGCTACACCGGAACGTTACGCCTGTTTCCGAATACGCAGAATTTGGGACCAGCGTGGTTTCGGAATCTGCGTGCGGTGGGGGCGTTTCTGGTCTCGGCGGCGTGGGACGGAAAGACTGTGTCGCAAATCGAGATTGTGAGCGAGCGCGGCGCGACCGCACGTTTGGTGAATCCCTGGAAGACGACGGGAGTGCGGGTCACGAATGCGAAAGACAATAGCCCGATTGAAGTCAAAGAGGATGGACCGATTTTGGAATTCGCGACACAACCGGGCGAGAGATATCGGATCGATGAGCAGCATTGAAGAATTAGCACAGGTATCGGCCAAGCTGGGCCAGGACCTGGACCTGGCGCAGGCGGGCGGCGGTAACACGTCCTGGAAAGAGGACGGAACGCTGTGGATCAAAGCGTCAGGCAAATGGCTGGTGAATGCAGCGCGGGAGGAGATGTTTCTTCCGGTGCCGCTCGCGGATGTGATTCAGGACATGAATGCCGGCCGCGACACCACGCGCGAATATCAGACGCCCTGCGGCGCGCGGCTGCGGCCCTCGGTTGAGACCAGCATGCATGCCGTGATGCCGCATGCGGTGGTGATCCATTTGCATTCGGTCCGCACGATTTCATGGGCGGTTCAGAGCGATGGCCAAGATGCTATTGCTGAGAGGCTGGAAGGATTGCGCTGGTGCTGGATTCCGTATATTCATCCCGGGTTTCCGCTGGCGGGCCGCATTCAGGAGGAACTCGACAGCAAGCCGGATGTTTTGATTCTGGAGAATCACGGGCTGGTTGTGGGAGCTGAAACTTGCGAGGCCGCTGCGGCGCTGGTTTCGGAAGTGGAGCGCCGGCTCTCGACTAAACCGCAAGGAGAGATCCGGTCGCAACAGGTTGTTGAGAGCGGGGACTGGCAGCTTCCGGAAGATCCAGAAGTGCATGCGCTGGGCATGGATGAGCGGTTCTGCGAAATTGCATCGGGCGGGACGATGTATCCCGATCATTGCGTCTATCTTGGGCCCGCGGCTGCGACATGCCGGCGCGGCGAGCGGCTGGAAGATGCAGTGGAACGATACCGGGCGAAGTATGATTACCAGCCACGATTCATATTGGTGGAAGGGAAAGGCGTTCTGGTGGCGAAAGGGTTTGACCGCGCGGCCCGCGAATTACTGATTTGTTTGAAACGCGTGGTGGAGCGTATTCCCGCCGGCAAGCAGGTCCGCTATCTTTCCGATGCCGCGGTTGCCAGGCTCATGAACTGGGATGCGGAGAAGTACCGGATTGCGCTCGCGCGGATGCAGGAGTAAATTGCCATGCTGCCGAGAGGCCCAGCAAAGAAAGTAACCATTTATCTCAACGAGGACACGCGGACGCATGTGGAGCCGCTGTGGTCGGCAATTTTGAGTTTCCTGCGGCATAAGCATATTTCCGGGGCGACGCTGCTGCGCGCGGATACCGGATTCGGAAGTCATGAACAACTTCACGATTCGCGATCCGAATATGCAGGGCAGCATTGTCCGGTTCGCATCGAGTTCATCGAGGCAGCGGAACGGGTGGACGAGTTGCTGCCTACCTTGTACGAGATGGTAACGGATGGATTGATCGCGGTGCAGGACGTTACCGTCATTAAATCCGTATCGAAGGACAGCAAGCCAAGCCAGGCGCCGCCGGTGCGGAAAATTGTGACGGGGCCGGCCAAACTGGTGCGGATTTATTTGGGTGAATCGGACCGGCACAACGATGAACCGCTCTATGAGGCGATCGTGAAGAAGCTGCACATGATGGGAGCTTCAGGCGCGACCGTGCATCGCGGAATCATGGGGTACGGAGCAAAGAGGCACACGCATAAAGCGGGGCGGTTTAGTATTTCGCACGATCTTCCGATCCTGATCTCGGTGGTGGAAAAGACGGAAAAGGTGCAAGAGCTGGTGCAGACCGTCTCGGAGATGCTACAGGACGGAATTATCGTTACGTCGGACGTGGAGCTGCATCAGATCGTTCACGAGCTGCCGTCAGCGCGGCCATAGACGGTTGGCAACAACCGCTCCCAGCCAGACGCCTAGGAAACCCAACAGCACGCTACCTATGGCGTTCAACAGAGCAATGAGCGCGGCGCCGGTTCGGAGCGCGGCGTAGGTTTCCCATTCAAAGCTGGAAAACGTTGTGTAGCCGCCCAGAATGCCGGTGACGAGAAACAATCGCCAGTTGGTGTGAATGCCCGGCCGGTTCAGAAACAGCATCATGAGAACACCGATGGCAAACGATCCGGTGATGTTAATGAGAAAAGTTCCAGCGGGAAAAACGGCCGAGTAGAACCGCAAGACGTAAGTACCGACTGCATACCGGGCGGCCGCGCCCAGGCCGCCTCCGAGCAGGACAAGCAAATATTTCTCCATGGGGTTCAGGCGTCACGAAAAGTAGGAGTTATCTTCCCCAGAACGGGGCGGTTTTGGCGAACTCCAACGCCTAAAAGTTCAAGATAGCAGGCCAAACAGGGTTTTTACCGTCTATAAAAAAAGAGCGCTCCCTCACGGTCGCGGTTCTGCTTCTGTTAACGCGTGGTCAAGGTCGGATTTGAGGTCTTCAATATCTTCGATGCCGACGGAGATGCGCACGAGCGTGTCGGAGATTCCCAAGGCGCGGCGTTGTTCGGCGGGAATGGAGGCGTGCGTCATGATCGCGGGATGCTCGATCAGGCTTTCCACACCGCCGAGGCTTTCGGCAAGAGCGAAGATGCGGCAGTGCTCCAGCACGCGGCGGGCGTAATTGAGATCGCGTTTCAGGATTGCTGTGATCATGCCGCCGAAGGCGCTCATCTGCCGGCGAGCGAGCGCGTGCTGCGGATGGGAAGCCAGGCCGGGGTAAATTACGCGATCGACGGCGGGGTGTTTTTCGAGCCATTCAGCCAATGCTTTAGCGTTAGAGCAATGGGCGGACATGCGTAGATGCAGCGTTTTCAGGCCGCGGAGCGCGAGAAAGGAATCGAAAGGGCCGGCGATAGCGCCCACAGCATTCTGCAGGAAGGCGAGGCGGTCGCCTAATTCCGCATCGGACACCACCACCAGGCCTCCCACGATGTCCGAGTGGCCGTTCAGATACTTGGTGGCCGAGTGTACGACGATATCGAAGCCGAATTCCAGAGGCCGCTGCAGGTATGGGGTGGCAAACGTGTTATCGGCTACGGCGAGCAATTTGTGTTGCCTGGCAATTGCGCCGACGGCTCGGAGATCGATGATTTTCAAGAGCGGATTGGAGGGCGTCTCGACCCAAATCATGCGAGTGTTGCGCCGGATCGCGCCGAGGATCGCATTGGGGTTCGACATATCGATGAAGCTGAACTCCAAACCCGCCGAGCGCTTGCGCACTCGCTCGAAGAGGCGAAAGGTTCCGCCATACAGATCGTCGCTGGCGATGATGTGATCGCCCGAATCGAGGAGTTCAAGGGTGGTTGACATGGCGGCAAGGCCCGAGGCAAACGCAAATCCGCGGGCGCCGCCTTCAAGATCCGCGACGCATCGCTCATAGGCAAAGCGCGTCGGATTCTGGGAACGCGAATACTCGAATCCTTTGTGGACGCCAGGGCTCTTCTGAACGTAGGTGGAAGTTGCATAGATGGGCGTCATAATGGCGCCCGTGGAGGGATCAGGCGTTTGCCCGGCGTGAATAGCGCGGGTTCCGAATCGGTGAGACATGTCAGTGAAGTTTGCGGCGGAGATAACTGAGAAGATCGGAGCGGGTAATTAAGCCCAAAAACGCATCGCCTTCGGTTACGAGGGCGACCAGGCCGCGATCGAGGATCCCGTAAACAGCGTCGACTTTGGCGTCCGGCGAAATGGTCTCCAGGCGGCTCGTCATGGCCTCGCGGACCGGCGCACGAAACTTACCGGTATCCGCGTGGACAGCCAGCAGTAAGTCCGATTCGTCGAGCACTCCGACGCAACGTCCGTTTTCGAGAACCGGAACCTGGGAAATATCGGCCATGCGCATGCGCTGAAACGCCGTAAGTAAAGTATCGTCGGGCGCAACGGTAATGACGCCACCTTCTTCATAGCGCCGCGTAATCAGCTCGCGGAGATTGCCGCTGGCCGGCCGCTCCAGGTAGCCCTGATCGAGCAGCCAGTAATCGTTGTACATCTTCGAAAGATATTTCGCGCCGGTATCGCAGACAAAGGTAGCGACGCGTTGCGGAACGGTCTGTTCCCGGCAATAGCGCAGGGTGGCTGCCAACAGCGTGCCCGAAGAGGGTCCGGCGAAGATACCGGTGCGCTTCAGCAGATCGCGCGCGGTCAGGAAGCTTTCGGAATCGCTAATGCTGTAAGCGCAGCGGACCCGCGACAGATCCGCAATGGCAGGCACGCAACTTCCTCCAATACCTTCGACCGCGTAGCTGCCGGAGGGAACCTGCTTGCCGGAACGAACATATTCGGCAAGCGACGAGCCGATGGGATCGGCCAGGATCATTTTCAAATCGGGCTGCACACGGGCGAAGAAGCGGGAGAGCCCGGTGATGGTGCCGCCGGAACCGACGCCGCAGATTACGGCATCGATGCGGTGATCCATCTGGCGCCAGATTTCCGGGCCGGTGGTGGTTTCATGGGCAACCGGGTTCGCGGCATTCGAGAACTGGTTGATGTAATAGGCGCGCGGCGTTTCGCGCGCAATGCGAGCCGCCATGTCCTGGTAGTAGGCGGGATGGCCGGGAGGGACGTCGGACCGGGTCAGCAGAATCTCCGCGCTCAGCGCTTTCGCATGGGCGATTTTTTCCGGCGACATTTTGTCGGGAATCACGAGAACGAGCCGGTAACCTTTGATGGCGGCAACCAGGGCGAGCCCAATTCCGGTATTGCCGGCGGTGGCTTCGACAATGGTGTCGCCAGGAGATAGCGTACCGGCTTGTTCGGCAGCTTCGATCATAGAGACGCCGACACGATCTTTGATGGAGCCGCCGGGATTCTGCGATTCGAGCTTCAGAAAAACTTCGCAGACACCGGTATCGAATTCGGTTAGGTGGACGAGCGGGGTGTTTCCGATCAGGCCGAGGGTAGGAGGCTGGGCCAAGGAAGGCCCCTTGCTTACGCGCGGGGTTCTGTAGTTACCTGAGGGCACTTCAGGCGTGGGGTCCCGCTTCGACAAGCGCGGGCGCCGGGGCTTCCAGTTCGCCGGCAGATTTGTAAAGCTCAACCGCTTTCCCGGGAGCGCCGTCGATGATCATCCGGCCTTTGTCTAACAGGATGGCGCGGTCGCAATAATCGAGAATCTGCTCCATGGAATGAGTGACAAACAAGATGGTCTTGCCCGTCTCGCGGAACCGCTGGAGCCGGGCGAAGCACTTCTGCTGAAACGGGTAATCACCAACCGCGAGGATCTCATCGACAACGAGGATATCGGGGTCCACTTCGGTTGCGACCGCGAAGGCCAACCGCATGTACATACCGGTGGAATATTGTTTCACGGGCGCATCGATGAACTCGCCGAGCTCGGCAAACTCGATGATCCGCTGCTCGCGTTCCTGCATCTCGCGTTTGGAAAAGCCCATCAGCAAGCCATTGATCACGATATTCTCGCGGCCGGTCAGCTCGGCATGCATGCCGGCTCCGAGTTCGATGAGCGGGGCGATACTTCCGGACACGGTCACACGTCCGGAGGTGGGACGGTAGACGCCGGCAATGATTTTCAGCAGCGTGCTCTTGCCGGACCCGTTGCGGCCGATGATGCCGACCATCTCGCCTTCATGGACGTTGAAGGAAACGTTGCTGACAGCGTCAAAATCGTGATAGCGAACCTGATGGCGGAAGAATTTTGAAAACAGCTCGCGAAGGGTATCGGGTCGCTCGTGGATGACCCGGAAGCGTTGAACGACGTTTTCTACGCTGATGACGATGGGTTTATCGTTCATAGGGCGATAGCTTGGATAACCGCTCCCTAGCGTGCCCCGAGGGCGCCCAGGCTCTGTTCCGGCGTTGTTCTCACTGCCCATGGGGAACTTAGACGTAGAAGACAAACTCATCCTGATACTTCCGGAATATCGCGAAACCGATCGAGAGCGCCACAAACGCACATACGAAGGATGCGAACACGGATTGAAATGAAGGCAACTTTCCGTAGTACACGCTCAAGCGGAATCCATTCAGCACGAAGATGACCGGATTGAGCTTGAAGATCCATTGATATTTGGGCGGAAAGATGTTGATGGCGTAGATGATGGGCGTGACATAGAACCAGACTTGCAACAGGATTTGCAAGATATGGGCTACATCGCGGTAGTAAACGTTGGCGGTGGCGAAAAAGAAAGTCGCGCCGAGCGTGAAGATGGTGAGCGCGAGCAGCGGGATGGGAAGATAAATCCACGTCCAGTAAAACCGTGCCCCCACCAGCGGAATGATCAGGATGAGCGGGATCAACGAAAGCAGCAGGTTGATCATATTGGACACAACCGCCGCCATGGGGAACACCAGTTTCGCGACGCGGACTTTTTTGATTAGATCGGCATTGCCGACGATCGATTCGGCAGCATAAGAGAGGGATTGCGCCAAGAAGGTCCAAGGCAGCAGCATGCTCAAAAGAAAGATTGCATAATGCGGGATGCTGGCTCCCATCACGGTGGAAAACACAACCGTCAGCACCAGCATGAGGAGCAAGGGATTCAGCAGAGCCCAAAGAAATCCAAGAACGGACCTCTTATAACGGATCTTGAGCTCCTTGATGGCGAGAGCCCAGATCAATTCCCGATAACGCAGGCTCTCCACGAGCAGTTCAGTCATAGATGGCGAGTGTCAGCCGATACCCGACCATTGTAGCGAAAATGGTGGTCGTGGCCGTGTGAAACAAGCCCTTACTGTTCTGAGTGTGGCGTATCCGCTGTTCCCGGTGGGGCCGGATTCGGGCGGAGGCGCGGAGCAGATCCTCTTTCTTATTGAGAAGGGGCTGGTGGAGGCTGGGCATCATTCGATTGTGGTGGCGGCCAAAGGTTCTCATGTAAGCGGTGACTTAGTGGAGACGCCTGTCTGCGACGGAGAGATTACTGACGAAATCCGTACGCAAGCGCAACAGGAACATCTTCGTTCGATTGAGCGGATCCTGCAGGAACGTAAGGTCGACGTGATTCATTTTCACGGCCTGGATTTCTACACGTATCAACCACGCACGAAGATTCGCAGACTAGCGACGTTACATTTGCCACTTGCATGGTATCCAGAGGCGATTTTTTCCGGGCAAGTGCAATTGAACTGTGTATCGCATAGTCAGGCCAGTACTCTTGGCTTGCCCGTCGTACAGAACGGGATCGATGTCCAGCGATACACTCCGGCCCGGACCAACAAAGGACATCTGTTGTGGCTGGGGAGGATCTGTCCGGAAAAAGGAGTCCATGTCGCATTGCAAGTGGCACACCGGCTCAACCTTCCGATGATCGTGGCCGGTCCGGTGCATCCTTTCCGTTTTCATCAAGATTATTTCGCGGAGCAGGTAGAGCCGTTACTGGATGATATTCGACGGTATGTGGGGCCGGTTGGCATTTCAGAAAAGCTGCGGCTGTATGCCGGGGCGCGATGCGTTTTGATTCCGAGTTCCGTGGCGGAAACCAGTTCGCTTGTGGCGATGGAAGCGATCAGCTCGGGGACGCCCGTGGTGGCGTTTCGCTCCGGCGCATTGCCGGAAGTTGTCGAGCATGGCCGAACCGGTTTTATTGTGGATTCGGAAGACGACATGGTGGGGGCGGTACAGCGGATTGATGAGATTTCGTCCGAGACGTGCCGGGCACGGGCAATCGGGCAGTTCAGTGCCGAAAGGATGGTGGAGGGATATTTGAGGCTTTATCGGGAGTTGCTGGGGTGAAAGGCCGCTCCCGCACGGTCGCGGTTCTGTTGGCGGCGGATGATCAGGCGGGATTTTGGGATGAGTTCTGCGCCCCAGGAGAATTTGTAGGGCTCGTCTCCGCGTAAAAAGTTCCAGGCGCTAAAGCCGTGTTCGAAGGCGTACTGGATTGACTCGTAAAGCAAATGCCTGCCGAAACCGTATGGTTCATAGGCTGGATGGAAGCCGCTGAGATACGAGAAGAAGATGCCGCGGTATAGAAACCCCAGGATGATGGCCACAATTTCACCCTGGAACGAAAGGCTGAAGAAGCGGACCATCTGGTGGGGTTCTAATTCCCGGACGACGTTGCGCAAAAACCCGGCTGATTGATTCGCCACAATCATACCCTCTTCGCCCTGGTTCTTCCAGCGATCGGTGTGCAGGCGGATCAGCGCTTCGGTCAGTTCGGGATCTGAGTTGCAGGCGACGCGGAATTGAGGAGTGTCGATGCGGCATGCTTTTTCGCCATAGCGCCGGAGATTGCGGCGTAGGCCGTGCGGGCGATTGCGCCAGTATTCATCGAAACTGCCTTGCAGGGCGATTGCGCTGCAGGGTGTGTCTTCGCTGACATGAGTTGGAAACGCTTGCGCCAGGGGCGAATTTGCTGAAAGATCCTGCCAGGAGCAAATGTCCCAGTGCGGATTTGTCTCCAGATGCTTTTTGAGGAGTTCGATGATTTCGCGGGCGGTGAGTGGGGGGTCCAGATAATCTGAGATTCCGGCGCCGATTAGAGTAAGCTGGCGCAGTCCCTGCCACTCGTGCAGAAAGCACGGAATGAGCCCGACGAGCACGCCATCTCGCCGGAAAGTGAAAACGCGCAGTTGTCCGCTACCGAAATGTTTCCACCAGGTCAAGAGCCATTCGGGAAGATGGAATGGGGTTGTGAAGTCAAGACTGCGGACGAGCGAAGTCCATTCGGGGCGTAGTTCGAGGAGTGAGGGAAGGGAGGTGAGGATGTCGAGAGTGATAGAGGTCAGGGTTGGGTTAGCTCCATGGGGGAGTTGGCATTGAGGAGGCGCAGGGCTTCGCGGTAGCCGTGTAAGGTTCCGACGTCTACATAGGCTTCACCGGCTTTGATTCCATAGGCGCGGCCGCCGCGGGCGAGATATTCATTGATGAGAGTTCCCAGATACTCGTCATTGCGCTCCATCCATAGGTCGTGCAAGGCTGCAAGGACAAAGCCGGGCATTTTGAGCGCGCCCCAAACCCAGTGGCTTGCGGCGTCCGGCTGCTTGACCTGAACATGCAGAACCTCATTATTATTGTCGCCTGTGATGACCGCATCGAAGTTTTCCGGATGTTGGACGGGAAAGAGTAACAGAGACAGCGCGCCATTGGGAAGATGGGCCAAAGCATCATCGGGGAACCAAATGGTGTCTGGCAGGCCGATGCAGACTTCCTCTTCGGGCGGGATCAACGGAAGGGCGCGGAATATGGCATCGCAGAGACCTGCGGGTTTGGGTTGCACGGCGTAGAATATGGCGGCACGAAATGCGTGGCCGCCAAAGTAGTTCAGAATGTCCGCTTTTCCGGGCGATATTACGAAACAGATATTTGTTACTCCGGCAAGCACCATCCGTTCAATGAGGTACTCGCTGACAGCGCGCGGGCGCTCCGTGCCGCCATCGATGTAACTGCCGACCGGGAGTAACTCCTTGGAAAAGGCGAGAGGCTGAATGCGGCTTCCCATGCCTGCTGCCGGAATAATGCCCCACATCGTTAATGCCCGTCCGACACGCAGAGCTCTCGAAGCTCATGATATTCATCCGAAGGATTCTGCGCAAGCTCGATAAAGCGTCTGGCTCGAATCTCCGCCGTATGGCAATCGAGAACTCGCTCGCGGGCTCTTGCGCCAATCTCATCCAATGAGGCTCGGTCTTTCGTAATAGCGGCGATTGCCTCGCTTGAATTGGAGGCGATCAGGATCTGGCTGCCGGGTTCGAAAAAGGTGTCCAAACCTTCCCAGAAATCGCTTAAGACGGCTGTACCGCAGGCTGCGGCTTCGAATAAGCGGCCCGATGGACAATAGCCCATGGCCGCCATATCGCCACGCGTGACGCTGAGAGTCAGAGGCGACGATGAGTAGAACGTAGCATGATCCGGTGGAGCAACGTGCTCCAAATGGCGGCAATTCTCCGGCCACGATTGCGGGTTGGGGTACATGGCGCCAGCAATGATGAAGGTGCGGCTTTGCAACAGGCGGGCAGGCTCGATGAGCAGATTGTCCAGAGCGGATTGCCGGTCCGCGGAATAAGTTCCCAAATAAGAAAGATCGGCGGCAAACTTCGCACAGCAATCCACGCGGTGGTGCACGGCGGGATCGACCCATCCATAGAGGGTGGCGGCGCGGCGCGCGTTTAACTTGGTTCGGAGTTCGTCGAGCGCACGGCCACCGGTATAACTGAGCACGAGATCGAAATCGCCCAAGCCCTCAGGCGGTATGTAGGGAACGGCTTCGCCCCTTGCCAGACGGCTTAATGTCACGGGCGCATCCATGTCGTAGAAAATCGTCCGGGGTAGCTTGGCATCGAGAACCAGAGCCGCGGCGGCAATTCCATCGGGGCAATAGGACGTAACCATCCCAATATCCGCGCACTCCAATGCCGCTTTGGCAGCCGCGAGATTCCGGTTCCAATCGGAATACAGGTGAAGGCGGGCATATGGGAGTGACGTCACGTCGCGGTGAGCGGCATAGTATGGCGTATCGCGTTCAAAGAAATCGATGGAGTGCCCCTGCTCCTGTAAGGCTCGAAAGAGACCGCGCAGCAGGGTTGCATGACCGTTTCCCCAAGCCGAGCTAATGGAAAGACCGAAGATAACGATGTTCATCGTAAAGGAGTTGTTTGCCTCACCGCTTTTTGAATTTGTAGAAGAACTCGATGCTGACGTTGCCGTTGTAATCCCGAAGTCCGACCGCAGAAAATTTATTTGTAAGATCCCATTCCACTCGAATTATTTCATTGTTCGATTGTGTAACGTCGGTTATGTAAGTGAAGGTAATATTGCTCGCGATCTTCTGCTGGAGGGTAACGCGAGCGCCAGGCTGCCCGTTCGGCCCGGAAATCATGGGATCGATCTTAAACTGCGTGAGGCCAAAAACGCGCTGTAAACGGCTCGCAAGAGGATTTGCAACGGCCTGGCCCAGAATGGCGGATTCTCCCATTTGGGTAAACGACTGCTGCGGAGGGGCAGGCTGATTAGCGGCAATTTCCGGATTCGGCGGCGTCGTGTTGGCCGCCAGTAACTCCACAATCTGCTGGAACGTCAACGGCGGGTCGGACCGGTAGGTCAGTTTGAGATCGTTCATCGGACCCGAGACGCCTAGAGTAACGTCGACTCCCTGAGCGATGGTTTCGAGCGAGATATTGATGACCGGTTGAATGGAGGTTGGATTATAGAAGTTAATGGTGCCGGTCCTGACAGTGTATTTATTTCCAAAAAAGACGAGATCGCCCTCGGTGATATTGACGCTGCCGAGTATGCCGGGATTTGCCGCCGTACCCCGGACCGTGAGATTGGCCTGCACGGACAGTCTTTCTGCGTAAGTGGTGACCACACGCAAATCAGGAGCGGTGAGAACGTGGATATCCAGCCGCATTCCGGTAAGCATTTTGCTCGGCGCGCTGGGGGTGGACGGGGGAGTCGAGGCGAAACTTGAAAGCATCGAGCCCGCATCGCTGCCGGCCTCGTAGGCAATCCGCTGAATACTGACGTTGCCTTGGAGCAGCGAGCGGTTGGTGTTGCCGGCGAGGGAAATGTTGGCGTTCGTGGTAATGCTGATGCCCGAAGTGCGAACCCGGACCTTAGTGGCCGCAGCGCGCAGGTTGTAATTCATTACGGGGCCGCCAAATCCGACAAATCCAGTCATAGCGATTTTGCCTCCGCCGCTTTCTCCGGTCAAGCTTTGAATCGTGGCACTGGAACCGTTGAGCAGAATTACCCCGTTTCCGTTTGACAAGCCATTCGGAGCGCCGGCGTAATTGATGTTGGCGTTCTTTAATTGGATTTCGCCGTTAACCAGCGGCTTGGAGAGATTGCCGCGCACGGTGGCATTCAAAGCAACATCGCCAGAGGAATAGAAATCGCGGTCGGCATCCTGGAGAATGCTCAGATTGGCGTCGGCTGCGAGGTTCAGGGCTAGCGGCGTGTTCGGATTCTTCAGGTTCAATCCGCCCGAAGCCGTGATGGTGGTGCCGTCGCCCTGAATATTGAGATGCTCGACACGCAAAACTTGCCGATCGAGCGCAACGACGATTGGCCCCTGGTTCTGGAGCTCCACGGTTCTGGCGGGCGGCGCTCCGGTAGGCGTTTCCGCGGGATTGGTTTTCAGATCGAGGCGATTGAGTTGGAGGCGCGCAGTGAGCGCATCGGCGTTCAGAATGGGACCGTTCACGGAAGCCTGCCCCTCCACGAGCGCGTCAAAGGCCGGCGCGGTGGGCGGAGTGGACGAAAGGAACGGCTCGATATTGGAGTAGCGAATGTTCGCGAACGTCAGGCTCGCGCGCACAGGATATTCGCCCGTAAGCTGCGACTGACCGGAGCCATGGATTTGAGCATTGGCGATATCGGAATCGAGGCGGAAGTTGAGAGTGGAGCCGGTGGTGTGCGCTGTAAAACCTGCGTTTCCCAGGTCCCGCTCATTCATTCGCAGCGCTTTGGCTGAAAGATCGGCGTTGAGAGTGGAGATAGCGACAGTCCGTTTGCCGCGCTGCTCTCCGATCCTGGCCGCAACTGCCGTGGCCAGGTGGACGGTTCCACCGATACCCTCGTGCATGGCCCGAACATGCTCGATGCGGGCAAGGTGGATGTCAGTACTTGTCAGATTTAGATTTACGGCGCCGTTATTGAAATCGTTGGCCGGATGAGCAAACGATCCCACTAAGGTGACGCTCCCCGCGGGAAGCGCCAGTTCGATTGAAGGAATGTCAACCAGGGTGTTTGAATAGCGCAGGGAACCTTGGAGGTGATTGATGGTCTCCTGGTACACGTTTGCCCGGCGTAGCGCAAAGCTCAAATCTGCATTCGGCGCCTGCATGGTGCCGGTGAAATGAGCATTGGCAGAGAGAATGCCGTCGGCGGGAATTGCGGCCTGTCCGGTGATTTGCAGGACCTTGCCGATAGAGAGATTTCCAATGGAGGCATTGGCGGTGGTGGGGTAATCCTTACTGAGAGCCGTGCGCCCGTTCACGTTAATATTTGAACCAGCGAAATTGGAGGCGAGTTGATAATTGACTGCGCCGTTCACCGTGCGCGCTGTCGCGGTCATATCTCCGGCATTCTGATTTTGAACACGTAAGCCACGCGCGGAAAAATCTGCGCTGACATTCGAGATGGAAACAGAAGATTGCTTGTTTACTTCGCGAACATCAGCCGCAGCATCGGCACTTAGCTGGATGGCTCCCGCCACGCCAGGGCTGCGTTCCACCAGTGGTTTGATATTGGCGAGCTGAACATTTGATGTCCCGATGTGGAATTGCGCATGTCCGGTTGTGAAACTATCGCGGGGATGGCGGAATGTGCCGTTCAACGCGATCTGACCGCCGGCGGAATCCAGTTCGAGCGTGGAAAGCGTCACGAGTTGATCGGCTAGATTGACGTTGGCATAGAGCTTGTCGATCGGCTGCTGATACGCGCTGCCGTTCAGAACCTGAAGAGTGGCGCTGCCGGCCGGGTCGCCGTAAGTTCCGTTGACATGAATGTCGGCGCTGACATCGCCGCTGGCGGGAATGGTGGATTCGCCGGCGAGGCTGAGGAGATCCGCCAAGTCGCCGTTGCGGAGAGTCAAATTGGCAGCGAGCGGCGAGCGCGGTGTCGGGCTCCATTTGCGAAGGCCAAGGGAAGCATCGAAATTGGTACGCAGCGTCTTGCGGCTGAGGACTCCGTTTTGAATGGCGGCTCCCGAGGGGGACGCGGCCAGATCCAAGGCAAAGCGATCGAACAGGCGTTTTTCGACGGCGAAGCGGTCCAGATCCAAGTGGCTGGTTACCTGCGGAGCTGCGAGTTTCCCGGTGATTTGCGCATCGAGACGGGCGGTACCGTTTTCGAGTGTAACCGGGAGCGACGATTGCGGCGTTGTGGAGGCGAAATTGGCGGCAGGCAGAAAATCGTTCAGATTGCGCGAGAGCAGGTTGATATCAATGCGCCGGTCGAGCGAACCGGAGAGATTGAGGCGTGAATGCGGGAGCGCGAGATAGGATTGCCCGAGATTGACTGCGCCGGTGGCGCCGACGTAATCGGCCATAAGCTGGCCGCGAATCGGGACGCCGCGCGTACCGGGCACAATGGCGAGTCTGGTGTGCGCGTTAATGCCCTTGCCACCGGGAATTTTCAGATCGCCGGCGGCCTTCAACGTGCCGTCGATGGTTCCGTCGTAGCCGAGATGCTTGCCGGTAAACGTGGCAGCCAGCACGGGAAGCGAGAAGTTCCGAAGAGCGCCTTCCACGCTCAAGCGCTGCATATTTTCGATGAAGAGCTTCGCGTCGAGAGTGCCGCCTAAAGCGCTTAGTTGTAGTCCGTCAACACCGATCAGGTATGGATCGGCATGAAACGGCGCATGGAGGTTGAGGTTGGCGAGTTCCGTAGTTCCGCTGCGGACCGCCAGGTTCCGAGAGTTTAAGACGCCGTTGACCGAATAGTTATTTTTTGCATCGAGTCGCGCGCTTCCATTGAGAACGAGTTCGCCGGAAGGCTGCGTGGAGGTCATTTTCAGCAGCGCGCTCAATTGCTGGAGGGCGAGAGTTCCATTGAACCGAACGGCCGAGTTGGTTCCCGGGTTGAGCGCTCCCGAAGCATCGAACGTGGTTTGGCCCAGAGCTATGTGGGCCGTTTGCACATTGACCGTGTGGGCCCCTTCATTCATCTGAACGGCGAGATTGGCGGTGAGGACACGCGGCGCTCCTTTTGCGGTTGAATCGACCGGCACATCCATGCTGCGCTGAATCTCCGGCAGCGAAATGGCGGCATTCATACGCGCCGCTATCTGCGGGGCATTCATATTCGAGATGGAGGCGTTGACGAAAATATGCGATTCGTTGGTAGTGATTCTGGCGTTGGTGAGATCGACAGCATCCGGCGCAATCATCACCGGCAGATTGATGTGCACATTGAGGGGCGGTCTGGTTCCGGAGGTTAAGACGAGGGGGTCGATGGACAGGCTTCCTTCGTAATGCGGATTATTCGCGACGTAGTTCAGCAGCGCGCGCAGATTCTCCCCCTTTGCGCTGAATGCCGTCTTTTGCTGCGAGAACTGGAACAGGCCGTTATCCAGATGAAAATGGCCGATTTTCAAATCCACAACAGTTTTCAGGCCGGATGACTGGCTGGACTGCTGCTGCTTGGTTTTGGGCGTGGGGATATTGCTTTTGCCATCGGGGAAGGTGATGATATTGACCTGCGGTTGCTCAATCGCGACATCCTGAATATTGATCAGATGCATGATCCCGGAGAACAGGCCGAGATGGACTTCGAGCAGAGGGACCTGGGCGAGCGGTTGAGCTTCAGAAGGCTCCGTTCCATGGAAGACGAAGTTCCGGATGCGCAGCGTGAGATGGCCCAAATCGAACTGAAACGCGCCGATCTCGACTTTGCCTCCCGTGGAATCTTCAAGTGTTGCCACTATTTTGTTTCGTACGAAATTAGAAAACCAGCCGCTCTGCAGGATGATAATCGCCGCTATAAAGAGGACCACGATGAGTCCCGCGAGAGAGGCCAGAATGGTGACTATGATTTTTTTCGGCTTGCTCATCGGAGGTTTTCCTCCAGATATCGAATCTTGGTGTTCTTCCGCTGCTGATCTAACCAGGAAAAAAACTGTTGATTTATTTTCTGTTCCGTCAGAGCAGTGCGGGCTTCTTCGCGTAATTCGTCCGGAGACTTACCGGGAAAACGATCCCGAAGCGACGCCGCATGCTCACGGTAGTAATTCCCCACTTCGGCATCGGTAATCAGCACAGCCGGCCGGAAGCGGGCATCGATAAACCGCAGCACGGTCAATTGCCATTGGAACTGGGTTCGAAGCTCGAGATCCGTGAGATCGTAGCGGCGCAGCGCAGCTTGGAACGCGCTGTCCGTGCGATATCGCTCGTGCTTCAACTTATCTAATTCCTGCGCCGCTTCCTGGGGGGTCGCCCGGGAGTATCCGCCGAGATTGATCTCATGGCGAATAAATATTTGATCCATGAGGCGGCTAGCCGCCTCCTTGCGGGCCGCATTGCTGAAATTTAACGGTTCCTTATTCAGGAAGTCAGTCACGCGGATATCGCGGCCGATGTCGCTGTCCTTAATGATCGAGCTACCCACCACAATGGCAATTTGATCGATAATGACGGCGAGCGCCAGATATTGGGCCAGGATGAAAGCGATGAACACCCGGCATCGCATTAGAACGCCTGCCCGATGGAGAAGAAGAACTGGAAATGAGACAGGCGCTGGGGACTCGCATTGCAGGCGGGATAGGCCGGATTGCCTATCTTGTCCGGAGTACATCCGATCAGATCCTGAATTGTTTCGCTGGTGCTGAAGCCCCGGTAGCGTGGGGGATTGAGGGCATAGGCGAGATCCACGCGAACAGGACCGAGAGGCGTCTTATAGCGAATTCCAAAGCCTGGAGCCTGAACAGCGTAATTGAAATCCTGGTCGCTCGTCTGGTGATAGCGGAGGGACATTTTGCTGAATTGAGTGTAGATATTGCCCATATCTTCAAAGACAACGCCGCTGATGTTGGCGCCTAACAGCGGGAAACGCAATTCAACGGTGTTAAAGAACAGAGCATTGCCGCCGATCGGAAATCCGGTAGGAGTAGTGGTAGGTTTTCCGGGTAACTCGTTGAGCGTACCGATATCGCGCGGCCCGGCCTGGTTGTCGCCGAATCCACGCATGGAGACGCTGCCGCCGCCATAGAATCGCTCCGGCAACGGAATCGCGTCAAAGTGCAGAGTTCCTGCCGGAACATTGAACGGGATGATAGCGCCAATCTGTGTTTGACGAGCGAATACGAACTTGTGCCCGATGGGAGTGTAAGTGGCGTTGCGAGCAAGCACCCGAACAAAGCTGCGCTGGGAGCCAAAGAAGTTTCCGGCGATGCCGGTATCGAGAGTGTTCCAGAACCCGTGATGGGCATCGGCAGGATTGTCGCGGTGATCCTGGATATAGCTTGTTGACAGAATTCCGATGCGCACCGGCTGCAGAAAGGCCGGGATCAGGAGCGATGGGATCTGGATATTGCCCGCGCTGACACGCCGGTAAGCAAACCGGACGGAAAGCGTCGAAGCCCGGTTGAATCGCTGCACGGTCTGGATGGACGCTTCCTCGCGCCGCGACGAGAAAGTCTGCACGTTCTGCGTGGTGTCGTAAAGAGCGGTGAAGGAAACGGTGCGATCGGTCGAACCGAGAAAGCGCGGCACGACATAAGTGAGGGATTCGCGTTGCTCCAGGGTAGAATAGCGATTCTGGAGCGTCACGGTCTGGCCGCGACCTAAAAAGTTCAGGCGGCTAACATCGAATGAAACAATCGGCGAAAGCCCCTTCGCTCCGCCGGCCTGGGAGAGATTGTTCGTGGTTCCGCCAAACTGACCTACTTCCAAACCGACGCCGACGTTAAAGGTGTATCGCGCAGCTTCATCCAGATCATAGAGGACGTACTTATAAGCCGATGTTCCGTCCGGGTCCTGCAGCGCGAAATTCACATTTGAAAAGATGCCGAGGTTACTCAGGTCGCGCGAAATATTACCGATTTTGGTCATCGAAACCGGCTCGCCATCCTGAATATCGATTCGCTTCTCCACCAAAGACGGCCGGGTGCGATTCAAGCCGGAGATGATCACTTTGCGGACGAATTCCTGCGGCCCTTCGGTGATGTGATAGATCAGAGTCATGGTGGCGTTTTGCGAATCCGGAATGGCTCTATAAAAGAATGTAGCCCGCAAAAAGCCGTGATCGTAGTAGTACTGCAGAATGCGGTTCCGGTCTGAGGCGACATTGACATCGGCATAGGGCTGGCCCTGTACCGAATACAACTGGTCCTGAATCGAACTGAGATCGAGACGGGCCGCGCCTTCGACCTGGAGTTTAGAAACGGTCCATTGCCTTCCCTCATGGATATGAAAGGTAACCGCCAAGTCTTGCGGTTTTCCTTTGTAATCCGTCTGGACAGAAGAAGTGACCTTGGCGTCGCGGAAACCGTTGGCTTGGTAGAGCGCTTCGATTGCATCCTCGTCCTTGTGCCGAAATGCCTCGCTGTACCGGCCGTACTTTAGCAGGAAAGAACTGGTCTGCAGGAACATCCGTTCGCGGATGGTCTCCATGGTGAAATAATTACTGCCTGTGATATTGATGGCGACGAGCTTGCGTCTCGGGCCGAGCGCAATTTCGTAGTCGATGACTTCCTGGTCTTTCTGTTGGGGCTCGCGCCGGAAGGTAACATCCACATCCGGATAACCTCTCGATTGAAAGTAATCGTGCAGGTTACTGGCTCCCTCCGCGAGTAAGTCATTGTCGACGGACCCTTCCTGATAGACGGGCACAAGCTGCCGCAACTTCTTCTTGGAAACTTTGGCTTCCAATGCTTTGATGGTGATTTTTGGGCCTGCATTCAGGTCGAGCGTTGGCTTGACGCGATTGGTGGCTGGATCGTAATCCATGGACGTGAGGTTCACGGTGGCGGTCAGGCGATCGCGTTTCGCGTACTGCTTCTCGATTCCGTCTGTCCCTTTGTCAGTGAGACTCTGGGTCACGTGCCGCCACCAGTGGATCAACGGTATTCTCCAGCCAGTTGCGCGAACAATGGTCCCGTCGGAGAGCTTCGGATCCCCTTTGATGATGGGCATACTGTATCTGGCGCGCTTGCCCGCATCCACATAAAATCGAATTGTCACGTCGTGCGTGAGCGGATCTTCGACAGTAGCGACACCGACGGTGGCTTGATAGAGCCCGTTATCGCGCATTGTCTGAAGAATGGTTTGCCTGGCTGTTTGCAAATCTTCGGGGTCGAAGGGTGTTCCGAGCGCAAGCTGCGCTTCGCTGAGAATGACGGCGCGATTCGGCGGATTGGAAATTTTTCCGACCGCGCCCACGTGGCCGATGAACCGCCGGTAACGAGTGATGAACCGGAGCGCGACTCCGGTTCCGCTGGGCTCGGCATCCACCTGGATGTCCTCGTACAGACCGCTGGCATACAGCCGGTCAATGGTTCTACCGAGCTGATCGGGATCTAAGGGCTGCCCTACCTGTACCATTTGCATGCGCGCTAAATCTCTGGGATCGAGCGGCTGCTCGGCGGGTTCGAAAGTGACGGCCACGACCGGTTTGCCGCGAAAATCCGGCCTGGGAAATTGCTGGCCGGGGGCGAGCGGCAGCACGAGCACAAAGCAGAACAAGAGGTTCAACAGAAATAATCGACCGCGAAGCCATGCCATCATGCCGCCGGCCAATGCCAATTGAAATCGAATTCCATTCTCATAGACATCCGCGCCAAAAGGAGGACCCCTTGCGTACGCGCGGGGTTCTGTAGCTCCAAGGTCGATAACCCCTTGGACTGCATACCGTTGACGCTATTCACCTCGACCCCGTTACAGATGTCAATATTTGGGGCGCGGATGGGTCTATAGAAGAGAGGCAGAGCATGTTGACGCGGCAACAGCTTTGGGAGTTGCTTCGGTCCTCAGCAAGCAAATGGAGCGCGCACAACGCGCCGCGGCTGGGAGCGTCTTTGGCGTATTACGGTTTGCTTTCCATGGCGCCGCTGCTGATTCTGATGGTTGCAATCTGCGGCCTGGTTCTCAACCGGAACACGGCGGAGCAGCAACTGTTACAGCAGGTTCGTTCACTCACCGGACCATCCGGCGCGAGCACGGTGCAAATGCTCATCAACAATGCGCATCATGTGGGGAGCGGCATTTTTGCAGCGGCGATTGCGCTGGCGACGCTGCTTTTCGGCGCGTCCGGAGTTTTCGTAGAATTACGGGATTCGCTCAACGTTATTTGGGATGTCCCGCGGCGTGAACATTCGACGTGGCGGTCCGTCATCTTCCAGCGGTTGGTCTCTTTCGGAATGGTGATCGGGCTGGGGATTCTGATGCTGGCCTCGTTGCTCATGACAGCGTTCGTTGCGGTGGCCGAGAAGTTCTTCTCCAACATTCTTCCAGCGCCCACGGCAGGAGTCAGCGAGCTGGCCAATTTTTTAATTTCTCTGATTGCCATTGCGATCCTGTTCGCGCTGATTTTCAAATTCGTGCCAGATGCTCCCATCGACTGGCGCGATGTGTGGATCGGCGCGGTGGCGACCGCGATCCTCTTTGATATCGGGAAAGGGCTGCTCGCGTTTTATCTCGGCACGGCGGGTGTCGGCTCCACATACGGAGCGGCCGGGTCCGTGGTGGCGCTGGTGGTGTGGGTGTACTACTCGGCGCAGATCTTCTTTTTCGGAGCCATTTTCACCAAAGTTTATGCCGAGCGGTTTGGATCGCATGCACGGCGGAAGAAACCGAAACCTGCGTTAGCAGCTTCCGCCTCATCGGGCCGCGCTTAGAGTTTGACTTTGAGTGGCTCAGAGTACCAGACCTCCCTATTACCTACAGCTAGTTACTTTTGGATGCAGAACATTCTAAGCTGAAGTCACTTCTCTATTGGAGACACCGAATAGAATGTTTTGCAGACCACTGGGGCGGGTTGCCGCCGGCATCGCGTTCTGTCTCGGCGGGGCGATGCTAGTCTCTGCCGACACCGTGATTAGCGGCGGCTCCTGGCAAACCTGGACGGCAGGATTTCCAGGCAGCACTCTCGGGACAACGACCGCGCCCACTTATGGCGGCGGGCCGGCGACGACAACGCAGGGGCCTTACTGGAATAATGCATCGGGCGACGGGCCAGCGGCGAACATCGGGTGGTGCCTGGCGGGCGGAGGCGATTGCACGTTGTTCGACGGTTCGCCCGGCGCCGTCCCGTTCTATGGGGGCGCGAACGGAAGCGCCATTACAAACATGAGCTTCAGCGGCGACCACAGCCAAATTACGGCGACGCTTGAAACTTCGATGACGAGCCAGCGCGCAAACGACACCTTCGGGTACTATACTTTCGATCCCACAACCGGAACTATTCTGCAGACGGTCGCACTGCTTTCAGCCAGTTCGGCACCGGGAACTCAGAGCGCAACCTTCGTGCCGAGCACGCCGGATTACGGTTTCTACATTGAGAACACGCAGGGAAATCCGGCGGATCCCAGTACTTTCCCTTCGGAGTATTTCTTTTACACCGATGCCAATCTTAATAACGTTCTGCTGACGCCGAATCCGACCGATCACCTGCAACATCTGGCCATTTTCAACACTGGAAATACGTTCTACATCGGCGCGGTGGATACGCGGGCCTGCTCTGCTGACATCACCAGCAGTTGTTTGAATCCGGCGGATTTCGATTATCAGGACATGGTGGTGAAGTTAACGGTGGTGACGCCGGAGCCAGCATCGTTTGCGCTGCTGGGTTTGAGCTTGGGGTTGCTGGGGATGTTGCTGGCTCGGGCGCGGGCCGCCGACCGCGTATAAGCCCCTCCCTGACGGCCGGGGTTCTGTGTGTGCTTGCTAGACTGGAATTTCCCACCTGTTTTTCCATGATTTCAGTCAGCAATGTCAGCATGCGGTATGGAGGCAAGGTCCTGTTTGAGGACGTCACCACGGCCTTCCAGCCGGGCCGCCGCTATGGTTTGACCGGTCCGAACGGAGCGGGCAAATCCACGTTCATGAAGTTACTTTCAGGCGAACTGGAGCCGCAAAAGGGTACGGTTGTTCGCCCCAGGAAAGTCGGTGTATTACGCCAGGATCAGTTCGCGTTTGACCAGTACCGTGTAGTCGACACGGTCATCATGGGCAATTTGCCGCTCTGGAAAGCTCTCGAAGAGCGCGAAACGTTGTACGCCAAGCCGGAATTGACCGATGAAGACGGAATGCGGCTAGGTGAACTGGAAGGCATCGTCGCGGAAGAAGATGGATACTCTGCCGAGAGCGATGCCGCAGTGCTGCTGGATGGCCTGGATATTCCCGAGCCGCTGCACCACCGTAAGATGGGCGAGTTACAGGGCGGTCAGAAAGTACGTGTCCTTTTGGCGCAGGCGCTGTTCGGCCGCCCGGAAGCTTTATTGCTGGACGAGCCGACGAACTATCTCGACCTCGAATCGATTCACTGGCTGCAGAATTTCCTCACGCATTACGATGGCGTGCTCATCGTGATTTCGCACGATCGCCACTTTCTGAACAGCGTTTGCACCCACACGGCCGATATCGATTACCAAACCATCATTACTTACCCGGGTGGGTATGATGACATGGTTCTGCAGAAGACGCAGGTGCGCGCCCGGATCGAAGCAGAAAACGCGCAGCGCGAGAAGAAGATTGCGCAACTGAATGAGTTTATTGCGAGGTTCTCGGCCGGTACGCGCGCGAGCCAAGTGACATCGCGCAAGAAAGAAGTGGAGCGGCTGCAGACGACGGACCTGGCGCGATCGAACATTCAGCGGCCGTTTATTCGATTCGAGATGAAACGCCCATCCGGCCGTCATGCGCTCGAATTCAAAGGCGTGACAAAGGGGTATGACGGGCAGGAGGTCATCCGAGATTTTTCGGCGGCGGTGCAGCGCGGCGAGAAAGTCGCGTTGATGGGACGGAACGGCGCAGGCAAGACGACGCTGTTGAAAGCTCTGCTGGCGAATGCTCCAGGGGTGGACGACCCGGATGTGGGGCTCGATTCGGGCGTTGTGAGCTGGGGTCACGAGGTGCAAGTCGGATACTTCGCGCAAGATCATCGCGCCAGTATTCCGAACGGGACCACCGTTTCGGAGTGGCTGCATAACTGGGACCCGCAGGCGTCGCGAGAGGAGATCCGCGGGCTGCTCGGGCAGATGCTGTTCAGCGGCGAAGAGGGCATGAAGCCGACGGACGCGTTGTCGGGCGGCGAGGCGGCACGGTTGATTTTCTGCAAACTGATGCTGCAGAAACCAAACGTTCTGGTGTTCGATGAGCCGACAAATCACCTGGATTTGGAATCGATTAATGCGCTGAACATCGCGCTGCAGAAGTTCGAGGGCACGGTGCTCCTGGTTACGCATGATGAAGACCTGGTGGATGAAGTGGCTACGCGGATCTGGCATTTCGAGAGCGGCGCGATTGAGGATTTTCTAGGTTCGTACGAGGAGTACGCAGGAGCAGCAGCACGGTAAAGAGCAGGCCAAGGGCCTACTCCACAATTGAAACCGAACGCAGTTCGAAAGAGCCACTGGTGAGAATGCTGCCGGGCGGGCGGGCGTATTCGAGCGCGACAGTCAGCAAATCCGTGTGTTGGGGCGTGCGGAATTCCAAGATTCCGCCGTTTCCCAGCTCCTTTTGAAGAGAATTGATTTTCCAAAGGAGACCGCTTGCGGCGCCGCGCCATTGTAAGTGGTATAGCTGTCCGGGAACGACCGGGATTCGCTGTGTCAGAAGCGTGCAGTGCTCCGGTTCCGTGCCTGAAAGCTCGATTCGCAAAATTCCGGCAGCGGAGTCCTGGTTGACGCTTGCGCCGGGGCAACTGGCGGGAACCCAATCGAATCCATGACCGTAGAACGGGCTGCGGAAGTCGCCGTTGGTGAGCGGGTGCGAAGGTGCGGGAACGGAGAGATGAATCCAACGGGCATCGCTTAGAGAGCGCCAGATCTGGAGCGCATCGCGAACGTCGCCGACCGAGAGCAACTGATCTTCGATGGGGCCGATTAAGTCGTCGCGCCCAAGCTCTTCCGGAGTGCGGCCGCCCGGATGAGTTACTAAGCGCGCGATGATGGGTGGAATGGCGTTAAAGCGGCCCGCGCCCGATAAGAACAGCGCGTATTGAATCAGGATGGTGGAGCGATCGGGAATGTAACTGGCTATCTTCGCCGCATCCTGCGCGGCGAGCCACATTTCGCGGAAGACCGGGCTCGGCGCGTGCGGCGTAATGTCGAGCGTCAACTTGGCCCAGTGAAAGAACTCGGCTTCCCTGCCCTGCCGCAAATAGAAATTCGCCAGGGTCCATTTCGGCAGGAACATCTTGTTTACTTCGGCGGCGCGCAAGTAATCGCGCTCGGCGGTCGCCGGATCTGCTTGCTCCAATTCGGCGATGAGGCCAAGCTGAATCCAGGCGCGGAATTCGAAAGGATTCAACTCCACGGCGCGGGTTAGAAGTTCGCGCTGCTGGTCCGGCTTCCAGGCGGCCAGGCGAGCTGCGTAATCCGCGTTATACGGAACCAGTTCGAGCGCTCGCGAGACCGAGGCCGCGGTGTCCTGCTGGAACAGGCACGCGGCGCGAGCGAAAAGAGCCGAGTAATAGGCGGCAATCAAGCAAACGGCGGCAACTAAGTAACGGAACACTTATCTCTCCGCGCAGGCCGCAACGACATTTTGCGAGAACCACTCGTAGGTTGCGCGGATTCCCTGCTCCATTGGAATGGAAGGACGCCAGCCCAAAGCTTTGAGGCGGCTCACGTCCAGAAGCTTGCGCGGCGTGCCGTCGGGCTTCGTCGCGTCGAACCGGAGGGCGCCCCGATAGCCGATGCAGTTTGCAATCAAAGCCGCGAGTTCGGCGATAGTCAAGTCCTCGCCAGTACCCACGTTGACGATCTCGGGATCATCATAGTTCTGCATGAGAAAGATCGCCGCCGAGGCGAGATCATCGACGTGCAGGAATTCGCGGCGGGGCGTGCCCGTGCCCCAGATGGTTACTTCCGGCATGCCGGATTCGCGCGCATCGTGAAATTTCCGAATCAACGCAGGCAAAACGTGCGAATTCTCTAAATCGAAGTGATCGCCGGGGCCATATAGATTTGTCGGCATTAGCGCAACGGCACTGAAACCGTACTGAGCGCGATAAGCCTGGCAGAGCTTGATGCCGGCAATTTTCGCGATCGCGTAAGGTTCGTTCGTGCTCTCCAAAGGGCCCGAGAGCAGATATTCTTCCTTGATCGGCTGGGGAGCGAATTTCGGATAAATGCAGGAAGAGCCGAAAAACTCCAGCTTCCGCACGTTGTTGCGCCAGGCCGCGTCGATGACGTTGAGCTGAATGGCCAGGTTATTGCGAATGAAGTCGGCTGGATACGTACTGTTCGCGTGGATGCCGCCTACTTTGCCCGCGGCGAGAAAGACGTACTCCGGCTGCACAGCAGCAAAGAAGGCATCGACGGCGGGCAGACAGGTGAGATCCAGCTCGTGACGGGTGCGCAGGATCAGGTTCGTGAACCCCTCCTGCCGGAGTTTACGCACAAGGGCGGACCCGACTAAACCGCGGTGGCCGGCGATGAAGATGGGGCTAGTGCGATCCATAAAAGGCCGCTCCCTCACGGTCGCGGTTCTGTTCTGCTAACTGGATGTCGGCGTCTACCATCATGCGGACAAGCTCCCGGAAGTTGGTACGCGGACGCCAACCAAGGGTCTCACGAATTCTTGTGGCATCGCCTAAAAGGTAATCGGCTTCGGTGGGACGGCAGTAAGCCGGATCGATCTCCACGTACTTGCGCCAATCCAGATCGGCGTAACCGAACGTCTCGTCAAGAAACTCCTCGACGGAATGAGCTTCGCCGGTAGCCACGACAAAATCGTTTGGAACATCGTGCTGGAGAATGAGCCACATGGCTTCGACGTAATCGCCCGCGAAACCCCAATCCCGGCGCGCTTCCAAATTTCCCAGATAGAGCTTGTTTTGCAAACCGGCCTTAATGCGGGCTACCGCACGTGTGATCTTCCTGGTGACGAAGGTTTCCCCACGGCGGGGAGATTCATGGTTGAACAGGATTCCATTGGCGATGAAAAGGCCGTAGGCTTCGCGGTAATTGACGGCGTACCAGTGAGCAGCCACTTTCGAAACTGCGTAGGGGCTTCGTGGGTAGAACGGAGTGGTTTCGTTCTGCGGGGGCAGGGCCGCGCCGAACATTTCGGACGATCCGGACTGGTATACGCGTACTTCACGTCCGGTATTTGCAACGTGGTCGCGCACACAATCGAGGAGGCGCAACGTGCCGAGCGCATCGACGTCCGCCGTGTATTCGGGGATTTCAAACGATACTTTGACATGCGATTGCGCGCCGAGGTTGTAAATCTCATCCGGCTGTCCAGCTTCAATCACTCTGCGCAATGCGGTGGAATCCGTTAAATCGCCGTAGTGCAGAATCAAACGGCGCCGACGCTCATGCGGGTCCTGATAGAGATGATCGATCCGCGCGGTGTTGAAGCTGGAACTGCGGCGTATGAGGCCGTGAACGATGTAACCTTTCGCGAGCAGAAATTCCGTGAGATAGGAGCCGTCCTGGCCGGTGATTCCGGTAATGAGAGCGGTTCTCGACACGGGAACCTGATTATGGTAACAAGGCCAGCAGAACCACGGCTTGCGCTTCGCAGGAACGGCCTTCGCCCACCGGACCAACGCGCTCCGCGGTCTTGAATTTGACACTGACGCAAGCGGCGGGAAGGCCCACGGCACTGGCCAGATTTTCGCGAATCCGGCCGCGAAAGTCTTTCAGCTTGGGCCGTTCCAGGATGATGGTGGAATCCACGTTAGTCAGACGGTATCCCTGTTCGCCGGCCAATCCGAGGGCGTGCTTGAGAAATTGCAGGCTGTTGGCGCCTTTCCATTCCGGGGCGCTGTCGGAGAAATGCATGCCGATATCGCCGAGGCCCAGAGCTCCCAGGATTCCGTCGGTGACGGCGTGAAAAAGCACGTCGGCGTCGGAGTGCCCGGCGAGCCCAAACTCGCTCGGAATCCGGATGCCGCCGAGAATCAGCGGCCGGCCCGTTTCGATGCGATGCGTGTCCCACCCCTGCCCGATACGGTAGGGCGGCAAATCTTGATTTGTCATTGTTACGAAAGTTCGAGCGCCGAGGTCTCGAGGGCCAGATAGAGCCGCGCAAGATCCATGTCGCTCGGCTTTGTGATTTTAATATTCCGGTCGGTGCCAGCCACCACCGAAACCTCGACCTCTTCCAAGCGTTCCACCAGAGACGATTCGTCGGTTCCGATAAAGAGATCCTGGCGCGCCTTCTCGAAAGCTTTGCGAAGCAAGGCGACCTGAAAGACCTGCGGGGTTTGCGTCAGAATCAGGCGCTCGCGCGGCAAGGTGGCACGCACCTTATTGCGGTGTACCTGTTTGACGGTATCCACGGGAACAATACCGACGATGGCGGCTCCGGTCTGAGCGGCTTCGCGAATCACTTTCTCGATGACCTCGCGCTCGATAAACGGCCGGACCGCGTCGTGCACGGCCACGAGTTCCGTATCATCGCCGATGGTAGCGAGCGCATTCTCAACCGATTGCTGGCGGCTCTCGCCACCCTGCACGGTGCGAACCGTTTGCGCGAGGCCTTGACTACTCAGCAGCTCTTCCGCCCAATTTAAGTCGTCCCCGCGGAGCGCGACGACAATTTCGGCGACGAGAGGAGAGCTGAGGAATTTGCGGATGGTGTGGATGAGGATCGGCGACCCGTTCAGCAGCATAAACTGTTTTCTGCTGACCCCCTCTTTTTCGGGCGATCTGCGGCCCATGCGCGTGCCTAAACCGGCCGCGGGAATGATGACAGATACTTTCATGGTGGATGGGCGAAATCGCCCTGATTTTCCTCGAACTTACATGATAAAGCCCGAAGCGGGAGCCGGCAGAAGGAAACGGCGGTAGAGTCGAGGAGAGGCGCGGTGCCGAGGCCCGTTTCCCCTCCCCGCTCATCAAACCGGACGTGCCGATCTCCAGCATCCGGCTTTCCGACAGACTTCACGCGCAGCACACGCAGTCAGCGTCGGACCGTGCTCATCCGATGGACGCCCAAGCGCCCGAACACAGCCGTGATCGGAAACTGGAGACTCCCTTTGGATGAGGTGGCCTTCTGCCGACGCCTCAGGAAGTGGCGGACCCGATCGTAGACGTAGAGATTCACGTGCTGATATGCCTTGGCTACCGTGCCGTAGCGGAAGTAGTTCTGCCAACCCCTCAACTTGGCGTTGAGTTGGTCGCGCACCTCCTCCCACGGGGCACAGAGACTAGGCTTCAACAGATCGTGAACGCTCTGCCGTAACCGTTTTAGGCTCTTCTCCGACGGTCTGGCCGCGGTGTACCATCGTCCGGTTTTCCACCACCAGCGGGGCCCAAACGTGTAGCCCAGAAAGTCAAAGTCCTGCGTACAGGCGTCGCGAATCCGAGTCTTCTGCTGGTTCAGGGTCAAACCTAGCCGGGTCATAACCTCCTGCGTCCAATCCCGCGCCTGCTCCGCAGATCCGCGGCACAGAATCACGAAATCGTCCGCATAGGCCACGACTTTAGCTCGATATTGCTCTCCTTTTCCTTGCAGTCGCCAATACTTCAGAAACCGATTCATATACAAATTCGCCAGCAACGGACTAATGACCCCGCCTTGCGGCGTGCCCTTTCCGTTACTTGCGGTATAACGCCAGTTTCCTTTCCCATCCCCTTCCGCCACCGGCGATCTCAGCCACATCTTGATCAGATGCAGCACCCGCCGATCCACGATGCGTCTCGCGACGCACTGCATCAGTTCGCAGTGTGGAATGGTATCGAAGTATTTGCTCAGATCCGCATCCACTACGTCGGTGTAACCTTGCCACAGATACTTGTGCACCTTCTGGACCGCGTCTTGCGCACTCCGCTGCGGGCGGTAGCCGTAGGCGTTCGGCTCCAGATCCGCTTCAAAGATCGGTTCCAGCACCAGTTTGGCGGCGGTCTGCACCACCCGGTCCCGCAGTCTCGGGATGCCGAGCGGCCGCTCGCCTCCACCCGGCTTCGGGATCATCACCCTTCGCACGGGCTTGGGCCGATACGTTTCCTCGATCAGTTCCTTCCTCAGGCTGGCCAGCCACGCCTCTCGCCCGGCCGCTTCAATCTCCGCGAAGCTTTGCTGATCCACCCCAGGCGCGCCCCCATTGGCCTTTGCCAACGCGTAGGCATGCTCCAGAATGTCTTCCCGGCAGATCTTGTCGTACAGCAGGTAGAAGCGATAACTGGGTTCCTGCTTCGCCTTCGCATAAAGCTTCCTCTGAAACTCCCGGATCTTAATCGGTGTTTCCAGACTCATCGTCAATCACCTCTCCTTTGCTCCTTTGGTCAGCTTGTCTGAAGTGAGGGCCCTTGGCTCCCCCGGCATTACCCGGCTTCGTCGCTACTATGACCCTCTCCGAGGCCCAAGCCAGCCGACGTCCTGATGACGCCGTTCGGTCTTGCTCCGCTGGCTCCGGGCTTCCCTCCATTACCCGGACTACCTTCCCTGCATGCCGTGCCCACTACCCCGGCGGATCGAATCGGTGCGTGTCGATTGGTTACTGGTGCGCTCCCGCACCGGGCTCTTCCCGATTCGCTCTGGCCTTCCCGGCGCACACAACCGGTCGGCATCCATGGCGTTATGTTTCGAGGCTTGCTCAGGCTTCACTCACGTTACGGCCTGCAGGTTTGCTCGCCCACCTTACGTGGACTTTGTCACGAGGCTCCAGCCCGAACGGTTCCCCATTCGAACCGCTCGTCAGCTACCCAGGCATATCGACTCCTCCTGGTGTGGGACTCTCACCCACTGGTAATCCGCGCCGTAGAGGCGCACGTGTGCGACATAAATGTGGAATTCGGGCAGTTACAGAACCCCGCGCGTAAGCAAGGGGGCTCCTTAGCCAACCCTCCACATTTATGTCGCACACCCGGTGCCGGTTGGCAGTTCACTGCCCGCGAATGTTCTACCCTTGTTTCGAGATTGTTCGTTGGCTGAAAAAAACGAGTTCAGGAACAAAACCGTCATGATCACCGGCGCCGGTCGCGGCATCGGCAAGCGATTCGCTTTAGGCTTTGCCCGGCTCGGCGCCAAAATCGCCCTGGTCAGCCGCAGTAAGGCGGAGGTGGATCTTACTCATATCGAAATCGAACAGGCGGGCGGAAATGCGCTTCGGATTCGCGCGGACGTCACGGATCCCGAACAGCTAACGCTCGCAGTGAATCGCACGCGCGTCGTTTTCGGCCGCCCCGTCGATGTCCTGATCTGTGCCGCGGGCACCACCGGACCCTTGCATTCGTTTCTACAGTCTCCGCTCCGTGCCTGGACCGAAGCCCTTCAGATCAACCTGCTGGGCGTGGTGCACTCCTGCCGCGCCGTGTTACCGGGAATGATCGAGCGCCGCATGGGCAAGATCATCGTCCTCACCTGCGCGAGCGACGATCAGCCCAAGAAGAGCTTTTCGGCCTACAGCACTTCGAAAACAGCGGTGGTCCGCTTCGTCGAGTCCCTCGCAGCCGAGATCCTCGACCACAACGTCCAGATCAACTGTTTCGATCCGGGGCCCGCTTACACGAACCTCACCGACGAAATCATCCGCGCCGAGAGCCACCTGGAACAGAGCGTCGTCAGCGCGGCCAAGGAAACGCGGCGCACCGGCGGCGTGCCTCCGGAACTGCAACTGGGGCACGCGGCATTTCTCGCTTCCGAGCAATCCAACCACATCACGGGCAAACTCATTCATGTCACCGACGATTGGAAGAAGTTGAAAAACGCCAGCCTGCGCCCCGACGCCCTCACCCTGCGCCGCGTCCCCAAATAGCTAACCATCCAACAGAACCGCGACTTGGGGAGGGAGCGGCCTTCCACCTACTCCGCCGAAAACCGGTAAATCGTCGTATTGCGGTATACCTGTCCCGGCCGCAGTTCCGTGCTCGGAAAATTGGAATGATTCGGCGAATCGGGAAAATGCTGCGTCTCCAGGCACAGCGCCGAACGATGCCGGTACACACCGCCGATTCCGTGAATCGTCCCGTCCAGGAAATTGCCCGTATAAAACTGAACGCCCGGCTGTGTCGTAAACACTTCCATGAACCGCCCGGAAGATGGCTCTTCTACACGAACCGCTACGGCCTTCAAATCGCCCCGGCGGTTGAGAACGAAGTTCTGATCGTAGCCTTTCCCGAACTTAAGCTGCTCGTTGTTGTCGTTGATGCGAGATCCAATCGTCGTCAGCTTCCGGAAGTCGAACGGCGTGCCGGCCACGCTCTCAATCGCGCCGGTGGGAATCAGCGTGCTGTTCACCGGCGTGAACTTGTCCGCCGCAATCATGATCTTGTGATTCAAAACGGTAGGGCTGCCCGCGCCGGCCAAATTGAAATAGGAGTGATTGGTCAGGTTCAGCACCGTGTCCTTGTCCGTCGTGGCCGTGTAGTCGATGCGAAGCGCATCGCTCAGGAGCGTGTACCGCACCGTGACATTCAAGTTGCCCGGAAAGCCCATTTCGCCGTCCGGGCTTAAATAATGCAGCTCCAGCGCCGGCCCGTTCGCGTCCGAAACTTCCTTCGCCTGCCAGACACGGCGATCAAAACCCTTGGTTCCGCCGTGCAGCGCGTTGGGCGGTTCATTGGCGGGAATATGGTACTGCTTGCCATCGAGCGTGAAAGTCGCATTGCCAATGCGATTCCCATACCGGCCCACAATCGCGCCAAAATAAGGATCGTTCTTGGCCGTGTAGGACGCCAGATTGTCAAAGCCCAGCACGACATCGCCGAACTTACCCTGACGGTCCTTGGTCTTGAGCGAGACCACTCTCGCGCCATACGTGGTGATCTTCGCCTCCATCCCGGACGGGCTTTTTAGCGTATATAGAAAGACTTCTTCGCCGTCCGGCGTCTTGCCGAACGACTGTTTCTCAATCGCATTCGAATCAGCTCCTGCCATAAGAGTCGGCAGGGAAAAGGCGGAAACGGCCAATGCCGTCGTAAGGATGTGCTTCATAGGCCAGCGCTTGGTTAGCGCACAGGGCAGGGATTCCGCGCCGCCAAACAGAGAGCGCCACATAAAGTCTTCGGGCGGCGCGTCCGTCCCCAGCCCGTTCTGCGCGTTCCTCCAAAGTTTAACGCTTTCGATTTCGGAGGTTATCGCCGTGCCAAGTCCGCCATCACCACATCCGAGCGCTCCTGCACTCGTTCCACCACAGCCTCCCGGCCGTCTGGCGAAATATCGAAATCGCGAATGTCGAAATCCGGACCGAAGTTCGTTAGTTCCTGCTGCGCGCCGGTTCCCAGGTCAAGCCGCCACAAATCTTTATGGCGAATGTCTCCTCGCAGGAACACAAGCGCGCGTCCTCGAGACTCGAAGGCCATACGTCGAGCGCCCCGGCTCAAAATTAAACTCGGCAGCGGATAGGCTGCACCCTGAGTTGTAACAGCGTTCACGGGAAACGTGGTGCCGATATCCGGTCCCGAGTAAGTAACGAAGCTCCCGTCGAGAGCCCAGACGGGATCGACCGAGTACTCCCTAACAAAAACCGTGGGCGCGCCGCCGTTGAGCGGCAGACGGAACAAGTGTGGAACACCATGGTCGTCCGCCGCCGAAGTGATCGATTGCCCACCGGGCGCCCAGGCTGGCGAGCCTTGCAGGTTCAATGAATCGCACACCATCCGGGCATTCGTGCCATCGCTTCCCATCACGTACAGAAGCGCCTGTCCGCGTTGCCGGACTGAGAACGCAATCCGCCGTCCATCGGGCGAGATCGCCGGGCCGCCAAGGATTCGCGCTCCTTCGCCGCGCCACAATTCGCTGCTCGCTCCCTTGGCAAGCTTCCAAATACTTTCGCCCGTTCCCGTCGCGGAAACGTAAAGGAGGAAGTCCGGCCCCAGCCGCGGGGAGAATCCAGTACTCGTCGTGAGCGGAATGGGAGCCGCCGCCGCAGTGGGTGAATCACCGGTTCGCAAGCGCCAGAGCGACCTCTTCGGACTTGCCAGCGTGAGGACCAGATGGCGGCCATCCGCCGTGGCCGCAAGTGATGTATACACATCAGGACCGGAGGTCAGCTTGTGGGGAATGCGGCGCTCGACATCCATCCCGTAGAGCGACGGCCCTGAACCATCGGGATTGCTAGCCAGGTACAACAGCGTTCTCTGGTCCAACAAAACCGGATGACTCACGCGCGCATTATGCGACGTGATCCGTTCAGGAGTTCCGCCTTTCGCCGGAACCCGCCAAATGTCCAATTTGTCGGGCAGAGCGCCCTGAACAAAGTAGATGAAACTTGCATCGGGTGACCACAACTGAAAGTGTGAGTGCTGCCCGGCAGGCGCGGTGAAGATGCACCGCCCCGGCAACCGCCGGCCGCCGTCCGAGACGAACAGGGGGTCTCCTGGCCCTGGCGTATGGTACGCAAGCCGTGACCCGTCGTGCGTCCAGTCGAATTCGGCCACGCCTTCCAGGTAGGGCCTCGGTTCTCCGCCGAGTGTCGGCACTGCCCAGACACTGATATCGCCGCCTCCGGAGCCGCGCCCCTTACGAAGCCAAAACGTGACCAGAGAGCCATCGGGCGAAAACGCCAAATCTCGCAGAAATGGGTTATTCACGAGTCCTGGAACGCTCCCGCGAGTCAAGTTGTGGAACTGCCCCGAGCCGGCCTGTGTTACCCAGACGTCCATCTGCCCGCCTCGGTCTGACAGAAACGCCACGAAGTGGCCGTCGCCTGATACCGCCGCGCCCTGCTCCATCCCGTCGAAGTTGGTGATCGTCTGAAATCGCGCATCAATTATCGGGCTTCGCCAGAAGTAGTCCGACCTTTGAAGCCAGACAATGACGCCAATCGCCAAGGCAGCCGCCGCAAACAGCAGTAGTGCGAATTTCCTGTTGACTCGACGGACTGCTTTCTCCGGCTGTATTTGCGGAGTGGCCAAGGGGGCGTAATTTCCGTTCTCCGCCGCTGGTCGCGGATTCCGGCTGCGAGACCAGGCATCCAGCTCCTCCCGAAACGCATACACCGATCCGGCCCGGTCATGCACGTGCCGGTGAACCGGCATTCCCTCCCGCTTTTCCCAGCGCTGGACCGTGGTCACATCGCGGTTCAGGTATGCCGCGATTTCCTTCCACGAGTCCAGGCGGTCCTCGGGTGATCTGATGCTCGGCGATATACCAGCCGACCGTTCGCCCATCGCGAATCCAGGAACTCGATTGTAACTCGAAATGTAACCCCCACGGCAAAGCACTGCGTTCAACGGCAATCGGTGGAAACGGCTACACTTCCGCGCATTGCCGTTTGCCGTCCAGCGCCCATGTGTTCGATCCTGACCACGCAAGAGCGGAAAGATGAAACAAGTTGCAAACAGTAAGTCAGCCCAAGTAACTCTCTTGGCAATAGCCATTCTCATGAGTGGAGCAAGCGCCGTTCAGGCCGACGAATGGCAGATAACAGCCGGCGCCGAGATCCCGGATCGCGCAAGCCAGGCACTGGCATTCTTGCCGAACGAGATCTGGATACACACTGGAGACAGCATCCGCTGGACGTTCCCCACGCACGAGCGCCACACGGTAACTTTTCTAAAGCCTGGCCAGACACGGCCTCCAGGCTTTGGTCCAGTATTCGGTGTCCTGGCGGGGTGCCCCGGCACCACACCCGATGGATCCAGTTTTGATGGCTCTTCGTGTGTCACCTCAGACATCCTGCTGCGCGATGCCGATGCCGGTCCGGGTACGCCCGCGCCCACCTATTCCGTCCGGTTCCCAGCCGCGGGCAATTTCAAATTTGTTTGCCTGCTGCACGCAGACATGACCGGAATGGTCCATGTCCGCGATCTGTCGGAAAGCCTTCCCCATGACCAGGATTTCTACGATCGGGAGGCGCAGAAGGAGCAAACTGTGCTGCTTTCCGAGGCTTCCCCTAGCGACGGCCGGCAAGATCGTGTGCGGATGCAAACGAACAGCGTGGCCGCCGGTACCGGGGAAATTCTAACCACCGGAGCCGGTTCGCAGACGGCATCGCTCATGCGCTTCCTGCGCCGGACAATGATCGTGCGCGTTGGTGATACTGTCGAGTGGACCAGTCTTGATCCCTCGATCAACCACACCGTGACCTTCGGGACCGAACCTGCCGACCCCCGGCCGCCTTCGCCGGATGTGCAGTTAGCCTCAGACGGAGCCAGACAGGCGGCAATCGGCTCGCCCGGCCAGAGCGTAAATTCGGGATTCCTCTCTCCTGCCCCGCAAGATCGGCCGGGGCTCCCGCAATCGGCTCCCGGCATAACGCGTTTTCGCGTGACGTTTCTCTCCCCCGGCGTCTTCGACTACATCTGCGCTGTTCATGACCAACTCAACATGAAAGGCACCGTCATTGTCCATCGCTAGGAGGCCCGAAATGAAATATCGCCTGGTAAGTTCATTGCTCCTCCTCGCGTCACTAACGCCGGCACAACAGCACAATGGAGCTATCTACAGGGGCGGTCTGGTGACGCCGCCCCTGCCCAAGCCAAAGTTTGTTCTCACAGATACGTCTGGCGCGCCGTTTGATTTCTGGAACAAAACCCAGGGAACGGTCACGCTTCTTTTCTTCGGCTACACGGATTGCCCCGATCAGTGCCCTATGCACATGGCGACGCTCGGCAGGGCTCTAAAGAAACTGCCGCCCCGTATCTCCGATCAGGTGAAGCTCGTCTTCGTGACCACCGACCCCGCACGCGACACCCCAGCCGTCCTTCGTCGCTGGCTCGACATTTTCGGCAAACGATTCATTGGCCTGACGGGAACCGAAGCCGCTCTCAACGCGGTGCAGACCGCGGCCGGAGTTCCTCTGGCCCGGAAAACAGGCGCCTATGGAATCGCGCACGCCAACTTTGTTCTCGCGTACACGAAAGACAATCTCGCGCATATAATCTACCCCGGCGGCGTAACTCAGGACGATTGGATACACGACTTGCCGTTATTGATCCATGGGACTTGGTAGCAGTCCCCGATACGTTAACCACTCTCGCCGCTCAATTGAATCCCCTCCTTCGAACCATCTAATATGAAGACCTATGGTTCCGGTCCGTTGCCGGGACCCGGTTTTCTTCGCAATGACGGGCCGAATTGGGAGATATGAACTGCAAGCCGAACTGGGATCTGGCGGGTTCGGCCGCGTCTTCCGTGCCCATGACCCCATTGTCGGCCGCCAGGTAGCCATCAAGATCCTGCTCTCGACCGGCGATCCGGAGCTCCTCGTGCGATTCCGCAACGAGGCCGGCGCAACCGGCAAGCTTCGCCATCGCAACATCGTTGTCATTTACGATTTCGGCGAGCATGAAGGTCTTCCTTACCTGGTAATGGAACTACTGGAAGGGCAAGACTTGGAGCACGTTCTCTCGAGCCGCCGCCCGATGAGCTTGCTTCAGAAAGTCGACGTCATGCGGCAGATGGCGTCCGGCCTCCATCACGCGCATTCGTTCGGCATCGTCCATCGCGATGTCAAGCCGGCCAACGTGATGCTGATGGCGGACGGCACCGTCAAGATCATGGATTTCGGCATTGCCCTCCTGAATCAGGCGACGGCCGCCCGCATCACGCCGCAAGGCTCTCTCATCGGCACTTTCCCCTACATGGCTCCGGAACAGTTCCAAGGAGAGTCGTCGGATAGCATGACGGACATCTTCGCGCTGGGCGTTACTTGCTACCGGTTCTTGACGGGAGTGCATCCGTTTCAGGCCGAAGAAATGGCAAGCGTCATGTTCAACATCGTGAACAAGACGCCGGAACCGATTCGCTCTTTGCTCCCGGAATGCCCGGAAGCGCTCGAGAACGTGGTGTTCCGCATGTTGGCTAAAGATCGCGAGCAGCGCTATCAGAGCCTCGAAGATGCTCTGTTCGATCTGGAGCCAATCGGCGTTGAGCTTCAAAAGGAACGCGTAGAAGAACTCGTCTCGAACGCCCGAAGCATGATCGAGCGGGATGAGCTTCATGAGGCGCAAGCCTGCATCCGCGAAGCTCTGGGAATCCAACCCGGCTCCACACCGGCCCGCCAGCTTCGTGAGCAGTTGCAGTATCTGCTCAAAGAGAAAGCCGTCAGGCCGCAGGTCGCCGCGCTCATGGAGGCCGGCCGCCAACACCTGCGAGCTTGTAACTACGAGCAGGCCATTCAACAGTTCGAGTCGGCTCTGAAGCTGGATAAATCCAACACCGACATTAAACAGTTGATCAGGGAAGCACAGGCTGCGTGGGACCAGCGCCGCCGCGCGGACCGTCTGGTGAAGGATGCTCAACACGCGTTTGAGGCTGGCGATTTAACCGCCGCCAAGAAGAACGTGTCGGACGCGCTTTCCGCTTTCCCCGATCACGAAAGCGGCAAAAAACTCCTGGCGGAAGTTGGGCTGAGGCTGGCGCGCCGTGAACGGGAAAATCAATTACGCGAACGTCTGAATCAAGCTAAGAGACTGCTGCTGGTCGAGAGCTTCGATGCCGCCATCGATCTCCTCATTACTCTGGAAAGCGATTTTCCTGAGTCGGAGGAAGTTCATCGCGTTCTGAAAGAAGCGCTCGCCGAGCGCGATGCCAGAATCCGCGAGCAGGAGTTGCGGGCTGGAACGGAAAAAGTCAAGCGCCTCTTGAAGGAGCAGCGTTTCGAGGAAGCAAACGCTCTTCTCTCCCGCCTGGTGCCGCAGTTTCCGGAGTCGAAGGAACTGGCGAGCCTTTTCTCTTACACGCGCGAAGAACTCCGGGCGCGCGCGGAAGCTGCTGCCGTCGCCGCCATATCGCGTGAAGCCGGTGAACTGATTTCGCGCGGCAGCTTCGACCAGGCCATGGAGAAGATTCGGGCTGGCCTGACCGACTACCCTCACGCCGGCAGCCTCCGCGAATTGCTGCAAACGGCGGAGTCCGCAAAAGCAGAACGGGCCAGAGCGGACGCGCTGGATCGAACCGTGGCCGAAGTAAATACGCTGCTCGCGCGCCATGCATTCGCCCAGGCCCAGGACCGCATCGCCGCTTTCGTCGCTGCTTATGACGATGCCCCAGTCCTCGACTCCTTGCGCCGCTCGGCGGAAGAAGGACTGGAAAAGCTTCGCCGGGTCGCTGCTGTCCGCAATCTCTTGTTGCAAGCGCAAGGCCTCATGGACGAAGGCCGGCCGGCCGCCGCAACCGAAGTGTTGCAGCAGGCCACCGTTCAATTTCCCGGTGAGTTTGAGATCACTAACCTGCTCGCGGTTGCTCACGGCCGTCTTCGGGAGCAGCAGGAAGCCGAAGTAATCTCTCGCATCATCGCCGAAGCCGAGAGTCTTGCGCGCGGCCGGCGTTTTGACGAGTCGCTGCACGTACTGGAAGACGCCATTGCCAAGCACTCCGGCAACAGGCGTCTGCTTCGCTGCCGTGAGGCGACCGAGGCAGCTCGCAATGCATTTGAGCAACAAAGAAAACTGGCCGAGGCGACTGGTACGGCGAAACGCCTCGCATCCGAAGCTCAATTCGAGTCCGCTCTCGAGGTACTGAACACCGCCATTGCCGCCCTGGGCCGGCATGAGCCGCTCACCAAACTGAAGACCGATATCGAAGCTCAACGGGCATTGCACGAGCAGCAGCAAGTTGTGAAGCAAAAAGTTGCGGACGCAGAATCGCTGATCGAGCGCGGCGACCCGCTCTCCGCAACGCGCATTCTGAAGGGAGTCGCGTCAGAGCATGCGACCCCTGAGGTGAAACGCTTGCTCACCCTGGCCGAAAACAGAATACGTGAGCAAGCCGAAGCCGAAAAAAACCGCCGTGACGCCCTGAGCAAGCTGCTTCAAACTGCCGAATCGCTCGCGCAATCCGGACGACTGATTTCGGCGCTGGAAGCGTTGGACGGCGCAACCGCGGATCTCGCTCGCGAAGAATCCGTTATCGAGTTGCGTAATCGCATCGCGCGCGAGGTCGAGATTGCAAGATTCGTCTCCGAACTGGAAGACCTTCGCGCCGCCGGCGATATCGAGCGCGCTCTGAAGATTGTCGCTGAGGGACTTTCCAAATATCCGGCCGAGCGGCGCCTGGTGGACATCCGGCAACGCCTCGAAAATGACCGCGCAGAGGCCCAGAAGCAGGAAGCGATTCTCAGACTCCTTGATCGTACGCGCGTTTTGGGAGAGGCCCGCCAGTGGGAATCCGCATTGGAAGCGCTCGACAGCGCACTCGCCAGGTTTCCCGGAGATGCTCGCCTGTCGGACGCCCGCACCCGCTGTGAGCGCGAGCTGGAGCGGGAGCGCTTCACGCAGCGAATCGATAACGTACGTGCCGAGGCGGAATCGTACATAAATAGCCGCGATTTCGCGAAGGCCATCGCCGTGGTCGAAGGAAGTGCCGGAGCTCCGGAAGCACTCGCCGATATCCTGACGAAGGCGCGTCAATTGCACGCCCGGAAGATCCACGACGACTCGCTGGCCGAAGCGAACCGGCTGTGCGAACAATCCCGCTTCGAGGAAGCTTTGTCCGCCGTGAACCGCGCGCTCGTTCAGTTTCCCCGCGGTTCTCCCGATGCAGCCGAGCTGCGCGCGCGAATCGAGCACGAAATTCAGCGGCAGCGCCAGCGGGAAGAACACGAACGCGCCGTAAATCGCTTGCGGTTGCTGGTAGAGAGAACCTCTGTCAAAGGGTTTAGAGGGAAATCGTTTCGGAAAGCCGGCCGCGAGGCTAACGAAATAGCAGCCTCGCATCCTGCCGGTCAGGAGATCTCAGGACTCGCAACTCGGGTCCAGGAAAACGTCACACGGGAACTCTCCCGGATTCGACGTACAAGAAATAGAACTGCGGCGGTCCTCGCAGGCGGGCTGGCTCTCGCCGCCATCGCGCTGGTCGTAGATAGGAGCATTTCCAAAATGCCGCGCGCAACACCGGTCGAGATTCGCACCGATCCGCCCGGCGCTTCGGTTCTCCTCGGCTCACGTTCCTGCGTCACCCCAAACTGCACTTTAAGCGTTTTGCCCGGGCACTACGAATTGCACGCGACGCTGCACGGCTATGAGCCGCTACAGCGCAGCATCACAGTCAAGAAAGAACGCTATGTCATGGACCTGGTTCTGCAGCCCGTGCCGCCTCCTGTCGCTCCATCAGCCGCAAAGGCATCCGGAACGCTACTGGTGGAAACCAGACAACCCGGAGCTCTCGTTTTGATCGATCGCATACCCCGCGGACGAACCGACGCTCGCGGTACGTTCACGCTTCAGCTACCCGCCGAGAAACACACCGTCGGCGTCGAGAAGAACGGGTTCCGCCCGGCTGCGGAGCGCAGCGTCGCCCTCGTCAAGGACCAGATTCAGCGCGTTTCCCTAGACCTGACTCCTTTGCCTCCACCGCCTCAAAAAGAAGCTCAGAAGCAGACACCGCCGCCTTTGTCCACTCCGCCGCAACCAGTGAAACCGGCCGCTTTGTCTCCCGAGCAGGTGGCCGAACAGGACTGGCAGAAAGCCTACGCCTCGCACGACCCGGCTCAACTTCGCGCGTTTCTCAATGCGCACCCGGGAAATGTTCATACCGCGGATGCTCAAAGAATGGTAGATGATTGGGATTGGTCGCGCGTCAACACCAGCGACCAGCAGTCGCTTGCAGCCTACCTCAGTGAATATCCGGACGGCCGGCACGCTGGCGAGGCCAAAGGGCGCATAGCTGAGCTTGCCTGGATCGCTCTCGACAAAGGCAGCGAGCAGGCCCTCCGGCTGTATGTGCAACAGTACCCGGACAGCGGACGCCGGCGGCAAGCCGAGAACCTGATCTCCAGGATAGAAGCTCAGACCGCCGCTGCGAATCAGAAACAACAGCCCGTCGTAAAAGAGCAGCCCGCTACCGGAGTAGCAGAGGCGGAGCGGTTTGGCATCGAAAGCGCCCTCGCGCAGTTCAACGCCGCTTTTCAACACAAGCAAGTGAAGGATGTAAAGAAAATCTGGCCAACCGTTCCCGCCCAATATACGGACGCCATGCGGATGTCCGGGACCACCTTTGTGATGAACTTGAGCCCAGTGGAACAACCGCAGGTTACCGGCGACACCGCTTCCGTGTTATGCGACTTGGTCACGACAACCACTGTGCGGGGCCAATCGAATCAGGCCCACAGGCGAGTGAGAGTACAGCTTCGCAAGACTGGCAGCACTTGGTCCATTTCCGACCCGCTCGGGTCATAAAAAGCCGTATCTACGAACAGAACCCCGACCAGGCGTGCAAGGCACGTCCGCTTTAGCGCGTCAGGGAGGGGCCTAGCTAGCTAGTGCATTGGCACTAAAGCTGCTATATACTGGCGGGACCGTCGCGTTGCCGGCGGGCCTGTAAGAAAAAGTATTCCAAGTTCGGGTTGCTTTTCCGCAGGAACCAATAGGGAGCAAATTGTGTACAAATTTTTGGCAGTTCCCGTCTCCACTATCCTCGTTATCGGTTTTGCGAATGCTCAATCGCAAAATGCGCCAAACGTTTCTCAAGTGCTGATGTATTCCGCAACCACGCCGAGCCTGCCGGTACCCTCGCTGACCGGCGCTAGTACGTTCACCCTGAATCGCGCTGTCCCCAGCGTTTTCACGGAGACGGCGGCCACTGCCAATCTGGCCAATCCGTCCGGAACCGCTATTATTGTCAGCCCGGCCAATTATTCCGTGTCGCAAAATCTCGCTCAGTTGGACAATGCTCTGAATGCGAGCATCGCGACCGCGCTGTCGATTATTCCGTTATCCTCTCCAGCTTCGGGCGTGATCACACGCGTCGATCCCGCGACTGGGGCGGAGTTGCCCGTCAGCGGCACTTTGGGCCCCATTTTCACCGAGCGCGCCGAAACAATCGGGAAAGGGAAGTTCTACATCGGAGTGTCACATCAGGATTTTCACTTCACAAAATTCAACGGAACCTCTCTGAACGCGCTCAGCATTCTGTACCCCGGTGGCGATCCTTCCAAAGTTGTTCTCGGAAGCCAGCTCTCGACCGTTCCCGCGACATTCGCTCTCGGCATGGACGTCAGGCTTTCCCAAAATATCGCGTTTCTCACCTACGGCGTAACGGATCGGTTCGACGTCTCTCTCGGGCTTCCGATGATTCACTCGGCCGTGAGTGCCCGGACTTACAACGGCACGATCTATGCCGGAAACGGCTTTGGTACGCAAGGCTCCACCTGCTGGTGCGTGAATACGTTCACCCCCGGCTATCCAACGCTCACCCAGCAGCAAATTAATCAAAGCGCGTTGGGGAAAACAGGGTTCGGAGATGTGCTCCTGCGCTTGAAAGGCACCGTGATCAGCAGACCCAATCTTGTGGTTGCCATCGGTGGAGACATCCGGTTCCCCAGCGGCGATGCGCAGAACTACCTCGGTGTCGGCACGACCACGGTGAAACCCTTCGCCGCAGTCTCGTTTTATACCAAACCGATCCGTAACAACCTCGTCTTCTCGCCACATTTCGACGTAGGCTGGCAGTTTGGCGGCAAGAGCATTCTGGGAGGACAACTCCAAGGGACAACGCTCACTCAGAGTACATCCGCCGGGAACGTGAATTACGTGGGAGCTCCTTTCACGTTTACGAAGGACTATCTTCCGGATGTGTTTACCTGGGCTGTCGGCGCGGAACTGGCGCTCGGTCGCCATAACACAATCATCGCCGACGTTCTGGGAAACCAAGTGGGCTGGATCCATGGCATTCCCAACGCGACCACGCAATCGATCCCGAATCAATTATTGCCAACCGGCGTAAATGGAGATAGCAGCGGAGCGGCAGTCCCGGCCAAAGGCGCTGCGAGTGGCTTAGTCAGCGCGGGGCGCGTTTCCTTTGGCCAATATGACGGTTCCTTTGGCTACAAGGCTCGCGTGATTGGTAACCTCGTAGCGAGCTTCAATCTCTTGGTCCGGTTCGACAATAGCGGGCTTACTGCGCGCGTGGCCCCGCTGTACGGTCTGGGCTATAGTTTTTGAGGGTTTTGCCCCCGCGACGATCTGGCCGCCAGCAGCCCCCCAAACGCGGCCGAAATCGTGGCAATGAAAAAGGTCGGAATCAGCCCCATGAGAATACCCATCAGGAACTCGTGCGGGTCGTCCAGCATCTTCGCCACCTCGGGCACTTTCGGCATCGAAGCCCGCAGCATCTCGCGGCCATCCGGAGACGAGATGTAAATGCTCGTAACCGCCGCGCAAATCGCCAAAACCAGGAACAGCCAAAGTCCCGTCATAAGCCCCAGGAAAGCGCCGCCTCCCGGAGATACCGGCTCTGGCGTACGCCGTTTATAAAACCGCACGGCCATGAAGCCGGCCAGGCACAAGATGAGCGGACCTAAAATCGGAGCAACCACGGCGGCGGCACAAAGCAGAACCAGGGAACACGCGGCAGTGGCCATCGTGATCAGCACCGCGCGGGAGTTTCCGAACCCAATGCGCGTCGGAGCAGGCGCTTGAGCAACTTGCGGAGCCGGAGGAGCGGGCTCTTGAGCGGCGATCCGTTCTATATCCTCATCGAACTGAGGCTTGCCACACTTATGGCAAAAGCGGGCATCCTCGGGGAGAACGGCTCCGCAGGTACAGCGTGCTTCCACACTTCTAGTTTACGAATTTCGGGCAGCTTCAGAACCCCGCGCGTAAGCAAGGGGTGGAATTTGGCTCTCCGGCGATCCGCGCAAATACGCGTATTTAGCAGTAAACTCTAGGCTATGGTCAACGCCTCCCAGGTCCGGGCCGGTATGGCGATTCGTTTTGAAGGCCAGCTCTACAAGGTGCTCGCCGCGGACTATCATCCGGGGCAGGGAAAAATGGGCGGGGTCAATCACGTGCGGCTGAAGAATCTCTCCACCGGAACGAGTTGGGAGCATAGCCTTCGATCCGATTTGAAGATCGAAGATGTTCCGGTGGATCGCCAGACACTCGAATTTCTGTATAGCGATGCCGGCACGTGCGTCTTCATGAATCCGGTCTCGTACGATCAACTCGAAGTGCCCATGGCTCTCGTCGGAGAACAGGCAAAATTTCTCGATCCGGGCATGCAACTCCCGGTCGAATCGATAGAGGGGCAGCCTGTGAGCGTTGAATTTCCCGAATTCATCGAAGTGAAGATTGCCGATACCGCGCCGCCTTCGCATGGCCAGACGGATGCCGCCTGGAAGCCCGCCCGGCTGGGCAACGGCGTCCAGGTAATGGTGCCGCCGTTTGTGAAGACTGGCGACACCATCCGGCTCAGCCTGATCAATATGAAATACATGGACCGGGCCAAGGCAGTCAGATAATTGCCGGATTCGGGAAGCCTGGGTCACGCGGCTTCCGCGCCGCTTCGTCTCGGAACTATCGTCCAACCTGAGCAGTTGAGTCTTGGTGTTTGATATTCAGGTTTTCGCCTCGCTGGGCAGTGTAGCCCGTTCGCGACTGCCGTGCTCCTATCGCTCGCGCTGAACAGAATGAAGAGCAGCGCGAATCCGCTCAGCGGTGCTCCAACCCCAAACAGCGCCCGAAGTTGGTTTTGGAGGGCGCTGATCGGCGCGTGCCCACACTTTGTGTTGTACTTGACGGCGGGAATTGCCATTCACCCGTTTATCAGAGCTTTTTACGAAACTCGTAAACTTCCATTTGTTCTACATAGCGATAGCTCTTCCGTTCGTCGAAAGCGTTGCTTCACGGAGAGCGAGTGTAGCAATTACTTTCGGCTTGTAACCGGATAATCGGCAACCAGTGTTAGGGTGAGATAATGCGCGTTTCACTCGACATTCCGGCGAGCTCGCCGCATCCCGACGCACGGGTCTCAAAAAAGAGAAAAGGATAGAACCAATATGGTAATTACGGTGAACCTGGGACCAGAAGCCCAAGTGGAGTTGCAGCGCCAGGCAGCGGCCCACGGCCGCCCAGTGGAAGAACAGGCCGCACTCCTGCTCGAAGAGGCCTTGCATCCCGTCAACCGCGGTCTGCGCGACCGCGAGAGGGCACTCGCTGCCGCGGCGCGCATCCGTGAGATCCGGAAACACGCGACACTGAGCGGATTGACCATCCGGGAGTTGATCGATGAAGGCCGCCCGTGAGATTTGTCCTCGATAACACCGTCACCATGGCGTGGTGTTTCCAGGATGAAGCGACTGCGTATACCGATACGCTGCTCACCCGATTATCCAATCTCATCGATAGCGCACTAGTTCCTAGTCTGTGGTTATACGAAGTGGTCAACGTGATCGGACTCGCCACGCGCAAACAGCGCATTACCGAACCAGAAGCGAACTCGTTTCTGGACAATCTCGCAGACTTGCCCATCGACGTTGAACCTCCTATTCGCAGGCGCCTGTTTTCCTCGGTTCGCAAAGTGGCTGCGCAATACAAGCTCACGGCCTACGATGCTGCGTATTTGGAACTCGCTCTTCGCCATCAGCTTCCGCTTGCGGCCCTGGACAATGCGCTCACGACAGCGGCCGAAGCGGCGGGCGTGGAGTTAGTAAAGGTGTAAACAATGAGACACCTATGGCGAATCGCTTTGAAATTGAACCCCGCGCCGCGGAAGTCGGCGCGCTACCGCCCTCTTCCAAACCCGCGCCCTGGACTGCGAAAACCGCCCGGCCTTCCAAACCGCCGCCCTGGTGACGAACCGAATCTATGGCCCGCTCCGTTGTTCGGAGCCATCCCCGGATGAGGCTCTTCGGGGCGCGGTGAGCTAAACGTTCCGTTGTGCGATGCATACGCCGATCCCTTGAACCCTCCCGATTGCGCATACCGGCTTTGCGCATAGCGCTGTTCCGTGTAGGTGCCATGCGTTCCATAACGCGGCGGGCTGGTCGGAGTCGTCTGCCCGTAATAGGTATGGCCAGTCTGTTGCGCCGTTCGATAGCCGCGATATTCGTCCAGGACAATAGGCCGGTAATCGGGACCACGCAGCAACTCGCGCAAGATCAGATATTGCGGGAGCCACGTCCAGACGCTCTCGCCGTGCTCATGCCTCCAATACCCGTATTGATTGGAGCCTTGCGATTCCGGCGCGATATACGCAAAACCCGGCGGCTGCGGCGTATTTTGAGCTTCGGAGTCGTACAGTCCCGCATCCTTGTGCGCGATCGTCATCCCCAGATCGTTTTGAACGGCATGGTACGCTTGCGGCGAGACACTGACCCAGCGTTCCTCGCTCGAGGTCTCGCTCTTCTTTGCGGGCACGTCGAGAATGTGCGTGCGCACCGTCTTGATCCGTTCGCGGTATTCGTGATCGGACCCAAAGCGGGGAGCGTCCAAATCGGTCAGAATCTTGTCCCACGAATAATAAAGCTGGCCGGACAAATCGCGCAGCTCTTTGGTTCTAGCCTGAATAGCCGCTTCCTGCTGGCCCAGCAGATCGTCCACATGGAGCAGCGTTGCGATATTCCCGTTAGCGGGAGCCTGGCGCGCTGCTTGAGTGGAATCCCATTCGGTCGTGGCCTCCTTCGGAATCTCCTGGAGCGCGTTCAGCCGGTTCTGCAGGTCGTTCTTCTTAGCAGGCCAATCTTCTTCGGCGCGCGTAACAATCTTCGTGACAGGTGTGAGATCGTCATTGCGAATTGCATCGTATTCCCGCTGCATCTCGGCGACACAGCGCGACGGATCGCGGCTCAAATCCATCCATTTCGTAACCGCGGAATCCACCGATTGCGCCTCGCGCGCGGCAGCTTCGCGCAGCGTGCGTTCCTGGGCGAGTAATTGCTCCGCCTCACCGCGCGAACTGGAGCGGTTACGGCGCGCCAGCCGTTGCAGTTCGGTGTTGTCGTTCTTGGCGGTATCCAGCTTTTGCCGCGCAGAGCGCAGCTCCGCATCCCACTCTGCCGGCTCCGGAACATTCTGGAAGATTACCGGCGTGCTGGCCTCATCTTGATGCAGCTTATTCTGCACATTGGCAAGCTGATGTTCCGCCGCTTGCAGCTTGTCGCCTTCAAAGGCAATATCCCGCCGCAGCGAATGCGGCAGCCCGCCGCAGCCCACCAGCAGCAGAAACAAGGCCGCCAGACCAACCGCCGAATGTGGGGCAGGATGGAATCCTGCGCGGCGGTTGTCAACCGCCGCTTGTACCTTCTCCATCAACTCCCCCGAAACACCGTAATATCCCCCGGATTCACTTGGGTGCGAATAAACGCGGCAAACGGCTGGCCCTCAAACTTCCGCACAATCAGAAAGCGCTTGCCGCCCTGCTCCTGAAACTGCCAGCAGTAAAATCCCAGGCCGCCCGGATACGCCGCGCTGTACTGCAGGACCTCCCGGCTAAAGCGATACAGCCAGAACTTCCCGTCATAATCGAAAAAATCCGCCTGGTTCTGGCGCTCGTCGATCTGCGCCAGATCGTCCTCGCTCAACGCCAGCTCGTCTAGGGTGATGGTGCGGCCATCGAAGTTCCCGAGCACCTGCACCGGATCTTCGCGATGCACTTCCAGATAAATTCTCCGGTCTCGCCACGTGCCGCTCAGCTCCAGCCAGTTCCGGGTCCCGGCCTCATACCGCTCCAGGCGATCCACGTTGAAATCAATATCGCTGAAGTCCTCCGCCGCGCCCGTAATCGAAAGCGTATCTCCGACGCGCGCATCGGTAATCTTCAGGTTGGCGAGGTCTTCGTGCGGAGCCTGATGGGCCGCTTTGCGATCGAAAAACATTGGTTATTGCTGCCCCGCTGCCGGTAATTCCTTGGGAAGCTCCACTCTGCCGAGCCGTTCGCGCTTCAGCGCCTCTAGCTCCGCATCCACGCTGTGTCCCTCGAGCTGCGCAAACTGCGATTCAAGCGTCGCATCCGTTCCGGAGCTTGCAAGCTGATCGAACGCTTTGGCCGTCGCCTCCTCCTTCGCGACCGATTGTTCGAAATTGGAAAGCACGGCAAACGCATTGTCGGCTTTGCCGACGCCCGCCAGCGCTTCGGATACTTTGCGCTGTGCCATCGCGGCGTTCTTGCGGGCCACCAGGGTCGTCGCGGTCCGCTCGCCTTCCTCAATCTTGTGCTTGAGCTCGGTGACCTGCGCCTTCAACGATTCGCTCGCCTGCTTCGCCGAATCGACCGCCGCCTGCAAAGACGCAATCTGCCGGTCCGATTCCGCCTTCTTGGCCAGCGCTTTCTTCGCCAGGTCCTCGTTCCCGGCGTCCAGAGCCATATTCGCGCGATCTTTCCATTCCTGCGATTGCCGCACGTACTTCTGATACTCGGCATCCAGGCGGTTGTAATTGCTCATCGCCATGGCTGAGGAACGCACGACATTGTTCAACTCCGTCTTCATATCGGCGATCGTCTGCCGGACGGTCGCTTCGAACGTCGCGTCCTCCATCGCTCCCACGGTCTTATTCACTTGCCCGCGCGCTACCCGGCCCGTCCGGTTGAACATATCTGAAAAGAATCCCATATTCTCCCTTTCTCCTTAAGGTTAGGCCGATTTGAGATCCGAGCCGATCAAGTCTCTTGCGTGCACCACATCGGCCAGCAGAAAACTCACGCACGACAGAATATCGTCTTCGTCATCCGGCCCTAACTCCTGCAGTTTGCAGAAATTATTCAGCGTCACCGCTACGTTGCCGCTCCCGGTATCGTAGAGCTGAAAGTAAGATGTCGAGATCCCGTTGTCGGCGCTTAGCATCTTGCGCATCACCGCGGCGGTAAGGCTCGACGCCGGCACCACCATGCACACCAGCGAGAAAAAGAGAATATCGCCTTCCAGAACCGCCCGAAGCGACATCCCGGTCTCGACCTCCTGAATTTTCAGTACACTGCTATCCAGTTCGGTGACCGAGTACTGCTTCCTGGCAAGCAGATCGTGGATCTGCGCGAGTGAAGAACTCGTCGTGTTCGTCATTCTATGCTCCCTGCTGAAGTACGCAACTCGTTTTGCGTTTGTTCGGAAAACAAGTGACCGCTGTGGAGCCGAATGTAGCGCACGCTTCAGCGTGCCCCGGTGGGCTTCACCCCACCGTTGGACTTATAGCTCTAATCCCCCCTGGCCGGCACGGACGCTTCGGGATACGGCTCTTCGCCCATGCCAAACCGCGAACGCGGTCTGCGTTCCCGGTTCGATCCCGGCCATTCGAGCCGCAGATCCTGGCACACTTCATCCAGCATCGCGAGTGTACTAGTACGCTGTTCCATCGCGAACGTCGTGACCAACAGGTTGTCGCAAAGCAGGTTCATAATGCGGGGAATCCCCCGGGAGCGCCGGTACACTTCCTCCAGCACTTCCGGCGGAAATACGGTCTGCCGCGGCATACCGGCGCGCGCCAAGCGCGTCTCGATATAGGCGAACGATTCGTCCGGCGTCAGAGGGTTCAGCATGCACCGCAAAACAATGCGCTGTTTCAATTGCCGCAGATTGGGAGCGTCCAGCTTCCGGTCCAATTCCGGCTGCCCGGACAGAATGATTTGCAGCAGTTTCCCCTGGCGGTTTTCCAGGTTACCCAGCAGCCTGATCTCTTCAAGCACATCCCATTCCAGATTGTGCGCCTCGTCCACAATCAATACGCACGTTCGGCCTCGCTCTGCCTGCTCGATGAGCAAGGTATTCAGCGCAAACAGAACATCGGTTTTCGATTTCCGGTCGCAGCGCAAATCGAAATCGAACGCCATCATCTCGAAAAATTGCTCGGGCGTAAGCCGCGAATTGAAAATAAAGGCGAACTCAATTCTTTGGCTATCCAGGTAATCCCGCAAACATTCGAGCATCGTCGTCTTGCCCGTTCCGACTTCCCCGGTCAAGACAATAAAACCCTTACGGCTTCTCACGCCATAGATCAGGTTGGCAAGCGCCTCTTCATGTTGAGGGCTCCGGTAGAGGAACTCTGGGTCCGGGCTAATGTTGAACGGGTTTTCCGTAAACCCGAAATACGCGTTATAGATCGCGTTTTGCATAAGTGGAATATGGCCAGCACTCAGTCAGACAAAGATTTGCCACACCAGGACGCCAGCCGCCCAGAGGTTCGGTCATAGTCTTATTATCGGCGATTTGGGCCGAATTCTTAAGAGTCCCGCCTGACTCTTAAGTGCAAACGAGTACTCTTACTTCTCAAGCTGGAGCCGCACCCAGCCCGGCAGCGTAGCCGGTTGGCCGCCTGTAAAGACTACGCGTCTGGTCTTGGGGAACGGTGCGTTTTCCCGAATCGCCTTCCCAATAGACGGAACAGCGCGGAGAATCTTTCGATAAGCGTCACCGCCCGTTTCAAGGAATCCGGCTTTCGAAACGAACCCGCCGCCCCAACCCAGGCACAAAATGCACTGAAACGGCCCGCCTTGAGCCGAATCCAGGTCACTCTTCAGCCGTTCGACAGTGGAACCCAGGCCGCTCAGGCCGCTCATCTCGGCGTATCGCGCTTGCAGCGCCAATTGAGCAGCCGCATACCGGTTCCCCGCCTCGACAATCGCCGCCAAATCTGGCGTCGACCGCCAGCCCAAAGCTCGCGCCAGCTCCGGATTTTCGAAAAATGTTCGCTCGTCCCATTCGCCTGAAAATGTCGTCCCCGGCACGGCCATTTCCACGAACGTGGGCGTGGAATCCCCCACTCGCTGCGGCGGGACGCTGCCCCGTCCCGCCACTTTCCAGGCAAGCTGCGGTTTTTCGGGTTGCCGGGTGTCGAGCGAGGCCACCCGCGTCAGATAAATCTTGAATGAAGAGGCCGGAACAGGCTCGCTATCGGCCGCCGCCAACACTTTCACTTGGGACGCCCCGCTATTGGCCTCGGCCGCTTCCCCCGGGCGCCGCGGAGCCCGGTCGCCCTCCATCGCTGCCGCCACCCGATCGATCGTGCCAGCCGACCACCGCGAAAAAACCAGCCCGGTCCGCAATGCGCCTTTTAATGCAGATGCCGGCAGATACGCGCCCCGGTAATTCGCCGCGAACGTCGGAATGAACAAAACCTCCGAAGGGGCCGCATTCCAGATCGCCGTCGATTGCGCATTCTCGAACGGAATGCGCCGCTGCGAAAAGTTCTGCGCAAATCCACCCCAGGATGCAAAATCCAGCTTGGTCGCCTTCCGCAGTTGCGCCAGGTATCCATCTAACCGTGGCCCGCGGGCCAGCAGGCGGAAAATCCGCGCTTGGTCGAGCACGTTTACCTGGTCCTTCCAGACCATGTAATCGATGGGCGCAAGCTCCCGCCCGTCACCCACCAGCAGCGGAGTCAGCGCCGTGACGCTATATTTCATGGCCCGGCTCCTCACCTTCCGGTTTCTCCCGCACTGCCGCCTCCGGCTCCGTCCCTACCCAAGCCTCTGGCTCAGTTTCAGAACCGCGACCGCTAGGGAGCGGCCTCTCCTCCTCGCACGGCTTCGGCTCTTCTCCCGCCGGCATCTCCACCGGTCCCTGTTCCGCCCGCGGCTCCAGCTTCGGCAGTCTCACCGAGAGGGCAAATCCGAACCGGTACACCGGATGCTCGAATCCGTCCGGCGCTACATCCACCGCCGTTCCCGCCGGTTCCGCGTGCGCCGCCAGCACCGATCCTTCTGCGACCATCCGCAGCAGCTTTTTCTCCGCGGCATTCTCAACACGGCCGCCGCGCGTCGTGATCTTGTACTCGCCGCTTCGCCAGTCAATCGCGTCTTGCGAACCAGGAGCGTACAACGATAGCAACCAATAGAGCGACGGCTCTGTCTCCGTGCCGTTATTCGCAAGCCGACCCAACTTCGGCATCAAGACCGAAGGCCAGCTTCCTTCCTGAAACTGCGGAGCTTCCGCCTGTCCCCAGCCGCTTTTTCTCCGCCCGCCAAATCCGCTGTCGGCCAGTAAACGAAACACCGCCTTCAGCCGGCCGCTCCAGGCCGATTCCGCCTCTGGACTCGCAAACTTGGCAATCGTCCACAAGCCGGAACCGGGCTCGAACTCCACACAAGCGGTCGAATCCACATGTACGGCGCTCTGCGTAACGCGATCTACGGCAGCGGTCGTGCGCATCACGGTTCGGAACGGACTCGAACTGGGACGGTCGCGCCGCAGCAAGCATCCGCTCTCGGCATCCGGAAGCCATTGGTCTGCCAGAATGTTCTGCCCGCCGAGTATCGATTCCACCAGATTCACCGGCACAAATCGCGCGGCCGTCCAGCGCAATTTCGCCAGAAACACCGGGCTGGGTGTAGACACTAAGTTGGCGGGCGGCGGCCAGAGCGTCGCGGGCGGCGTGACGAACAGAGTCTCTCCCTGATACGGGAACAGCGAACTGAACACCACGGCGCTGTCCGACACCTTGGCCGTAGCCTCCAGCCATTCGGACAGATGCCCAAGCTGCCCCATCGCCAGCGTCACCGCCGAGTACAGCCGGTCGCTTCGATAGAGCGTATCCACGCGGTCGCGGCTGCCATCACCGGGTCCGTAACGCCACGGTCCTCGCGGCCTCAGCCGAACTAATAATGCTCGCTCCATGCTAGGAACCGCTTACAGAACCACGCGCGTAAGCAAGTGGCATTAGGCTAACTGCCCAACAAAATCCGCCGAACTCACAAGCTGCTGAAGCGCGGTCAGATCTCCGCCCGAGAGCAGCGATTTTTCCGCCGCGCCTGTCGAATAGTAATCCTTACCACGCCACGTTAGACTCAACCCGCTAAACGTGACACGCCCGCTGCCGCGGCTCCCACCGCCGCCCAGCGCATCATCTTCGAGCAGCCGCAATGCTTCGGCGACACGCGCCAGGAGCGGTTTGTCTTCTTCGCAGAGCACATCGAGAACCATTCGAAACCGGAACCGCGCCCCGGCGGGAACCCGTTCCAATGTGCGCGGATTCGCCTGTGACGTGATGCGATCCACCGCGTTCTCGCTCTTGACTTCCGTTAACTCGTCGTCCAGGTTTTCGCGCATCTGCGGCGTGATGCTATCCACCACCAGCGGCGCATCGTACACAGTAAGCCGCGCAGGCGTTGCTCCCGCCGCTTCCAGCGTCTCTCCACTCACCTTTTCGACGCGTCCCGGATTCCGTCCAAAAAGCACGCACACTTCGTCATCCGGCCGGTCGCTCTGATGAATGCGAACCTCTTGCCCCTTGCGTTTCGACAGGAAAACCAGTTCGCTCGGAACCGCCAACCCCAGCGTCTGTTCGAGTAAGGAACGCAGCCGTCCGCGCAGCGAGCTGCCCGGAATATACGGAATCCCGAAAGCATCCTTCACCACGGGATTATCCGCGCCGCCGATTTCCAGCGAGCCTTTGCCCGCCCCGATATGCAGGCCCGTCTGACACTGCAACTCCCCTTCCAAAATCAGCTTTCCCAAAAACGTCAGTTCGGTACGTACGCTATGCGCACTCATTGCCTCAATGTCCTTATCTGCTTCTGTTTTTCAGAACCGCGACCCCAAGGGAGCGGCCTTACTCGTTATAAGCAATAATCGCTTCAAACAAATCGCGGAAGCGCTCGTAACCTCGCGTGTCATTTTTACGCGTCACCTGCAACAGCAGCCGTTCTAGAGCATCCAGGCTGCGCAGCGAATGCCGTGCAATTGTATACGCCAGCCGCGCCCGCACCATCACAAACTCATGTTGCCGCTCACTCTCGGGCGCCCGTGTCGCGCGCCGCACTGCGTTATAGAGCCTGCGTAACTGGCTCTTCGTTCCCGAATCCATGTCGCGCATCCGGCTCACAACCACGTGGGCCTGATTGTCCAGATACAGACTATCGGCGATCAACTTTTCGATGTCGATCTCCGGCGGCCCTTCGCCGCGCCGGTCTCCCGGCCCTCCCCGCGGAGCCGGACCGCGCCCGCCGCCCGGACGATCTCCACCGCCGCCAGGGCCGCGATTATCGCGCCGTTTCTCTTCTGTATTCCTCTTCTCTTGTATCTCCGGCATATCGATGTCCTTACCGCCGGGCACCCCGCCCGGCTTACTAACTCCCCGCCGCGAACCGCGCCCATTCCAGCCCGACTCGCGTCGATGGCCGTAGCTTCAGGCTCGCCGTTCCTCTGCCAACCAGGCTCGTGATCACCTGGGACCGGACCGCGTTAAACTCCTTGCCGCGCGCTTGCGGAATCACTCGCGAAAGCCGCATATACGTGCGCCACGGCTTCTCCACCGCCACCGGCTTGTTACGCCGGATTGTGCGCGCCGCAAAGGCTTCCCGGTAGACCGACGCCAGATCGTGTATGTAGTCGGGCGCGCAGCCGAATTCCCGTACCAGCCGCAACAATCCCGCCTTCAGATCCTCGGCATCCGTCAGCCGTTTCCATTCTAAGGACCGCCCGAACAAGTGAAACGTGCCCACGTCGCTGGCTTTCGTGTTCTGGAGCTGACGCCCGGCTTCCTGAAATACTTCGTGCGCCGCCGCATCGATTTCCGGCGCGATGGCCAGCGCCATGCTCAGCGTTCTTCCTTCCAGACTGGGCAGCGATTGAAAGTTCTGCTCGATGAATTTATCGAACAGCCGCTGCAATTCGTGCGCGAGCAGGATGAGCGCGTCCCACGATCCGATGACCGCGAACCCGTCGCCTCCCCGGAACAGGATCGTCACCTTGCGCCAGAAATCCGGTAATGTGCACAAGACCGAAAGTTCGCCCGCGAAGAACTCCTTGAACAGCACCGAAAGATGAATATGTTCTTCGATCGTGTTCACGCGCCGCAACTGCACATCGAAGTGATCCACATCGCCGCGCAGAATACCCCAGCGTGGCGTTCCCTCAGCCCGCCCGGCTAGCTCGCGAAGGGAACTGGGTTGTAATCCCGATTCGTCCATGGCGAAACGCCGCGGAAACAAAATTCCGTCCTCGTCGAAGCCCGATTGCTCACGCAGACTCCACGTGTACTTGCCGCCGCCCGAACTCAAGCGGGCAGGGTTTTCCGGCGACCAGGCGACGCTCGACATGACGGGCAGCGACTGTCCAAAGGATTCAAAATACCCGTCGCCGGCGCTCTCCGGCCGGTCTTCACCCGGACCGAAAAAATCTGCTGGAGCGGCAACGTCGGCGAGCGGCGCCGATAGCCTTACTTGCAGCGCGTCGTCTAACCGTTTCCGCGCAACCGGCCATGCGCCAAGATTTTCGGTGGTGGCCCACACCAGCCGCAGCGTATCGCCCGAAATCTCTGCAATCGCATACGCCGCATTCTTCAGGAATTCTTCGGCCCGCGGAATGTCTTCTTCCGCCAGCACTAATAGAAACTGTTCCGCGCTGCTCGAACCCAGCAGCATGCGAGACAGCTTCAGTTCCGCCAGCAGCGCTCTCGGCAGAACTTCGGTAATCAGACCGAGCCATGCACAACGTCCCATCAAATCGAGCGCGTCGTTCTGGACATTAGCCGGCTGGGCTTCCAGGAACTCTTCGGCGCCGAGCATTTGAGCTTGCAAAAATACTTGCAGCGACATGGCAAAAGGGTCGTAGCGGCCCGCAAAAAGCAGGCTTAGCGTGTTCGCGCGAGAACCATCTCAGGCTAACATAGCCTCCCAAGGCAGCTACAGAACCCTGAGCGTAAGCGAGGGGCGCGCTCACGTCTATTCTGAAAGCATGATCGTTTTCGTCACTGGAGCTACCGCAGGTTTCGGGCAGGCCATCGCCAGAAGATTCGCCGCCGATGGCGCAAAAATTATCGGAACCGGACGCCGCAAAGAGCGGCTCGATGAACTTGCCAATGAGCTGGGCGAAAAATTCTTCCCGCTGGGCTTCGACGTCGGCTGCCGCAAACAAGTAGAACAGGCCATCGCCAGCCTGCCTGCCGCTTTTGCCGAGGTCGATGTGCTTGTAAACAACGCTGGCGGCGCCATCGGCCTGGACCCGGCTCAGAACACCAACCTGGACGACTGGGACGCCATGATTGATAGCAACGTCAAAGGTTTGGTGTATTGCACGCGGCTTCTGTTAACCGGCATGGTCGAACGCAACCGCGGTCACATCGTCAATATGGGTTCGACTGCGGGCGAATGGCCTTACCCTGGCGGAAACGTCTACGGCGCCTGCAAAGCCTTCGTCCACCAATTCAGCAACAACCTGCGCGCGGATCTGTTGGGCACCGCCATACGCGTTACGGACATTCAACCCGGGCTTGTCGGCGGCACCGAATTTTCGGAAGTCCGTTTCAAAGGCGATAAGAAAAAAGCCGCCGCCGTCTATGAAGGCACGCAGCCGTTAATGCCTGAAGATATCGCGGACGCGGTACATTGGGTCGCAACGCGTCCGGCGCACGTAAATATCAATGTGATACAGCTCATGCCCGTCTGCCAGGCCTACGCAGGTTTAGCGGTAAAGCGTGGATCTTGAAAATCTCTTTTTTTATAGACGGTAAAAACCCGGAAACTTGCGATTTTGGGCCGATTCCGCATCGTGAGGCCAGCCAATCTTGGCTGCCGCCGCCCTTTTTAGGCGCAAGAGGAGAACTTTCCTCCGAAGATAGTAGCGATCACTTGGCGATAGCCAGACACGGGATGGTCAGATGCGAACTTAGCCAGGCTGTCTTCGGCCCTCGGTCGAAATCGATTCGCATGGACGTTGAGTAAAACGTCTCGTAATAAACCAAACCCATCGCCTTCAATTGTTGCCTTCTTGCCCGACTCATTCCGGCTCACTAGTATCTGGCTGAGAATGAATGCGCCGGCTGAATCGCCGGCAATAACGCCGCCTCGCTTCAACACGATGCGCAAGGCCTGTTGAAGCAGTGTTCCGCTGTACGCTTCTCTCAGGAGATTGAGCCTGCCTCACGGTATCCAGACGCAGTTCGCGTTCCTTAGCGGCGCGATGAACTCTTCGGAATCGGCGAATTTTCGATCCCGGGTGTGAAGAATCGTGATTTGTCGGATTCCCAAAGGTTCGAATGCCGCACGTGCCGCTTTCTTATAGTCGGCAAGTGCCGTAGAAGGACCAGGACGCACGGGCGGCTCCAGTCGAGCATCTGCTGTAGGCAGGAAGATAATCGTGCAGAAGATCGCGCACCAGAATCCCCGCATCTCTTCAGCGTACGTGAGCCGTTATTAACATCAATTTCGCCACCATTTCCTGTTAACCTTGCGCTTCTTCTGCACACCTCAGCCTAACCTGACCTCTGCTCGACTTCGACGGAAACCGGAACTGCAACAATCTGCCAGGCTTGATGGCAGCCAGCGCTTCTGTGAGCGCGCTCACCAGAGGCAGCAAATCCTCCAATTGATTGGTTCGTGAACGGACCAAAATGATAGAGAGTCTCCGGCTTGACGGCTTCGATTGATGAGGTATTCCGCGATCCACAGTCAAGAGCACATCGTATCCCGTGTCTTCGGCAGTTCGCAGCAAATCACTGTTCTTCTTGCCTTTGAAACCGGCCCACTGAACAGTGTGGACTTCATAGCTTGAAAAGCTGTGCCGGAAATCGAGTGGCAAGCACTCATCCAGCAAAAGCTTCATGCAATCTTGGCCAACAGCGAATCCTTTGCTTCCTCAAGTGCCTGTATAGCCATTTCACGCGTCACTGTTGGAAACTGCTTTAGGAACTCCCCCAAAGAGTGACCACCTTCGAGATAATCAATGAGGTTCTGAAACGGAACGCGCGTGCCGCGAAAGCATGGTGTTCCGTTCATAACATCGGTGTCGCTGACAATCACAGGCTCTGCCATCGCGTTTCCATTGTAAGGCCGAGCCTGGCCTTGAATCTTAAAACCCTCGCTGCGGCCGATAACCCGGTCTGGCACGCACTTTGTACTTCTTCATCGCATCCGACGTTAATTCCACCCGAATGCGCCGGAAACCTTCATTCGGATTGGGCTGCGGATAGTACGTGACCGTGTAGCTATTCCCCAGGTCCTCGCGGATGTTCTCGAACGCCTCCACCTGTTTCTGCCAGGTTTTCGCGAAGTAGTTCTTACCCCCGGTTGTTGTCGAAATGCGCTTGAAAATCGCGCTCGAAATCGGGTCTTTATTGACTTCGCTGGTCGAGATCACATAGATCGGAATCCCTTCATCCTCAGCGACTGCTCGTACATCGTCCGGTGCCACCACGCTCGCGTTATCCGGCCCATTTGAAAACACGATCACCACTTTGCGTCCAGGCACTCTCGCTGCATCGCGCAGCGTCAGCAGCAGGCAGTTGTACAACGCTGAATCGTCGCCCGCCACTGCTTTGCGCAATCCCGCGATCGCGTTCGTGCGATCCCGGTTCAACTCCACGGCGCGATTCAAATTGCGGCTATACGTATAGACCGCCACCGAATCCGCCCGGTCCAGTCCGCGAATGAAGTCTGCAATCGCATCCGACGCATACACGAATCCGCGGTACATGTAATTGCTCGTGTCGAACAGCACGAACACGTTCGTGCCCATCGTGTCAGCCCGCAAGTTCACCTGGTTGGGATCGGGTGGCGCGCCATCCGCGCGAGCCGCCACGGTCTCCACATGCAGCGGGCGGGTGTCTCCGTTATCCATCACCTGCAGCGGCGCGTGGTTCCCCTCCATGAAGGTCGCCAGCTTCTGCGGAATGTCGTCTTCGTATACTTTGAAGTCTTTGGGCTTCAGACCATTCACGTACTTGCCCTTCTGGTCCGTCACCGAAAACCCGAGGACCACCATATCCACCTTCACGTGGAAAGTGGTCTGGTCCTGGGCATGCAACCAGAATGCGGCGGCTAAGCTTGCAATGGTCGTGATGCCAGCGATGCGCAAACCTGTCGTCATAGCGCCCTCCTAATTTTCCGAATTGTTCGCAGCCGCCATTTGCGTCCCGTACGGTTGGACATTATTGGCCACCGTTTGCAGGGAGCGAAGGATCGCCGGCCAGTCCTCCAGATGCGTGGCGAAGATGTTCTCGATCGCGGACCGGTTCCACTCAGGAACATATGCATCCAGCAAGTTCACTGGGATGCCCGCTCGATCGGCGAGCGCGGCGTAGTACAAGTTGTTCGATTCCCAGCTCTCGGCCAGAATGCGGCTTGAATATCCCATCAGGGCCGGAAACGTGCGCAGATATAACAGCCCCGGTTGATACGAATGCGTCAGCGTTGGCTTCGGCGTCCCAAAAGCCCGAGCGATAGCAGCCGGCGTGAGATCCGGTTCCCCTTTCTGCGCAAGCGTCGCAATCTCGGAGGAGGCCATATCCGGCGAGACGTCCTTCAATTGCGGATCCGAGGCGATCGCGTACAGCACCGACGTTGGAATTTGTCCCATGGCATAGGCGAAATCGCCCGCCCGTAAGTGCTCGGCTACCGATTCCACCCGTTCCGGCGTCGTGTGGCGCCCAATTGCATCCAGCACCGGGCCCGTCGCCGCCGGATCTAAAGCCGCTGCCGCCAGAAGCGTACGGCCGCGCTCCAAATGAAGCGCAACCCAGCGGAGTTGTTCCGCCGTTACATTCCGCCAGCGATTCACAGTCACATCCACAATCATCTGCGGAACCAGGTCCGCCCAGATCAGGGCCTGTTCGCGCCGCGGCGTCAGGAAATTTTGCTCCGCTTCCGCGATCGCGTACGGCAACGAAACCAGCGATCCGATCAGCCGTCCTCCTGAACTCTCCGGCCAGCCGGTACCCGCCACTTCCGTATCACGCCATTCCGCCGGAGCTCCCTCCGGACCGATGAAATCGTGATGCCGCACGAACAGCGGATTCGTCATCAGCAGTTGAGCCCCATCGGGAGCATAGTAGCTGTAAAGAATCCCGACCAGGCTGTCGCGCAAAAATGGTGCGAGAGACGCGCGAACATCTTTCTTGTCGGTCCCTTTCAGCGCGCTTGCAAGATTGAATTTTCGTTCTTGCTCAATGTGCCGCTCGCTCCAATAACCCACCGCAAACGTGCTCTTCTCGGCTGGCGATAGCGTTCCCCGCAGCGATTCTGTTTCTTCCAACCTGTCGAGCTGCTCATTGATCAGCTTCACGGTTTTCTGCGGAACGCCGCCTTTGCCAGCGTGATCGGCTACGGCGAAGAGGGCATCCAACGGAATCAACCGCTGCTCGTCGAAAATGCGTACGAAATTCGCGGCCGGCGATGGCGCAGACCCTTCCGTGACTCGCACTTTACCAACCAACAGTTCCGTCAACGCCTCCTGGGGCGAACTCGCATCCTGTACGCCCGCGCCGGCCAGCAGCGTTTCCACGCCGGATCGCCCTGCATGGAACAACTCCGTTTCCTGCTTGACTCCGCTGAACGGCGCAATCAACTTCGCAAACGTCGCATCGCGCCGCTCTGTGGGAATCGAATTCTGGCGGCATAGAATGCGCCACAATTCCACCAGCGATTGCGCTGTCCCCAGCGTGTCCGCGCGCAGCAGAACATCGTGCATGGAGAGAAGCTGCGAACAAAGATCGAGATAATGTCCAATCGATTCCTCGCTCAAGCTCGGCTCATCCGCGAAAATCACATACTGCGCGCCGAACCGGCGATAGCCGTTGACCAGCCGCGACGCCAGCTCCGGCGAGATCGGCTTTGCGCGGTCACGATCAATGTCGTTCAACGCAAGAAAAATCCGCAGCGGCTCGTTTTCCACCGTCTTTCTGCTGAGCGCAAACAGCGCTTCCAGCACGTCTTCATTGGTGCGCCAGGAATTTGCGGACTTCGTCAGCTTGCCGTCGTACTTCCCGTGCGGATGATGTATAAACAGACTCCGCCACACTTCTAAATTTCCGGGAACTCGGGGTTGGCTGTTTGCGTCGATGCGCAAGGAGGTGGTCAACAGGAGCAATTCGGTACTCGAACGGAACACCGGGCGCGCAGGACCTGGGCTTGTGATCTTCCCCCGCAACGCCTCGTAGAAGCGCTTCATATGCTCGGGCTGTGTCAAATATTGCGCCGTCGGTCCGCTCAGGCGCGATAACGCATCGAAGTAACTCGCCATCCAACCGTCGTCGGTCGCGATCAGCTTTTCAAAAAATGCGCCTGGATTATTGGGCGAGGCTCCAACAAGAGATCCCCAAGCTTTGGGCGAACCCGGAACGACTGCTACGCCGTTTCGAATTTGAAACATATTGCCGAAGAAATCGAGCACATGCGCGTAAATGCGCAGTTTGGCCGCTGGAGCCTGCTTCCGGAGCGCTTCGGCCGTAGCGCGGTCTACGTGCGACAGACCCAAATACAGCCGGCATAACGAGGGATCCGACATGAACGCGTCGATGAAATCCGTTTGCTGACTATTCTTTCCGAGCGCGCTCAGCCAGTAGCCAGCGTTATACAGAACCGGAATGGGGGTGGGCGCATACGGGAGCTCGAACTTATGATCGGCGCGCAGATCCTGCTCGAGCTGGGTCAGCGGAAACCCGGAATCCACAGTCACAAACGCGCGGGTGGGGTTCACGGTTTCGAGCACCAGATCGCTTCCGCATGAGCCGCGCATCCGGTACCCGAGAATCTTCAAGAGATTTCCGGTCTCTTCGCTGTCGCAGGTCGGAATGACGATTTTCCGGCCCTGCCCTGCCATGGCTTGCAGTTCCCTTGCCTGGCTCACGTACCGGATCACCAGCTTCAGGTATTCGGTCTGTTGGAGGACTTCGTTTCCAGACGCTTCATATCCATTCGTGACCACGTTCCGCGCCAGTGCCGGTAAAAGCTCCTCCGGAGCGAGGTCGGGCGATAACGCCGCCATCCGCGCAAACGAAGACAGCGGCCCGGGAATAGTAATGGTCGAAAAAATGGAGCCTTTCGAGGCTCTCCCAGGCAACTTTAAATCCGTCCCACCCGCCGCCCGGTAGCGGTCCAGATCCCCCGCCAAGTCGGCATTCTTCCCGCCGACGAAGTCCATCAGGACCACCTGCTTCAAAGCGAGCTGGCGTTTCGCCGGGTCAGTTTCCTCCTGTGCCCATTTCAGGTAGGCCTCGCGGCAGCCCGGGTCCCCGTGGCGGTCCAGGAATTCCGCCAAAGCCTCGGCCGCGGCAGTATTTCCCGGTACCTGGGCTTCGTTTTGCAGGAGCGATCGAGCGCCTGCCAAGTCCCCCGAGGATTCCCGCTGGGCGACATCCCTATGCAGGTCCGCCGGCGACATGGTATGCGCAGCCGGAGCTGTAATCGAGAAAACAAACAAGAAAAGCGGCAGAGTGCAGGGAATTCCCCAGTCTCGCCGCGTCCCGTAATTCGTGAGAGTCACGGTTGCCTTCCCCCAAACTTTAGGTTTCTTACTCTACCATTTGTTCCGCGAGCCCGTCACACACAACTCGTAATAATTCGCTTCCGAAACCGCCAGTACGATTTCGGTCATCCGATATGATCTGATCGGATGCGAAAAATTCTCTTCCTGATTCTGCTGTGCACCCAGCTCCATGCGCAGCAGCCGGCCCCCTACAAAATCGCCATCATCGGTCTGGTTCATGCTCACGTGTGGGGGCATCTGCACTCCATCCTGCAGAACAAGGCCGTCACCTTGGTGGGTGTAGCCGAGCCGAATCCGCAGCTTGTGCAGGAGGCCAACCGTTTAGGAATCGGCATGGGACTGTTTTACCCCGATTACACCCAGATGCTCGACCAGACCAAGCCCGATATCGTTTGGTCCTTCGTAGAAAACAACCGGCATCTCGAAATCGCCAAAGCCTGCGCGCCGCGTCACATCAATCTCATCTTTGAAAAGCCGCTTGCGAGCACCTATGACGATGCCAAGCAGATCAGCGATCTGGCGCACAAGTACAACATCCAGATCATGACCAATTACCAGATGGCCTGGTGGCCCGCCAACTACGTCGCGAGAGCCGCTGTCCAACGGGGCGAGGTCGGCACCATGTACCGGTTGCATGGCATCGTCGGGCACGGCGGCCCCTCTTCGGAAGGAGTTCGCAACCAGGTTTTCTTTCAATGGCTGACCGATCCGGTCAAAAACGGCGGCGGCGCGCTGATGGATTTCGGCTGCTACAACATGCTCTGGAGCCTTTGGTATATGGGGATGCCGCAGAAAGTGTATGCGACTGTAAACCACTTGCGTCCGGAGCGTTTCCCGAAGGTAGAAGATAACGCCACCATTGTCCTGACGTATCCCAATGGCGTCGGCATTTTCGAGGGAAGCTGGGACCTGCCGCGCAGTATGCAGGATCTGGAAGTGTTCGGGCGCCCCGATGGAACAACGCCCGGAAGCCTCCACATGAATCAGCGCGGGGTTGAATTGCGGCAGGGAAGAAATCAGCCGCAGCAACTGCCGCTCACGCCGCTGCCCGAAGATCAAACCGAGCCGGTGACTTACATGGTTTCGTGCATGCGGCAGAATAAGCCCATTGAGGGGCTGACGGCGCTCGCGATCAATCTGGACGTGAATTACCTCATCGATCTCGCGCAGCAATCGGTGAAAAGCGGGAAGGCTGTGGAACTGCCGAAGTAGCGCGGCTTAGCGCCGGTTTTCTGAGAAACTGAAATGAGCTTTGAACATTGCCGGCCTAAGGCGTGGCGCGAATGGCGGATGGTACTTCTCTTACCGAAAGACTGCAATTGTTCATGGAGGGCAATTCGGCCATCACCGAATCGTTGCTTCATGAACTCTTGCCCACGCTCCGTGAAATTGCAGCCCGCGAGCTAAAACGCGAGCATTCAATCGCGCCGCTCTCCAAGACTGAACTCATCCATGAACTCTGGGTAAACAATCTTTCAAAGGGCGGCTGGCAAATCCATGACCGGGGACATTTTTTCGCGCTGGCGAGTTTAGCCATGCGCCGCATTTTGGTGGACTTGGCGCGGCGAAGATTAGCTTTGCGCCGCGGCGGCGGAGAAGCGCCTTGTTCCCTAGAGGATTCGGCACGTTTCCCGATAGCAGCAGATCGGGACGCAGCGACCATCGTCGAAATCGGCCTTCTGATGGAGCGTCTCGATGCCAAGTATCCGGACTGTGCACGCGTCGTGGACATGCATTACTTCAGCGGCTTCACTCTGGAGGAGATTGCACGGGAGATGAGACTCACAACGAAGCAAGTGCGATTGCGGTGGGAAAAGGGTTTGAAATGGTTAAAGCGCAATCTTCGCCCGGTCTGATTCCAGGTCGCGCAGCAGCGGCGCGGCAAAGCCGCAGACATTCACGGGCCTGCGCGCCGGATCGAATTCCAGAGAGGTAGCGATCATGTCGATCGATTCTTGCGATAGGTTGAAGGGGAAACTCCCCATCAGACCGCGTATTTGAGTTGAAAGATCCAAGGCGGCGCCGGGGAGGAGTTCGCGCAACCTGTGTCCGGTGAGCATTTCGATCAGGACTCTGGCCAAGCTATACACGTCGCTCGAAGGCTGCGCGTGTCCGATGGCCTGTTCGGGTGCCATATAGTCGAAGGTTCCGGCGGCTCGCGAAAGACCGTGCAGGGTCTCGTCGGCGTCTTTAATGATGGCGATTGAAAAATCGATCAGCACACACTGTTCACGCTCGCAACCGGCCCATCGAACAATTACGTTTTCGGGCTTTACATCGCGGTGGCAGATTCCACGAGCATGAATGGCATCGAGGGCGCCGGCGAGCTGCTTTAAAAAGCGCGCGACACGCCGTGGCGGCAGCGCGCCCTGGTTCAGGACTTCGCGGAGGCTCCGGCCTTCCACGAATTCCATCACCAGGAACGGAGCGCCCGAAGATGCTCGCCCCCAAGCATAAATTGGAACCACATTCGGATGGCGAACCATTTCGAGAGCGGCTACTTCGTGGTCGAAGCTCCGCGCGATGAAAGCCGTATCCCTGACCTCGGTTCGAAAAACTTTGATCGCACAGGGCCGTTTCTGCCGGCGATCATAGCCCTCCATGACGTTCGCGAAGCCGCCTCGGGCAAGCAAGTTGCCTACCTCGAAGCGCGAATCGAGAAGGGCCCCTGTAATTTCGTGAACATCCGAGGCCAGCGCGCCGGTGCGCCATGGCGCCAAATCCGGCAAGACCTGCGCTTCTACTGCTCGTCGTCTAAGGTAAAGAGCAAACATTGCCCAGGCGAGAGTTGCTACGCTCCCGGCGTACAGCAAAACTGCCTGCCGCGCGAGCCAGAAGGGACGCGGAACTGAAAAGCTCCGTCCGGCGATAGCCGACCATGGACCCGTAAAGATGCGGCCTTGCACTTCAAGCGTATGCTGTCCGGTGGAGAGCGCCCCCAGCACAACATCGGCGCTCCTGGTTTCACGCCAGGAGCTTTGAGCGGGCAGCACGCGATATCGGAAGCGCAATGCATTGCCGCGATCGAACTGGAGCGAGCCAATATGCGCAATGACGTTCGATCCATGGGGCAACTCTCCGACGGCCTCCGCGAGCTTTGGACGTTCGCCGTTCCAAGAGAAGGCCGACACAAACACTTGCGGAGCGAAGCGCGGCGTCACGAGATCGGGCGGCGGGATCATGTGCACCAAGTTGTTTTCCGCGCCCCACCATAAAGTTCCATCTGTGTCGGTGAACAAACTGCCCGTTTCAATGGAGTCGGTGGGGAACCCGTCGGATTCGTTAAGAAGAAGCCATTCTCCAGCCTGCGCCTGGCCGGGAGTAGCAACATAAATTCCCGATTCCCAGGAGCGCCAGAGACGGCCGGCCCGGTCTGCGTCGAGAGTGTCGCCGCTGGCAGTCTCTGGAAAATTGAAATTGCGGACCGAGATGCGGCCTCCCGCGCCGGGCCTGATCAATGCGATGGCGGAGAGCGAATGATAGAGATACCAAATGTCTCCATTGGCGAGGGGAGCAACCGACCAGCAGCCGTTCCCTCTGAGACCATCTTGCGCAGTGTATCGTTTCCAGTTGTCATGTTCGCCGCGAACTATCAGGGCGTCTGAAAAACAAGCAAATAGTTTTCTGGTTCGATCCTCATATTTGATTCTGAGCGAGGCCCCCACCGGGCCGGTCGGAATCGGGCGCTCGTCGGAGATGAGTAAACCGCCGCGCCGTTTGATCCGGGTTAAGACGTTATTTCCGCCGAGCCAGACCTCGTTTGCACCCGCTTCTGCAAGGCGGATGATGCCTTTGAACTTGCCACCCTCGGTTCTGGCAATGACGTGACCCGACGCGCTCAATTGGATCGCGTTTCCGTTAAGAAGGCCAGCGAACAATCTTCCATCTTGGGTGGCCAACAGACTTCGGGTCCCATCCGGTATTGACGCTAACTCGGTCCATTTGCCTCGCTGCTTATTCAAGACTAAGATCTGGCGGCCTGCGTTCACGTACATCCGTCTTCCGATTCGCGTCGTTGCCCATACCGGACCGGAGATGCCATCGCGACCGGTCCAATATTCGATCCCGAATGGAGTCGCGAACCGGTAGAGTCCTTGGGAGGTACTCAACCAGATTGTTCCGTCTGCGGCGCGCAGGGCGTCGCTCAGCGAGGGAAGTCCGTTCGCTGCGGTGACAATGCGAAAGGATCCCGGCCGCCCAACAGCCAGCAGGTCATTTCCGAGCAAAAGCATGTTTCCGTCCGGACCCTCACGCATCGGGTATTGAGCAAACAGAGCCGGTACCGCGGCCTGGCGAACGCCGGCGCCGCAATCGTAATAGACCTTGGCGGGGGTGCCGAGCCAGGTGCAGCCGGAATGATCGCGAAGGATACCCATGGGGGCCACTCCGGCAAGAGACTCGCCGGGTGAACCTCGGATCATCGGACTCAGCATCACACCCCGCCGCCAATTCAGAATAGTCTTCAGCGGCAGTTCAGCCCAGCTTGTCGTGGTCATGGGCATCAAGAGCATGCGGTCAGGGCTAATTGCCAGATGTCCGGAAAAATGTAGCCTCATGACGAACTCGGCTTTCCATTTGCTTTCCTCACGCTGGATACGAATCGCTCCAGGCAGGCGAGTTTCCGAGTCTTGCATCGTCGCGATTGCCAAGTCCGGAGCGACGGCCAAAATGCCGTCGGCATGTCCCTCTATTACCTCCTCAAAGCGGCCGTTAGCGAACCGATAAATCCCGCGTCCCGAAGCAACCCAGATGGTGCCGCCAGGGTCCTGACTGAACTGGTAAACAAAGGCAGGCGGCAGACCGTAGTCGGACAGAAAAAACCAATTGGCGCCATCGAAGCAGGCAGGCTGTTGGCCGCCGGCCCAGATGCGGCCCTGCGAATCTTGGAAAAGCCCTAAGGCATTCTTCGGGGAACCGGGTACCGGAAGAAACGGGTACTGCTGGCAGAGCGCCGGGGCGGCGGCGAGGGCGCAGAAAATTGCCAACGGCAGAGGCTCCAGCGGCCAACTCATGAGAGATCCAGATATACACCAAAGCCGATGGTCATCGCTATCTGAATCTGCGCAAATTTAGGTTGCACCTGCCCCTGAAAGAGCCGCGGCGTCCTTCAATTTTTCGGGGCAAAGCGGCTCAGTTTCTACGCATAGGTTTATGTACTCGAGGAGGTACAACAAATGCGTTTGTTCTTTCTCTCGGTTGTAGTTCTTACTTTCGCCGCGGCAGTTAGCGCCGCGCCCATTGGAGTCACCGTAAACGGCGCGTGCGTTGCGGGGAGTTGTCCTCCATCGGTGCTAGCCATCGGCGGAACGGATACACAAAACTTCGATTACACGCTAACCTTAGCAAACAACGACGTTTATCGGGTGTTCGGGAATTTTAGTGCGACAAACTCGTCCGGTGCGGTGGCCGGCGCAGTTAACCACGCTTTCGAAGTGCTTTATGAGGGCAATGGGAGTGGCGGAGCATCGGCCGCTGCGGATACGATCACCGTTGAAGGATTGTACACGCTTGCTACGGGACTCACTAGCGAGCTTGGGTTCAGAAGTGTGATTGGGTCATTCGGCGGCGGGATTAGCGGCGCAAGCTCAGGAAGCTCGTGTCTCGCAGACGGAATGGGTTGTGTGAGCGTACACGCGCCGGGCGCCTTCAGCGTGGACTCGAGCGAATTTACGGCTTATTCGTCTTCCGGCGTATTTGACTACAATCCGTATTTCACGAGCGATTTCGCCGCTGGTTCGCCGGCCGGTTCCTACATTGTGTGGGGCCAGGACACGCCGCTAGCACCACCGCCCCCTACGACCCCGGAACCCGGATCTGTAGCACTGCTCGCGGTTGGTCTGGGCGTAATTTGCGTTATCGGAAAGCGTATCCGGCTATGCGCGCGCTAATCACGATGCTTGTCCTTCTGGCCGGTTCCTCAACTGGCCAAGACATCTCAACAGCGGTGAAAAGAGCAGACCGGTTGTATGACGCGCGCGAGTACCGCGAAGCGTTACCGCTCTATCGGGAAGCGGCGCAAGCGGGCAACGCTCACGCGATGACTCGCGTTGGCTACTGCTACGACATGGGTTACGGCGTGAACCGCGATTATACCCAGGCAGTGAGCTGGTATCGCAAAGCCGCAGAAGCAGGCGATCTCGAAGGCATGGCTTACTTAGGCGGAGAATATGCGGCCGGCGATGGCGTACCAAAAGATATGAAACAAGCTTTGTACTGGTTTCACAAGTCCGCTGACGCCGGCGGCCCTGCGGGCATGAATAAGCTAGGCATCCTATATGAAAACGGCGACGGGGTTCCGCAAGACCCAACGCAAGCCATGCAGTGGTACCAGAAAGCGGCCGCGCTCGGTGATATGTACGCCATGAACAACATCGGCAAGATGTATCTGGGCAGATCGGGAATCCCCCTAAACTATCCCGAGGCGTTCCGTTGGTTCAGGAAAGCGGCCGAGCTTGGTGAAACCGACGCAATGAACGTGCTTGCGGTCGGCTACGAGATGGGCATGCCCGGGCTTCCGAAAGATATGAAGCAGGCTGAGCTTTGGTACCGGAAATCGGCTGCGCTCGGAAACGAGAACGGCAGGCAAGCCCTGATCCGATTCGGCGGCTGGCAGAATTTCGACCTGAACGGGGATTGGGAGGCATATTTCACCACGCCCATGCTTCCGGAGGCCATTCGGATCGTGCAAAAAGACAACGCAATCCATGCGGTCCGGCTAAGCCTCGAGTTATCACCGATAGGGCTGCCATTCTTGCGTGGCACTTACGATCCGGATAAACAGGCGAGTCATGTCGAATGGGCCGAAGTCGGTCTATTCGGGCTCGTCCAGGCATTGAACTCACCCCAATCTTCAACTGGCGCCGAAGTAACTGCGAACTGGGTGCCTGTGACGCTCACCGTCCTGGACCCCGATCATTTCAGTATCGAAGGCAAGCCTGCATTTCAGCGCATAACCGCGCCGCGCTTGAACGACGTCCCTTGTAGTCCGCAAAATCCTCTCCGTGTGAAACCGCAATGGGCTTACGTCAGAGGGAAGATGGCGGCTGACGCGGGCAGTTACAATCTCGCGGCCTGCTGGTACCATGTCGGCGACAGTTTCGGCGATGCACGGTCCCGCAGCGGAATGGGCGACCTCGCCCGTAAAGGGCTTGGCACGAGTAAGAACGCGAACTGGGCGTTTACATGGTATGAGCGAGCAACGGCGGGAGGCGATGCGTATGCGGCCAGAAGCATCGCCGAAATGTTCGATGACGGCGAGTTACCGATGGATGCCGCCAAGTCGCAATTCTGGCACGCGAAAGCAGCGGTGATGGAGCAGAAGAGGGCAGAGCAGCTCGCGGCTGAACAGAAGAAAGAGGCTTCCGAGCGCGCATCTCTGCACCTGATCCGCGGCATTGCCCTGGTTGGCGGACAACTACTCACCTGGGACGTGGGCGCGTCACCGGAATGCGATACGAGACGCCGGGACCGCTTGGGTTCTCCTATTCCAAACAGCGAGGACCCCGAGCGCGCAGCGGCCCGCGAACGCCTGCTATCCAGCGGAGAGATCTACTGCGGCAAGCCAATCGATATTAGTCCGCTTCTCCCCGAAAATTTGCAATGAAAGCGGCCGGTCCCCTTCGCCTTCCAATCGTCCGCAGTACCCGGGTGTACCTGCCCTGAAAGGGCCGCTGGCCTCCTCAATCTTTCGGGGGCTTGGCGAGGGTCTAGGGATGCTAGCCATCATAGGACGGTGCCGTGGCACTAAGAAAGGCCCGGCAGCCAATGCCATAGCCATGAACTGATCGATCTCGCGCAGCAATCGGTGAAGAGCGGGAAGGCGATTGATGTCCCGAAGTAGCGGATGGAATTCTTATTGAATGGGAATTCACCTATCGGTCGCTGAGAGCGCCTGCCCGAATATAATCTTGCTGTCCGCCTCGCCCCGGCGAAAGTCGGCATTCTCCAACGAGATTGTGAACGTACGTTTGTAAAGGAACAGCGCTTTAACATAGAACTCGCCGCCGTAGCTCACCGGGAAATAGACCTCCTTGGCGAGACGTGCATAACTTACCGCAAAACCTAATTGATGCACGTTGGTTCCCAACACGGTCTTCACCAGGAACGGCAGACCTTTGGCCATGTGCGTCGCCACAGAGACCGGTTGAATCTCCGCTTTGTCCACCAGCGCTTCACCGGCCCACACAGTTTTTTCATCGTCGAAGCCCTCGAACTCCTTTTTGGGTCGAAATGTGATTCGGTAAACCGCCCTGCCTCTGTACATCTCTTCTCCTTCGAGCTTGTACTGATACTTCTTCTCCTCAGCGCTAATGAGCGGAAAAAGGTCTTTTGCCAGCCCGTCTCTCGAATCCTTATCGTTGATGAGACCGTCACGCAGCGCCGGCAAAAGGCCTGCATCAATATCGATCTTCTTGTCTCGTATCTGTTCGCCCGGCCTGCTGTACTCAACAATTTGGCCCTTGTTTTCATATCGGCCTTTGAACTGCACCAACTCTTTCTTGGTGTTTTTATCCGTGGGCACTACGTTGTAGACGCAATACTCTTCGCGGGAAAGCCGACCGGTTCCGCGCAACGCTCGAATCCGGACTTTTTGCGTATATGTGTACTTTGCGCGTAGCTGTTCCGCTTCATCCTGATGTGCTGCCGCCTGCGACATGATCTGATCGACATCCGGTGTTTGCGCCGATAACGACCCGGCTACCAGGAGAGCCGGCACAAAAGATATAGCAATTCGCCGCAAGGGTGTATTTGCCTCCCGCGTATTCAACCGGCTACCGGCGCTTTTCACTGTGCTCATCAACAAAGCGCATCAACGCCTGGGGCTGGATGCGCACCTGAACAAACGTTGCTTCTTCACGCTCCAGAGACGTGATCAACAGCTCCAGCTCTCTCCCGGATTGCCGTTCATAGATATTGGTCGATTCGCTGTTTCTCGATCGCACACGGATCATCGGCTTCCAGGAGGGTCCCACGCTGGTGTCGACGAGGGTGGTGAAGCGGGGCGCTTCCAGATCGCAGCGCTCGAAGATAGCGAGTTTCAATCCGCTGGTTCCGGCGGGGTGGGCAACCGCAACCGCGAAGCGCGCCAAACCAAAAAAAGGAATATGTACTTGCCTGGCGCCGCTTTCCCGGGAGAATTCACGCACCAGCCAGTCAAAATCGCTTGCTGGGGCGCAGAAGGGCAGAAGCGCCAAAGCCAAACAGAGAATTCCGATCTGCCGCATGGTTCACTGTTCCTCCTTAGAGCGCTTCTCCGGTCCGGATTTACCGAGCTTCGGGATGCCCATGTGACCACTGAGTTCGTTCAGCTCCTCCGGATTGATGGGCCCGTCAATGTGCACCAGCGTCAGCTCCTTTGGTTCAGCGTCGATGACAACCAGCCCGTCGATCTCATTACCGGTTTTCTTCAGATACACCTCCGAGTTCTCGCCTTTGGTGGATCGTACACCCACGATTCGCGACCAGCCCGGCGCTTTGAGCTGGGAACGGATGGCTTGGACGTCGCTCATCGAATACTGGCCCTCTTTATCGAATTCAAAGCTGCGCACGTAGATGCCTTTCAGCTTGGAGACAAGCTTCTTCACCTGCCGGTCGTCCGGATCGTTGGATAGAAAGCCGCTGGCGAGCTGCAGCATGGAGGAATCGAGCGTCACATCCACAGACTCCTTCGCCCGCTCCGCGAGCCGGTCCAAATTGGCTGGAAACTTGATGTCGTCCGAGCCCCAGGCGGGCAGAATCAGGGCGAGCCCTAAAGCAATCTTGAAGGAAATCAGTCTCATTGCGCCACGATCTCCGGCGTACTAATTTTTCGCACGTGCCATCGGACCTGTTGTAACTCTTTTCCTGTGATGCGCATTGCCAGCAGAAGCTGGCGCTTAGCCTCATGGCCTTTTACAATGCGCGTACGATGCTGATACACCGCATCTCCGCTAAGCACGAGCAGCAGCGCTGCCAGTACCGCGAACGCCCAACAAAGCCAAGCGCGCCGATCGTTTCTGCGATCCTTCTGCTCCGGTTCGCCTCGACGAGCCGCCGCCAGCACGCGTGCAGTGAAATCTTCCGATGGCTGCCGCCGGGTTAAGGCCCGTTTCAGCTCGTCTTCGAACCGGTTCATAGCTCCTCACTCCTGACTTCTTGTAGCCGGCGCGATGTCTTGGCGCGCAGCAGATCGAGCGCCCGCGCGAGCTGCGTTTTCACCGTTGCCGTCTTCATGTGAAGCGTGCGCGCGATCTCTTCCACCTCCATGTCCTCCTGATATCGCAAGATGACGACCAGCCGCTGCTTCTCCGGCAGAGAGGCAACCATTCGCTCCAGATATGCCGATAGAAACGTATCGTGAACGCGCTCGAGCACCGTCGGCTCGGCGGTTTCCTCCAGACTCGTTTCCGCACGAATCCTGGCTCTCCGTGCAAAATCGGTCGCGCGATGACTTGCCACTCTTCTAAGCCACGAAACAATATGCTCCCGAGACTTCATGGATGCCCAGCTCCGGTGCAACTGAAGAAAGACTTCCTGCGCCAGCTCTTCCGCGGCCGCATGATCCCGCAGGAAATGCCACCCGATGCTATAGACCATCGCTTTATGCTCCTCCACCGTATCGGCAAAGGACGGCAGGGCCGTTTCGGTACCAGAGACTGTCGCGTAATCTGGAAAGCTCGCTAGCAACCCGGTTTATCAGCCCTCACACCTGATTACGAAGAAGGCCGGGCCAACGACTCAGATTTTTATATAGCCAAAGGTTTATCGTGCGGCGGTGGGCTTTAGTCCAGGGCTGGTCTCGATCTGCGCAGGCGCCCTCCGACGGAGGAACATGGCGATCCCAACGACCAATAACGCCAGCGCAATCCATTGTGTCAGCGAGAACGGCCCCACCAGCGCCTGCTCGTGCTCGCGGAAGAATTCGATAATAAAACGCGCCGTCGAATACAGAATTAAATACAGCGCGATAATGTCCCCGGCTTTGTGCTGCCGCTTGAATTGGCGGTAGAGAATGCCGAAAATCAGGAAATCCGCTCCGGATTCATATAACTGCGCGGGATGCAGCGGCACATTCAATGGCGCCGGCGCGGCGAAATTCGAATGAAATTCGACTGCCCAAGGCAGGTGACACTCTTTGCCCCAGCAGCATCCGGCCATGAAGCATCCGATGCGTCCGATTGCCTGGCCAATCACAATACCGGGAGCAAATACGTCCATCGTTCCCCACGCCGGCAGCTTTTGACGCTTCATATAGAAGATCGCCACCAACAGCGCCACAATGAATCCGCCGTGAAAAACACCCGCAGCTTGCAGCGTTTCCATCGTAAAGATTTGGCCTGGATTTTGGATGTAATAACCCAGGTCAAACAGGAACATAAACAGCTTCGCGCCCGCAATTCCCGCAATAGCGCAATAAACCGCCAAATTGGTGATCTTTTCCGCGGAAAGGCCCACCCGACGCGCCAGCCGCATCGTAATCATGAGGCCGCACAGGAACCCAAGCGCGACCAACACGCCATACGTCGGGATGTAAAAGGAACCGATGCTGATGAGTTTGGGATGCATTCTGTACTACTTCTGAATCGCGCTCGCTTGCTCTTGAACGGTCTTGGCGCGCGGCCACAGCAGATCGAGCAAAAGCAGGCAAGCGCCTACAGTAATCGCGCTATCGGCTACATTGAAGGCCGGAAACGACCAGGTGCCGTGATACACCTCGATGAAATCCGTTACGGTGCCGTGAACGACACGGTCGTAAAGGTTTCCCAGTGCGCCGCCTAAAATCAGCGCCAGCCCGAAACGCGTCCACGCTGCCTGAAAAGTGCTGCCGCGGCTCCATAAAGCCATTCCCACAAACACCATCACGAGACCCGAGACGCCGATTAGGACGGCACTTCGCAATACTGGGTTTCCATCCGCGAACATGCCGAACGCCGCGCCTGGATTTTCGGTGTGCATGATCCGCAGCCAGCCCGGAATCACGGATACGGCGTCGAACATGCTCATCGAGTGCTGAATCGCCAGCTTCGAAATACGGTCCGCCAGGACCACCAGCAACGCGACAAGCAGCGGCGAATACCGTCCCGCCGTTGTATTTCGATCAAACACCGGATTCCCCGTAGAACTCCCGCAAAACCGCCGCGCAGGACGCGCAGACCGTGGGATAGAGGCTGTCGCTGCCGACGTCCATCGTGAATTTCCAGCAGCGCTCGCATTTATCCCCGTGGGCTCGCTCGACCGCGACATCCAGGCCCTCGGAAGAACTGGAATGCACCTCTACTTCTGAGACGATGAACCAGGCTGGAAGGTGAGATTCATATTTTTTGAGCAGCGGAAAGATCTCCGGACCTGCCTGCAACACCACGGCCGCTTCAAGCGAGGACCCGATCACCCGGTCTTCCCGCGAATTGTCCAGCGCTTTCAGCACCAGGTGCCGCACCGGAACCAGGGTTTGCCAGTCCGCGGCTTCCGCGCGCTGCGCTTCGGTGATGCCGTCCGTCAACTCTTCCGGTTTCGGGAAATAGGCGAGATGCACGCTCTCCGGTGCGGCCGCACCGGTCTTGCTATGCCGCCAGACCTCTTCGCACGTGAACGAAAGCACCGGAGCGAGCAACCGCGCCAGCGCCAGGTTCAACCGGTAAAGCGCGGTTTGCGCACTGCGCCGTGCTCGCGAAGTCGGCCCGCTTGTATACAGCCGGTCCTTAAGTACGTCGAAGTACAATGCGCTCAGTTCCGTCGTCGCAAAGTCGTAAATCGCGCGATAGACCTTGTGAAACGCGAACTCTTCGTACCAGGCGAGACAACGGCGGGTCACTTCTTCCGCTCGCGTCAGAATCCAGGCATCGATGCCTGTGAGTTCACTGCCGGGAATACTGTCGCTCAGTGGATCGAAATCGCCGGTGTTTGCCAGCAGATACCGGAACGTGTTCCGCAGCTTGCGGTACGCGTCCGAAAGACGCTCCAGAATTTCTTTGGAGAGCCGCACATCTTCGGTGAAATCCACCGAGCTGACCCACAGCCGCAGAACATCCGCGCCGCTCTTTTTAACGATCTCCTCCGGCTCGATCGTATTGCCGAGAGATTTCGACATCGCCCGGCCTTCCGCGTCGAGCGTCCAGCCGTGCGTCGCGCACTCGCGGTACGGCGCGCTATTCTTTAATCCCACGCCGATCAAAAGGGAGCTCTGGAACCAGCCCCGGTATTGATCGCCGCCTTCCACATATAAATCGGAAGGCCACGGCAGCTTGTTTTCCGGCGTAAGCACCGCGAGGTGGCTCGATCCGGAATCGAACCAGACGTCGAGAATGTCGGTCTCTTTGCGGAACTGGGTCCCACCGCACTTGCCGCACGTGTGGCGGCCCCCCATCAACTCTTCTGTTGTGCGCGAATACCAGACGTCTGCTGTATGCTGCCGGAACTGCTGCACCACATTCTCTAGAACGGGCTTGTCGGTAAACGGCTCGCTACAGCCTTCGCAGTAAAACACGATGATCGGCACGCCCCACACGCGCTGCCGCGAGATGCACCAATCCGGACGCGTCGCCACCATGTTCGAAATGCGCTCTTCGCCCCATTCGGGATGCCATTCGACCTTCTGGATCGCCTCCAGCGCACGCGTGCGAAGCTGCTCGCGATCCATCCCGATGAACCATTGCTCCGTGGCACGAAAGATCACCGGATTGTGACAGCGCCAGCAGTGCGGATAAGAATGATCGAGCCGGTCCTGCCTGGCAAGCGCTCCTTGGTTCTGCAGAAGATCGATCACGATCGGGTTAGCGTCCCAAACGGTCTTCCCCAGCAGTTCCTCAGGCAACTTCCCCTGCGCGCCTTCCGCCTGAAAAATGCGTCCGGCCGCATCCACGGGGCAATACACGGGAATCCCGTACCGCTGGCAGATGACGAAGTCTTCCTGTCCATGCCCCGGCGCAGTATGGACTGCCCCGGTGCCTTGATCGAGCGTGACGTGATCGCCCAGCAAGCCAATTGAAACGCGGTCAATAAACGGATGCCGGAAAACGGCCCGTTCCAGCCTGGTTCCGGGGAAACGCGCAACCACCGTCTGGTCCCAGCCAAGCGCATCCGAGACTTGCTGCAGCAAGCCTTCCGCGATAATCGTCACTCCCTGCGGTGTATCCACCGCAACATACTCGAGCCTCGGGTTGAAGCAGATCGCGAGATTCGCTGGAATCGTCCACGGCGTGGTGGTCCAGATCAGGACCGAAACTTGCTTGCCAGCCAGCTCGGGAGCCAGCGCCGCCGGATCCGAAACCAGCGGGAACCGGACATAAATCGACGGACTCGCGTGATTCTCATATTCGACTTCGGCTTCGGCCAGCGCCGTGCGGTCCTTGATACACCAATGGACCGGTTTCAGACCCTTATACACATATCCGCTGTGCAGAAAGTCGACGAACGCCTGCGCGATGATCGCCTCGTACTCGGCGCTCATCGTCAGATACGGTTCTTCCCACCGCCCCAGCACGCCCAGACGCTTGAATTCGGTCCGATGAATGTTGACGAAGTTCGCGGCATACGTCCGGCACTCGGCGCGAATTTCTGCGGCCGACATCGTTGCCTTGCGTTTCCCCAGTTTCTGATCGACCTTAAATTCGATCGGCAAGCCATGGCAGTCCCAGCCGGGCACATACGGCGCATCGAAGCCCGCCATGCTCTTCGATTTGACGATGAAGTCTTTCAGGATCTTGTTGAATGCCGTGCCCAGGTGAATGTTCCCGTTGGCATACGGTGGCCCGTCGTGCAGCACATATTGGGACCGCCCGGCGCGCGCTTCGCGAATGCGATGATATAGACCAATTTCTTCCCACCGGGCGAGCGTTTTCGGCTCGGAATTCGGCAGGTCCGCCTTCATCGAAAAACGGGTACTGGGCAGGTTGACCGTCTTTTTCAGGTCAACATCGGAAACATTCATGGAATAACTTCATCGTAGCGGACGAGTTATCCAGATCGAGCGGTGCTACTCCTGTCCCGCGCCTGCTTTCACGACACTGTGCGCCGCAGCCACCGTTTCACTCCGCCGGAAAGACCGAATCGCTTCCGCGGAATATACATTTCTGGGATTCCAGAGCAGCCAGCCATCGCTTCCAAAATCCTCCGCGGCTTTGATCTGCGCCTGGAGTTCTTTCGGCCCAAACTGGCGCTTATCGAAGGCGTAATCGGCGAAGGCCTGCAGCCACGGGCGAAACCGCTTCGGGTCAATCTTCGTCCGCTCCGCCGCGCGGTCCAGGCTCAGCCGCACGATTTCATACGGGTGCTGCACCGGATTGCGGTAATTCGGAATGCCGAAGCTGAAGCCGGAAGGATAAAGCATCGGCGAAATGTAGTCGAGCACCTCGGCCACATCGCCGATCCTCTGTCCGATGCCCGTGTCGTTCTGGTTCCAGCAGATATATCCAAACACATCGGCAGCCAGGAAGACGTTATAGGGAAGCAGCTTCTGCTGGGCCTCCCGCAGAAATCCATCGATGGCTTTGGGCCGCGATTCTTCCGTGCTCTCGCGCGAAAACTCCACGCCCTTGGTATCCGGAAAGCGCACATAATCGAACTCGATTTCATCGAATCCGGCTTTGGCTGCTTCAATACCGAGCCCAACATTATAGTCCCGAACCTGCTGGTTGAATGGATCGCACCACGCCAACCCTTCCCGATCCTTAAATGCGTGCCCGTTCTGCTTCACTGCCCATTCGGGATGCGCGCGGCAGAGCATGTTGTCCTTGAACGTGACGATTCGTCCAATTGTGTAAAAGCCCTGGCTGTGCAACCGGTCAATTAGCGCGTGAATATCCGGAATCGTCGTCATTTTCTCCGCGCCGATCTCACTCGCCAGCGGTGAGGCGGTTTTGAACGACACATATCCCATGTCGCCCTTCACATCGATCACAATGGCGTTCACAGGAGAGCTCTTGGCCAGATTCAGAACCGGCTCGCGCACGGCTGAGCTGGAAACGCCCCAGAACGATAAATACACGGCATGCGGTGTAATGGCATGCAAGGTCAACCGGAGCGATTTCGCGTTATGCGCGTCCGCCGTCACGTGCGTCCGGTCATACCCATAGGCCCGGGCCTGCACCAGCGGTCCGTCCCCCAAAATCCGAAATCCGCCGTTTGCGCCGGTACGGGTATCTTTCGCTCCTAACGTTACAATTGCACCGGAAATGGGCTTGCCCGTCGCGGCGTCCACAACAGAACCTGAAAACTCTGCTCCCAGAGTAAGTGCCGCAGTCATCACCAAGCCCGCGGCAGCACGAACAACAATCTTCACTGAAGTGATCGTGCCCGCGGCGCGGCGCGATTCTCAGGAACTTACGTTTCGCGCGAGTGTTAGCATCGCTTTCGTGGAAGAAAATGAAGTTTATGCTGCTATAGGCGAAGAAGGATTTGAGCGCCTGGTAGCCGCCTTCTACCGGCAGATCCCTAATGATGACGTCCTAGGCCCCATGTACCAGGGCCGCGATCTGGCACAAGCCGAACAGCGTTTGCGCGATTTTCTGATCTTTCGCTTCGGCGGACCGGCCCGCTATATCGAGCAGCGCGGCCACCCCGCGCTGCGCGTGCGGCATGCGCCGTTTCCGGTTGATCAGGCGGCGCGCGACCGCTGGCTCCAACTCATGCGAGGGGCTCTCGATGAAACAAACCTTCCGCCTGAGCCGGCCGGTGTCTTGCGAAACTTCTTCGAATCCACGGCCACCTTTCTCATGAACCGTCAGTGATCTGTCCCGTCTGTAACGGCGAGATCTTCTCAACTCTCGCGTCCTCCGCAGAGCTCGAAGAAGAGTGCCGCCTCCGCGAGCGTTTTATAAAGGAACGCCTCGCGCGACCCGCCTCAAAGCCGGAACTAAAAGACCTGACCGACTTCTTTCATCAGGCAAAAGCCGAAATTCTGGAGTGCACGGAATGCGCGCTGCTCTATCGACGTGAACTCGAATCGCCGCCCGCCGACGCCTACTCGGAAGACGAATACGATTTAACGGTAATGGAACACCTTTACCCGGGCTACTTGGATGCTTTCCGCGCCAAAGAGACGCCCTACCATGCGCTGTTGCCGCCCGGCGCTCGCGTGCTGGAAGTAGGCAGCCACTACGGCGCTTTCCTCCAAACCGCGCAGGAATGGGGCTGGCGCGCCGAAGGCGTCGATATCGGCAAAGACACAGCCCGCTTCGCCCGCGGGAAAGGATTTACGGTTCACGGAGGCGAAGTTGCCCAATGCGGTTTTCCGGATGCCAGTTTCGAAGCGGTCTTCATCTGGAATTGTTTCGAACAAATCGAAAATCCGAAACCCCTGCTCGCGGAATGCCGCCGTATCCTCAAACCGGACGGCGTTCTCACTGTGCGTACGCCCAACGGCCTCTTCTATTCCATGTGCAAGGCCCTGCTGCGCCGGGCCGATCTTCAGCCCGGCGCCTCCGATTTCTTAATCGAGGCCATGGGCTACAATAACCTGCTCGGTTTTCCCTATTTATACGGTCACAGCCGCGCTACTTTGGAGCGGCTAATCGAACCCTTTGGATTCCGCTGCGATGGCCTGTTGAATTCCGAGCTGCTCATTCTGCCATTACCGGAAAATCCCGCCTGGGTGGATCGCGAAGAACGGCTCATCAGCAAGGAAATTCGTATGCTCGCCAAATCCGTGCTCACGAGTGCCAAAGGCGTGCTGGCCGGGCCTTGGATTGAAATCTGGTTCCGATTGGACTCTGAACGTCAAGCGGGACGGGAGTTTCGAAGCTGGGCCGGTATGCGGGCCAGCAGTTCGTCCTCGAACGAAAAATCCGGCCGGGGAGAGGCGTGCTTTTTCAAGTAATCCCGGTACGTGATCTTTAGGCCTTCGAGAAAATCGGTCGGCTTGAAGCCGAGCATCCGTTGCGCTTTGGTGATGATTTCGGTAATGGCGGGGATGTCGTAATAGTAGCCGAAATACAGCCGTTCGCCCGAGACCTGGCCACCGGCGCGATGAATGAGTTCCCGCGGAAGCGAGATGATCTGCGGCTCCTTCGATCCGCAAATCCGGGCCAGATCCAGGACCAGTTCGTGCTGCGTGATGGCCCGGGCATTGGCGATGTTAAAGGCATGGCCCACGGCGTTGCGGGTTTCAATGACCCGCGCTGCTATATCGACCAAATCCTGTACGTAGACGAATTGCATCAGACGATGTCCGTCGCTCGGCAGAATCACCGGCCGGTTCGCGCGGAAGCGGTCCCAGAAGAAAGCTTCCCGGTAGAACGGATTACCGGGTCCGTACACGAACGGAGGCCGAAGCGTCACAATGGGGAACCCGGTGCGCTGGTACATACGGAACAGAGCGCGTTCAGCCATCGCTTTGTTCCGTACATAGGCGCTCGGATGGTCGTCAGGAGCCAGGGCGTCGCCCTCGTGATGATTCAGGCCGTCGCCGTAGGCCGCCACGCTCGACATGAAGACGTAACGACCGATTTTGCCGTCAAAAATGTGGGCAGTCGCTTCCACTTGCGGCCCGGTGGTTCCATGTTCCCAGTCGTACGCTATGTCGTATACAGCATCGAAGCGGATGGCGCCCACGGCTTTACGAATGGCTTCGGCGTCGTTGCGGTCCGCCACCAGATTGTGGACACGCCTGCCGAAAGGATGGTGGGGTTTCCGGTGCAGAATGTAAATTTCGTGTCCCGCTCGCAGCAGGTCGTGGATCAGCAAAGGGCCAATGAACTGCGTGCCTCCGATGACAAGAATTCTCTTCGGCTCGGGCTTCTCGGCTCGAGGCGGCGCGCCGCTGTGCCTGACCGTATCGTGTGAACCAGGTAGTGCCCGGGGCATTGGTACCTATTCTTTTGGACGGCTGAACCCGGCTAGGGTCTTAGTCGTAATATTCGAGACCGAGATGCGTAATCAGGTCTTCACCCCGCATCCAGCGAAGCGTGTTTTTGAGCTTCATTAATTGGATGAAGATATCGTGCTCCGGGTACAACCCCGGGGCGGTCATCGGGCCCTTGAAATAAAAGGACAGCCATTCCTGAATGCCGCGCATGCCGGCCCGCTGGGCCAGATCGAGGAACAAGACCAGATCCAGCACGAGCGGAGCGGCCAGAATGGAATCGCGGCACAGAAAATCGATCTTAATCTGCATCGGATAGCCGAGCCACCCGAAGATGTCGATGTTGTCCCAACCTTCCTTGGCATCGCCGCGGGGAGGATAGTAGTTGATCCGTACGGCGTGATAGAGGTCTTTATAAAGCTGGGGGTACAAGTCCGGCTGAAGAATGTGCTCCAAAACGGAGAGCTTGGTTTCTTCTTTGGTTTTGAAGGAGCCGGGGTCATCCAGCACTTCCCCGTCGCGATTGCCTAGGATGTTGGTGGAAAACCAGCCCTTCACGCCGAGCATCCGGGCTTTGAAACCGGGCGCTAGTAGCGTCTTCATATATGTCTGGCCGGTTTTGAAATCCTTGCCGCAGATGGGGACTTCGTTTTCGCGAGCGAGATCGAGCAGGGCCGGAATGTCGGTGGTCAGGTTCGGCGCGCCGTTCGCAAAAGGTACACGGAGTTTCAGCGCCGCGTAAGCGTAGAGTTGACTGGGCGAAATGTCAGGATCGTTGCGGCGCAATCCGGCTTCGAAGGCGGCAAGACTTTGATGGACCTCAGCGGGGCGGTGAAACACCTCGGTGGACCCGCACCAGATCATCACGAGGCGCGAGCAGCCGTGGCGGCCTTTGAACTCCCGGATATCGTCCATCAGGGCCTCCGCCAGCTCCATTTTGTTTGCGCCGGATTTTACGTTCGGGCCGCTGATGCGCCGGACGTATTCATGATCGAAGACCGCCTTCATGGGCTTGATGGCGGAGAGCGGTCCTTTCAAACGGTCGAGCAGATCCGGTTCGAGCACTTTGGCGCGCAGGGCGGCTTCGTAGGCGGAGTCCTCGTAAATGTCCCATGTGCCGAAGGAGAGGCACTCCAGGGGTGTCAGTGGAACGAAGTCTTTGATCCGCGGCGTGCGGCCTTCTGTGCGTTTGCCGAGCCGGATGGTTCCAAGCTGAGTCAGCGAACCGATCGGTTCGCCTAATCCTTGTTTAACCGCCTCAACTCCCGCGATGAAGGTGGAAGTCACGGCTCCCATGCCCGGAATCAGAACTCCCAAGCGTCCGCCGGCCGGGGCAATCGTGACATTCGTCTGCTTTGGCAAGTGCAAGTTCTCCCTTGAAGAGTATTGCTGAAGTAGGCGTAAGTTCCACGCCTTCCGTTACTTCTGAGCCTTACGCAATCCTACGTTATACTAACACTGGAATGTCGCAGGGCGTAACCGGAACCATCTCGACGCTGGTAGTCGATGACGAACAACTCGCCCGCGAAGAGTTGGCTTACTTACTCAAAGATTTTCCCGACATCGAACTCCTGCCGCCTGCGACCAACGGCCTGGAAGCGTTTAAAGCCATCGAGGAACTGGAGCCGGATCTGGTGTTTTTGGACGTCCAAATGCCGGGATTGGACGGTCTGGGGCTCATCCGCAAGCTGCGGGAGCGGGGCGGTCCGCTCCCGCATTTTGTGCTGGTCACAGCGTTCGATCAATATGCGATTGAAGCGTTCCGGCTGGAGGCGATGGATTATCTGCTGAAGCCGGTGGAGAAAGAGCGGCTATCGGAATCGGTTGCGCGAGCCCGCCGGATGTTTGAAGAGCGGCAGCAGGCGCCGGAGCGCCCCGACCAAGCAGTCGCGGCTCCGAAGCCCCCGGTTCAAAGAACCAAGCTGCTGGTCAAGACGAACAATCGGAACTTGATCGTCGATGCGCAGGATATGATTTACGCGACGATCGAAGACGGACTGATTACGATTGTCACTTCGCATTTCGAAGGGCAGTCGAATTACCGGACTATTGAAGAGTTGCAGTCCAACTTAGATCCCGATTTGTTCTGGCGCGTGCACCGCTCGTTTCTGGTGAATATTAACAGGATTCGAGAGGTGATTCCGTGGTTCAAGTCGAGTTTTCAATTGAAGATGGACGATAAAAAACAGACGGAAATTCCGGTGAGCCGGATTCAGACAAGACGGCTAAGGACGTTGTTGAAGATTTGAACGCGGCTTATTAGCTTTACTCAGCGCATGTGTAGAAACATCAGAACCCTCTTCAACTTCGACCCGCCGAGCACGGAGGAAGAGATTCAAGCTGCGGCGCTTCAGTTCGTGCGAAAGATCAGCGGATTCAACAAACCCTCAAAGGCAAACGAAGCGTCATTCTTTAGCGCCGTCGGAGAGATTGCACGCATATCCTCTCGCCTTCTGTCTTCGCTCGAAACGAATGGGCCACCGAAGAGCCGGGACGAAGAGGCTGCCAAAGCACGCGCCCGCGCTGTTCGCAGATTCGGAAGTTAGTTCATTTGAAATGGGTTCGCTTTGAATATCGCCGTCGGCCGACCCATTGCAGGCTTGCTGCTGCTGGCCTCCATTCTTCGTTCTCAGGCTACATCCACGGAACCGGCAGAAGCTCCCAACCGCACTGCGCCGGAACAGCAGTTAGCACGCCTTCAACGTACAATTCACGATTACGGAAATCTGGCCCGTTATCATGACGCGGACCTGAAGCTGCCTCCTCCTGCAGCGGGTGAATCGCGCGTTGTCTTCCTGGGCGATTCCATCACGGATTTTTGGGGTCGGCGCGGTGGGCAGTTTTTTCCGGGAAAACCTGACATCAACCGCGGAATCAGCGGGCAGGTCACACCGCAGATGTTGATCCGGTTCCGGCAAGATGTCCTTGATCTCAAGCCCAAAGTGGTCGTGATTCTCGCGGGTACCAATGACATTGGCGGAAGCCTCGGGCCGATTCCGGATTATGCAACAAAGAACAATTTGATGTCGATGGTGGAACTCGCGCGTGCCAATCAGATTCGCGTGGTGCTTTCTTCGCTGACCCCGGTCTGCGATTCGATACGACCGCAAAGCGCGAAGAGACCGCCAGAAAAGATTCTGGCGCTGAATGAGTGGTTGAAAAGTTATGCGGCGCAGCAGAACATTGTGTATCTGGACTATTACTCGAAGATGATTGACGACAAGGGGATGCTACGGTCCGATCTGACTGTCGATTGCCTGCATCCGAACCAGGCAGGTTACGCGATCATGATGCCTTTAGCGGAAGCGGCGGTTGAGAAAGCGCTGCGGTGAGGAAACCCGCCCCCGGGCGCCTTGCGGCTCTGTTCCGGCGTTTAATTAGTCCGGGCGGGCGCCTGTTCTTTGGCCAGCTTCACTTTTGCGCTGTCCAGCTTTTTCTGCACTTTCGCGACTTGATCCGGCTCGACATCGGAAGGGGCGCTGGAGTTCCAGGCGGCGAGCGAGGCCTGCCACTGCGCGATGGCCTCTTTTAGTTTGCCTTGCTTGAAGTACACGTCGCCCAGGTGGTCATGAATCGTGGGATCCTTGCCCATAAGCTGAATGGAACGAGTCAACTCCTGCTCAGCTTCATCGAGGCGGTTCTGGTGGTAGTAAACCCATCCCAGGCTGTCCAGAAAGGCGTAGTTGTTTGGTTCCAGATCCACAGCACGCTTGATGAGCGTCTGGGCTTCCTGCAGCCGCACATTCTGATCGGCCAGCATATAGCCCAGATAGTTCAGCGTGGAGGCGTACGTGGAATCGTTGGGCGGATCGGTTTGCAGGACCTGGCGGAAGGCGGCTTCGGCTTGATCGTACTTTTTCTGCCGCTCATACATCGCGCCGCGCATAAACAGGACATTGGCCTTCTCTTCTTTGGTCTGCGAAAGCTTGTCGGCTGAATCGAGCGCCTTGCTCATCGCGGCGTAATCGTGCCCTTTCTGGTACACATCGGCCATCGCGAGATACACATCCCGATCGCTCTTGCCGTCCAGAAGCTTCTGCAACTCAGCCACCGCTAGCGCGGTCTTTCCCTGGTCGGCCAGTAACTGGGCCCGGACCCGGCGCAACGTTTGATCGTTTGGATATTTCGCCGCCGCCGCATCGCTCTCCTGCTGCGCTTTTGCATAATCCTTACCCATGCGATAGGTGTCGATCACCTGTGCTTCGGCGCGGGCCGCCAGATCGGGATCGAGCACCGCAATCTGCCGGAACGAATCGACGGCCAGATCGTTTTGATTGTTCTGGCGGTACAACAGCCCGAGCTGCTCCAGCATTTTTGCGCGGGAGGCGCGCTCGGCCTCGTTGTAGCTCTTGCGCGCGGTGGAGTCCAAAATATTCTTCAGCGCGGCGATCGCCTCGGGTGTTTTTCCCTGATCATCGAGGATCTGTACTTCCTGATACCGCGCTTCGAGATTGTCGGGATCGATCTGTTTCGCCTTGGCGTTTGTCTTCAGCGCTAAGTCAAATTTCTTTTGCTGTTCATAGATCTGCGCCATGCCGAGGTACGGCGCGGCGTCCTGCGGATTTGCGTCCGCCAACTCCTGATACGTCTTCAGCGCATCGGCGTACTGCCCGGCTAAAGCCTGATCCTGCGCCAAATAGCCCTTCAGCTCAGCCCGGTTCGGGTCAAGCTGGAGCGCTTTCTTATAGGCATTGACCGCGAGCGCGTACTCGTGCATCTGCTCGTAATTGCTGGCTAGCACCGCAAGCGCTTTGGGAGATGGACTCTTGGCCGTCAGCTTTTCGAGCAGCGCGCTTGCCGATTTCGCATCGCCACGCTCGGAATAAACGCTGGCGAGACCCGTAATGGCGTCTTCGTTTTCCGGATCGGCTTCGATCACTTTCTTAAAAGCAGCTTCGGCATCCACCGAATTGTGCAACACCCAGTTCAGCCGGCCAAGCATTACCAGGCTGTCCAGATCTTTGGGATCTTTCTCGGTAATAATCTTGTACTGCTCGATGGCGCGGCGCGCCATTCCTTCATCAATGTGATTGGTCTGCGTGTCTCCAATCTGCTGCGTGTAGATGCGGGCCAATACCCGGCGTGCATTCAAATCGTCCGGGTTCGTCTTGATGGCTTCCTGCGTTTCCTGGACCGCATCCCGCAGTCGACCCGACATGCGATACAACTCCGCGATATCGCCTACCAGGAACGAGGCACTCGGGTCCTCTTTCATGGCCAGGCGGAAATTGTCGATCGCCTGGTTCACGTAATCACTACGGTTTCCATAGGTCTCGGCCAACTCCTCATACATTTGGCCCAAGGCGAAGTGATAATAGGCCGATGCTTTGGAGGAACTCGGCTGCTTTGTAACAGGAGGCAAAGCTGCGTTCCGGTTGGAGCCCTGGTCGGTCGGCGTTTGCGCCTTGGCAGGGCTAGCGGTCGACAAGGCAGGCGTTGCGGTCAACGCGAGAGTAAATACGCAAGTGGCGCTTAAAGATTTAAAGTAAGGGTGAGACATTCGGCCGCTTCGAATTGGTGGAGTCAACAACGGGATCAGGGTTGTTTGCCCCTAGTATAGCTCCGAAAGCAGGGGATGCGCTGTACTGCCGGGCGGTTTCGGGTAATAGCTATCAGCTATGAGCTTTCAGCGATCAGCCGCCAGCGGTCAGCCGCATGCCGATTTGGCCATTGCGGTCGTCGGCCCCACCGGTAGCGGGAAAAGTGAGCTGGGTCTCGTGCTGGCCGAGGCGTTTTCCGGCGAAATCGTAAATTGCGACTCGATTCAGGTCTATCGGGGACTCGAAATCGGTGCCGCCAAGCTTCCGTCCGCTGCCCGGCGGGAGATTCCGCATCACCTGCTGGACATTATTGATGCGCATGAAGAGCTGACGGCCGGAGCTTATTCGCATCTTGCCAGAAAAATCTTAACCGAAATTCGGGATCGCGGACGCTTGCCCATCGTAGTAGGCGGGACAGGTTTTTATCTGCGCGCGCTATTCGATGGACTTTGTCCTGCGCCCGGACGGGATGAGCAACTCCGGCAGCGATTGAGGGGGCTGGCTGCACGGCGGCCGGCAGTGCTGCATCGGTATTTGAAAGCGAGCGATCCCGAAGCGGCACGCCGCATTCACCCGAATGATCATCAGAAACTGATCCGAGCCATTGAAATGATGGCCCTGGCACGCCGGCCCGCGTCGGCAACGCAGAGCCTTCCGCGGAATGCGATCGAGGGCTTTTGTGTTTTGAAGCTGGGCTTGGCCCCCGAACGGCAAAAGCTGTATGAAAAGCTGGATCAACGTTCCGCGCGGATGTTCGAGCACGGTCTGCTTCGAGAGACGCAGCGTTTGCTCGATAGCGGCATTTCCGCCCATACGAAGCCGCTGCAATCGCTCGGATATAAGCAAGCGGCGGAAGTGTTGCTAGGCCGCATGAACGTAGAAGACGGAATTCGGGAGTGTCAGACCAGAACCAGGCAATATGCCAAGCGCCAGTTAACATGGTTTCGCCATGAGCCCGGCATTGCGTGGCTGAATGGATTTGGAGAAGAAGGATGGATTCAGGAGAAAGCGATTGAGATAGCGCGCGAGTTTATTGCTTTAGTACAAAGCTCTTAAGCTGAAAGCACTAACTTACAAGCATTTACACTTGTTTTTGCCGCACGGGTAACACCGATAGCTCCCAGGAACGTATTTATAGGTGAAAGGCAAAAGCTATGCTGAAGAAATTCCTATTTACATCCCTGGGCGTTGGAGTGATGGCCGCAGTGGCCGCGAGCGGAACTTATAAGGTGCAGTTGTACCAGAACTCGATGGTCGAAGGCAAAGATCTGAAGCCTGGCAATTACAAAATCCAAGTGGAAAACAACACGGCTGTGTTGAAGAACGGCGAGCAAACCATTGAGGTTCCCGCGCGCGTGGAGACCGCTCCCTCGAAATTCGCGAGCACCGAAATGGAGTACCTGAACAACAGCACCCTGCAAGAAATCCGCATCGGCGGAACCCATACAAAGATCGTATTTAGCAACCCAAACGGCCCGGCCACCGGCGCTGAATAAATAAAAACTCCCCTGGCGCGCAGGCCCTGAGGGTGTCCGGCGCGTGTTTTACGCTGCTACGATGGAGACGTGCATTTTTGCCGTCTCCTCTTTTTTTTCAGCGTTCTAGCCGCTGCTTTTCCGGCTCGTTCCGCTACTGTTCTGGTTATACAGTTTCATAATGCGTCGCAGTATTCCGATTTGGACTGGGTCGGCGAGAGCGTTGCGGAAATACTGAGAAGCGAGCTGGCGGAGGCGGGCCAGATCGTATTCGACCGGGATTCCCGCAAAGAGGCGCTGGACCGGCTCGCGTTGCGCCGCGGCGCAGAATTTACTAAGGCGACTCTCATCCGGCTTGGACAGACATTAGATGCAGATTACGTCTGCTACGGCAGTTATCAGGTGAGTTTGTCGCCCACGGATTCCGCGCTCAAAAGTAGCTCTGTGCAGATTAGCGCTCACCTGATCGATCTGCGAAAGTTGCAAACCGGACCGGATTTACTCGAAGCGGGTGCGCTCTCCGAGCTTTCGCGTTTAGAGGAACATCTCGCCTGGCAGTCACTGCGATATTTGGAACCCGGCGCCAATCTCAAAGTGGACGATTTTCTCGCCCCTCAGAAACTGACGCGCGTCGATGCGCAGGAAAGCTACGTGCGCGGGCTGCTTTCTTCCAGCAAGGAGCAGCAGCAAAAGTGGTTTATGCAAGCAGCCGCGCTCGATCCGCAATTTGCGAGTCCCGTGTTCGAACTGGGCCGGCTCGCGCTCGAGAACAAAGATTACCGGCAGGCGCTCCAGTGGTTCCAACGCATCGGGCCGAAAGATCCGCACTATACGGAAGCGCGCTTCAAAATGGGGTTGAGCGCGTACGGGGCGGGTGATTACACCGCAGCCGCCGCGTATTTTCGCGAAGTGCTGAAGCAGTATCCGTTGAACGAAGTCTATAACAACCTGGGCGCGGCGGAAGATCATGTGAATAGCGCGGCGGCGATCGAGGATTTGCGGCATGCCTTGGAAGGCGATCGGAACGATCCGGTGTATCAATTCAATTTGGCAGCGGCGCTGCTGAAGAACAATAACTTCGATGAGGCCGCAAAGGATCTTCAGACGTTCGTGGCCACGCATCCGAATGACAGCGACGCGCGTTTGCTGCTGGACCGCGCGCAGAGGCACGAGGCCGTGACGCCGGGTAGCGGGAATCAAATTTCCGAACGCGTGAAGGCCAAATTTGACGAGACCGCGTTCCGGCAGCTTAAGGCGATGTTGCAGCCCAAGGGATAGCGAGCGGTCGGCTATCAGCGAAGCAAGACTTTCAACGTCTTGAGGAACTCAATGATCGATCCCTGATCATAAGGACTCAGACTGACGAAATTACTCCGGGTGTCTTCAGCCTCGCCGGCATGCGCCAGGATCGACTCTCGAATGGTCGTGAACTTGCCGTGATGGAAATGATTGGGACTGGAGCCCACGTTCCATAGGCGTTTCGTGAGAAAGCGTCGATTGCCTATAAAGAACGCCTGAGAGCCGGCCGGTTGATTCTGATCGATGGCCTCCGCATTGGGATCATCCGCGCCGCTACAGATATCGTGCAGCTTGAAATCGGTGTAGGCAGGAACATAAATCACGCCGTTCACCGGCCGTAGACGTGGATGAGGCAACCGCGGGTCCGTCAAATCCATGGTGAAGGCGGGGGCGTCGCCGGGCCGCAAATTACCGGGAGGATTGTAGGGGTTCGGTTCGGTATACATCCAGTTCTTGAGGGGCAAGCTGGGGATGTGGCAAGTGGCGCAGCCGATTTTTGCGAACAGCCTTTCTCCGTTCACGATTGCAGATTGCAAGACCGGATTCTCGGGAATCACGCGCCCCGGTACCGCCATGGCTGCCTGGAACAACACAGCAGCCGTTATATCGGCTTCCGTGAGTTCATTGATAAAGCCATCGCCGTCCTGATCTACGCCGTTGCCGAAGCGCTCTTCCGCTTGGATGCCATGGTGCTGATTGAATGCATTGATGGTGAACTGGCGGAGAGAGACGGCATTGCCCGATTGGTGCCAGGGCTGGACGATCAGCGACGGCGGATTACTCGGTCTAGTGGAAATAAGCGCCTGAGGCGGAAGGCCAGTTACGCCCGAGGTATCCCAGGCTCCGTCCGCCCGGCGCGCAAGCCTGCCGAAATAGATTCCCTTGGAAACTAGCGCAGCACTTTGGCCGGGCAGAATGGTGCTTTCGATGGCGCGTAGATCGGTGGTGATTTCTCGCGCTAACAATTCCACATAGCCGGAGCCGAACATGCCCGGGGTGGCGCGCGAATCGGCGAAGTTGAGCACGGTGATGAAATCTCCGCTCTCATCCACCGCGCCCCTGGTGACCAGTGTGTCGGAGTGATCCATCGTGACGGAATCGAAGCGCTGCCCGAGCACGAATACGTTGGCCACAATGTCGCCGGCGCCGCCTGTGACTGGCGCATTGTGGCAACCCGCGCACGAATTCGCGTCGGGAGCCGAAAGACGATTGAAATTCCGCGGGAAAACCAAGGGCGATCCGGGATCGGAGAGCGGGGCGGGCGTTCCCACCCCCTTTGCCAGCGGGCGCCCCTGGCCCTCCTGGACGGTCCAATTTGCCGTGAACAACTGTTTGCCGAACTCGAGCAGAGCCGTCAGTGAGATCTGAAACTCTTGTCCGTTTTGCAGATGTTCGGGAATCGCGACCTCCCGGCCGATCTGTTCAGTCTGCGCCGGTGCCAGTAGCGCGGCAATCCCCAGAATAAAAGCGCAGCCGCAGAATTTGCTGAAGCGATACATGTCCGTGCCTACCGGTCGTCAGTCTGGCGGCGCAAACGGAACTTTACCCGGAAATTCGGACACCCCGAGATGTTGGTTCCGAGCCGTTCCGTGCTGTAGTCGCCGCTAACACCCCTGTATCGGTCGATGCCGCCGGTAACCGAGGACAGCGAGTGTGAGGCGGTCTCGTAACCCTCGGTGGTGATGGTGCCATGCGCCAGGAGGAAGTATTGAGTGAAGAATTCCATCGGTGTCGATGCATATGCCGGCGCTGATGAAGCGGGATCTGCATACTGGCCCCGACAAATCCAGTCGCCAATCGGCGCGACCCCGTTGACGGGTTCCGTGGGATCGTTCGTAGCTGCACCGGACGGAAGCGTCCCGGCGGGAAACATCTTTCCCTGGATGATGAACACGTCGCCCCGGTCCGTTCCTCGCGGGTTGGATCCTGTGCGGCAATCGCACGCTACATCGATCTGTAAAGCATGTTCATCAACGGCTTCGGCCAGGGCTCGCGATTCCAGGGCTCCGATAGCCGCCAGACCAGCTAAACCCGATGCGGCGAACAGAGTGAGACTTGTAATTCGTTTCATAGGCTGCTCCTTTCTTTCCTCAGGCTGTGCCTGATGTTTTGCGAATCGAAACTAACATCGGGGGCCGTTTCGAGTCGTGATCGGCGGATGATAAAATCCTCAAAAATCGATCAAGGCCCAAGAAGGCCGTCGTGGATGTGAGGGGAAATTCGGTTGAGCAGCCCTGAGCTAGTTTCGGGCGGCGCACTCCACCGCCGCTACTGTTTTGGCGAGTTCACCTTGGATCTCGACAGCGGCTTTCTGTGCCGCGGTCCTCAAGAGATTGCATTACGTCCGAAACCGTTCGAGGTGCTTGCCTATCTCGTCGAGCATCACGGTCGCCTGGTCACCAAAGATGCGCTGATTGGGGCGGTTTGGCCGGACACGGCTGTGATGGACAATTCCCTCGCGCAATGTATCGTCGAAATCCGGAAGGCCCTGAATGACGATTCGCAGCAGTTGATCCGGACGGTTCCTCGAAGGGGTTATGTGTTCACGGCTCCGGTTACAGCTCCAGCCGTGGAATTTCCGCGGCAGCTTCCAGAAGCGGTTCAGGCGCAGAATTCGGTGCGCCGCCCGCACATTTGGGCGTGGGTGGCGGCGCTGCTGGCCGGCGCCACAATTATGGTTGTGCTGCTCCGAGTGACGGGACTTGGCGGGAAGAAGCCTATCGCGCCGGAGTACACCGCACTCACAAACTTCACCGACTCGGCTTTCTCACCCGCTCTTTCCCTCGATGGCCGAATGCTCGCATTCATTCGCGGGGAAGACATAGAGCCGCTTGGCGGCACGGGAGAAATTTACGTCAAACTTCTGCCGGATGGCGAGCCAGTCCAGCTCACGCACGATGGCAAGAAGAAGATGAGTCCGGTGTTCACGTCCCAAGGCGACCGTATCGTGTACGGCGTGCCCGGCCCCATGACAGATCCAACAAGTTGGTCTACCTGGACCATTTCCGTGTTCGGCGGCGAGCCGAAGCTGCTGTTGTCGAACGCATCCGCATTGACATGGGTTCCGGGCACGTCACGGCCGCGGGTCCTGTTTTCTCAGGTGGACAGAGGCGCCCACATGTCGGTCGTGACCTCCGAGGAGAACCGTACGCAGGCCCGCACTGTGTACTCTCCTTCGGATGCAAATGGAATGGCGCACCGCTCGTTCCTTTCGCCGGATCGCAGACAAGTGCTGGTGGTTGAGATGAAGGGCGGAGGCTGGCAACCTTGCCGGCTGGTGCCGTTTGAAGGCGGAACTGGCAAGCTCGTGGGTCCTGCGCCGGGCCAGTGCTCCAGCGCGGCGTGGTCGCCGGATGGGAAGTGGATGTATTTTTCGGTCAACACGGGAAACGGCTATCACATCTGGCGCCAGTATTTCCCGAATGGCGCTCCTGAACAGGTCACCTCAGGCGCCACCGAAGAACAGGAGATCGCATTCGCTGCCGATGGCAAGTCATTCCTTACTTCGGTTGGCATTCGCCAGAGCACATTATGGCTACACGACGCACGCGGCGAGCGTCAGATCACCTCCCAAGGTTATGCCTGGCTCCCGAAGTTCTCCCCGGATGGCAAGAAGATTTATTTTCTGCTGCGCGCGCAGACAAACCGGCAGTATGTGAGCGGTGAACTCTGGAGCGCGGACCTGGAGACAGGCCAACGCGCGCGGCTGCTTCGGGATTTCCTGCTGGCAGACTACAGCCTTTCGCGGGATGGCGATCGCATCGCTTTTGTGGCGATCGGCGATAAAGGCGAGTCCAGGTTGTGGCTCGCCACGCTCGACGGCCGCATCGCGCCGCGCTGCTTGTCCAGCCTGGAGGCGGACCGCGCTTTCTTTGGGGTAAAAGGAGAAGTGTTCTTCTGGGGACGCGGTGAACAGGGGAGCTTTGTCTACCGCGTCCGGGAAGACGGGAGCGAATTGCAGAGAGCGCTTCCGAGTTCCATGATTTACGTCTACGATATTTCGCCGGATGCCCAGGCGCTGGCGGCGTGGCGGGGAAGCGCAGTGCAGGTTTTCCCAACCAGCGGAGGGGCGCCAACCGATGTAAGCACGGTTTGCGCGGCGGCGGGCGGCGAGGACCGCGGCATCACTCCGCCGTGCGTGAGCTGGTCGCCAGGCGGGGAGTTTCTGTATCTGAACGATCGCACAGCCGGCGAGATATACGCGGTTCCCATTCCGCCCGGCCGGAGTTTACCCGTATTGCCAGCCGAGGGCATTGCTTCCGCAGAACAGGCTGCCGCTTTGCCCGGAGCGCGAGTAATCCATGAGCCTCATGCGTTCGTGGGCGCAGATCCGTCGACCTATGCATTTTTGCGCATTACGAACGAACGGAACATTTACCGGGTTCGAGTACGGTAGAGGCGCAAGCATGGCGATGGGTCGGGACGCGGCAGGCTGAGAATCCGCGCCACGTCTGGTTCGCTATGGCACCGGAATGCCTGCGGCCAGACCATTCGAGTGTGAAAGTAGCCAGCGGTTCCCAACCTTGGTCGCCGCGCCATCGAACGCTATGTGGCTCGTGGCGACCCAGAGCGGCTTGCCGGTGGCCGGGTCCATCGCAACGTTGAAGTAGTGGCATTCGAAGTACAAGGTCGCGTCGGTCCCGTACACATGAATTTCGGTTTTGTAGCTGGGCGCCAGTGAGACGAATTTATTTGCAGGCTGAAACGACCCGGCGACGTATTTGAAAAACGTGCAGAGTGTGCCGCGGTTCGCGTAGTTGTCGGAGGGGGCGGGGCATGTGGACGCATCGGAAGGATCGCCGTTGCCGATGTAGTAACCATCCCGAGGGCTTCCCAGATTGATCAACGTCCAGCCGTTGTCCGTCCAAAGCGAGAGCATCGCTCGAAGCCGCTCATTAATCACCTCATCCGAATCGCCGTTCACGGGATCGCGGACCGTGGCGGCCCGATGAAAGGCCGCCTGCAGCCGGTACAATGCAGCGACTTGCGCGCCTTTCCCGCCCGTTGCGTTGGAGTTGTCCTGCGCGAAGAGAAAGCTGGTTCCTGTCAGCGCAGCCGTAGCGGCGAATAGTGCAGTGCAAAGTCTGGTTGTGAGTGGTTTCATAACTTACCTCGGGTCGAACGTACATCCAACCGGGCTGGAAACGATCAAAAATTTCTGAAATTGCCGTGATATTGCGATTCGAGTATGCTTAACGGATATCCAGACGAGGGAATGCGGTGCAGACTCCTCAACGGCAGTCGCCGGGAACTCAGAGCCGTCAATACTGCTTCGGCGATTTCATCCTGGATCTGGAACACGGCTTTCTGTTTCGGCGCGGCGAAGAGGTCCCGTTGCGCCCGAAATCTCTGGAGGTATTAGCCTATCTCGTCGAGCGGCACGGCCGGCTGGTGGGCAAGGAAGAATTGATCGCCGCCGTCTGGGCGGATACCGCCACCACGGACAATTCGCTCGCGCAGTGTCTGCTCGAAATCCGGCGAGCCTTGGGCGACGATTCGCAGCAGTTCATCCGGACCGTGCCTCGGCGGGGCTATGTCTTCAACTCTCCAATAACGGCTCCGGTGAGCGAAAGACCGGTTCTCGCCGAGACGGCACTTGTTCGGCGCAAAGCAACGTTCGTTCCTCTGGTCCTGGCGCTAATTGCACTGGCGGCAACTGCATCCTGGCTGGTATGGAGGGAACGAAGCATCCCCGCCCCCGCCCATCTCGAATTCACGCAGCTCACCAATTTCCCCGATTCCGTGCATTCTCCCGCGCTGTCCAAAGACGGGAAGATGCTGCTCTTTATCCGTGGGAGCAACCACGGCTGGGTTGGCGAGCCGGGCGAAATCTACCTGAAGCTGCTTCCGAACGGCGAGACCTTACCTGTCACGCAGGACGGAAAATTGAAAATGGCGCCCACGTTCATGCCGGAAGAGCCGCAGATCGTTTATACATCCGAACATTGGGCCTCATTCAGCATTCCGATCACTGGCGGGACACCCGCGCTATTCATGGCCAACGCCAGCGGTATCACCTGGATCGGCCCCAAGCGCATTCTGTTTTCCGAAATTAAAGACTCACCGCGCATGGCGGTCGTCACTGCGAGCGAAGAGCGGGGCGATGAGCGTGATGTCTATGTCCCGGCATCGCGGCAGGGCATGGCGCATTTTTCGTATCTCTCACCGGACAAGAAATGGGTGCTGGTCGTTGAGATGCTGACAAACGTCGGCTGGATTCAATGCCGCGTAGTGCCCTTCAACGGCTCATCACGAGGCAAGCCGGTAGGGCCGCCTGGATCGAGCTGCACCGCGGCAGCCTGGAGCCCGGACGGCCGCTGGATGTACTTTGCGGCGCGGGTACAGGGCGAGTCCCATCTTTGGCGTCAACGGTTTCCTGACGGTGCTCCGGAGCAGCTCACATCCGGGCTGAATGAAGAGCAGGGCGTTGTGGCAGATCCCAACGGGCAGTCGCTGATTACTGCCGTAGTAAGCAGCCAGAGCACGGTCTGGTACCACGATGAGAGCGGCGACCGGCCAGTGTCTGTGGAAGGCTATGCCTACCGGCCACAGGTAACCGATGGCGGAGCAAGAGTCTATTACCTGGTGCGCCGTGGCACGAAAGCATCTTTCCCGATCGGAGAATTATGGTCGATGGACCTGGCCTCCGGACGCAATGAACGAGTGCTGCCGGATTTTCTCGTCCGCTTTTTTCAGGTTTCGCGCAATGGCAGGCAGGTTGTGTTCGATTCTTTCGATCCACAAGGGCGCTCGCGTCTTTGGTTGGCGAGTACGGATGGAAGTGAACCGCCTCGTAAATTGACTCCGGACGGAGAGATAGAGGAAGAGCGAGCGTTTTTCGGAGCGTCCGGAGATATCTTTTTTATGCGAGAGCGGCCGCCGGACATGGCGTACGTTTACCGGATGAAACCAGATGGATCGCACCGGCGCCAGCTTTTCGGCCCAATCACATTCCTGGTCAATATTTCGCCCGATGAAAAATGGGCCGTGTTGTGGAGTCCTGGCGGCACTTCAGTATTGCCTCTGGCGGGCGGACCGCCTCAAGTGCTCTGGCCGCTTGGGACAGGCCCCATCTTTCCCGACCCGCCGCGAATCAGTTGGTCGGGCGACGGCAAATTTCTGTTTGTTCCGGTTAACGCGCCCAGTTCAGCCAGCGCCGCTACCAACGTGATTCCCTGGCGCGGCGTGCCGCCGGCCGACGTCACGGCAGCGGCTATTCGTAAAGTTCCGGAAATGGGTCTCGCTCCGGGGCCGTCCGGAACGGTATATGCTTTTACACGCCGTACGCAACAGAGTAATTTGTATCGGGTCCGCTTTCGCTAGACGAGAGTGTTCACTTCGTGGCAGCGGATTTGAGTGTCCAAGGCGGCGCGCCGCGCGCCCAGTATAATCGGAGAGCTTTTATGCTCGAGGCTTTTGGCCTTTCAGATCCCGGTTGCGTTCGCTCGAATAACGAAGACTACTTCATTAGCGATAGTGAGGGCGGCATTTTCATCCTCGCCGACGGGATGGGCGGGGCCAATGCGGGAGAATACGCGTCGCATCAGGGCGCCGAGACTCTGTATGAGTTTCTGGTGAACTCTCCCGACCACAACGCTCCGGAGGTGCTGGAAGAGGGATTCCTCCGGGCCAATCGGGCGGTACGCGAAGCGGCCTTGAGCAGCGCGGAACTGGAGGGCATGGGAACGACGCTACTCGCCGCGCGCGACCTTGGAAACTACTGTTTTCAGATTGCGAGCGTCGGCGACAGCCGGGCTTATTGCCTCTCAAACCGCGAGCTTTCGCTGCTGACTCAGGACCAGACGTGGGTGGCCGAGGTCGGAGCGCGCCTCGGACTAAGCGACGAAGCGCTTAAGAATCATCCGATGCGCCATGTCCTGACCATGGCGGTGGGGACCGCCGACGACTTGCGCGTTTTCTCCCGGACGGTGCAGTTGGGAGCGGGCGACCAGCTTTTATTGTGTTGTGATGGCCTCCACGGAGTCGTCCCGGAGAAAATCCTGCAGGAGGCGCTCGATTCTGAGAAAACTCTGGTCGAGAAATGCCACTATCTTGTCGAAGCCGCAAAAAGCGCTGGCGGGCCCGACAACGTAACGGTCATTCTCATCCGGCTCCTCTAGCCTTGCGCGGCTCGCAAGCCGCATGAGATTTCTCTCTCCTTTTCTTTCGCTTCTGCTCACGCCTTTAATGGTTGTTCTGCCGTTATCGGCCCAGGCGCCGGGCGCCATCCCCGCCGCGCCGTCCGCAACAACCGAACCGGTCGAACTGCATATACAGGTCCTCGGGAATCCAACCGCCACCGCCGTCGCCGGGTCGCATCTGGCCAGTGGAATTGTGGTTCAGGTCAGCGATGCTACCGGGGCTGGCGTTCCCGACGTGGCGGTGGCGTTTCGCCTGCCTGATACCGGCGTAACGGGCGTGTTTTCCGATGGCACACATGCGGCCGTCGCCTATACCGATGCTAGCGGACGGGCGCACTCCAGCCCTGTGGAGTGGGGCGAAGCTCCGGGTTCCATAGCGGTACGGATTACCGCCGCGAAAGGGACCGCCCATGCCGGGCTGCTACTTCAGGAGACCTTGACCACGGCGCTGCGCCATCCAGGAAAGGCGGATCCCGCGATCATGTCCGCTACCGAAAGCGCGCCATCCCCTGTTGTTCCCGGGATGCAGAAGCTCCCGGCCGCGCCAAAGCCGGCCGTGGCACAAGCTGCGGTGGGCCAGCCTCACGTTACCATTCAATCGACTTCGGCTCCGCGCACAATTACGCCGGTCGCACAGACCGAGGAGCCCTCCGTATCGGTGATCAAAAACCCGGCCGGAGCGCACTCGCATAGCGGTAAGACGAAATGGCTCATCATCGCCGGGGTTGTGGCGGTGAGCGCCGGGCTCGGCGTGGCGATGGCGGGCAAGTCGAGTTCCAGTTCGTCGTCCTCTTCGAGCAGCGGCGTTTCCATCGGCACACCCACGATCAGCGTCGGCCACCCGTGATTTCTAATTTCAAATCCGAATCGAGCGTCTTGCATGAAACGTAGCTGTCTTCGTCTGGCTTTGCCTCTTCTCCTCGCCGGGTCCATTCCGGCGCAACTCAGCGCGCCGCGCATCGGCGTGGTGCGGTATGCGAACCACACGGTGCGGGTGGTTTATGGCGTGCCGTCGAACTTTGTGATTGCCGATCAGATGCTCGATTCGGCGGATGCCATCAGTTTTTCTAATTCCGGCGGACTGGTTGCGAAGGATGGCAAGATCCAGATCTTTGCCAGCGGCCAGAGCACGGCTCTGAGTGAGTACACGAGTGCCGACAGTGCCCCGGTGCTCAACCTCGACGGAGAACTGACGACAGCCGTCGCCTGGCTTCCGGCGAGTCACGTACTGCTGCATTGGACTGGACAGTCATTCGCGGCAACGAATGTGATTCCCGGCGTAATTACCGGCGCTGTCAGTTCGCTCCGGCTGAGCGGGCCGGACAAGGTCGAGTTGCTTGCCACGCAATCCGGTGGTGAAGTGCTCAAAGTGAGTATTTCTCTTCAGACGGGTAATCCGATTTCATCGGACGTGCTTCCCGGAGTGCAAGGTCCAGCGTTTCTGCAATCGAATTTCGTGGTGTTTCATGACGACCAGGGACTCGAAATCGAATCGGCTAACGGCCTGCGCCACACCTTACCAATGCCAGCGGCCGATTTGGCGGCCGAGCGCATGTCGAACGACTGGCTGCACATTTCCTCGGCCAGCACGAAGCAGGACTGGGCGCTGCATCTGAGCAATACGGCTCTGGATCTTTCGGCGCTGCCGGGGAGCGCCCGATGAAATTACTTTTCCTCGCGGCTGTATTCTGCGCGGCCATTCCGGCGCAGACGCTGACCTTCTACATCCACGACACGACGAACGCCACGCCCGACCAGGCGCTGAGTTCGACATATCAGTTCGCGAACACAGCGGAAGGCGGGTCCACAAGCGTGACGCTGAAAGCTACGAATAGCTCCAGTTCGGCCGTCTTCATTAGTGCGATCTATGTTGGCGACGCCGCAAACTCTAGCGGCGCGAATCCAAATTTCACGGTGACCGGGGCGGGCCAGAGTATCACGTTAGCGCCGCAAGCCTCCATGTACTTTAAGGTGAATTTCACGCCCGCATCGATGGGCGCCTTGGTGGGGTATTTGCAGGCCGCCTACCAGACTCAGCAGAACGGTTGTAGCTTCACCAGCCAGAATCCCGCGACACAGTGCCCATCGGCTACCGATTCAGTAGCTACGCTTCAGGGAACAGCGACCGCGCCTCAGTTACTTCTCAGCTACGCTACCAGCTCCGGGAATGTGCCGATGCAACCCAATGCTGGACTGGCGGTGAATTTCGGGAATGTCTCGACCAGCGCCACGTCTTCCATCACCTTTACACTCGCAAATGTTTCATTGTCTGCCGCGACGGTCCCGAGTGTTTCTTTGCAGACGCAGATCTATGCCAGCAGCGCGTTTAGCCTGGATACCTCGAAGCTGCCGGCCACGCTCGCAGCGGGTGCTTCGGCGACGTTTACGGTGACGTTTGCGCCGGGACAGACGGGGCTAGTGACCGCAACGCTCCTGGTCGGTACGCTGACTTATCCCATCCAGGGAACCGGCATCGTGCTGGCGACCATCGATGCGTTGCAAATCTCGTACGTCGATCAGACCGGCGTGCGAACCTTGCCGCAGGCCGCCACGCCGATTAGCTTCGGGCAGCTCGTCGCAGGCACGAACGTGACCACCGTGCTTACGTTTACCGTAACGAATCCCAGCACTTCCTATGATGCGGTGGATGTTCCGGCCGTGACGGTATCCGGGACTGGATTTTCGCTCTCGGGCGCGCCGGCAGGCCCCACCAGCATTGCGCCCGGATCTTACATTTCGTTTAAGGTGACTTTCACACCGGGACCGTCGGGAAATTATACCGGCACGCTCGCGATCGGCTCGCGGCAGTTCTCGTTGACGGGCCAGAGTGTCGCGTCGCCGTTGCCGAGCATGTCTTTTCAGGTCAGCGCCAATCCACTAGTGAGCCAGCAGCAGGTGAACGTAACACTCCAGCTTGGAAGTGCGTCGACCATCCCGGCGATCGGGCAATTAACGATGCAATTCACGCCCTCGGTGAGCGGCGTGAGCGACGATCCCGCGGTCCTGTTCCTGGCCACCAGCGGCCGCCAGCTTCAGGTGAGCGTCGCGGCCGGAGCGCAGACCGCGATCTTCAACAATCAATCCGCAATTGCCTTCCAGACCGGAACCACCGCCGGAACAATTACGTTTACCGTGAGTTTTCCGAATACCGCGCCCTATAGCCAATCGTTCCAGATTTCGCCGGCGCAGCCGCAGATTACGTCCGCAACCGCGATGCGCCAGGCGCCCAACCTGGTGGTCACCTTGAACGGGTTCGACAACACGTACAGCGCAGGGAAACTTTCGTTCACCTTTTACGACACAAGCGGGCACGCGATTACACCCAACGGTATTGCCGTGGACGCGACCTCCAACTTCCACCAATACTTTTTCACGAATAACCAAGCCGGGGGCGCGTTTGCGCTGCAAGCGAGCTTTCCAGTAGCGGGAGATGCGACGCAGGTAGGGTCGGTGGCCGTGACATTGACGAATTCGGCGGGAACGGCGAGTACGACGCAGAATTTTCAGTAGCGTCCGCGATAACGTGTGTACATGCCCGCCGTGGCGCTCACCATTGCCGGCTCCGACCCCAGCGGCGGTGCGGGCATTCAGGCCGATCTGAAAACATTTCACCAATTTCGGGTGTATGGCGAAGCGGTGATTACGCTCCTCACGGTTCAGAACACGCAAGCCCTCACGAGAGTGGAACCGCTGTCTCCGGATTTAGTTCGGCAACAGATCGAGCATGTGATATCCGATATTCCACCCGCGGCGGCGAAGGCTGGCGCACTGGGGACCCTAGAGATAGTAGAAGCAGTCGCGGATCTGGCAGAATCATTTTCTTTTCCGCTGGTGGTTGATCCAGTGATGATCAGCAAGCACGGCGCGCGGCTGATTTCTTCCGAAGCCGAAGACGCGCTAAAGCAGTGGCTACTGCCGCGCGCATTTCTGGTGACGCCGAATATTCCGGAAGCAGAAGCGCTGACTGGACGCCGCATTACCACGCAGGACGATATGCGAGCAGCCGCGGAACGTCTTCGGGGGCTTGGATGCAAAGCTGTCCTTATCAAGGGCGGGCATTTGTCGGGCGAACCGGTGGATGTACTGAGTGCGCCGGGAATTTTTGAATGCTTTACTTATCCCCGCATTCACATACGGCATACGCACGGAACAGGTTGCACTTACTCGGCGGCGATTACTGCCGGGTTGGCTCTGGGCCGCGAGTTAGTCGAGGCAGTTAGAAACGCACGCGGTTATGTGCAGCACGCGATTCAGGGCGCGCCGGGTCTTGGAAAGGGAACCGGGCCCTTGAATCACTTCGCCAAAATGTAAATCTCACTCCAGTTCGGCTAGCGGGACCCGAATGTCAACGCCTTTTGTGCAGAGAACTCCATCCTTGACTTCTTGCACTCCCTCCGCAGTGTACGCAAAAGCGCGCCGTGTGTGCGGGTAAATCAGCCAAACGTATCGAACACCAAAGTTAAGGTAATCGTCAATCCGCTCCTGCATCTCCTGGATGCGATCACGAGGGGAAAGGATTTCAATACACAGAAAGGGAGGTTCTCGGATTATGGGACCCTCTGGCGGCTCCGTCAAAACTGAGATATCCGGCACCCGGAAGCAACCGGCTATGGTCCCATTCGCCCACATTTCGCTCCAGTAGCTCGCCGTCGATGTATTCGCAGTCGGGACGGTAACTTGTCTCCAGATACTCGCTGAGCAATACCGCCGTTGTAGCGGGCATGCAGTGGCCTCCCTCTTAGTATTTTGGAACGCTAGGATCGACCTTGTCACTCCACGCAAGAATGCCGCCGGTCATGTTGCGCACGTTCTTGAAGCCGTTTTGCTTCATCAAGTCAACTGCCTTCTGGCTGCGCTGGCCGCTGCGGCAGTGGGCCACGATCTCGGCATTCGGATTCAACTCATTCAGGCGCTTCGGCAAATCGCCAAGCGGAATCAGCCGCGCGCCCGGAATCCGGGCAATCTGGTATTCGTACGGCTCGCGTACATCGATCAGGACGAAATCGTCGCCGCGATCCAGCTTCTGTTTCACTTCCACCGGATCGATCACGCCCTCGCTTGCGGCGGGCTGCGCGGAGGCCGGCACAACGCCGCAGAACTGTTGGTAATCGATCAGTTTGGTCACGGTCGGATGATCGCCGCACACGGGGCAATCGCGATCACGGCGCAGTTTCAGCTCGCGGAAGCGCATCCCGAGAGCGTCATATAACAGCAAGCGGCCTTTCAGCGTCTCGCCGATTCCCAGGATGATTTTGACTGCCTCGGTGGCCTGAATCAGGCCGATGATGCCTGGCAAGATGCCCAATACACCGCCTTCGGCGCAGCTTGGAACCAGGCCGGGAGGTGGTGGCTCGGGATAGAGACAGCGGTAGCATGGTCCGTCCTCATAGCCGAACACACTGGCTTGGCCTTCGAACCGGAAGATAGAGCCGTAGACGTTTGGTTTCTTCAGCAGGATGCAGGCGTCGTTTACTAAGTAACGTGTCGGGAAGTTATCGGTTCCGTCAATTACTATGTCGTAGTCTTTCAGAATATCGAGCGCGTTTTGGCTCGTAAGTCCCGTGTCGAACTTATCCACCCTTACGTTAGGATTTATATCTCGAATGCTATCTGCCGCGGAATCGAGTTTCTTGCGCCCTAAATCGCTCGTTCCATGAATTACTTGCCGTTGTAAGTTAGAAGCATCCACTACGTCGAAATCGACGATGCCAATGCGGCCTACGCCAGCGGCTGCCAAATACAACCCGAGCGGCGCCCCCAAGCCTCCGGCTCCGATTAAAATCACTTTAGCCTGTTTCAGCTTGAGCTGACCCTCGACTCCGACTTCCGGCAAAATGATGTGCCGGCTATAACGCGAGAACTCTTCCGGACTCAGCGCGGCGGTCGCGGGTTCCGCCACGCCGGCCGTCCCTCCGGCGATACTCGGCACGATGGAAACTGTGTCTGTGCCTTGGAGTTTAGTATCTGTTTTATCTAAATGACGGATGTCTTCCTCATTTACATAAACATTGACGAAGCTCCGGAGCTTGCCCTGCTCGTTGAATAAGTTCTTCTTGATATTCGGGTATTGCGCCGTCAACTGGTTTAATGCGTCGCTTACGGTCGAGCCGGAAACATCCACGGAGTCTTTTTGATCCGTGAACTGCCGCAACGCCGTCGGTATTAGGATTTTTGCCATATTAATTCCTCGCGATCTGCCTTCGTCTGATCCAAGTCGGGCAGAAAACTGTTTGCATGATCGAACTTCCCCTTCACGATCGAAAGCACCACGAACGAGTACCACGGGCAGGAGTTCTTCAGATCGGTTTGTGAAAAGTAGGCATCGCAATCGGGATGAGAGTGAAAGATGCCGATCAGGTCCAGCCCCCTCGCTCGTGCGGCCTGATCCGCTGCGAGCAGATCCTCCGGGCGGAGCTCATAGCGCTCTCCCTGCTCGCCCGCGAAAGCGTTTTGGAGCGGAATCGCTTCGGTGACGATTTTCCTCTCTCCATCCGTATGCCCCAACATCGCGCCGCAGCACTCGTTCGGATAGGTTCTCTCTGCATGGAGCACCATGGTGTTCCACGGGCTCGATTGAATCTCAATCATTCCAGAAGGACTCGCTCAGGTACTTCTGCCCGCCATCGCACAAAATCGTGACGACGCAACCAGGCTGATGCTGGTTAGATAACTCTTCGGCCACACGGGTCGCAGCGACTACATTCGCTGCTGCGGAAACCCCCACCAGCAATCCTTCTCCCCGGGCGAGGCGGCGGGCCATTGCGTAGGCCTCCTCCGTCTCGACCCAGAGATTGTCATCGGCAAGGGTAGGATCGTAAATGCCCGGCTTGATGGAGGTCGGCATGTGCTTCGTGCCTTCCAGTCCATGCAGCGGCGAGGCCGGTTGCACCGAAACACAGCGCACGTGCGGGAGGTCATTCTTCAAGCGGCGCGTGACCCCAGTAAAAGTACCAGTCGTGCCCAGGGCGGCGACAAAGTGGGTGATCTGTCCGGCGGTCTGCTGGATGATCTCGGGACCGGTGGTCTGATAATGAGCCTGCCAGTTGGCGGGATTGTCGTACTGGTTGGGGTAGAAATAGCGCTCGGGATCAGCGTTATAGATTCGCTGGCACTCCCGGAGCGCGCCGTCAGAGCCCTCGCCGGGATTGGTCAGCACCAACTCCGCCCCGAACGCCTTCAAGATCTGTTTCCGTTCCGGCGACGCATTCGCGGGAATGCAGAGCTTCACGGGATACCCCTTCGCCGCGCAGATCATAGCGTAGGCGATTCCAGTGTTCCCGCTCGTTGAGTCCAGCAGGGTTTTGCCACGGACGAGCTTACCCGATGCTTCTCCGTCTAGGATCATGTTCAAAGCCGGCCGGTCCTTGACGGAGCCGCCCGGATTGAAAAACTCTGCTTTCGCATACACCGCCACCGCGCGGCGCCGAGCGAGCGGGATCTCCAGCAAGGGGGTATTGCCGATGCGATCCAGCAATTCCGACGCGACAACGTTCTCAGCTAAAGCAGGCATTCTACTTCTAGTGTATGTCGATAAAGTTTGCGGGAATAGGGTTGGCGAGGAAATTTGGTAGGGACGGGCAGATTCGAACTGCCGGCCTGCCGCTTAGGAGGCGGCCGCTCTATCCATCTGAGCTACGTCCCCGAATAGGGCCCTACTGGCAGTCTACCAGCGCCGCAAACCCTTAGCGCCGATGTCTCTGCGGTAGTGCATGCCCGGAAACTGAATTTTCTTGACAGCTTGATAAGTGTTTCGGGCGGCCTCGGGCAGAGTGCTTCCGCCTGCTGTAACGCCCAGAACCCGTCCTCCATTCGTCACGAGGTTGCCGTTCTGCTGCTTCGTGCCGGCATGAAAGACCACCGCTCCGGCCCTCTCCGCTTCCTCGATCCCAGTGATGACGTTCCCTGTTCGCGGCTGCTCCGGATAACCTGGGGCCGCTATAACGACACACACCGAGCAACTTCCCCACGCCCCGGCGGAGACGACGCCCACGCCATTCACGATCATGTTCAGAATATCCGCAAAATCGCCGTGCAAACTATGCATCAGAGCCTGGGTTTCCGGATCGCCCAACCGGACGTTGAATTCCAGGACTTTCGGTCCGTCCGCTGTCATCATGAGCCCTGCGTAGAGAAAGCCAGTAAACGGCGTGCCTTCCTTACGCATGTGTTCGATTGCGGGGAGCATGATCTTGTCCATCACGTATCCGCTCTGCTTCGCGGTGAGAATGCGGGGATCAGTGTAAGCGCCCATTCCGCCCGTATTCGGCCCTCGGTCGCCGTCAAAGATACGCTTGTGGTCCTGGGTGGGAGCAAACGGCAGTAGCATATTGCCATTACTCACGCCCATAAAGCTGACCTCTTCTCCTTCAAGAAAATCCTCAATGACCAGGCGGGGACCAAGCTGCCGGATAGCCCGCTCGGCCTCCGTCGCATCCTGTGCGATGATCACGCCCTTTCCGGCCGCGAGACCGTCCGCCTTCACAACCACCGGAAACGAGAAACGCTTCAGCGCATCGACAGCCTCCTCATACGACGTCACCTGCACAGAGGCGGCCGTAGGTATATCGGCCCGTTGAAGGAACTGCTTGGCGAAGATTTTCGATCCTTCGAGCCGGGCGGCTGCCTGAGTAGGGCCGACAATTTTGAGGCGGCGGTTGTAGAAGTGGTCGACGATGCCGTCCACGAGCGGAGCCTCAGGCCCTACGATCGTGAGATAGGCTCCGCACTGCTCGGCGATGTCCGCGTACCCGGATACGTCTTTTGGCGCGGGAACGCATTTTCCGATGGTTGCAATCCCCGGATTGCCGGGAGACGCTACGATTCCGCTAACCAGTGGGGACTGGGAGAGCCGCCACGCGAGCGCATGTTCGCGGCCGCCGCCGCCGACGATGAGGACCTTCACGACCTGAATTCCATCGCTAAAATAGATGAAAGAACAGCCTCTATTCTAGTTCCCCTCCATGAAAAAGAAATATGACGTCATTGTGGTCGGCGCCGGGCACGCCGGTTGCGAAGCGGCTCGCGCCTGCGCTCGCCTCGGATTGAGGACGGCGATGGTAACGATGAACCTGGATCTCATCGCGCAAATGTCTTGCAATCCGGCAATTGGCGGCATCGCCAAGGGGCATCTGGTGCGCGAGGTAGACGCCCTCGGGGGCGTCATGGGAGAGCTCACGGACGCCGTGGGCATTCAATTCCGGCTCTTGAACACCAGCCGCGGACCGGCCGTCTGGTCGCCTCGCGCTCAGTGCGACAAGAAGATTTACCGCACACGGATGCGGGAATGGCTGGAAAACGAGCCGAATCTGCGAATTTTGCAAGCGGAAGTAGGCGAGCTACTGTTTTGCGAAAACGAACCCACGCGCAGGGTCGCCGGAGTGCGCCTGAAGGATGGGCGCGATCTGCTATCCGAAGCGGTGGTGGTGACGACGGGAACGTTCCTGAACGGCTTAGCCCATGTCGGCGAACAGAGGTATGCCTGCGGCCGCAACGGGGAAGCCCCGTCGAACACCTTGGGAGGCCAGTTACGAACCCTTGGCCTGCAATGGACCCGGCTCAAAACCGGCACTCCCCCACGGTTGGACGGCCGGACGATTGACTGGTCGCGCTTTGAGGAGCAACCCGGCGACAAGGTTCCAACTCCGTTTTCTTTTCTAACAGAGCGCATTGACCGGGAGCAGGTCTGCTGCCATCTGACGTACACGACCGAGGAGACGCACCGGATTATCAGTGAGAGCATTGCGCGTTCGCCACTCTACAGCGGGCAGATCGAGGGAATCGGCCCGCGCTACTGCCCTTCCATTGAGGACAAGATCGTCAAGTTCCCGGACAAACGGCGGCATCAGATCTTTTTGGAACCGGAGGGCCTGGATACACACGAAGTTTACGTGAATGGGATGTCCACCAGCATGCCGATTGACGTCCAGGCGGCGATGGTCGCCTCGATTCCGGGCCTGGAAGACGCCGAAATGATCCGGCCCGGGTATGCGATCGAGTACGACGCCGTCGACCCGCGGGAGTTGAAGCACTCGCTGGAAGTGAAGGCTATTCCGGGGCTATTCCTGGCTGGCCAGATCAACGGCACCTCCGGCTACGAGGAAGCCGCCTGTCAGGGCCTGATTGCCGGACTGAATGCCGCCTGCAAGGTGAAGGGTTGTCCGGAAGTGGTTCTTGGGCGGAGCGAGGGCTATGTCGGGATTCTGGTGGATGACCTCATCAGCAAAGGCGCGGATGAGCCGTACCGGATGTTTACCTCGCGGGCGGAGTTCCGGCTCCATTTGCGAATCGACAATGCAGATGAGCGCCTAACGCCACTGGGGCGGCGGGTGGGCCTGGTGGACGACCGCCGTTGGGCTCGTTTTGAGCAAAAACAGACCCAGAAGCAGAAGATTGCACAATTGCTGGAACGAACCCGCTGCAGCGCGGTTCCGGAGCTCGGCTGCGCCGATAATCCGATATTGCTGGTTTGGCTGCGGCGGCCGGAGGCTCGGATTCAGCAGCTCGAGCGCTGGATCTGCGGACAAGTTGGCGAACAGCCGGCGCCTGGGGTATTGACCACAATTGAGACCGAGGCGAAGTATGCCGGTTATATGGCCCAACAGGAACGGCAGATCCGGCAGCTTGAAGACGCGGAATCGCGCCAGATTCCGGCGGAATTCGTCTACCGGAACATTCCAGGGCTATCCAATGAAGTAAGACAGAAGCTGGAGCGGGTGCGGCCGGCGACGCTGGGGCAGGCCCGCCGAATTCCGGGAGTGACGCCAGCCGCGATCGCGGTCCTGGATATCTACTTGAATCTGGCGACCGTGTCTTGATGTTTCACGTGAAATACTGGTTTGGGCCGAAATCCGATGTTTCACGTGAAACGTGGTAGGATGGCGACGTCTTGGCCCGCGTTATTTCTATAGCTAACCAGAAGGGCGGGGTGGGCAAAACCACCACCGCGATCAATCTTGCCGCCGCACTAGCGGCGTCCGAGCTCAAAGTTCTGCTGATCGATTCCGACCCCCAGGGTAATTCCACCACCGGGGTCGGGGTAGAGAAATCGCAGGACTCGAAAACGCTGTATAACATTCTTCTCGGCGACACCAATCTCCGCGACGCAATTACGCCGACGCAGTTCGAAGGCCTTTCGCTCGTGCCCGCCGATCAGAACCTTGTCGCAACGAATCTGGACCTGGTGGATTCCGAAGACCGCGAGCAGCGCCTGAAAAACGCCTTGGCGGATACCCGGGACCAATATCAGTACATCCTGATCGATTGTCCTCCGGCGCTTGACCTTCTCACGCTCAACGCGCTTGTCGCCTCCGACGCCGTCCTCATCCCGATCCAGTGTGAGTTCTTCGCTCTCGAAGGCATTTCGCAGCTCATGGATACGGTCGATCGCGTCCGCGACGTTTTCAACCCGGAACTTCGGATTGAAGGCGTCCTCCTCACGATGTACGATGACCGGACAAACCTCACCCGCCAGGTAGAGGCCGACCTTCGGGAGTTTTTTGAAAACGAGGTCTTCAAGACCGTGATCCCCCGCAGCATCCGGCTCGCGGAAGCTCCCAGCTTCGGTAAATCCATCCTCGCGTACGATCCGCGTTCCCGAGGAGCCGAGGCATACATAAAACTTGCAAAGGAAATTTTGGTACATGAACAAAGAGCCAGATCGGAGTCAGCGCAAAGCGCTCGGTAAAGGACTCTCGGCGCTGCTGCCTCACCGGCCGGCGTCTGGCCCCGCTGCCGCTTCCGCCGTAGCCCCAGCCCCGGTGGCCGCTGTCCCGCAGCGACCTGCAAAGCCGAACTTGCCGGAACAATTCGAGGAGTTCCAAAATATACCCCTCGACCGTATCCAGCCAAACGAGGAACAGCCGCGCGAAGCCTTCGACGATGCCAGTCTCGAAGAACTTTCGCAGTCGATCCGCGCCAACGGGCTGATTCAGCCCATCACCGTCTACAAGGACGAATTGGGTTCGTTTCGCATTATTGCGGGGGAGCGGCGTTGGCGAGCGGCGCGCAAGGCTGGCCTTGCGGAGATCCCAGCCCTCATCCGGACCGTGGAAAAAGACCGCGTGCTTGAACTGGCTTTGATCGAGAACATCCAGCGCGAGGACCTCAACCCGATCGAAATCGCGACCGCCTTTCACCGGCTGGCGAGCGATCATGGCCTGAGTCATGAGCAGATTGCGGACCGGACGGGTAAAGACCGCTCTACCATCACAAACTTCCTGCGTCTGCTGAAGTTGTCGCCACACGTGCGCGAACAGTTGGCGCGCGGCGCCTTGAGCGTCGGACATGCCCGGACTCTGCTGAACATTACCGATCCGGGCGAACAAGCCCGCGCCTGTGACCAGATCGTCGCTCGCCAACTTTCGGTCCGGGACACCGAGGCATTCGTCAAAACGCTGACGAAGCCCCGAGAGCCAGAGGCTGAGGTAGAAAAGGGAAGGCAGGCGGGACCGCCGCTCGACCCGAACGTAAAAGCCGCTCTGGAGGAAATGTCTATGGCGCTGGGCACGAAAGTGCGGCTGGTTGCGAAGTCTCCTACGGCGGGCCGGCTGGAAGTGGAGTACTATTCCCAGGAAGATCTGGACCGGATTTATTCGGTGATAGTGAAGGGGTAAAGACTAGCCGTGGATGGACACAGATACACACGGATCAAAAAAGAATTTATCCGTGTACATCCGTGTGAATCTGTGGCCCAAAATAGCCTTGCGGGGTTGGTTGGTGCCGGCGGCAGGAGTTGAACCTGCGACCTACGGATTATGAGACCGTCGCTCTAACCACCTGAGCTACACCGGCTTAGAAAGTATCGCTCTCGCTATTCTAACGCAGGACAATGCGTGCCAATCCGGCATTATTCGCCGTGTCGTACACCCGGAAGACCAGCAAATGCTCGCCTGGGCTGAGCCGGTCCAAATGCAGATGGAACTGCTCGTGAGGCGAATCGGTAACGCCGTCCGCCGCTTCAATCGGCTGCCAGAACCCGGCATCCAGAGAATACTCGCACAACCGCAGCGGGCTCACCTTATCGACGGCTTCAAAATCGATGTCAAAGGTTGACCCATTCCGGTGTGGCGTTCCTAGCGTGACCAGCGGCGGGGTATTGTCGATCACCACCGGTGTACTGACAATTTCGGTTTGTCTGGCGTACTGGGCTGCGTTCGATGGCGCATCGGACGCCACAACGCGAAAATAGTAGCGGCCGTCGGCGAAAACGTCGGGATCCAAAAGCAGCGTGTTCTCGAACATACGGCTTCGGATCACTTGCCAGTCGTGCTCATCCTCCGCCCGGAAGTACACGGAATAGACCAGCTTATCCCCGTCCGGGTCATCGGCCTGCCAGGAGATCTGGGTTTGGGTGCTTTGCAGTTTGGAAACGTTCTGCGTGGCAGTCGAACTGGAACTCGCGGCAGGCGCTTCCCCGGTATCGGTCACGGTAATGGAGTAGGCGGAAGAAGAACCCGCGCCGCTCGCTCCGGCCGCCTTCACCGCATTGGTGCCTAGTATCGACGTAACGGTGATGCTGTGAATCACAGGCGGCGTGTTTTGCGGCAGATACGGAACCGCCACCGTATTCAGTGTCGCGGCGCTCCCGGCAGGCCACTCCGCCCGCCACTGTACGAAGCGCGCCGCCGGGCTCTGGATCAGCATTGCGCCCGGCTGGGTGATCGGCCCGGACCATGCGCTCCAGGTCGAATCCGGCCGGGCCGAGTTTCCGGTCCGCACTTGAAAGGTCACTCCGGAACCTGTTCCGTGCCACTGCAAATGACCCCAATGCGCTACGGTCGTGCAATCGTGCACTTGGGATTCGTAATGGCCAATCCCCCGCTCGGCCGTGTCCAACGCATCCACCCGGGCCGGATTGCTCATCGCCGCGATCAGTTTCGAACCCGATTTCAGCAGCCGCATCGTCTCGCCATCGCCCGGTTCGGCCAGAAGCGTTGTCTTCATGCCCTGAAGCCGGTAGATCCGGCCGTGATCGTCGGTCGAAAACAGCAGCCCGTCGCCTTCCAGAAGAATGTCATAGACGTTGTCCTCCTTCGAACTGCGAAGCGTCTCGACAGTACGGTCCGGAGTGATTCGATAGATCGCCGATTTCTCTACGCCACTAACCTCCACGACGGAGGTAGTCGCTGTCCCAGTTCCGGTGGCCGTGGAGGAAGTAGCCGCCCGGTTCGCCTCGGCCGCAGCTTTTTGCGCCGCCTGCTCGTCGTTCGACGCGAGTCCGTTCGCCTTCGATTCTGTTACGGTGATGACTGTCGGCGTGGCCGCCACGACTGCGCCCGAAGTCGTGGTCACCGCGGAAGTCCCTGTCCCGGTGCGTGTCGCCACCGCCCCTCCCATCGCCGCCGCGTAGACCACGCCGTTCGGATCCACGGCAATCGCCCGGATTTCCGGCAGGTTCGAATCGTACAGGATGGTCCCCTGCTTTGGGCCCGAGATTTCGTACAGCAGGCCATTGGGCTCGCTTCCGGCGTACAGATGTCCGTTCGGACCTAACGCCAAAGCGGTAACGTTCGACTGCCCCGTTTCGTAGTAGATTTCGGACCGGCCATTGGGTTCGATCCGATAAACCCGGCCCTGCTCGCCGGTCCCGATGTACAACGATCCGTCCGTCGCGGCCTGAATGCTCCAAATGTACTTAGCCGGCGAATGCCAGACCTCGCGCGCCGTGTTACCCTCGATCCGGTACACTCCGCCATTGGGGGAAGTGCCCGCATACAGATGGCCTTGTGCATCGAAAGCGACCGCGAACACCTCCGGCTGGTCGGCTTTCCAGATCACGGAATATGTTCCGTCGCGCGCAATCCGAAAGACCTTCCCCTGATGGCCGCTCCCGGCGTAAACGTTCTGATCCGGCCCCAACGCAATACTCCAGAGGGCGGGTTCGTTCAGCATAGCGTGGAACGCCAGCGACGGTCCCAATTGCAACGAGCCATCGGAACTGAGCGACAGGCCCGTGAGTCGTCCTTTCAGAAAATCGTTGAACCCGGTAATTTCCCACGCCGTGCTCGTCGCGCATGGCGAACAAATGGCAAAGATGCTGAGAGCAGCTACCAGACGTACGGTCACTCTTTCACTTCCACTTGGATCGTTTTCGCGCCGCTCACTACGTACCCGGAAACAGGGAGTGGGATCTCGGCAATGGTGGACCCTCGCGTGGCGGTCACTGCCGGATTCACCGTGGTCGAGCCGGACGGGTCCGCCAACACTAGCATGATGGAGGGGGGCGGGTCGGTCAGTTCCCCGGCGGGCGACGGGCCGGTAATGGTGAAAGCGGGCTCCTGCCGCCAGAGGCGAACGTAAGCCGAATCGTTGTCTCGAAATTGGTTGATCGCCTGAATCAACTGAGCCGGATCGCGTAGCGCGGACTGGCTCAACCCAGAAAAATCGGGGAAATTCAGTGTGTTCGCGTCGCTGACCGTGATATTTAGGTTTCCGAGTGGCGATCCGATGGGCAAGCGGTATGTGGCGGAACGCGTCATCCGCAGACCGTCCTCGCCTTCGAATAGCGTCGTAATCGCGATCGCCTCGCCGGGCTGCGCAGTCCGGTGATCGGCCCACACCTGGGCAATGCGAAGCTGCCGTTTTGTCTCGAAGGGTTCGAGCGTAAACCCAATATGCCGGATGTGCAGGTTGGTGAAACCGCCTCCCAGCACGAAGCCGAGCGGAACAACTGCATCGGCTGAGACCTGCTGTGCGAGCGCGTTATCGCTGATAAACATATCGCGGATGTGGAGAGCCGGCAAACCGTCTTCGAACTCCACTTGCCCTTTGACCCGCAAACTCGCTGCCCCGAAATTCCGCTCGGTGGCATCAATGGCCGAAAAGAGAACCGTTTGGGTGATCAGAGCGGTAAGTAGACGATCATTGACAACCTGGAAATGATATTCATGCGTCCCCGTAGCCGTCGAGTGAACGTCGATGGACAGCGGTACAGTGTGAGCACGCCGGCCGATTTCGCCCGCAACGGCGGTGTTCCGATCGCTCGTAATGGTTCCCACCCACTGCCGCGCGCGCGACACCTTGAAGGACGTATTCAAACTTGGTATCACAGCCACAATTTCGGCGCGGGCGAACGGCATCTCCGTGGAACCGCTGTCGAGGAACCGGTGGCCGAAGGCGTAGACATGCTTGCCGTCCACATAGGTCACAGTTCCGTCGGCGCTCATGTTCATATCGCCGCTTAGGAGTTGCACGCTGATCATAGACCCGGGTGACACTGTACCGGAGTATTCCTGAGAACTTGGTGTTCCTCCCGACACTCCTTGTAGAGGTTCAAATCCCAATTTGCGGAAATCGGAAGCGAATGCCTGGAGTGTGGCTGGCGTGAACCCCGTGAGCGAAAGCGGGGTCAAAATTTCCGTCAAATCGCCAAAGGCCCCGCTACGAGGGGTCAATGCATGAGCAATGCCGGTCCGGGTACTCTTGACGAAATTGGAATCGGCGATCATCTGCTCGATCGGCTGGATTCCGGCGATCGGCTCTTTCGAGAAGGGGAATCCCAGCGCAATAGCGCCGAGCAGTTTGCCATCGATGTAGACTGGACTTCCGCTCATTCCCTGCATCACGCCGGTTTCGGCGAGCGGGCCGCCGCTCAGTCTGGCGAGGATGATGCTCTGCTTTGGCGCGAGGTTCTCGAGGACACCGAGGATCTCGACCTGGAACTCCTGGATACGGTTGCCTTCGAAAACGGTCCGGCCGACCCCATGCAGTCCGGGGCGGACATCTTTGAGCGGGAAGAATTGCTGAGCCATCCCGGGAATAGCGACGATCAGCAGGAAGATCGCGATTCGAAAAACGTCAATCATTGTCTGGCGCTATGGCTCCGGGAACTGCTCGGGGGTTAAGTAGAAAGACCCTTCTTGTAGAATAGGCCCTCAGTCGATCTACGTCGCGCTGAATTCTGCTACGGTTCTGCCATTCAGACCGACATGGGCCGTCGCAGCAAGCAAATGACGATCATTGGTCCAAATCTCGGTTTCTCCGGCATCCAGCGCAGTCGCAAGATGAATCGCATCGCCGGCGCGTAATGGAACGTTCGGCGGAAGCCCTCGAACCAGCGCAGCCGTTCTGCGGATGAGTGCATTGGTTATCGGCGCTAAGTTCCAGAAACCCGCTTCCGCATGAGTTAGGAAGACGCTGGCAAGTTCCCGGCCCTGCGCCACGCTGAGGAATCCCTCCCGCACGTGTCGGTGAAACACGCAGGTTACCTCTGCAAGCACCCAAGCAGATGAGCAGATGTGCGGCGCTTGCGCAATCAGCTTTCGGACCGCGTTCGCATCTCGCTCATTGACGTAGTATTTTGCGATGTACGCGGAATCCAGATACATCCTTAGCGATCTTCTTCGAGAAACCGGCCACTGTCGCTATCCACTGCAGGAAAGCGTTCCCAAACACCGGTGAGATCGGGCAGCCGTGGTTTCGCAGATTTTTTCGAAATGGGCCGCAACTCGGCCACAGGCTCGCCGCGACGTTCGATGATGATCACGGTGCCGTCCGCCGCCTCGCGCACCAGCTCGGAAGTGCGGATATGGAGATCGCGAACCGACGTTGTCCTCATGTGCTACATGGTAGCACATTTTCAATGCTTCCGTTTTTCAAACAAAGCCATGCCCGCTTCCACAATTTCCACCGCGCGTTTCGGGCCTCGCCGCCCTTTCACTTTGAACTGCTTCCCACGGCTCTTGTTGTAAGAGATAAAAAACTCCTCCACCTGGTCCAGAACAGATTTACTCACGTCGTTGATTGACCGTAAATCTTCGTGACTGTACGAATGGATGGCGGCCCCAATCAGGCGGTCGTTCGTGATGCGCTTGCCGTCCTCGGTCTGGCTGGCCTCGATTACGCCGATGATCCGAATGTCGAGCAGGCAACCGACGTGCGCGGGTTCGTCCATTAGGATCATCACGTCGAGTGGATCGCCGTCCATTCCAAGCGTGGATGGGATGAAGCCAAAATCGAACGGGAAAACCAACCCTTCCGCCAGCAGGCCGCCCAAAGAGAACAGGCGATATTCGGGATTGTAATCGAACTTGTTGCGGCGGCCTTTCGGGGTTTCAATAATCGCCTTGCACTCGCGTGTTTTCGGGTTCCACCGGTTCGGGCATTCCAGCAGATTCTCCATACTTGCTTCATTCGAACACAGCGCATTGTTACGATGCGGTTCAGACGCCCGCTTCAGAGGAGGCAATCAAAGGTTCTATGCACGAAGTCCGCGTCAGTGCGCCCGACGGCCGGAGCGGCGAAGTATCCGATCTGGCTCTCGGCCTGGGAATACGCGAGGTCTCTGTATACGATGTGCACGTCCATGGTCCTAATCTGCGCAAGCAGGTTGTCAGCGTGGAAGTATCTACCCCGATAGCGAAACAGTTCGTCGATGCTCTGTTCGCCGCGCCCTGGTTCGACCCGAAACAATACTCGATCACCACGCGCCAACTGCGAGCGATCCTTTCCTCCGAAACCGTCGCAGCGATCACGAGGCCCATGGTGGAGCCGGCGCTCGACGTTCTGGAAGATCTCTGGCAGTTGAACCATGTCACGCCAAGCTATATTGGCCGTGCGGCCGGAGCCGCGATTCTCCTCGGCTACGGAATGTTTCATAACAGCTCGATTTCCATCGTTGTCGCTGCCATGTTTCTTCCGTTTCTTTCGCAAGTGCTCGCGATCGCCTTCGGTTCGTGGGCGGGTGACTGGCGCCTGGCCAGGCAGGGCGCGTTTGCGCTGTCGGTGAGCATTCTGATTTCGATTGCGGCGGGCGCGGTGGTCGCGATGCTGCATCGAGGCCCGCTTGCGTTTACCGATTTCCAATCGCCGCTTGTGGCGTTCGGAATTTCGAGCGTCATTGGCGTGGCCGCGGGTTTAGCTAGTGCCGACGACGCCGGGCGAAGATATCTGATCGGTGTTGCAGCGGCGGTCCAATACGGCGTTTTTCCAGTGTGGTTCGGCACATGCCTGGTGCTTGGTTTTCCGCCCCGGGCCGTGGCATGGGAGCGCATCGCAACGTTTGCAGTAAATGTCGCCACCATTGCGGTCGTGGCCGGAGTAGTCTATGCGCTGGCCGGCATGCGGCGCGAGGAGGCGGGCAGATTTCATTCAAAGATGGAAGCATTTTATGGGGCGGGAGGCACAGGGCAGTGAAAACAGCAGCAGTTGCACTTGCAGCGGCGCTATGGAGTTCGCTGGTAATTGTGGCGGCCCAGCCACCCAGCTATCCCGGACTAAAGCTCAATACCGGCAAACAAATCTACGAAGCCGCTTGCGTGGCCTGTCACGGACCGGATGGAAAGGGCACGCCCGAATCCATTGCCGGGTTCCAAAAGCCCGATAGTTTTCCCGATTTCACGCGCTGCGACCAGACCACGGCGGAACTGAATTCGGATTACAAGGCCGTTATCATTCATGGCGGACCGTTTCGCGGCTTTTCGCAAATCATGCCGTCGTTTGGCGAAGCACTCACCGATCGCCAGATCGACCAGGTGATTCATTACCTGCGCGGCTTCTGCCGCGGCTCCGGATGGCCGCGCGGCGAATTGAATCTGCCGCTCGCGCTGGTAACGGAGAAAGCTTATCCGGAAGACGAAGAAGTCGTCACAGGCAGCCTGAATGTGAAAGGCGCCCCGGGCACCGGATATCACATCATCCATGAACAGCGGTTCGGCGAACGAAACCAAATCGAGATTGATGTTCCCGTCAAATTCACGCGGCCTGAGCGGGGCTTGTGGTACGGCGGATTCGGCGATGTGACTTTGGGCTTAAAGCGAGTTTTGCTGGCCAAGTTGAACCAAAACAGCGGTTCCATTTTCAGCGTCCAGGGGAGCGTCTTATTGCCAACCGGGAACAGTGTGCATGGCCTCGGTTCCGGTGTCACCACGGTGGAGACATTTGCAGCGTTCGGTCAACTCTTCCCGAAGTACTTCTTTGTCCAGGCGCAAGGAGGCGCCGACCTGCCGGTCGACACAAGCAAAGCCCCGCAGAGCGTGTTTGGGAGAGCAGCCGTCGGCAAGGGCTTCGGTCAGAATAGCGGGTTGGGTCGCCTTTGGTCGCCCATGGTAGAGTTTGTCGCCAACCGCGATCTCCTGAGAGGAGCGGCAACTGATTGGGATATAGTCCCCGAATTCCAGGTCACGCTCAGCAGACGGCAGCACATCAGATTCAACGCAGGCGTGAGCATTCCAGCCACAAACACGGCCGGTCGCGATCCACAGCTTTTGTTCTACGTTCTGTGGGACTGGCAGGACGGCAAATTAACGGAGGGTTGGTGATGCGCAAAGCAATCTTCTGTTTGGTCCTGGCGGCTTCGTGGATGCGGGGCGCGGAACCTCACGTCCGGTTTGAAACCTCCGACCGCTGCATCGCCTGCCACAACGGGCTGACCACGCCCTCCGGACAGGATGTCTCGATCGGCTTCGAATGGCGCGCCAGCATCATGGGAAACTCGTCGCGCGATCCCTACTGGCAAGCAAGCGTGCGGCGCGAATCGATCGATCATTTCGAATCGCAAGCGGCCATTGAGGACGAGTGCTCGGTCTGCCACATGCCGATTACGCGGTACGAGGCAAAATTGCACGGCCATCTGGGCCAGGTGTTTATACATCTTCCCTTCGATGAAGAGAAAGAGAGCGGACGCGAGGCCGAAGACGGCGTTTCGTGCTCCGTGTGTCATCAAATTGGAAAGGAAAAACTTGGCACGCGCGAAAGTTTTAACGGCGGCTTTGTCGTGGATCCGCCGGAAAACAAGCAGAATCACCCGGAGTACGGTCCTTTCGACATTCAACAGGCCAATCAACGCATCATGCGGACCTCTACTGGCGGCTTTCGGCCGACGGACGATCTCCATATTCGCGACTCGAAGCTGTGCGCCACGTGCCACACGCTCTACACCGTCGCGCGTGGAGCAGGAGGCAAAGCCGTCGGCGAGTTGCCGGAACAGATGCCCTATCTCGAATGGCTCCATAGCGACTATCGCGACAAACAGAGCTGCCAGGATTGTCACATGCCGGAGGTTCCGCAACCCACACCCATTGCGCGCGTCCTCGGAATCGCGCGCGACGGTCTGCATCAGCACGTTTTCGTGGGCGGCAACTTCTTTTTGCAGCGGCTGTTGAACCGTTATCGCGAGGACTTGAGCGTCGAAGCGTTGCCGCAGGAACTGAAATCTGCGTCAGAAGGCACTGTTGCCTTCCTGCAGGCGAAATCGGCGCGCGTCAGCATTACGGACGTCGGCGTAGCGTCCGGGTGCCTTCAGGCAGACGTTCTGGTAGAGAACCAAACCGGACATAAACTGCCCACTGCATATCCATCCCGGCGGGCTTGGATCCATTTTGTAGTGCGGGATCGCAATCACCGGGTTGTATTCGAATCGGGCGCTCTGAATCCGGATGGCGCAATTCAAGGCAACGACAATGATGCAGATCCCGCGCGCTTCGAACCGCATTACACCGAAATCACCAGCCGCGATCAAGTGCAGATCTATGAATCGATCTTGAAAGCTCCCGACGGAAGCGTTACGACCGGATTAATCACCGCCATTGGATATCTGAAAGACAACCGGCTCTTGCCGAAGGGCTTCGATAAGCAAAGCGCCGATAAAGACATTGCGGTCTACGGCCGCGCCGCAAGCGATGCGAATTTTACAGATGCGGGAGACCGCGTGCGTTACTCGATTACGCTCGGCAATGCGCAGGGTCCGTTTTCGATTGAAGCCGAGCTTTGGTATCAACCGATCGGATATCGTTGGGCGAATAATTTAAAGCCGTATGATCGAGCTGCGGAGCCAAAACGTTTCAATACGTATTTCGATGAGATGGGGCCGGCAACAGCGGTAACGCTGGCACGTGCGGAGAAAACAATGGAAGTGCGGCCGTGAGGGAACGCGCTCACAACACCACCCGGTTATCGCCCTCTCGCTTCGTCACCTTCTGGCGGTCCAGATATTCAAGCAGCGGAATGGCGTATTTCCTGGAAATTTGCGTCCAGGTCTTGAATTCCGGCACGGAAAAGCGCCGCCCCTTGTGCGCCGCGAGTGACTTGCAGATATGCGCGATTACGTCCGCGTGAAACACCAACTCTTCGGAGACCCGTATCAAGCGCCCGCGCTTGAGTAGCGCCTCCAGCAATGCGCGCGCTTTACTCGGATCCGTGCCGGTGGATTTCAACACTTCACTCGCTGCCGGTGGCTGAAACGCGCCGTTACGGAATGCCTGTTCGATGCGCGAAAGTGCCTCGTGTTCGGAACGGCTGAACTGCGCTGTATGGGTGGCCAGCGAAATGGTATCGCCATGTATCCGGATCGCAGGAAAATCTTCGAAGAGCACAGCCGCGACACCTGGTTCCAGCCCCAAGCGCGCGGCTGCAATGGGCGCTCCGGGCTGGGATGGATACTTCCCGTGAAATTCTTTGAGCCACGCGGCCAGCTTCTGGCGCCTTCGATCGATCCAGGCTTTGCTCATGGCGCGTTGCGCTCCATCGGCCAGAACCAGATTCGAGTTCTCCGCGATGAGCCGCTTCAGTTCCTCCGGAGGGAACCCCGTGACGCGCACCAGGTCTTTCAAGCGGCGCCCGGCCATACTCTCTTCCACCAAGACCTGGATGCGTTTCGCCGGGTCTGCGTCCGCAAGTGTCTGCGCGCGCTCGAAGGCGCGCACGCGGTTCAACCGGGCAGGAGGGAAAGGATCGATTACCGTGCCCCCGGCCACCGTGCAAGGGGGAGAAAGGCGCCGCAATACAAAGCGGTCTCCAGGGAACGCCAGCAAGGGTTCGGTCAGCCACAACCTGGCAAACGTTCGAAGTCCGTTGAGGGCCCGCGGGTAAATCTTCAGCGCCACTGTGATCTCGGCCGTGCCTAGATGCAGCAAGTACTGGCGGCGCCGCGCCGGAATTTCCGATGCGTCGAGCCAATCGATTGCAACCTCCAGCAGGCCCGTAGTGTCGAGCCCATCCGCATGCGCCAGCACAAATCCGCGCTGGATAAGCGAGGGTTCCACGCCGGTCAAATTTACGGCGGTGCGCTGCCCGGCGCTAGCCTGCGGCACTTGCCGTCCATGGACTTGCAGGCCGCGAACGCGAGCGAGCCGTTTCGACGGAAGGATCTGAACCGTGTCTCCGTTCTGCAATCTGCCGCTCCAGAGGGTGCCGGTCACAATGGTTCCGAAACCCTTCAAGGCAAAACAGCGATCGATGGGCAGACGCGCCAACCCGCCTTCGTGGCGCGGCGGAATGCGCTCGATCACACGCGAGAGAGCGCCCTTCAATTCCTCGATTCCGCGGCCGTCGACAGCACTAAATTCAATGATCTCGGCGTGCTCCAGAAAAGAGCCGGCGCACAGAGCTCGCGCTTGCCGGCATGCCGCGTGCATCTGCTCGGTGCTCACCAAATCCGCTTTGCTGAGCACGATAACTCCGTGCTCGATACCGAGTAAGCGGCAGATATCGAAATGCTCGCGCGTTTGCGGTTTCACGCATTCATCGGCGGCGATCACGAGCAGCACGGCTTGTATCCCGCAGGCGCCCGCCAGCATGTTCTTGATGAACCGTTCGTGGCCCGGAACGTCGACAAAGCTTACCTGCTGTCCATCCGGCAGCGTTAAATGCGCGAACCCCAGATCGATAGAGATCCCGCGCTTCTTTTCCTCGGCCAGCCGGTCCGTATCAATGCCGGTCAGCGCGCGAATCAGTGAAGTTTTGCCGTGGTCGATGTGTCCGGCAGTTCCGATCACGACACCGCGCGAGCCGTCCATACAAGCAGTAGCTATTATCGTCTCATTTACAATGCCCTTCGATGAGCAAAACCCGGCATGAAGAGCTTTTGCGGCGGCACGCCCGCGCCGAAGAGGGCGGCGGCGCAGAACGGAAACAACGGCAGCATCGCGAAGGCAAGCTTTCTGCGCGCGAACGAATCGAATTGCTGCTCGATGAAGCAACCTTCGAAGAACTCGACAAATTGGTGCGCCACCGCTGCCACAACTTCGGCATGCAGAACAACGTCATAGACGGCGACGGCTTCGTCACAGGACATGGTCTCATTCATGGCCGCCAGGTGTTTGTCTTCGCGCAGGATTTCACGGTATTCGGCGGCTCGCTTTCCGAAGCTAACGCGCAAAAGATCGTCAAGATCATGGACCTGGCGCTGAAGACCGGGGCGCCCATCATTGGACTGAATGATTCGGGAGGCGCCCGCATTCAGGAAGGCGTAGTGTCGCTGGCGGGTTATGCCGATATCTTTCTGCGCAACACGCTCGCGAGCGGTGTAATTCCCCAGATTTCCGCCATTATGGGGCCGTGCGCGGGCGGCGCGGTGTATTCGCCGGCTCTGACCGATTTCATTTTCATGGTGGAGCACACCAGCCACATGTTCGTCACCGGTCCCGACGTGATCAAGACCGTGACGCACGAAGATGTCACCAAAGAAGACTTGGGAGGGGCCAATACGCATAATTCGGTGAGCGGGGTGGCCCAGTTTCTCGCGGCGAACGATGAAGACTGCCTGCGCAGCATCCGCGAATTGATGCGCTTCATTCCGCAAAACAATCTGGATGGAGTTCCGCGGCAGGCTACCAACGATCCGGAAGAGCGGGCCGACCGTGAGCTGGATGCGCTGATCCCGCAGGAATCGAATAAGCCGTACGACATCAAAGACGTGATCACGCGCGTGGTGGACGACCGGTACTTTTTTGAAGTGGCGGAGCACTTCGCGCGCAACATCGTGGTGGGTTTCGCGCGGATGGCAGGGGAGGCCGTCGGAATCGTAGCCAACCAACCTGCATATCTGGCAGGCTGTCTGGATATCAATTCATCCACGAAGGGCGCGCGCTTCGTGCGCTTTTGCGATGCGTTCAACATCCCGATCCTGACATTCGAAGACGTGCCCGGTTTTCTGCCCGGCACGGCCCAGGAGTTCGGCGGCATTATCCGGCACGGCGCCAAGCTGCTCTACGCCTATGCCGAAGCCACAGTCCCGAAAATTACGGTGATTACACGTAAGGCGTACGGCGGGGCGTATTGCGTCATGGGCTCCAAGCATCTGCGGACCGATATCAATTTCGCGTACCCCACGGCGGAGATTGCGGTGATGGGGCCGGAGGGCGCGGTGAACATTCTTTACCGGCGGGAATTGAGCAATGCTCCGGACGCCGAGAAAGTGCGTCAGCATAGGGTTGACGAGTACCGCGACCGCTTTGCCAACCCGTTCGTAGCGGCCGAACGCGGGTATATCGATGACGTGATCGAGCCGCACGAGACGCGCGTCCGTGTGATCCGTGCGCTCAGGATGCTGGCGCACAAAGTAGATAGCATTCCGCGGAAAAAGCACGGGAATATTCCGCTGTGAGGAGTCCGCTGCCCGCACACTACATTGTCACGACCACAACGAGTGCGGCCGTTCGCCGCGACCCCACTTTGGAGTAGCCGTGCGGAACCGCAGAGTCAAAGTAAATGGAATCGCCTTCCAGTAATTCCGGCGCATGCTCGCCGATTTTGAGCATCAGTCTGCCGGAGATGACGTAAAGGAACTCAATTCCCGTGTGCTGGTGTTTACGCACATGGGATCGCTCGGTTGCTTCGAACTCGGCGTAGTAGGCGTTCAGCTTCCGGTTCTCCGCGCGAAAGTCCAGACTCTCGAAGAAATACGCGGGATGCCGTATCTCGGGCGCTTCCGGGAAACAGAGACGCTCCCGCCTTCGCACAATTTCAATTACCGGTTTGGGCTCGGGATTGAAAAAATACTCCAGCCCGACGCTGAAGACAAGCGCAATGCGCAGAAGAGTCGGTAGGGTGGGATGCATCAGGTCGCGCTCGAGCTTCGATAGCAGTGACGGAGAAAGGCCCGTATGTTTGCTCAGTTCGCTCAATCCCATGCTCTTGCGCAGCCGCAACCGCCGGAGTTTCTCGCCAATCGAGTACCGCTTCAGCCCTTGTGTGATCGTGTCGGATTCCATTCCTGTCTTTGTTTTCCTTTCAGTCAACTCTTGCGTCGCGTTTTGAGCGAAACGAAAACGCGATCCTTCTGTTTCTTTACAGTAAATTGCATTTTCCGTAAGATCAAGTTGTGAGGGTCATGAATCGACCCACACCTTGGGAAAAGGATTAAATACAGATGAAAAAAATCGATGTGTTGGCCAGGACGCTGGTGGTAATTGGAGCTCTCAACTGGGGCTTGGTCGGCATTTTCCACTTCGATTTCGTGGCCGCAATTGTAGGCAGACACTTTGGCGAGACCTCGCCGATCAGCTCGGTCATTTACGTTCTGGTAGGTCTTGCCGGGTTATATGAAGCTCTGTCCTGGAAAACTATCAACCGGCGCCGGAACGAGAGTTATTCCGCGGTGCGCGCATAAAGCCGATCCCGCATAAGAGAAAAGGAGAAACATCTAATGAATTACGAGAATCTGGTAAAAACAGAACCCGAGAGCGGAGCCCGGGAGTGGCACCGTGAGGGTCCACTCGCAAGGAGTATCGAACAGCAAACGGCAAAGCTTCCATCGGATTTGTTCCTTTGGGCCGCTTTCGGCTCTATCGCAGGCTCACTGGCGTGCAATGTCATGAAAAAGGGTCACGCCGCCTTGTTCGTCGGCCAGTGGGCTCCCACTTTCCTGCTTCTTGGAATCTACAACAAGCTGGTAAAACTGCACGGATCGGAGGGGGTGTAAGAACGACACCCCACGTCCAATCTCCGCGAGACCGAGCGCGGCTCGGATTCGCGGTAAAGGTACTTGGCCAAGCTGGTCTCAAGAGCAATGATTCACGGCGTTGGCAATCGGGTCCTCACCTTCGGGTGTCGATCGAGTATCTCCATGCAATCTTCAACTATCTGGAGAAGTCGAGGATCCGCATGTACCGGATGTCTTCGGATGTGGCTCCTTACGTAACGCACCCCGATTTACCACAGTTCCGAAGACAGATCGCAGAAAGCCGGTCGGAGCTGGCCGAACTGGGGCGGCGCGCAAACCAGATGGATCTGCGGCTTTCGTTTCATCCTTCGCAATTCATTGTGATGAATGCACCGGATAAGGCGCTGCGTCGTCAAAGCGTAAGGGATCTGGCGGCCCAGGCGGAAATACTGGACTTGATGGATCTTGGTCCCGAGGCCGTGCTGGTTATTCACGTAGGTGGAGCGTACGATGACAAGAGTGCGGCCATGGATCGTTGGGCGGCGTGTTATCGGGATCTGCCGGAGCACGCGCGCCGCCGGCTTGTGCTTGAAAATGATGACGTTCGTTTTAGCGCAGCCGATGTGTTAAGCATCCACGAGAGGACCGGGGTGCCGCTGGTGTTCGATATGCAACATCATCAATGCCTCAACCCGGAAGGCTTGCCGTGGCGATCTACACTTGAACGATTTTTGCACACCTGGCCTAACTCGATTCGTCCCAAAATTCATTACTCCTCGCCGCGCACTCAGATGCGGGAAGTGCTTCATGTGGATGGAAAAACGGGTAGGAAGAAAAAAGTTCTTCAGCCGCCTCGATGGACGGCGCACGCCGACTACATTCACCCGTTCGACTTCATACGTTTTGCATGGGAGACCAGGAAGTTGGAATTCGATATCATGCTGGAGGCGAAAGCCAAGGATTTGGCGCTACATCGCCTGCGCCAGGACATTCTTTGCTACGCACCCCAGCTCCAGGACCGATTTGGCGCGCCAGGCGTGCGCGAGAGATAACCTCTCATGTCGAGGTTTCGAGGCTGCATTAGAACCTCTTTGAGTTGAGCGCGTCTTGTATTCCCTCTGGTTTCGCCAACTCTTCGATGAAGAAGCGCGGGAATATCCCGTTATAAGGCACATTCTGATTCAACTTCTTCATAATGATCTCCGATAAGAGATCGGTAGCCTGGTACCCGCTTGTCAGCTGGGCGAGTCCGCTGCATTATTGTAAGGAGCAAATCGGAATGCCTGCAGCATCGGAGTCTTGGCACGGTGTCATGGAAGGGGAGGGCGCCTATAACAGGCACGCCAGGTTGGCGGCCGGCGGCGCCGGAATCGCGCTCCCGTTCCTGGAAAAGGCGGCTCACAGCGTAGTGCTTGGCCCCGGGGAGTCGCCGGTTGTTATTGCCGATTACGGATCTTCGCAAGGCAAGAATTCGCTAGCCCCGATTGGGTTTGCGATCCAGTGTTTACGGTCGCGTATTGGGCCGGAGCCCTCTATCCTCGTAGCTCACATCGACCAGCCTCGAAACGACTTCAATTCCCTGTTCGCTGTCCTCAACGGCGACCCAGGCAGCTATGTTCGGACCGAATCAAACGTATTTTCTTGCGCCATTGGGAAATCGTTTTACGAGCAGGTACTTCCTGCAAATTCGGTCCATCTCGGCTGGAGCTCCTACGCCGCGCAGTGGCTCAGCCGTCCTCCAGCGGTGATTCCCGATCATTTCTTTGTTCACTGCTCAACGGATGCCGTTCGCTTCCAGATTGCGCATCAGGCTGCACAGGACTGGGAAGCGTTCCTGGCGCTCAGGGCGCGGGAATTGCGGACGGGCGGCCGCGTGGTACTCATTCTGCCGGGATTTGGCGACAGCGGATTGTGCGGCTTTGAACCCGGTATGAATCGCGCCAACATTGCGCTTTCTGAAATGGTGCAGGAGGGCGCAATCACAGCCGAGGAAAAAGCAAGGATGGTGATTGGGGGATACATCCGGCACAAAGACGAGTTGCTCGCGCCCTTCCTGCCAGGAGGGGGGTTCGAAACTCTCAAAGTAGAAGCCTGTGAGTCGTTCGAGGTGCCGGACGCCGCATGGGCCCAGTATCAACAGGACGGCGACGTGAAAGCTTTCGCGCTCAAGCACGCATTGTTCTTTCGATCGGTCTTCACTCCCTCGCTAGCTTCCGCCCTGAACCGAGTACGCTCGGGTGACACGGAAGCATTCCGCGCCTTCGCCGATCGGCTTGAGCGGGGAATGAGAAATCAGTTGGAGGCGCATCCGGCCCCAGCGAAGACGTTTGTTCAGGTAATGATTCTTGCCAAACAGGATCTCAGGTAGTGGTTAGAAGAGCAGACGCAACGACATTTGAATCGTTCGCGGCAAATTCGACTGACTGCTGATCTGGCCGAACGTTCCACTCGTGGGATTCGTACCAGGAGAGGAGAACTGGGCCCGGTTTGCCAGATTAAACGCTTCAGCGCGGTACATCAGCTTCAGCCGCTCGTATATGGAAAACGTTTTGCTCACGTTCACGTCCCAGTTATTCGTAATATCGGTGCGGAGATTGTTGAACTGAGTTGGAAAGGTCCGTAGATTGTCCTGTAATTGTTGGCTGGCGTTCGTATCGAATTGCGTCGTGTCGAAGGCGTGATTCACGTTGCGGGCATCGTAGTCGAGCGCGCCTCCGTAGTAGATGTAGTCTCCCCAGCCTAGCGGGGCGCCGGATTGGAAGGTATAGATCGCGCCAACCCGCCAGCCTCCCAGGATTCCGTCTACCCACGCATTTGCATTGGATAGAAAACTGCGCCCTCGCCCGAATGGTAGATCGTAAGTTTCATCCAGCACCAGGCGGTTGGGCCGGTCGGAGCTCGATACCCGTTTCTCCAGATTGAATGCGCCCGGATTGTTGTTCAGGTAGCTAACTTTCTCCATCAGACGCGAATGCTGAAAGTTGACGAGGAACTGTAGGCCGTTGCTCAAGCGCTTGCGGACGCTGACGGAGAGCTGCTCGAAATACGAGCTGCCGTTGTTTACGTAATTCTCCGTGATGCCGGAGAATTCGGGGAAGGGGCGGAGAAGATTGCTGACGGAAGTGGTGGTGCTGTTCAAGGAAGTTCCCGGCAACAGTCCGGCGAACGGATTCGTCACGTTGGCTGTCAGTGCCCCGATGGTCGCGGCATCGCGATACGGAAGCGTGCTCAAATATTGGGCGGGAAGCGCTGCCAGACTCTGACTGGTCGCAAGGTGCACGGAATGATTGCCCGTATATCCAACCTCAAGAAGGTAGTTCTTGGCAAACTCGTGCTGAACATCTAAGTCCCAGCGATAACTGTATTCGTTCAGAAGATTTTGGTTGTAAAACGAAATACTCTGTCCAAGAGAAGTGTTCACGCCCAGAGAAGATCCAGGAGGATAAACCAGGCCGGTTGGAAAGGGATTGCTTAACGTGGTGGCGGGAGTTAAATAGTTATCGTTTGTAGCGACATAGGGATTGGTATAAGTGAATCCGGGCTGCGGCTGGGTAACAACCGGATACGGATAATAAAAAATTCCGGTGCCCGCTCGTATCACGGTGTTGTGCAGCCAGGCGGGCGACCAGCTTAGGCCGAAGCGAGGGGCGAAAGAATCCATCGGCGTGTTGTAGCTGTTGCGGTTGTGCGGCGTTGCGAAGTAAAGTCCGCCGACAGGCGTAAAGGCCGATACCGGGAGCAGCAGCGGATATTTGGAAGCGTTCTTTGCATAAACTGCGGCATAGGCGGCCTCGGCGGGCGCGGTGACCGAATTCGCGGCGGCTGGATCAAAGCCGTTCGATTGGCGGTTGTAGCGCTCCACCGACGGCGTGCTGTGCTCCCAGCGGAGGCCGAGGTTCAAGGTGAGATTCGGCCGCGCATGCCAGTCGTCATTGACGAACCCGGCATAATAATACGAATCCTGCGTGGAGAAGGCATTGAAGGTGTAACCGCTTGTGCTACTGCCAACGTTATTGCTGGGCAAACCGAGCAAAAAGGCTGCTAAGGACGATCCGGTCGGGTTTCCGCTAGCTGAGCTGCTGGCCTTGACCCAAGTGCTATCGAAATAATAGTTACCGCTGGAACCAGTCCAGTTCACCTGCGAGAACTGGTAGCGGCGCGCCTCGCCGCCAAACTTCAGCGTGTGCCCACCCAGGACCTTTGTGAGGCTGCCGATCAGTTGATAGCTGTTCAAAGGCTGATTGGTTTCGTGCCCGCCGCCGATTTGGGTAAATCCATCCGCGAAGTTCATCTGTGGCAATTGCAGCACCGTAGCATTGGTTGCGATATAGCTGGGAAACCCAAGCTGGGTGGGATCGTAACCCAAACTTTGCTGCACATAATAGGGCCGATAGCGGGTAAAACCGACCCGGAAATCGCCAACCAGAGTGGGAGTAAAGGTTTCGACGTCGTCGACCATGGCTCCCCAGGTTGCCCGGTACGCGGTTTCGGCGGAGGCCAAACCGAAATACTGTCCAGAATTTTGCTGCCAGAGACTCTGGTGGACATCGCCGGTCAACTTATTGCGGTCGCTCAGATTGTAATCGAGACGGCCAACATACGTTTCGTAGTTATCGGCTGTCGTCAGCCCTTTGTAGAAATTATTGGTCCCATCGGGATTTCCGGCTACGTTCGGTAGCGGCAACAACTTTAAATAGTTCAGGGCAACCGGATTCAGACGGTTCAGCGGGACGACATTGTTGGCAAAGGGAGAACGCGTAACCGTGGAACCCGACAACTTGGCGGTGGCGGGATCATAAAGCTGATATTGCTTGCCCAATTTCAAAAGCGCCGAAAAATCGCCGCCGCGTTCCGCTTCTGTCGGCACGGTAACGAATACGGGGTTCGGCTGCCGGTCTTTCCAGGCCTCGTAGGCAAAGAAGAAAAACAATTTGTCGTGGCCGTTGTAAACCTTGGGAATTAATACCGGGCCGCTGAAGCTTCCGCCATAATTGTTCTGCACAAAACGGGTCTTCTGTCCACCGGCCATATTCGTGAAGAAGGGAGTAGCCGCCAGAGCCGAGGTCTGGTTGTATTCATAAGCCGCGCCGTGGAAATCGTTGCCGCCGCCTTTGGTGGTGAGTTCGATGGTGCCGCCGCCCGAACGCCCATACGCCGCGTCCACGTTCAGCGTTTCCACTTTCACTTCCGTCACGGCATCGAGCGGCGGGCTATAGGCGACGCGCAAGCCGGATTGGCCTGTGGTTCCAATATTCGGGACACCATCCAGCAGCATTTCGTTCGCGCCAGCAGCCGCGCCACCCATCGCCTCGTTCGAGAGCCCCGCATTTTCGTAAGGCCGCTCCTGGTCGCGCGATTCATTCGAGATCACGCCGAACCCCAGATAAGCGAGCGACATGGGCGAGCGCCCGTTCACCGGCAAATTCTCCACTTCGCGCGTGGTGATGAGCTGGCCGCTCGAAGCGCTTTGAGTTTCCAGCAGCGACGCATCGGCCTGCACCATTACGGACTGTTGCGAACTGCCGAGATCCAGGCGTACGTCCTGGCCGATGCGTTGATCTGTACCCACCGTAATTCCGGACTGCACGTATTTCTTGAACCCCGGAGCTTCTACGCTGAGTTCATACGTGCCAGGAGGTAACTGGGGAAGCGTGTAAAAGCCGTCCTGGCTGGTATGCGTTTCAAAACGGCTGCCCGTGTCGGACTTAAGCGCGAGCACATCGGCATTCGGAACGGAGGCGCCGGACGGATCGACGACGTGCCCTGTCAGCGTGGAGCGGTATTCCTGTGCGGACAAGATTGCGGCGATGACAAAAAACAAGACAAGAACAGATTTCATACGTAGCGTTTCGGTCTGACGTTAGCGGTGAAGTTGAATTATCCCCGTTTGTGAAAACTTTATAGGAGAATTCGTGCTTCGTCAAACGCAAAAAACAGAACGAATGATTTAGCGTATTTAAATTGCTGTTGCCCCTGCCGGATGACATATAATCTCCATCTATAAGGAGCCTCCGCGTCATGCTCAAATCCGCCGCCGTCGTCATCGGCGCTTACGTGCTATCGATTATTCTTGTCCTTGCAACGAACCCATTGCTTTCCCGTCTATTCCCGGGCGATTTCGTCCAAGGCCGTGTACCCTCCAATCCTGCCCTGATGACGAGCACTGTGCTTTTTGCCGTCGTGTCGATCCTTTGTGCCTTTCTGTGCGCCTGGTTTGCACCCGGTCGAGCTGTCCGGCACGTGCTTTACTTTTTCCTTATCGGCGAGGTGATGGGTGTTGCGCTGACCATTCCTAACTGGAGCAAGGGCTGGCCGCACTGGTACTGGCTGTCGTGGCTGCTCACCTGGCCGGTAAGCTGCTACATCGGACTGCTGCTCGCGAGAAGGCGTTCTCATCCGTTGACTGCCTCAATCGGATAGCGCTCTTTTATTCCCCGCTCTCGCCCGTGACCTTCAACACCGCCAGAAACGCTTCCTGCGGTATCTCGACGCGGCCCACGCGCTTCATGCGGCGCTTGCCCTCTTTCTGTTTTTCGAGCAGTTTGCGCTTTCGCGTGATGTCGCCACCGTAGCATTTTGCGAGCACATTCTTGCGCATCGCTGAAATCGTCTCGCGCGCGATGATCTTGTTGCCGATCGCCGCTTGTAGCGCTACTTCGAACATCTGCCGCGGGATCAGCTTGCGCAAGCGCTCGATCAGGGCCTTTCCGCGCTCGTAAGCGAAATCGCGATGCACGATCATGGATAACGCATCCACAGGTTCGCCCGCCACCAGCACATCGAGCTTCACCATGGGCGAGACCCGGTAGCCCGCAAGGTGATAATCGAGCGAAGCATACCCGCGCGAAGCGGACTTCAAGCGGTCATAGAAATCGAGGACGATCTCATTGAGTGGGAGTTCATAGAGGAGTAATACCCGTCCCGTGCCAATGTACTCGAACTTCTTCTGAACGCCGCGCTTCTCTTCGAGTAATTTCAGAATCTCGCCGATGTACTCCTCGCGCGTAATAACGGTGGCGTCGATAATCGGCTCTTCGGTCTGTTGAATCGAGGACGGATCGGGAAATTTTTGCGGATTGTCGACTTCGATTATGTCGCCCCCTGTCGTTGTTAGCCGGTAGCGAACACCGGGAGCGGTTGTAATCAGGTCAATTTTGAATTCGCGTTCCAGCCGCTCCTGAACGATTTCGAGATGCAGCAACCCCAGAAATCCACAGCGGAAGCCAAATCCGAGCGCCACGGAATTTTCCGGCTCAAAGCTAAACGCGCTATCGTTCAGGCGCAATTTTTCAAGCGCGTCGCGTAACAAGCCGTGCTCGTGCGATTCCACCGGATAGAGCCCGGCGAACACCATCGGCTTGATTTCCTGAAAGCCGGGCAGCGGTTCTTGCGCCGGGTCTGCGTCGTCGGTAATCGTGTCGCCCACCTGCGCATCGGAGACCGTTTTGATATTCGCAAAAACAAAACCCGCTTCCCCGGCCGTGAGTTCTTCGCACGCGACCGGCTTCGGAGATTGAAATCCGAGGCCCTCCACCTCATACGGCTTGCCGTTCGACCAAAGCCGGATCTTCTGTCCCTTGCGCAGCGTGCCGTCCACGATTCGGGTGAGAATAATGACCCCGCGATAGGGATCGAACCAGGAATCGAAAATCAAAGCGCGTAGGGGCGCGTTCGGATCGCCTTTAGGCGCCGGCACGCGCTGCACCACCGCCTCCAGCGTTTCTTTGATACCTATGCCGTTTTTGGCGCTGGCGAGAACCGCGTCGCTTGCATCCAACCCGATTACCTGCTCAATTTGCTCGCGAATCCGCTCAGGCTCCGCCGAGGGCAGATCGATTTTGTTAATGACCGGAATGATTTCAAGATCATGACTCAGGGCCAGGTAAGTGTTCGCCAGCGTCTGTGCTTCGACCCCTTGCGAGGCGTCCACCACCAGCAACGTCCCCTCGCACGCCTGCAAGCTGCGCGAGACTTCGTACGTAAAGTCGACGTGACCCGGTGTATCAATTAAATTGAGTTCGTATAAATTCCCGTCATCTGCCTGGTAATTCAGCCGCACAGCGTGCGCTTTGATGGTGATACCCCGCTCGCGCTCCAGGTCCATGGTGTCCAGAACCTGATCCATCATTTCGCGTTGCGAAAGCGCTCCGGTGTATTCGAGCAACCGGTCCGCAAGCGTGGATTTCCCGTGATCAATATGCGCAATGATCGAGAAATTCCGGATAAAACGGGGGTCCATGATGCGGTAGACTTGAGGAAGTTAAAATCGGATTATCCCATAGCGAGCGCTTTTAGTCTCCCTTACGCTCGCCGCCTGCATGTCCTATCGAACCGTTCAAGGATCTCTCGACGCTACCGGTCTACGGATCGGGCTGGTTGTTAGCCGGTTCAACGAATTCATCACGGAGCAGCTTGCCAAGGGCGCTTTGACCGTGCTCGAAAAGCGCGGCTGCCAGTCTGAAAACATCAGGATTGTGAAAGTGCCCGGGGCCTGGGAACTGCCGGTTGCGGCGAAGGCTCTAGCCGCGCAGTGCGACGCCATCATCGCCTTGGGCGCGGTGGTGCGCGGCGATACGCCTCATTTCGAATACGTCGCCGGCGGCGCTGCCGATGGATTGAGCCGCGTGAGCCTGGAAACCGGTGTGCCGGTCGCGTTCGGTGTGCTGACCACCAATGACATGCAGCAGGCCATGGACCGCGCCGGTGGCAAGAGTGGGAATAAGGGAGCGGAAGCGGCGGAAGTTGCAATCGAGCTGGCGAATCTTCTAAAGCAGCTCAAGAAGGATCGCTGAGATGGCCGCGCGGCATCGCTCCCGAAAACGCGCGCTGCAAGTGCTTTTTGAGTGGGACATGCGGCGAGAACCTGTCGACCGCGCCATCGCCCACTACTACGAAACCTTGTATTCCGAGGAGAGCGAGAAACAACCGAAGCCCGATAAGTTCATGGAAGAGCTCGTGCGCGGCGCAGTAAACAATGCCGAACAAATCGATAAGATGATCGAAGCTAAATCGGAACATTGGCGTCTGGAGCGGATGGCGGTAGTGGATCGCAATATCTTGCGCCTGGCGATCTATGAATTGAGCTTGCACAACGTGCCGGCCCCGGTGGTGATCGATGAAGCACTGGAACTGGCAAGACAGTTCTCGAGCGATGAATCGTTATCGTTCATCAACGGCGTGCTGGACGCGGTACACCGCCAATCGCTCGCGGCGGGCGGGTGAGAATCAATGGCTGGGAGGCAGGGACTCGAACCCCGATACGCAGATCCAGAGTCTGCAGTCTTACCATTAGACGACCTCCCAACAGCTCAACCGCAAGTATAACAAGCGACGAGGTTTCGAAGCTATCCGGCCGATGCGGTCTTTACGGGGGTGCGCGAGATCAGTTTGCCTTCCACGATAAAGCGCTTGGGGGCCGAACCCACGTAATAGAACGGATAGCAGGTGATCATCGTGAGGAGATTTCCGCCGCCTGGAATCAAACCGCCGCCATCCGCGCGGAGCACGCTCACATCAGTAGGCTTAACGATTTTGGTCGCGAGCACCTGGTAGGTAAAGGTTCCTTCGGGCGAGTCAAAGCTGACCAGATCGTCTTTTTTGATGTCCTTCAGAGCGCGGAACAGAGTATCCCGGTGCGCGGCAATCGCGAAGTTTCCGGATTCGCCAGGCATAGCCGTATAGGGCACGTGTCCCACAGCAACGCTCAGAACCTTGGTATCTACTCCTTCGCGAACAATCGCGGAGAGATGCAGACGCGGAATCTCCACTCGGCCGAGCAGCGCACCCACGGCCGGACGTGGAGTCGCCTGCGTTTTTGGCTGAACAGACTCCTCGGGTGCGGCGGATTCCTGCGCGCCGAGCAGAAAGCTGAGCGGAGTCTTCGCGCGGAGATAATCCGTGAATGTCGCGGCGTGACCGGCAATCTTCTGATCGAAGGCCCAGTTTTCGTAACTCTGGTAAATATATTCGTTCGAAAGGGTGTATCCGGAATAGCCGAGCGCCGAAATTCCGATCAGCAGCAGAATCAGCCGCGTCCAGCGCAGAGCTTTAAAACCCTGGCGCGCCTTTTGCCGACGGCGTTTCGCGTTATGGCTGTGGACGCCCGGCTCATAAAAGTACAGCGGTTCGTTCTGTGGATGCTGGCGGATCAGTAGCGGACCTTGAACTTTCGACATACTATCACTGCGCTCCTTGCTCCGACATTAATTGCGAGAAAGGCGTAATGGTGTAAGTGGTCCTGGTCCGCACAACGAATTTGTGGTGATTTTCGAATGCAGTCACTTTGACGGACCTGACTGCGCGATGGTTCGTCGACTCGTCGGGAACATAGCCGATGGAATAGCGATTCCGAATATCGTGCGAGATCTTCTGAAATACCGTAAGTACGTCTGTAAGCTGCGCGGGCTGGAAGAACTCGCCTCCCGTGGTGTTCGCGAGTTTGTGAAGTACGCCCGGGTTGCGGTCGATGTCCTGGGGATCGAAAAGTCCCACAGTATAGACGGTCGCGCGCGAAGCCTGAATCAGCTTCAGGAGCTCGGGAAGAGATGTTTTGCTGACGTTATCTCCTCCGTCGCTGACTACGATGAGCGTGCGCTTTTCGAAGCGGCTTAATTCCAGATGTTTCAAAGCGTACGCAATGGCATCGTAGAGAGCGGTCTGCCCTTTGGGTTCTCCGTAGTACAGAGCGGATCTCAATTGTTGAAGCTGGTCCGTGAAGGCGACCTGCCGCGGAAGCCCCGGCACGATGTAGTTATTGAAGTTCACCACAAAGAACTGATCGTGCGAGTTGCTTTCTTGCGCAAAAGCCAGACCGGCCATGGTGACATACGGCCGCTTGGACTGCATGCTGGCGCTGTTATCGACAACCAGGCCAACGGTCACGGGTGTATCGACGCTACCGAATGCGGTGATCTGGCGCGCTTGTCCATCTTCGGAAACGCGGAAATTATCTTTGTGCAAGCCGGTGATATAGCGGCCATGCGCATCGCGAACGCTGACATCGAGTAAGACCATATCGACGTTGTCCGAAATCGTGTAGGGCTCGGAAGCGTTCTGCGCAAAGAGCGCAGAAGCACAGAACAGAGACAGCAACCCCGCGCGCATTCATCTATAAGACGTACCAGACATGGAAAAGACGCCTGGCGAGTTGGGCCGAGGCGTCTTGAAAGCGCAGGCGAAAACGCCTACCTCACATGTGCAGCTCAGTTGGCGTGGCGGGTGGCCAGTGTCAGCAATCCCGCCAGGCTGAGCGCTGCAATACCAAGCAGACCAATCAGCGGATTAAAGCTGGCCGTATGCGGAAGAGCGGCCGGAGCAGGAACTTCCACCGCGGACACGCTCGGCGCAGGCTGGGGCGCAGGTTGAGCGGCCGGAGCAGGCGCGGGCGGCGGCGGGGCCGGCTGCGCTACAGGCTGAGGGGCGGGAGCGGGTTCCGGAGCAGGAGCCGGTTCGAGTTCCTTATAGTTCGCCGGAATCGGTACCGGAGCTGCCGAAGCTAATTGCGCCACTAACTTCTTTGGATACGCGAACTCTTGCCCGAAGTTGTCGCCGGGATAAAACCAGGCACGAACTGCTTTAGGAACTCCCGCCGGAGTCTCCCAAAACGCGAACTGGGTCTTGCCACTGGGCTTCAGGCGGTAATTCGGAATCGCCAAAATCGTCTCTTCGAGATGCCTCTGATCCTTATCGAAGATTTGCACGATGTGCCGGTTCGATTGCGAATCCAGCAGCTTCCAAACGTACGTTCCCGGATCTAATACTTTATTGCCGGCGATGATCGGCTCGTTCACCGTGACGATGGTCATCTTGTCCCACGCATCGGCATGGGCTTTTGGCACAAACGAGCTGCCCAGCAATCCTACGCCGGCCACTGCCAGCGCTCCTATATAAAAAGAACGAAATTGACGACTCATAGCAGAATAATTCCTCCAACCAAAAATATTGTTTTGTTACGCCTCGTACTGTCTCGACGTAACTTGTACGGTGCGTCATGATTGCGCGCCGTCATTTGTTCATGTTGATCTAGAGCACGCCCATTTCCAAGACAGAGCTGCTCAAAATTATCAACACTTTAGTGACGAACAGGCGCGCGGAAACGGTGCAAAAAGTACAGTTAACGTGTTCACACGGTTAACGGCCCGGATAATGATGGGACAAAACAGAAGGCGAAAGTGGCTGAAAACCACCACCACCGCCATTCGGCTAAAGTGACGGTATGCCTCCACATTCTGAAAGGATCACCACGTTTGCGATCGATATCGGGGGAACCGGGATTAAGGGTCAGCTTTTCGATGCCGCGGGAAAACCCATCACGGAGCGGCAGCGAACCGATACCCCGAATCCTGCCACCCCGGCTTCCATACTGAACATACTGGACGTGTTCAAGGACTCGCTCGGGGACTTCGATCGTGTTTCGGTTGGCTTTCCGGGCGTGGTGAAACATGGAACGACGCTGACCGCTCACAATCTTCACCCGAAGTGGGTCGGGTTCGAACTGGAGAAAGTCCTTTCCCGGCGATGGAAGAAACCGGTTCGCGTGGCGAACGATGCGGCAGTGCAGGGGATGGCAGCGATTCGCGGCAAAGGCGTCGAACTGGTGATCACGTTGGGGACGGGCTTCGGGTCTTCGCTGTTCACCGACGGCCATTTAGTGCCGGGGCTCGAATTGGCGCATCATCCCTGGAAGAAGAAAACGTACGAAGATTATTTGGGGAAGAGCGGGCTCAAAAAGCACGGCCGCAAACGGTGGAATGAGTTGCTGGAGCAGGCGATTGAGCAGTTACACGCGCTATTCAACTACGATCATCTCTACATTGGCGGGGGCAATGCGGTGCATGTCGATTTCAGCTTACCGAAAGCGGTGAGCCGCGTCCCGAATGAGGACGGGTTGATTGGCGGCGTGGCTTTGTGGAGGTTTTGAAGCCGCGAAAAACCGTTACCTGGTTAAGTAGGGCCAGTGATAAACGATCTGGAAGTGGTAGCGATAGACGAGCAGCGCAATCACTCCGGCGCCCGCGGCGATAAATGCGAGGCAAACCAGACCGACTGTCTTCCACGGGAAGCGCTTGCCTTCGCGCTTCAACACCAGGAGATAGCTGACAAACACGCCCACGAAGAACAACATGACCATCGGTACGGCGAAGATCATCATGTTGAACACGTCCGGAGTGGGCGTGACGATCGCCGCGAGAATTGTGATCGCGAGAATGGCGTAACGGCTGTGGCGGATTAAGAAGCGCGGCGATGCGAGACGCAGCAGAGTCAGGAAGAAGATGATCACCGGCATCTCGAAAACGAGACCCACGCCGAGCGTCACGTTTACGAAAAGATCGAAGTACTCGTTGATGGAAACGATGGGTGAAATATGTATGTCGCGTCCGATGCCGAGCAGGAACTCGAGGCCAAAACGGAACGCGACAAAATAGGCAAACAGCCCGCCAGCGATAAAAAGGCCCGCAGTGCAGGCGATGAACGGCACAGCCCAACGCTTCTCGCGCTTATAAAGCCCTGGCGAGATGAAAGCCCAAACCTGATACAGAACCCACGGAGAACCGAGAAAAAGGGAGACCAGCAGAGGAAGCTTCAGATAGATGACGTTGAAAGTCTCCATCGGAGTGATCTGCGCCAGGTTCGGCGGATTCACTCCGAGGTGCTGTAAGGCTCCCACAGCAGGCGCCGAAATGATATCCCAAAGGTACTTACAAAACGTAATGCTCAGCAGGAATGCGACGGCTACGCCCATGAGCATCTTGAGAATGCGCGAACGCAGTTCCTCCAGGTGCTCCATGAAGGACATGCGGAGCATGCCTTTTTCTTCGTCGTCCCCGTCGTCATCTTCATCCGAAGGCGGAGGGGGCGGTGGTGGCGGCGGCGGGACCTTCCTCGCAGGCAGCGGCGCGGGTTGCGCCGGGGCGGGCTGCTCTACCATGGCTGCCGGCGAAACGCTCACGGGCGCTTCGACTTCCGGCTCCAGCGTCCCTTGTCCCGGATGTGGAATTTTGCCGTTCGGAGCAGTCAGCTCCTTAAACTGGTCAGACATGAATACTTCAGCCGCTAACCGTGATGTTCCTCTTCCGTTGAGACCGGCACAGGCTCAACGGGCCGGGTTCCATTGGAGCGCGGTACGGTTCCTTCGACAGGGTGGCTCTCCGCTTGCGCGTATTCGCGCTCCGGCTCGGACCCGGAATCACCGCTACTCGAGTTCGCCGGCGTTGAGTCATTCGGCGTGGACGTCGAGCCATACTCGGAATCGTAGCGCCCGTAATCGTCGTAAGGATATGGATATTCGGGAGACGAGTAGTTCGTGGTGGCGGTCGTTGTATCCAGGGACGTTCGGGTTTCTCTTTCCAACTCGTTCAGATGAGTCTCAAACGTGGCCTTCAACTCGCTCTTGGCCCGCCGGAATTCACTGACAGCTTTACCCAGCATGCGCCCCAGCTCCGGTAGCTTTTTCGGACCAAACAGCAGAAGCGCAAGAACAAAGATACAGATCATCTCCTGCGCGCCTAGCGGTCCCATGAAATCTCCTTCTCCTTATATGATGACGCCTTTATGATAGCCCAGGGTAGCGGAAGGCCGGGCAAAATGCTCCGGATCTGCCTGTTTTGGCTGTGGTCCGGCTTACTCCTTCCGGCGGCTCCCAAAACTCCTCCCGTGCCCCGCGGAGCGGTTGCCTCAGACCATTTCGACCCGGAGATTGCAACCAAAGCGTGGCTGGATACTGTTCCGCCCGCCGAAGAAGCCCGGTCGGACGCCTACTTCGTGGGCGGCTACTGGCTGATTCTGTGGAATTTTCTCTCGACGGCCGGCCTGGCGTTTCTGTTGCTGGCAACACGCGCCTCGGCCCGGATGCGCGACTTGGCAGGGTGGCTCACGCGCATTCGCTGGCTGCAAAATTTTGCGTACTGGATCGAATACATTGCCGTTTCTGCGGTGCTCCTGTTTCCACTTACGGTTTATGAGGATTTCTTTCGCGAGCGCCAGTACGGCCTATCGAACCAAAGCTTCGGCGCCTGGTTTCGCGACGCTTTGATCGGGCTGGCGCTGGCCTGGATTGGCGGCGGGATCGCGTTCGCTGTCTTTATGGCGATTGTGCGCCGGTTCCCGCGAACCTGGCATTGGTGGGGGACTGGCGTGGCCACCGGATTCGTGGTACTGACGACGTTAATTTTCCCGGTCTTCGTCGCTCCTTTGTTTAATACCTACACGCCGCTCCCGGACAGCAGGCTGAAGCAGCTGATCCTCAGCATGGCCCGGGCGAACGGCATTCCCGCCGGCGATGTTTATGAGGTGAACGCATCGCGGCAGAGCAAGCGGGTGAGCGCCAACGTGAGCGGGTTGTTTGGCACCGAGCGGATCACCTTAAACGACAATCTGCTGAACCGGTGTTCGCCCGAAGCCGTTCTGGCGACGATGGGCCACGAGATGGGGCATTACGTGATGCACCACATCCTGAACGGGATCTTGTTTTCCGTCATTGTGATCGCGATCGGACTCGCGATCTTGCGACAGGCGTTGCTCGAATCGCTACGCCGCTGGGGCGAAAAATGGCAGGTTCGCGGCGCGGACGATATGGCGGTGCTGCCGCTTGCGGTGATTATCCTGGCGGCGATGAGCTTTCTGTTTTTGCCCATCGGAAACACGTTCACGCGGACGCAGGAATACGAAGCGGATATTTTCGGTCTGAACGCGTCGCGGCAACCGGACGGAGAAGCGGAAGTGGATCTACTCTTGGGCGAGTACCGGAAGCTGGATCCGAGGCCGGTCGAAGAGTGGATCTTTTTCGATCATCCCAGCGGGCGAAGCCGGATTTATGCGGCGATGCGCTGGAAGGCGGAGAATTTGTGTTTGTTTGATGCGAGGTTGGCATGTGGGACGAGTTCTACAAGCGTCCGGCAAAAGGGTTTTCGATCCGCACACCTGAGATCGTTTGCCCGGGATTCAGATCTTCCGACAGAATTCGATCTGCTCCCGCCTTCAGCGCTGCGGCCACAATTAACGCGTCCCAAAAGCTGATGCGAGCCTCATCCTCGATTCGGAATGCCGTGGAAACTTCTTGCGACGTGACATCCACGCACCAAATGAGGTAGCTGCTCACAACCGCTCTGGCAGATTCTTTGGACAACGGCGACGCTATTTTTCGTGTCGCGTTTACATAGAACTCTTGCAGGACTTGCGTACTGAGGGCGCCAATTCGTTCGTTCCACAACTCCTGCAGAATGTGCTTAGCAATCTGGTGTTTCGCAACCTGCGTCCGCATCGTGGGCGTAAATCAACACATTGGTGTCAACAAACGCCTTAGCGCTCATGCAACTCGTCCCGGCTCGCCGCGATGGTTCCACCCAGGTGGAAACCCGTTTTCAGTATGGCCAGCGCTGCCCGTCTGGAGCGCTCGTAGGCCTCTTCCCTGCCTAGAAGCGATTCGATCTGCTCGGCAAGCAATCCGCTGATCGAAGTCGAGCGTTGCGCCGCAAGCACCTTGGCCTTTTGTATCGTCTCCCGGCTTAAGCTAATCGTGACGTTCTGTTTATTTTTGGTGCGGCCCACAATGCCTCTTTTTCCGCTTTGCACGTCCGGCACGTGCTACACGCATTATACGTGAACAAGTTCGGTACAATTTACGGTTTACGGTTTCCCAATGCCGCGTTGAATGCAGTGATTACAATGCTATCATTGATTCGTGGCGAGCATCACGATCCGTAAACTTGATGAACGTGTGAAGGCGAAATTACGAGTACGTGCCGCTCATCACGGGCGTTCCATGGAGGAGGAGGCGCGCGAGATTCTTAAGCGTGTACTCGTCGCGGAAGAGCCGCGAGCGCAGAATCTGGCGCAGGCCATCCGCAGGCATATCGAGCCGCTCGGCGGGATAGAGCTCGCGTTGCCGCAGAGGCAGCCCGTTAGGAGTCCGCCGGTATTGGGCTGATGATCGTTCTGGATACAAACGTCCTTTCAGAGGCTCTGAAGCCCTCACCTGACGAAACCGTGCTTCGTTGGCTGGCCGAGCAGAATCCCGCGACAGTATTTACAACGGCGATTACTCAGGCAGAAATCTTGTATGGCATCGAGATGTTCCCCTCGGGAAAAAGGCGTAGCCGGTTGCACGCTGCTGTCGAGCGGCTATTTGCGGATGAGTTTCCGGAGCGGATTCTCCCGTTCGATTCGCAAGCCGCGCTCGTGTACCCGAAAATCGTCACCAAGCGAGTACACTTAGGGCGCCCCATCTCTCAATTCGACGCGCTGATTGCTTCGGTATGCCAGTCGCGAAATGCGATGCTAGCCACCCGGAACACTGACGACTTCGAGGATTGTGGATTGACCATCATCAATCCCTGGAAGGGTCGATAGCTAACCTGATCCAACACTAATAGAGTTCGCCGGACACTGATTGCAAGCCGGCTTCGCCTGGCGGAACACAACAGCTTGGCCTCCGAGCGCATTTTTTCAAGTGGCCCAGGCGCTTCGCCTAGCACACGGTCGTTTACACCCGTTCCCACTCCCCCGTCGCTCCCGCGCGCAGCACCGCTTCAATCACGCGCATATTCCCGAGCGCGTCTTCGAGCGGAACCGGCACTTCACCATCATCCTGAATCGCCTTCGAAAACGCATCGCCTTGCGTCGTGTATTGATCGCACGTCGGAAACTCCTCGACTCGCGCGCTGAGCCCGCCTAATTGCGAACCGTCGTCAATAAAAATACGGCTGGGCCGGTCCGGCGGAATATTGAACGGAATTTCGACTTCAATCCGCGCCTTGGTCCCCAAAACCTGAAAGCGCTGGAACGGAACGAGCTGCGTGCTGCAAGTAAAGAGCGCGTGCCCGGACCCGAAATCGAGCAGCGCGGAGCTGAGGCGGTCCGTGTGCATCTCCGGATCGCGATCTATCAAGGCACTAACGCGCGCAGGCTCATTTGGAAATAGAAAGCGCGACATCGTAATCGGATAACAGCCGATATCCATCACGCCGCCGCCGCCGAACTCCAGAATGTTACGGATGTTTGCCGGGTCTCGATTGAAATAGCTGAACGAAGCCACGATAGCGCGGAGTTCGCCAATCTCTCCGCTCCGCACCAGATCGCGGACGCGCAGCCATTGCGGGTGCGTTTTCACCATAAAAGCCTCGCCCATCTTGACGCCTGTGCGATTGCGCGCCCCAATCAAGCTCTGCACCTCTTTCACCGACATCGCAATGGGCTTCTCGCAAAGCACGTGTTTTCCCGTTTCGGCGGCCCGAATCGACCACGGCGCATGCAGGTGATTGGGAAGCGGATTGTAGATGGCGTCGATTTCCGGATCATCGAGCATCTCCTCATAGGAGCCGTACGCCTTGGGCAGACGCAGCGTTTGTGCCGCAGTCTGGGCGCGATCAAGAGTGCGCGAAGCGATGGCGACCACTTCTCCGCGAACGCCCTTCTGCATTCCGGGAATGACTTTCTTCACAGCGATATTGGCGGCGCCCAGCACACCCCAGCGGACCTTTTTCGGCATGCCTCCGAGTTTCTCACGCGCGGTGCTACGCTGAACGCGTGAAGCTGTACGACATCGATCCGGGGCCGGACTCGCCCGAAATCGTCCGAGTCATCATCGAAATTCCGAAGAACTCAGCCAACAAATATGAGTACGACGGCGAGCTTGGAATTTTTCGCTTAGATCGTGCTCTGTATTCGCCGATGCATTATCCGGGCGATTATGGATTTATTCCGGGCACCTTGGCCGAAGATGGCGACCCGCTGGACATCCTGGTGTGGGTAGACGAGCCGAGCTTTACCGGATGTATGATGGAGGCCCGCCCGGTCGGGCTCCTGAAAATGGTGGACGCCGACGAGAACGATCAGAAGATCTTCGCAGTCCCAAACCGGAATCCGCGATTCGAGAGCATTCATACCATGGACCAGGTCTTTCCGCACGTCCGCCGGGAGATCGAGCACTTTTTCGCGATTTATAAAGAGCTGCAAGGCGTGACGACGCAGATCGAAGGCTGGACCGGCCCGCGCGAAGCGCGCAAGATGATCACGGAGTGCCGCCAAGCGTATCTGGACCGTCGCGTACAGAATGCGGCGGCGGAATCGGAAGTGAACGTGAGCGCGGTGGATTAAAAGCGCAGCTTCAGAACCCCGCGCGTCAGCGAGGGGTTCTCCTCAACCTTGTGCACGGCCTAAAAGCGGTATAATTCCAGCCACATCCTTCCCTCTACTCGAAGCTGGTATGCCAACCCGGGCGCACGTTCCTGAAATACGCCCCGAAGCCGATCTGATTCGGAAACAACTAGAGCATGTCCTTGCAAGCCCGCAGTTCTCCCGATCGGAGAGACTGTGTCGTTTCCTCCGCTTTGTGGTGGAGGCGGCACTGGCGGGTGAGTTGGACCGCCTCAAAGAAACGAACTTAGGCGTCGAGGTATTCGATCGGAGCCCGTCGTATGATCCGAAAATTGAGCCGATCGTGCGGGTTGAAGCGCGCCGGTTGCGGGAGAAACTACAGCAATATTATCTCGGCAACGGACGCGATGATGAGCTAGTCATTCTGCTGCCGAAAGGCGGGTATGTACCCCGGTTCGAGAGAAACGCTTTCCAGATTGCGACGCAGACAAGTGTACTCGGCATCGCTCCTCCAACCGCGCGCGAGCAACCCCCCGGACGTCAACTCCGGCTCAAATACGTTTGGGCTGCCTTTTTCGTTTGCGCGCTAGCCGGCCTCTTAACGTGGCGATTTCTGAGCCGGACCCAGGTACCGAAGGCATGGCCCCATCTGGTGCCCCTTACAAGTTATCCCGGAGTAGCCTTTGGCCCGAGCATCTCGCCGGACGGGAAGCAACTCGCCTTCGTTTGGGACGCCAACACGGGCAATTACGACCTTTATCTCAAGTTGATTGGGGTCGGCGATCCGATTCGGGTGACAACCAGCCCCGGACAGGATCTTCATCCGGCTTGGTCTCCGAACGGCCAGTACCTGGCTTTTCTTCGAAGTTTGCCTGAGAAAAAAGAAATCATGATCGTGCCGGCATTAGCGGGAACGGAACGCGAGTTGACCGATGTCTACGCGATGCCGGGCACATGGACAGCGGAACCAACCGAGGCTGAAAAGCGGCGCGGCCCCGTTTGGTCCAGCGATGGACAGTTTCTAGCTGTAACGGACGGCGATAAAGAAGTAAGCGGCGGGAAATACGGGGAAGGTGTTTTCCTGGTGAAAGTGGAAGACGGCTCGAAACGACGTTTGACGTATCCTCCGCCGCCGGACAACGATTCCTTGCCTGCTTTCTCTCCAGATGGAAAATTTCTAGCGTTTGTACGGTACATCACCAACTCGGTGACCGATCTTTTCGTGATCCCACTGCGCGGCGGCCCGGTCCGCCGGCTCACTTCGGATCGGCGTCAGATTCAAGGGATCTCCTGGACGCCGGATAGCCGCAGCATCGTGTTTTCGTCGAATCGAGGCGGCGCCTTCTGCCTCTGGCGCGTGAAACTGTCCGGCAGCCGGCCTCAACTCATTGCGGCTGGAGCGGGGAACGCGACAGATCCGTTTGTCGCCAAAGACGGTAAACGGATCGCCTATACAGACACCTTGGAGAACACAAATATCTGGCGGATACCAAACCCCGGCCTGAATGGAAGCCAGGCGAATCCCGAGCCGTTCATTGCTTCTTCACGCCGCAACGACAGCGCGCAATACTCGCCCAGCGGCGAAAAGATCGCCTTTATGTCCGACCGTTCCGGGAGCTGGCAGATCTGGCTTTGCGACCGGAATGGAAAGAATCCGGTTCAATTGACTGCGCTAGGAGGCTCCGTGACCGGAAGCCCTCGTTGGTCGCCGGATGGCCAATGGCTGGCATTCGATTCGCGCGAGGAAGGCCACTCCGCCATTTATCTCATCCGGCGCACCGGCGGCGAACCCAAGCGGCTGGAGGTCAATTCCTACGAGGAAAGCATGCCTACCTGGTCGCGCGATGGGAAATGGCTATACTTCACATCCAATCGAGGCGGCCCCACCCAACTCTGGAAACGCCCGGTGGCAAGCGGTCCCGCCCGGTGCGTCACCGCCGCGGTGGCTTACGATGCCATGGAATCGCCGGACGGCCGATGGGTTTACTATCTGGGTAAACGGCCCGGCATTTGGAAGGCTCCGATTGCCGGAGGCCAGGGCGAGGCAGTGCCGGAACTCTCCGAGATCCATCCCAGCCGGTATTGGGCTCTGACAGAGCGCGGTATTTATTTCGTGACTCAGGAAAGCGCGCCGCGCACGATCCGGTTCTTCTCCTTTTCCAATCGCCAGATCGAGACTCGCGGAACGATCCAGCGCAACTTAGTAGCAGGAACGCCGAGTCTCGCGGTCTCGCCGGACGAGCAGTGGATCCTCTACGCACAGAAGGACCAGAGATCGAGCGACATTATGATGCTCGAGAACTTCTGAGACGCCGCTCACGCCGCAAGCCACGCTTCCAGGGCATTTGTCACCGCGTCCGGTTGTTCCATCGGAGTGAAATGGCCGGAATCGGAGATCATCGTTAGTACCGAACCTCGAATGCTCAACGCCAGCTCCAGTTGAGCTGCGGGACTCGTGTAGCGGTCTTGTTCCCCAGCGATGATCGCGGCGGGACAAGCGATGCGACTAAGGTGAGGAAACGGCTTCCGAATCGATAAGGAGGCGCGCATCTGCCGTACCGCCCCCTGCGGCCCAACAGCTCTCGCCATTTCGAGAAATGTGCGCCGCAGGACGCCATCGCGGGCGCGGCGGGGATGCACATAGCCGAGATAAGCATGCTGGAGATATTGTTCGAAGCAACCTCGCTCGATGGTCGAGATCGCATTTTCGATCGCAGCCCGTACGTCCGGGAGCACTCCGGCGCAAGTGGTGCTCAGTAAAGCCAATCGCTCGATTCGTTCGCCGGCGACTCGGGCGATCTCGAGCGCAACCTGGCCGCCTAGCGAAAACCCGGCTAGCGAGAAGCGCCGGGGAGCCTGGCCGAGCACCGCCTCGGCCATTTCGGAAATCGACTCGCCGCGCCTGAGCTCGGCAACGGCGATACCGAAGCAATCCGCTAAGCTTTCGACCTGTTCGCTCCACAGCCGGGCGTCGCATAAAATACCCGGAATCAGCAGCAGTCGCTGACTCCGCATACCCAGTTACTCTCCGTTCGTGTTGATTTTTTTCGTTGAATCAGATCTGTTGAATCAGATCTTAAGTCTGCGCCATCCGCGCCGCTCTGCGGGAGTAAGATGGCGTGTTCTTACCCCAAAAAGCGCCGGTCCGGAGGGGTAAGGATACCCTTTGTTACTCCTGAAGCTTCGGCGCTTCATGTCAATCTTGGCTCCGATTCCAAAGGAGAAGGATTGTGTTTAACGATAAACAGACTCGCGGCAGGGCGGTCTCTATAGTGCCAGCTTTCATTTCCATGGCTGGGATTTTGGGTTCGGTGCTGTTGACGGCAGCACCCGCACAGAGCGGCGCCGGATCGCAGAGCGCCGATCCCAAGCCGTTGATCAGAATTGCCGAGCCAGAGTTCGAGCATACGTATTCCCACGCGCCGCTGCACGTAAGAGTACGGCTGAGCCCGGATGCCGATCCAGCAACGTTTGAAGCGTCCGTAAACGGCACTGATGTCACGGGCTTGTTCAACCCGACAGGCGCCTGTGCTTCTGGCATGCGTTGCCAGGAAGAAGCCTGGCTGCCCGAATCCGATCTTGTGGAAGGCGCCAACGTTCTCCTTACAAATGTGACGGCAACCAATGATTCCGCCGGAGTTGCACGCGTTAAATTCGAGTGGGATCAAGGCGCGGCGGCAAACGGCGGCCCGGTGCAGAGGCTGATTCCCGGCGTGGCGGTCAACGCATTGAAGTACACAGGCGGGGACCCGAACGATATCAGCAATTTTCAAATTGTAATCGGCCCTGGCGCTAATTTTCCCACCAGGGCTTACAGCGCCGCTCAGCTTTCCTGCAGCGCTGGCATAAATTCGGTGCAAGTCCTGGTGCTCCACGGCAAAACTCTGGAACCAGATCATACGGTCCCCGGCAATTCAGGCCAGGCGTGTTTTGGCGATGCGGTTTCCCTGGCCAATTTCCTCAAGAGCCTGCCAGCCGGTGATCTGGTAATCGCCAACTCGTTTTTTGGCGCCATGCCCAACCTGAACACAACCGCTATAGGTGGAACGGACTTCTCCGCCAAACCCGGAGTTACTCCTCTCTATTACAACGTGATTGGGGCGGCTGGCGCCGCACCCGGGCAAGCCTACGAGAGCTATCAACCAATTCATCCAGGCGTTGATTACATTTCGCCACTGGTGGGCTCGCTGATGCTCGATACTCAGCAGAACTACTTCTTCGTGCCTTCCGAATACCGCGAGTTGAATGTGATTCCTAACGATCCGGCATATCCCGGCGCACCTACCGCTACCGTCCTATACCCTGGCGGATCAGTTAGCAAATCCCTACCCTCGGGCGCAAGCGGCGGCTTCTTGTTCTTCATGATTGACCGGCAGAAGGGTTATGTCCAAGATAGTTACTTGTTCCCGACCAACAGCTCGGATCCTGCGGGGTCGGCAAGCGCGCTCCGGGACTTAGTGTATTGGCTCACTTCAATTCCTAAAGAGTATATCTTCGCTCTTACTTCACTGGGAATCCCATTTTCATCTCCGAATCAGGTCAGCCACGATCTCTGGAAGGCCATTAATAGCCGCGGAGGGAACGGATACATGATGGCCAAGCTAATTCCGCCTTCGAATGGCAGTCCCATACCGACTTACACGCTGATCAGCGGCGCGGATCCGGCTTATCCCATGAGTGAGGTGATCGAGAACTCAAATCTTTGGACGACTGAACAGCAGACAGGGGCAGTGCACATACTGCTCGGCCGGAATAGACAAAATCTGTGGTCTGTGCACGCCGGAATGCCCTTTCCAACTTCGCTGTTAAATTTCGCCTGGACCCAAGTCGGATTTCAACAGCCGATCGATTGGCCGGCCTGGACCGCAGCCCAGCAAGCGGCCTATGCCGACCTCACGTCGGCGAAGAACACGTATCCTTCCGTTGGCAGGGCGATCGGCTGTAATGGGTCGCCAAGCACACCTTGCCAACCCATCCGATCCTACTACGATGGCGGAATCGCAGGGCCCGGATCACAGCCCGCAGCGCTTGCAGTAGACTATAACGGCCTTGTATACCAGCCGAATCCGGACTACAGTCAACAAGACTTCGACACTGTCCGGAAACAGCTAGCTACCGAGCAGGGCTACCTGCGCAACGTCTATACCTTATACGGCCTGTTCGCGCAGCTTGCGGCTGACTCGACGGGAAATACGATTCAACAGCAACTGAGGACGGCTGTTGGACAAATTGACGCGAGTCTGAGGCAGAATAATGAAGCCAGAGCGGCAGAACTGGACGACCTGAGGAAGGCCGCTGGGATCGCGAGCCTCGCTTCTAACATTCCGTACGTCGGTACTGTATTCAGTGCGGTGAATGCAGCGCTCGAAGCGGTGATCTATTTCAACCCGGTTGACGCGAGTGTACCGACCGGCTACACCCTCACGGTGAAGCAGATAACGGAACAGAGCGGTACATTTGGCACAGCCCTTGCGAACAGCATCACGACCCTGTTCACGTCGATCGTGAATGACTGGGGCAAACTCCAAACTATCGGCAGCGGCTACGGAGCCCAGCAAGCCCCGTGGTATATGTGCCCCACGTGCAGGGACTCCAACGCACCCCGGTCGGCCATTCCCTTGATCGCTTTGGGAGCAAAGCGCAGTTTTTACTCTCTTTTACTGCCGGCTCTATACTCTACCCGCAGCACTCACGGGCGCACCGAAACCGACGCGACACAGCTCATCCACTGGTACATCCTGATAAGCGCCAGACCGCCCTGTACACGTTACAAGCCGTACCAAGGAGCACCGCGCGATGCGTGGTGGAGCTATCCGAATATCACGACTCCCACTAAGCGCGATTTCTTTGTTCTGAGCGAGAGCAAGACAGGCTCAGACCCCCTCGGAAGGGGCTATGTAATTCTCTATTATCCTTCCGGATCACTGCTGACGGATCTCTTTACTGCGCCGGCGATAAACAGCAACGGGAGCTTGGGCGCTGGAGCTGGCTTCCTCAAAGATCGAATGATCTCCGGAATGGGGCCCAGGTCGCTAGTGCCCGTTATCCCGGGCGTAGGCAATGCCTGCGAACCTTAATGCTGGCAGAAGGCTACCGGGTTCACACGAAGTCGTCGCCTCCACCGGAGTTGTCGTCGAAACCGCCGCTATCGCCGGTGTTGTAGTCGACATTATCGAACTGCTGGTTATCGTCGTACTGGTCCTGTACGTCCTGCACGTCGTTGTTCGCGTTCGGGTCATCGTAATAATTGTTTACGACGGTCTCCTCAATCGGCGGCGCATATCCTCCCCCAAAACCGCCGAAGCCGCCATACCCATAGCCCGGATGCGAGAACAGCGAACGAATACCTTCAAAGGCCAGAGCGCCGGCCGCCACGCCGGCTGCCGTCTGGGCCGCGCCTCGTAGAAAGCTGGGAGCGCCGCTCGGGCCAACCGTGCTGGGCGAAGGCGGCGCGTAGGCGGATTGCGGCGGCGCATATTGAGGCGGAGGGGCGGGGTATTGCTGCCCGCGCGGGGCGCTCTGCTGGCCAAGGAAGCTGCCGCTGGATGCCGGTTGCGACGCGCTCTGCTGCAACTGCTGGATTTGCTGTTGCGCCTGTTCCAGGGCCAGGTTCTGGATGAGTACCGTTTGCGTCATCAGGTACAAAGCATCGGGCCGGTTCCCGATCCGCGTGCGAATAAACTCCTCGGCTTCGGGATCCCTGGGCGGAGCGGGCGTTTGGGCAATCTTGTCGGCCAGATCCTGCAACATCTTCCGTTCGTCTGGTGTCATGGTTTCGTTCCTCTTTGTTCGGACGTCCAGTTAGACGCGAAGGTTGTCCAGTTTGTTCAAGACTTGCATGAACGCTCCCGTCATGACAGTGTAGAAGTGGATGCCGCCTGTCCGCCGCTTATGGTTTTACAATCGACCCCGTCTGTCGACCTGGAAGTAAACCCCTGGCAATCCGCCGCCCATCGGTTCGATGAGGCGGCTGAATTATTGCATTTAGACGACGGCATGCGCAAGGTGCTGCGCACGCCGGCCAAGGAACTCATCGTAAACATTCCGGTGATGTTGGATGACGGACGGATCGAGGTGTTCACCGGGTACCGTGTGCAACATTCGATCGCCCGTGGGCCGGCGAAAGGCGGGGTTCGCTTCGCGCCGGATGTGTCGCTCGATGAAGTGCGTGCGCTCGCGGCCTGGATGACCTGGAAATGCGCCGTGGTGAATATTCCGTTTGGAGGCGGCAAAGGCGGAGTCATCTGCGAGCCGCATTTGCTGAGCGAAGGCGAACTGGAACGAATCACGCGGCGCTATACGGCCGAAATATATGATTTCATCGGTCCGGAACGGGATGTGCCCGCGCCGGACGTGAACACGAACGATCAAACCATGGCGTGGATTATGGACACCTACTCCATGCACCGGCGGCACACCGTAACGGCCGTAGTGACCGGGAAACCGCTGGAACTGGGCGGGTCGCGCGGGCGGCCGGAAGCGACCGGGCGCGGCTGCATGTTTGTGACCTTAGAAGCACTGAAACGGTTCGGCTTGACCCCGGCAAACACTCGCGTTATCATTCAGGGTTTTGGAAACGTCGGCGGCATGGCCGCGCGGCTGATGCGGCGAGCCGGATTCAAAATCACGACGATTGTGGAATACGACGGCGCGGTCCACAATCCGCACGGGCTCGATATCGATGCTCTGATGAAACACCGTTCCGAGACCGGCTCCATTCTGGGCTTTCCGGAAGCAGAAGAGGTCGATCGCGACGCGGCCATTCTGATGGATTGCGACGTCCTGATCCCCGCGGCGCACGAAAATGTCATTACCTCGCACAATGCGGACCGGATCAAAGCGAAGATTTTATGCGAAGGCGCCAATGGCCCTACGACGTTTGGTGCCGATTCGATTCTGGCCGATAAAAAGGTGTTTGTAATTCCCGACATTCTGGCCAACGCCGGGGGAGTGACGGTCTCCTATTTTGAATGGGTGCAGGACCGGCAGGGCTATTTCTGGAATGAACAACAGGTCAATCGCCGGCTGGAAGAGATTATGGTCACCAGCTTTCACGACGTTATTGGATACGCCGCGAAACACGGAGTTCATAACCGGACCGCGGCGTATATGCTGGCGCTCGACCGTGTGGCGAATGCGATTCGACGGCGTGGCTTGTACGCGTAAGAGCGCTTGCTTACGCGCGCGGTTCTGTAGGCGTATCAGAACCGCGACCGTGAGGGAGCGGCAGTGACCGAGGCTTCCACGCCGCTGATGCGGCAATACCAGACCGCGAAGCAGCAGGTCCCTGGCGCTTTGCTGCTATTTCGTCTGGGCGATTTCTACGAGCTGTTCTACGACGACGCCATCACGGCTGCGCGCGAGCTCGAAATTACGCTCACGGCGCGCAACAAAGAGCGGGGCGAGCCGGTTCCCATGTGCGGCGTTCCCTATCACGCCGCCGATAGCTACATCTCGCGTTTGATCCAGCGCGGGTACCGCATCGCCATTTGCGAGCAGATGGAGGAGGCCGGGCCGGGCAAGAAGCTCGTGCGCCGCGAGATCACGCGGATGATTACGCCCGGAACGGCTACGGATTCGAATCTGCTGCAATCCCGTGAGAACAACTACCTTGCGGCGGTGTTTCCGAAGAACGGACGCAGTGGTCTCGCCTATGCGGATCTCTCGACCGGCGAATTTCGAACCACCGAATTGGAAGCCGCCGAACTGCTGCCTGCGCTGCAAACGCTAAATGTGCGGGAGGTGCTCCATCCGGAAGGCTTTCCGGTGGGCGCGCCGTGTCTCGAAACGCCGCTCGATCCATGGGTGTTCGGCGGAGACTACGCCGGAAGGCAAATCCTTGAAAACTTCCGTCTCCTGTCGCTCGACGGCTGCGGGCTGGGCGATAAGCCGCTCGCGGTTTCCGCAGCCGGCGCAGTCCTCCATTATTTACGCGAGACGCAGAAATCGGCCTTAAATCATTTGAACCGTCCGGCGTTTTATCAGCGGACGGACCATCTCGTGCTCGACGCGGCGACGGTTCGGAATCTGGAACTGCTGGAGCCGTTATTCGCCGGTGAAAGCCGCGAGGCGACGCTGATTCACGTCATCGATAAAACCTGCACCGGAATGGGCGGACGTCTGCTGCGCCGCAGGCTGCTGAATCCGTCGTGCAATCAGGCCGAGATTGAGGGGCGGCTGGATGCTCTTGCGGAATTGAGCGGAAAGGTCATCTTACGCGGCGATCTGCGGAAAGCGCTGGGCGGCGTCCAGGACCTGGAACGGCTGCTGGCGAAGGTGACGCTCGGAACAGCCGGTCCGCGGGAGCTGTTAGGGCTCGGCAAATCGCTGGCGCAGTTACCGGCCATCGCCAAGCTGGCCGCGCAATTCGACTGCCCAGAGTTACATCGGGAGATCGACACCGTACCCGATGTTTGCGAAAAGATCTTGAGCGCGATCTCCGGCGAGCCGCCGGTCACTCTGGCCGACGGCGGAACCATTCGCGACGGTTTTCATGCCGGGCTCGATGAATTGCGCGATATTAGCCGGAATAGTCGGCAATATATCGCCGCTATTGAGAACCGGGAACGAAGCGCGACGGGTATTCCGTCGCTGAAAGTCCGCTTTAATAACGTTTTCGGCTATTACATCGAAATTTCGAAGCCAAACCTTCCGCTGGTCCCCGCTAGTTACGAACGGAAACAGACGCTCGCGAACGCCGAGCGCTTCACCACCCCGGAGCTGAAGGAACTCGAAGCCAAGGTGCTGGCCGCGGAAGACCAGATCCTGGCCCTGGAACGAGAGATCTTCCAGGAGGTGCGGTCGGCTGCCGCCGCGCAGGCGCAACGGATCAAAGCCGCGGCTCAGGCCGTGGCGGAACTGGATGTCGCCGCCAGCCTGGCCCAGGTGGCTGTGGAAAATCGCTACCGCCGTCCGCGCTTTTCGAATTCGGGAGAGATGCGAATCGAGGCCGGCCGGCATCCCGTGATCGAAAAGCTGGCCGAGCGGGATGCCGGGCGCTTTATCGCTAACGATCTGTACCTGAATTCTTCCAAGAAATTTATCGGCGTGATTACCGGCCCGAATATGGGCGGAAAATCCACCTATTTGCGCCAGGCAGCTCTGATTTTGATCCTGGCCCAAATTGGATCCTTTGTACCCGCCGATGCGGCGCTCTTGCCAGTGGTAGACCGGGTATTTACCCGGATCGGCGCGGCGGATAACCTGGCGCGCGGCCGGTCGACCTTTATGGTGGAGATGACAGAGGCCGCCGCCATCCTCAATAGCGCCACTGTTAATAGCTTCATAGTATTGGATGAGATTGGACGCGGCACGTCAACCTATGACGGCTTGGCATTAGCTTGGGCGATTGTCGAGTACATTCACGAGCGCATAAAGGCCAAAACCCTGTTCGCAACCCATTATCACGAGCTCACAGAGCTGGCCGAACAACTTTCCGGCGTAAGAAATTTACACGTCGCCGTAAAAGAGACAAATGACCAGATCTTATTCATAAGAAAGGTAGAACCGGGCGCGGCGGACCGTAGTTACGGCATCGAAGTGGCCCGTTTGGCGGGTTTACCCTTGCAAGTAATCGAGCGCGCGAGGTCAGTTTTATTGCATCATGAAGTAAGGGAACACTCCGTACGTGAGGAGTTGACCCCGAGCGACGCTGACGCGCCGTTCCAGATTAAACTTTTTGAGCCCGTGAACCAGGGGCTGGCCGATCGGATTCGGGCTCTTAATATAAACGAACTCCGGCCGGTCGAAGCTTTGCAGATTCTGCAAGATTTGCAGCAAGAGTTGCTAAAGACATGAGAATAGCAGGTATCATGAGTGGGACTTCGCTCGACGGGATCGATGTAGCGATCATCGATATCACCGGTTCGGGCTTTAAGGCGAAGATCAACGTCGTCACAAGCCATTCGGTCCCTTATCCCAGAAAAATTCGAGAAGCGCTTCTCGAAGTGTCCAATACGAACGCGCAAACCGGAGATATTTCGCGCCTGAATTTCCTCCTCGGCGAGCTATATGCCGAGGCCCTGGAAGAAACGGTCGAACGTGCCCAGATTCCATTGGACTCGATCAAATTGATCGGGTGCCATGGGCAGACGATCTTTCACGAGGGGCAAGGCGCGCCATTTCTGGGCAAGAAGGTGGCGAGCACGTTTCAAATTGGCGAATCCAGCGTTATCAGCGAGCGGACCGGCATCGACGTGATCTCGAATTTCCGCGAGCGCGATGTGGCGGCCGGCGGTAAGGGCGCGCCTCTCGTGCCGTATCTCGACTACATGCTGATGCGGCACCGCGGGCGTGGCCGGGTGGCCATCAACATTGGCGGAATCGCCAACTTGACTGCGATACCTCCGAACACAAATACCGATCGCGTGATTGCTTTCGACACCGGTCCCGGCAATATGGTGATCGACCAACTGGTTTCACGTATCACCACGGGAGCCCAGACCTACGACCGCGACGGTGTGATCGCGGCTTCGGGCGATGTGGACGCCAAGCTTTTGGCGAAACTGCTTCGGGATAAATACTTTCGTGCCCGGCCTCCGAAAACAGCAGGGCGCGAACAGTACGGCTCCGAGTTCGTTTCGAAGCTGCTCGATACCGAACTGAGCAGCGAAGATCTGATTGCGACGGCGACCGCCCTGACCGCGGAGAGCATCGCTCTCGGCGTGCGGAATTTCGTGTTGCCCGAAATGCGGGTGGACGAAATCTTCGTTTCGGGCGGCGGCACCCACAATCCGACGCTGATGCGGATGCTGCGCAAGGCGATGGACCCCATCCCCGTCATGGAAACGACGGAAGTCGGGCTCGACGTGGATGCTAAGGAAGCCATCGCGTTCGCCGTGCTCGCGTATGAGACGGCTCATTGCCGGCCCTCGAACGTTCCCATGGCGACCGGCGCGAAGCGGCCTGTCGTGCTGGGCAAGATCACCCAGAACGGTACGCCTTCCTCCCGGAACGGAAATGCTACCTCTGCCAGCGTCAATGGAGTGAGTCACAACGGTTCTAGTGCCACTCATAAGGCAAAAACCACCCGTCCGGCTAAGGTAACCCGGCCAACTGTAGCGCCAAAGGCTAAGGCGGCCGCGCGATAAAGACCGCGGGGACCGCCCTCCTTTTTTATAGGCGGTAAAAACTCCGGCCACGGGCTATTAATTCACGTCCGCGGAGCGGTCTCCTTCGTAGTGCATGATGTGGTAATACGCTTCCCAGCCGTCCCAAACGACGGGAGGAGCGATGTGGGTTTCGGGATCGTCCAGAAACTTTGAAAAGATCTGGACGAGTTCCCGAGTCCGGTAAATTCCCGTTAACCAGTCGCCGCGATACCAGTTTTTCCACTTGCCGTATTCCGCGGCAGTTTCCAGATTGTTGATCTCATCGAAGGCGCGTAAGGCCTCGTTCACTTCCGCGTGGGCTTGCGCCTTGTTGCCGCTTTGCGCGTCGTCGATGGCTTTCGAGACCAGGTAGAGAATCCGGTTGCTGTCGCGATTGATCGCAATCATCGTCAGAACCTGAAAGCGATAGAAAGGCCGGCGCGAAACGGGGATGAGCGGCTCGATGGCAACTGCTTTTTCCCAGAGTGCATCCCAGCGCGCCTGCGCATCCCCGCATTGCTGGATTTCCCGGGCCGTGGCGTCATGGAGCCAATCTTTCCCAACGCCCTGCAATAGCCGCGGCGGTTCCCATTTCGGCGACTGGCCCGGTATCGAATACAGCGGGTGGTCGATCATGTAGGTCAACAGCATGCGGCGCGCTTCCGTGTGGTAAAGCTGATCGCCGTACTCGTGGACGGGATTGCCGAAATGTGCGGGGGCATTGAAATACTCTTTATAGAGTTCGGCCAGCTTCGGAGCGGCCTTTTCGCCGAACTCCTCGGTGGACCAGCGGTTGTAGAACTGGTCCGTATCGTCTTTGCCGTTCCAGGCCAAATCCATGACGGCTCGAATCGACATCACAACGGGGCGGATGTCGCTCGTGTTCACCAGGAAGTATTCGGTGGCTCCGGCTTTGATGTAGCGGCCCATCTCTGAAAAACTGCGCTCGATGGGCACCATTTCGGTGAGCTGATTGGCGCGCCCGTTCATCATAGCGACGTGGTCGTAAGCGCCCTGCCCGGCCGCGACTTCGCCGTGGTCCTGAAGATAACCGTATCCATCATCGGCCCATACGGTGGAGACGCCGGCAGGAATCTTGAGATCGCCCTGTTGCACGAGGCGCGCGCCTTCCTGCCACAAGTTCGTGACAAATTTGGCGTCGGGACGGACGGCGCGCACGATCTGCACTTGATCGGCGATCGCCTTGCTGATTAACTGGCCGAGGGCCTTGTTGTCATTGCGGACGCTCGGGTCCATGGAGGCGTAGGTCACATCCGACAACCCGCGCAGGCCGACGGACCAGAGCACTTCCTGATCGGGCAGATACTCGCGGACGGCATCGCGCCAGGCGCGCTCCAGAATTTCCGGATGCGTGGTGTAGTTGTAGGGAACGTCTTTGGGCCAGCGCGCGACGTTGAGCCCGAGCGGGATCGCGTGGTGCTGCGTGACGATGAGCCCGCGCCGTGCGGCGAGACGGACCTGCGGATCATCCGGAAAAATCCAGGTTCCAGGCGCAACCATGTTGCCTTTCAGCCGCAGGATGGTTTCGTAGATCTTGTTCCAGGCGTCCAGAGAGATCCCCGTTTTGTCCTTCTTTTCTCCGGGAGCCCAGCCGGTGAGGAGGTCTTCGTCATTGGGGAAGAAGCCGCGAAATTTGAACACGGGCGGCGGCGCGGTTTCGTTGAGCGAAGCGGGTACCTCAACGGAGGCACGATGAGCGGGTTCGCGATCGGTCCAGTAGTACAGCGAATCGATGCCGAGATACTTTTCGGAAAAGTCATAGACGGCATACATCGTGCCGCGCATGTCGGCGCCGGCCAGCACAACCGTCTGTTTCGGCTGCGTGTGCGCGGAGATGGAGAACGATTCGGGCGCGGTGAGGCCGGACGGGCGCAGAGCTTCGGGCAGCTTCGCGACCTCACCGATCAACAATGTGACGGGTCCGGCGTCTTCCGTACGTGTGATGATTTTTGGGCGCTTGCCCATCACACGTTGAAAGTCGTTCGCGAGATCTTCCACGGCATGTTGCACCGGCTCCGGTTCGTTTGGAGCTTGCAAAATCGTTGTGTTAGCGTCGATCACGATGGCAGCCCGGCACGTGCCGGCGAGCAGAAGAAACGCGAGAGTCCATCGATTCATTTGTTGAGCCTCCTGGGTTCTGTCATGCTATCCGATTATGCATCGACGCAATTTCTTATCGCTGACCGCGGCGGCCGGCTTCTGCAAACATCTTCGGCTGCTCAAACAGAGCAAGTTGGTCCGGGTATTTGGAAGTTCTCGTTTGGCCGGCCCGAGAGCATCACGCCGGTGAAGACCAGACATTATCAACCCTCGCCGAGTCCTTCTTTGCCGCCGGTTCCGTCGTGCCCGGTGACCGTGACGGGCCGTCCTTCCCGTGGCGGCTATTTAGTGACGCTGCCGCTCGAACCGGACGAAATGGTGTATGGGCTCGGCTTGCAATTCATGTCGTTCGCGCAGCGCGGGTTGAAAAAATTACTGCGCGTGAATGCCGATCCCAAGATGGATTCAGGCGACTCACACGCACCGGTTCCGTTCTATGTCACAACGCGGGGCTACGGAGTGCTGGTGGATACGGCGCGTTATCCGACCTTCTACTGCGGCAACAAGCACCGAAAAGAGCGCACGCACCAGCAAACTGCAAACGCGGCGGTGGAGAATGCGTTGCCTGCCGCGTATCGCAAGTTCGGCTACGGCGAGCGCAGCCGCGTGCTGATCGAGATTCCGCGAGCGCCTGGCATCGATGTTTATGTATTCGGCGGGCCGACCATGCGGGAAGCAATTCAGCGGTACAACTTGTACTCGGGCGGCGGAGCGCTGCCGCCGCGCTGGGGATTGGGCGTCTGGTATCGCTGCTCGACGACGTATACGCAAGACGAAGTGCTACAGCGCGCGGCGGAGTTCCGGGAGAGCAAGATTCCGTGCGACGTGCTCGGGCTGGAGCCCGGCTGGCAGACGCACGCGTACTCGTGCACGTATGTGTGGAGCGACAAATTTCCCGATTCGCGCAAGATGATCGGCGAGCTTGCCGGGAAGGGCTACCGGCTGAATCTATGGGAGCACGCGTTTACCAATCCGGCATCGCCCATCTATGAACCGTTGTATCCGTATTCGGGCGAGTGTGAGGTTTGGGGAGGCCTGGTTCCGGATTTTCTTTCCGCTGATGCGCGTAAGCCGTTCGCTGCGTATCACGAGAAGGCGCATGTGGCGCTGGGAGTATCCGGCTACAAACTGGATGAGTGCGATAACTCCGATTTCACGGGGAACTGGTCGTTTCCGGAGATTGGTTCGTTTCCATCCGGAGCGGATGGCGAGCAGATGCATAGCGTGTTCGGCCAGCGCTATCAGGACACGATTCAATCGATTTTCGAGCGGCGCAAGCAGCGTACGTACGGACTGGTGCGATCATCGGGAGCGTTGGCGGCTCCGTATCCGTATGTGCTCTACAGCGATCTCTACGATCATTCTCAATTCATACGAGCGCTTGTCAATTCCGGCTTTTCAGGAGTGTTGTGGACGCCGGAAGTCCGCGATGCGGAGAGCGAAGAAGACCTGATTCGCCGCATTCAAACCACGGTGCTTTCGCCGCTCGCGTTGATTAACGCCTGGTACATCAAGAATCCGCCCTGGAAACAGATCGATAGTAAGAAAAATAATGCCGGCCAGCTTGCCCCCGACTGGCAGCAGTTTGAAAGCCGCTGCCGCTCGATTTTGAATCTGCGCATGCAGCTTGTGCCGTATGTGCATGCGGCGTTTGTGCGCTACCACCTGGAAGGCATTCCGCCGGTTCGCGCGCTGGTGGTCGATTATCCGCAGGACGCGAACACCTACGGCATTGACAATCAATATCTGTTCGGAGATTCGCTGCTGGTGGCGCCCGTCGTGGCGGGCGAACGGCAGCGATCCGTCTATCTGCCGGAAGGCGATTGGTATAGCTTCTGGACCGGCGAGCGGTACACGGGAAAGCAACACGTTTCGATGGATGTTCCGCTAGAGCAGATCCCGCTGTTTGTGAAGAGCGGGACGATTTTGCCGCTGGCCGAGATTACGTCACATACGGGCGAGCCTGACGCTTGGAAGATCACGGCGCATGGATATGGGAGCGGTTCTTTGTCGGCGGAGTTGTTCGAAGAGGATGGAGGCATACCGGCCAAGATTACACGCCTGGATTTGCTTTGGGAGCCCGGCCAGAAAGCTGGCACGTGGTACCGTGGGCCGCTAATACCAAACAAGCCTTATTCGATTGTGGAGTGGAAACGGACAGCATAGGGCAATTTTGCGAAACGAAATGTGAGGGGTCTCGAGAAGGGGTCGATGGCAAAAGTCCTTAGGCGCATGCTGGTGCAAAAGGATCGGAGTGTCATTTGTTTCCAAATTGCCGGAGTAGAGCAGGAGAGGGCCAAGAGACGCAGCGAGTAGGGACGGAACCACAACGAATGATGTGTTATAAGACAATCTCCACCGGGTAGTGGCGATGCCCGCGACGCACGCGATATGTCTCGAAGTCCTTCCGATCGATAGTGAAGACTCTCCGCGTGCCCAGAGCTTCAGCGGCGGCCACCAGCGATGCGTCCGCCAAGTCCATCGGATGATCGGCGTATAGCTCGATCAGTTCGAAGGCGCGAGTTAACCACGCTCGATCCAGGAACCACACGGACAACCCGCCGTCTTCCACGAACTCCCTCAGCCGATCGGAACCGATGCTGGCCGGTCCGAGCATGTGAAACGCCTCCGTGAGCACGGGGGTTGTTGTCAGAATGGGCTCACGGATTTCCTTCAGGATCTTGCGGCACCGATTGTGCTGTCGTCGTGCGGATCGAAGAGGGCCACCAACGGTCCTGTATCGACTAGAATCATTTCCGCAGCTTCTTACGAATCGCCGAAGTCACGCCGCGCCGCGTCTCGGTAGAGGGTGCGCTCGCATATCCACCAGGACCCAGATGGAGCCGCTCATAGAGATCATAGGGGCGCTGCCGCGATGTGTTTTGGACCTGCTGTTTAAGAGAACGGAGCCCCTGCTTCAGCGCTTCGGAAATCGGCAAGCCGGTAGCTTCGCGGATTTGCCTCAATGTCGCTTCGGCTTCGTCGTCGAGTCTCACGGTTCGTATCGCCATCCAATCTCCGTATTACCGAATGTAATACAAATAAGCGACTTATTGCAACCGGAGGCGGGCAGCGAGTGCGGCGGATTGCTTTGCTTCGGCTGACTTGCCTTGATGGGCGAGCGAAATGCTTAGATCGCGATATAACTCTGCGGAGAGCGGATCGATTTGTAGGCCCTGGCGCAGGATATCGACTGAGGCAGTGTAATCACCGACGGCATCCAGGGCAATGCCGAGACGGGAATACGCCGCGACGAAGTCGGGCTCCAGTTTGAGAACGCGGCGGTACGTGTCGATTTCTTCGCGCGGCTGGTGCAGTTGGCCGAGCACTACGCCCAAAGCGAAGAGCGTAACGGCGTCGTCGGGATAGAGGCGATTGGTCAAGCTTAGAACGGCTGCCGCGCGTTGTGGATTTCCATTTTGCGCCAGAGTGGTTCCGATAAAGCGCAACGCGCGCAGGTAGTGGGGATAGATGCGGAGCGCTTCCTGAGACTTTTCGATGGAGTGCAGCGCTTCCGCTTCGCGTTGGAGTTGCGCGGCCTGCCACTTGAAGTCTCGCGGCAAGCGCTGAACGAGGTAGTATTGTCCTCCGGCCTGCACGATACCGCTCAGTTCACCATAATCGAGCTTCGCGAGGGCGGGGTCGAGATCCGCTACATTCTTTTCGCCCCAATAGCCTCCGATTGCGGCCGTCTCATCGTCTGAAAATGCGCGCGCCACATCGTAGAAAGACTTGCCGCTCTTCAGCTCGCGTTGCGCTTCGAGAATCTTTTCGCGCTGCGTCGTGCGGATGATGCGCAGAAATTCGCGAACAGGCGTTATGGTCGAAGGAAGAGCCGCACTGCGGGCTGTGACGTTCTGTTCGGGATGGCCGCGAATTTGATGATCCACCAGACGAAGCGGCCCCACATTCACGGACGGCATGTGGCATCCGATGCAACCGGAATTTGCGTTCACGGGACAAATCGCGGCGTGGCGAGCCATGGATACCGAATGACAATTCAGGCATGTACGTATGGCGGCGCTATCGTCTCCGCCCGCGTCTTTGTGCGGGTTGTGGCAAGCGGTGCAAGAGAATGCGCCTCTTGTTTGGATGAAACATTCAGATGTTTGTAGAGCCTGAACCTGGTTGGCGATGAGAAGGTCGTCCGGTTCGGGATCGATATGCCGCCCAAAACCTGCATGGCATTGGGCGCAGATGGCGGTGCTCTCGTTGAGAATAGCTCTGCCTGCTACGTGCTGCGAGCCGGGACCGTGGCAACTCTCGCAGCGCACTCCTCGCTGTGGCTCACCATGGCATGCCAAGCATCGCTTTTCAAATGCGGGGCTGAGCACGAGACCCAAGGCACTCTCGAACGAGTGCGGCTGATGCTCGGGCAGGCCGGGAGCTTCGACGAGCGCGCCTTGTTTGAAACTCCAGAAATAGCGGGCTTGGACGAGGGCCGGGCGAGCGAGCGGAAGGTCAGCAATCCGATCGATCTTCGCCAGAAAACCCAGCCCGTGGCGTTCGCCTCCCATGACAACTTCCACGGGCAACGTCACGCCAGTATTTGCGGTTTGAATGGAGTAAGTAAACTTGCCGTTTTGATTGAAAACTTGGTAGTTCCAACCGGACGCAGGGATTCGGGCATTGAGGCCGGATTCCAACGCAGGGTTCCAGGTGTTAGCCATGGCGGTCTTCTCCTGGGTGCGTGCGATGTCTTTATGACAGAGCGCACACGTTTCGGCCCCGACATAGAGAAGCACTGCAAGGAGATGGGCGGTAGCCAGCTTACGGCGTTCCTTTCCCGTATGGACGCGTAGTTACAACGGCTGTTTTTAGGGGCAGCCCATCGCGTACTGCTACGCGCAACAGGATTTCCCAATCGGCGGGAAACCCTTTACCCGCGTTAGCGGTGCGGATTCGCCGGTAGACAGAATCCATCGTGTTTGGGTTGGCCAGAAACTCGCCGGCTGCCGCAGTTCCGGCATTCGAGATCCCAGCCAGCAGAAGAGTCTCGAAATTGTAGGGCGTGGTGAGCTTCTCGATGAGGGCATAATCCGTGAGCTGGTCGCCGCAATAGCGAGACTGCTCGCCAGGTAGTGGCCGGGCATTTTCAATACAGCCTCCCACGATGCTGAAGACCGCCTTGGCGTCCTTTTCGTAGCTCCAATCGTTACTTTGGGGGCCGCCCAGCAGAATCAGATCCTGCCTGTCAATGTGATCCCAATTGAGAAAGCGTCCCTGCGTGAGCTGCACGCGCCGCCCCAGCAGATCCATGAGGCGGCCGATGTGGAATGCGGCGGCAGCCTCGCCCATTCCCGTGTAGCCCTCGTGGTTCAAATCAAGAAATTGGAAAGGGGCTTGGCGATCCGACTCTTTCAGGAGGGGCGCCAAAGCCGGTTTCACTGCCGCGGGGACCGGGATTGAGATGCTGGAGCGGCCGGGCGGTGCGCCGGTGCGCGAGACCGAATACGTAATGACGCGAGGATTGCTGAGAACCAATAAAGCGCCGCGTTCGGAATGAACCCCAAGCGGGCCTAGAAGGTCGCGGTAAATGGAGAAGTTGGATTTCGACGAGACCGGCTGGTGCAGGCTGTCCAGGAATGCCTCCTGGCGCCCGCGGGCAAAGGCGTTTTCCAAACTCCAGAGAATGAACGCCAGCGCAATTGCGAGAGCCGCGGATAACGCCAGAATGAAGAAATTGGTTCGCTTGGCGGGCGCAGGCGGAGGGCTGGAGGTGGAAATGGCTGCGCCGCGCGGGACGAAGATTGGTGAATAGCTTCCTTTGGGAATCTCAATGACGAATGGCTCGCTGCGTCCCTCCGACTCGAAATAGGCGGCAAGCCGTTTCCGCAGCTCTCGTGCCTCCACGCGAACGATGTTGTCTTCGCTCGGGATGTAATCCGGCTCCCGGCCGAAGACCCGGGTTCCAATGAGCTGGGACGTAAGATTCTCCTGCCTGCCCAGGAGCGAGTTTTCACAGATATATAAAAAGAAGGCCCGGAGCTTGGGGCCTTTGGAAAAAAAACGGCTGGCGGCGATGCGCTGTACAAGCTGCCATCTTGGATCGAGCGGATCGAGGGCGGAATTGGGTCCAACGGATTCCGAATCCAGGACTTTCATACGAGCCAGAGAACCTATGTGCTGTCTAGCATATACCAACCGCTCCCTGGCGCGCTAAAGCGGACGTGCCCTGCACGCAGGTCGCGGCTCGGTTACGAGGGTGTTTACGGGCTGCTTACGCGTGTACTTACGGTTAGCTTGCTTGCCGGAATGCGCGTGAACCTGCCAAACTGCTTCCGACGCGGGATGGAGGGAAGCATGTTACGCAGGGTGATTTCGCTGGCTGCAGGGGTTTGCCTGGCAGTGTTGTCCTTTGGCCAGGACTACCGGGGTACGGTGCAGGGTCTGGTAACCGATTCGACCAATGCGCCGGTAGCCGGGGCACAGGTCACTCTGCTAAACACGAACACGGGGGTGGCGCAAACGACCTCATCCGGCTCGGAAGGACTCTACCGGTTCACGCTGGTGGAACCCGGCACGTACCGGGTGAGCGGCACGCTTCCGGGATTTGAAAAGGTCATTGCGGAAGGGGTTCGGGTCGAGACTTCGGGAGATGTCACGGTGAACCTGACTCTACAGCCGGGCAAATTATCGCAGTCGGTTGTGGTCAGCGCCAATCCTGTCGAACTGCAATTAAACACCAGTTCCCGGTCGCTCACGGTGACACGCGAACAAATTGCGAACTTACCGGTCCAGGACCGAAGCCCGTTTTCTTTGACTTTGCTGGATCCGGTGGTACAGAACAACTATCCAGCGAGCGCCACGCCGTTTCATATGTGGCAGGCATCGCAGCTCGACTTCGGCGGGCGCACGTCGCGCGAAAACGATGTGCTGATCGATGGCTCGCCGGTGCAGATCGGCCCGAAAGGATCCTATACGCCAACTATGGATGCTACGCAGGAGATCGTGGTGGAGCAGGTGGCCATCGATGCCGAATACGGCCATACGGCGGGAGGCGTGACCAATATCTCGACGCGGCAGGGGACAAACGACTTTCACGGGACGGCTTACTATTACGGAAGAAACCCTGTTCTCAACGCGTCTACGAACGCGCTCCATCACACGAAAAGCGTAGTGAAGAACAACATCTGGGGCGGCGCGCTGGGCGGGCCGATTCTACGGAACAGGCTCTTCACTTTCGGGAGCTACGAAGGATGGAAGCAGACCAGCCCGTATAGTCCTTATTCGGGCGCTTTGACGCTGCCCACGGCGCTGGAGCGAACGGGAGATTACTCGCAATCTCCGAATATCAACGGCGGATTGCGAGTTATTTACGATCCTTACTCTACGAAATACAATTCGAACACAGGGGTTGCAACCAGGACGCCGTTTCCTGGCAATAAGATACCCGCGACGAATCTGGACCCGACAGCAGTGAAACTGATGTCCTATTTCTGGCAACCGAACTCCGCGCCATCCAATATTGCAGGGGCGAATAATTTCCGGAGCACGGTGGGCCTGGCCACGAGCTATTGGAACGTTTCGGACCGAACCGACTGGAATGTCAACGAGCGGCTCAGAGTATTTGGACGTTATAGCGATTTTAATGCAGTCAACACCCTGCCGGATTATACGGGCATCAAATCGCCGGCGGCCGCCAACGGCCAGGGCGGTGTTATGTTTGCGCGCAATATATCCGCGGATGGCGTTTATACGTTTAATTCCACGATGGTGGCGGACCTCCGTTTCAGTTATGCAAGTTTCAATGACAATGCGGCAGCGCCGCAAAATGAGATTGGGGCTGAGGGGCTTGCCAGCTTGTGGCCAAACAACGACTGGTATCAATCCTATTTGGGCCAGTACGGCGGAAAAGTTTACTTTCCAACACTCAACATTGGGCCGACTTCGGGCAGCTTAAGCACGTTCGGTATCGGCAACCTTTATTTCCAGGAACCACACAGTTATAACTTTACGGCGAAGCTGGAAAAGGTTTGGGGCCCGCACAGCTTGAAAACAGGTTTCGAGACCAGGCACGCCACGGCTCACCTTTCCTATCCCGGAACGCTTGCCTTTCAGTTCACATCGGCGACGACTGCCAGCACGTTTATCTCTCCGAATGTGAACCTGAGCGGCGATCCTTACGCGACTTTTCTCTTAGGCATTCCCGACAACGCTTCCAGCGCCTCGTTTACAACACCGGCCACTGTTTCCCTGCATTACTTGGCCGGATACATTCAGGACGATTACAAGCTAAGCCGGCGAATCACGTTGAACCTGGGGCTGCGATACGAATTTGAGAGCGCGCCGGTTGCGGATCAGAATCAGTATACGCGCTATCTGGATCTAAGCGCTGCCAACCCGACGCTGGTCAATAATCCTCCGCCATACACGGCCTCCGAGCTGGCGGCGCGTTCGCAGTATTTAGGCAGCGGCGCACCGCCGCCGAACGGCCAATGGATTTTTGCCGACGCGCACAACCGCGCGTCGTTTATTGCGCCGCTGTTCAATTTCGCTCCGCGCGTGGGCGGCACTTTCCAATTGAATGCGAAGACGGTGCTGCAAGCGGGATGGGGCCGGTTTTTGGTGCTCAATTCAGAAGTGCAAGACGGATTGCTGGCGCGGCCGAACTTTACCGGGTACAGCGTAAGTTCAAGCGTGCTGCCGGCGATACAAGGAGTTCCGGCTACCCATTTATACGATCCGTATCCAAGCAACAATCCGCTCCAGCCGGTAAGAGGCAAAAGCCTGGGAATCAACGAAGGGTTAGGAAATTCGGTCAGCTTCCGCCAGCAAGATTATCAAGACGGCTCCATGGACCGGTTTAACGTGACCATTGAGCGCGAGCTGCCGGCCGGCTTCCGCCTGGACGCTTCGTTTATTGCGATTAACGGACGTAACCTCGATTCAAACGGCTGGTATGACTCGTTTCCACTGAACCAAGTCAATCCCACGGTCTATTACAATCCACAGAGCGGACCTCATTACTACGATTCCGTTCCCAATCCGTTTTATCAGTATCTGACGCCTTCGCAATTTCCGGGCTCGCTGCGGAATCAGAAGACGGTATCCCTCGCGCAAATACTTTCGCCGTATCCGCAGTATCAATCGATCAGCCTGACCAGCGTACCGATTGAGCAGGATGTGGTTCGAAACTTTGAAATTCAGGTCCAGCGGGCTTACGCGAACGGCCTCAGCATTTTGGGATCTTACTTGTACAACCGGGAATGGAGCACGTGGTGGCCGGCCGGAGATCCGACCGGCGGATTGTATTACTACAATCGCACTCCGGCGTGGACGGACGGAGCGGGGACGCCGTATCCACGGCATCGAGCGATCATTTCCGGCATCTACGATCTTCCGGCCGGCCGCGGGCGCCGTTTCCTGACAGGCTCGAATCGAATCGTCGATGGAATTTTGGGCGGATGGTCCTTGGGCTCGATATTCAGTATCAACGGCGGCGGAAGAATTGCATTCGGTAACGCGTATGAGGTAGTGAGCGATCCGGCGGAGAACGTACCGTCCGGTTACGCGTTTAATCCGAAAGCGTTCGCCACTCTTCCGCCGTACACGGAACGGACGGCGCCCAAGACGTTTCCGGGAGTCACGGCTCCCCAGAGCTGGAATATCGACGCGAATTTATCCAAGACGTTTTCGCTGAGCGAGCGGCTTCATCTTCAATTCCGCATGGAAGCGTACAACTTGACCAATAGCATTATGTGGCAGGCGGCGAATGCCGGGTATGGGAGCTCCACGTTCGGACAAATGAACCTGGTGCAAAGTAATGTGGGGCGAAGTATTCAGTATGCTGCGCGGCTGATGTTTTGAAGTTAACGGATGCCGAACTGAAGTTCGGCACGGCACGCTGAAGCGTGCGCCACGGTGTAATTATATGTCTGTAAGCAATTCGAGACAGGGAACCCAGCAGTCTTGCTGGAAAGCTGTGCACGCCGCTGTGCTGTGCGCGTTGTTGTTTTCAGAACCTTCGCATGGTCAGTCCACGGGAGGGCCAGTGGTCACGCCTGCAACCGGAGCGGTGTTTGAGGGCGGAACCATCACGCTCACGTCGCAGAAACCGGTCACGTGGGCTTTGGCTGCCGGCAGCTATGGAACTCTGACTATCAATTCGAGCACTTCCGCCACCTACCAGGCGCCCTCATCGGTTACGGCAAACAACGTATTTCGCGGGTGCCAGACAGCGCCGAACGATGCTGTATGGAACGTCCCCATAGACAGTCTTCCGCTCGACCCGAATTCGGCCGCGTGGATCCAAACGATGAGTCCGTATTCGATTTCGCTGGCTCCCGCGTGGGGGACGAACGTGGTCAACAATCTCACACCTAAGGTGAACGAGACTTTTGTATACACTCCGAACCACAACGGACTTTTTACGGTTCCGGCCTGGCCCGCGCTCAAGCGGGAAAGCGGAGTATTCGTATCGGACAAGAATGGCAGCGACCATCACATTATGTCGATCAACTCGGACAGTTGCGCCATTACCGAGATATACAACAACTATTTCAGCCCGCGGAGCTGCGGCAGCGGAACCTGTACGGCCACAAGCGGGTTACAGTACAACTGGAGCACTTACGCATTACCTACCGGTTCGACGGCTGCGGGGAACGTTCCGTACACTCCCCTGGTGCTGCACTTATCGGAAATAAAAGCGCAGGCCATCAACCACGCGCTGGCGTTCGATTTAGGAAACTGCCGGATCAGCGCCGGCAATAATCCAACCAGCTATTGGCCTTCAAACAACACATACGGATCGTGCGGCACGCGGGCCAGCGCGCCTCCTTATGGAGCCCGTTTTCGCCTGAAATCGTCATTTGTGATCAACACCCAGCAGTTCAACTTAGCCGCGCAGACCATTTTGGCCGCGCTGAAGCAGTATGGGATGTTTCTGACGGACGCGGGGATCGACGGGCAAATTTATACGGATAGCGACCTGCGCGAGGATGCGGATGTACAAACCGCAATCAACCAGATCGCGAACGCCAAAATTGGTTTCTCGAACTTTGAAGCCGTCGATGAGAGCAGCTTTATGGTCAATCCCAACTCGGCAGAAGTGAACCCCGCGAACGGCATCGAGACGCCCGATGGATATGCGGTGGTGACCGCCACGGACGTCTCGAATCCAAACAGCAAGACGCTGGTGCCGATTGCCGTAGAGGCAAACTATCCAACTGTCAATTCGCCGACGATGTATATCGTGGCGGGCACGCCCGGTCATACGATTCCATCCGGATTCCGGGCCGGGCATTATCCGGGCACGCATTGGAGCCTGGTTTCAGGGCCCGGCAGCATAACCACCAACGGTATCTACACGCCACCTTCTTCCGTGAGCGCGCCGACTCCGGCGGAAGTTCAGGAAACAGGCAGTAATGCGGACGAAGTCACTTCCGTATATATTATGGTGCTGCCTAAGGGCGTCAATCCAGACGGCAGCATTCGCATCGACGTGGGGCACACAGGTTCTATCGTGGATGCGAACGGAAACACCTGGCTTGGCGATCAAGCCTTTGAAGCCGAAGCGGAGCATCAGGTCAGTTACGATTATCCGAACTGGCCGGATCAATCCAACCCGGAAATCAAGATCTATCAGACTTCCACGTATACGTACGGCGGGGATCTTCTTTATTCATTTGCGGTTCCAAACGGTAACTACAAAGTGCGCCTGATGTTCGGCGAGCCTTACAACGGCTGCAACCCGTGTACGACGTTTAATCCGACCTGGCACGCTCCGCTTTTCCTTGAAGCGAACGGCCAGATCGGGGCTCATAACTACGACTTTGGGAAGCCGATCGGATATAAGTACGCAACACCGGTCGACGCATTCATTCCGGTGCAGGTTACTAATGGCACGCTGTATGTGGCGTTGCGCGCGAATGTGCCTGATGCGAACGCGGTTCCCGGAGTTCATCCCTCGCCGCTATTGAACGGCCTGGAAATCATTCCCGACAGCTCGGCTCCCTATCTCACGATCGATACGCAGCAGACGACTAGCGTCGCGGCCGGCAGCACGCTGCAGCTTTACGCGGTGGGGTGGTACATGAGTAACTCCGTGAATTGGTCGATTGCTTCCGGGCCGGGCAGTATCGACCAGAACGGATTGTATACTGCTCCGTCGAGTGCGGGGAGTTCGCCGCAAACTGTAGTTATTCAGGCGGCAAGCACGGTGAATGGCGCGACCGCTACGGCGACGTTGACGATTCCCGCAGGGCAGTAAACCCAGACGGAGCGGACTCTAAGCGGCGGTTGGCAACCGCCGCGGGCCCAGAGGGCGCCCCTGCCTTCGGCCAACCCGCCCCACAAAGCAGCAGAGCAACACGCAGGGGGTAAAATTAGCGAGGGTGGCTGTTCAAATCCCGCCTTCGGGCGTGATGGGCGATCTGGTGATTCCGGCCAATGCGCGAGGCATTGTCGTTTTTGCGCATGGCAGCGGGAGCAGCCGTTTGAGCCCGCGCAACCAGTTTGTGGCCAGTGTTTTGCAGGATGTGAACCTGGCCACTCTGCTGCTCGATTTACTCACAGCCGAAGAAGAACAAGTCGATTTGCGAACGCGGCGCCTGCGGTTCGATGTCGATCTGCTGGCGGCGCGGCTGGTGGAGGCGCGGCAGTGGCTTGCGGACCATTCTTCGACCCGCCACTTGGCGGTCGGCTATTTTGGCGCAAGCACAGGAGCGGCCGCGGCATTGATGGCGGCGGCGAAGATACCCGAGGCGGTGCGCGCGGTTGTGTCTCGCGGCGGCCGGCCCGATCTGGCCGGAGCGGCGCTGCCAGAGGTGCAAGCGCCGACGCTGCTTATCGTGGGCGGCGAGGACAGGCAGGTGATTGAGTTGAACGAGAAAGCACTGCGCGAACTGCGTTGCGAGAAAAAGCTGGAGATCGTTCCGGGAGCGACCCATCTGTTCGAAGAGCCGGGAACGCTGGAACAGGTAGCCGATTTTGCGCGGGAGTGGTTTGAAAAGCATCTGGTTCTGTGACTTGGTATCGTTCTAGTAGTTAGAGCAGAATGAACCAGCAGGACCTTCGTGAGGCCGATCTTGACGCCGCAAACGAAGCAATACGACAGCTTCAATCCGAATTAAGAACGTCGCAGCGCCAGCTTGCGCGGCTGGTCGACTTGGTCGAGCAGCAGCAGACGCAACTCGCTTCACATGAAAGCTCCATCGCGCGGCTTGACCGCATTTTGATGGAGATGTTGACAGGCCGGGTGTGGCGGACCCTCAACAGCGCCGGAAAATTGGCGAAGCGGTTTTTGCCACGCCGCGCGGCATCCGCGGGGCTGGATGGACCGTCGATTTCGTTCAGCCGCAAGCAATCCTATCTGGTTTGCGATGAGCCCAAAGCGAGCGATCGCAAGCCGCGCAGCGGGAATGTTACGGTTCGCGGCTGGTGTTTGGCGGAAGACGGAGTCGATGCCGTCCGGATATTCGTACCGGGGCTGCCGGTGCTCGAAACTACGCCCTCGATCATGCGGCCTGACGTCAAGAAATCGCATCCGGATCTGGATCGCACTGGACGCGCCGGTTTTGCCGCCGAATTCGATTCGTTGCAGCTCCCGAAAGGGCGCTTCCCAATCACTCTCAAATTAATCTCGAAAGGCGACGTTGTGAGGGAAACCAAGACGGCCGTCGAGATCGATCATGAAAAGGGATTTGCGTCCGATTATTACCGCTGGATCCACGAGTTCGAGCGCCCGGACGACGATCTGATTCAACTCAAACTGAGCAGCTTCGAGCACCAACCGCTCTTCAGCATTCTGATGCCTGCATACAACACAAGACCGGAAGAGCTGAATGCGGCCATACAGTCGGTGCTGGACCAATCGTATGGCAACTGGCAGCTTTGCATCGCCGACGACTGCTCCTCAAAACCGGAAGTCCGCGAAATTCTGGACGAATTTGCGCGCCGGGACAGCCGCATCCAGGTGGTGTTTCGCGCCGAGCGCGGAGGAATTTCAAGAGCCTGCAATTCGGCCTGGGAACTCGCGAATGGCGAGTATATCTGCTTTCTCGATCATGACGACACGCTCGCTCCGCACGCGCTAGCCTACATTTGCGAAGCGCTGGATCGATCCCCGGAAGCGGATCTTTTTTACAGCGATGAGGACAAGATCGACGCCAAAGGCAAACGCTTTGAGCCGTTCTTCAAGCCCGATTGGTCCCCCGATTTACTTCTGTCGGAAAACTACATTTGCCACTTTCTAGTGCTTCGCCGGGACTTGGCGCAGAAGATCGGCCATCTCAATCCCGATTGCGACGGCAGCCAGGACTACGATCTGATCCTGCGCGCCACCGAACAGACAGAGCGCATTGAGCATATTCCCAAAGTTCTCTATCACTGGAGAGCGGGCGATGCTTCCACCGCCAGCACTATAGCGAATAAGGAGTATGCGCTCGAAGCAGCCCGGCGCGCGTTGCAGGCGCACTGCGATCGTCTGGGCCGGCAGATGACGGTGGAACCGGGCGTAGCCACCGGACGCTGGCGCGTTCATTACCCCGTCCCGGAAGGCAGCCGGGTGAGCATCATCATCGCTTCCGGCGGCAAAATTGACGTGCTCCGGACCAATCTGGAGACGTTGTTTGGGAAGACCACGTATCGCGATTACGAAGTGGTGGTCATCGACAACTCGAAGCACAACGGGATTGACAAGCTGGTCCGCGATCTGCAGGGCGGCCCGCAGGCGCTACGCTATATCGATTGGCGCAACAAGCCGTTCAACTATTCGGAGATCAATAACGTTGCGGCACGGCAGTGCAGCTCGCCCATTTTGTTGTTCCTGAATGACGACACTTCCGTCATTTCCGCCGATTGGCTGACATCGATGGTGGAATTGGCGGCGCGGCCGGAAGTGGGAGCGGTGGGAGCGAAGCTCCTCTATCCCGACGGCCGTATCCAGCATGCCGGCGTGGTGATGGGCATTTATGACAACTGCGGCCACGCATTCAAGGGGCTGGATAGCAGCGTGAGTCACTATTTCGACTTTCCCGATGTCATCCGAAACGTGAGCGCCGTTACAGGCGCCTGTCTCATGACCAGGGCGGAAGTGTTTTGGGCGGCCGGCGGCTTCGACGAAACGAAATTCGCTGTGGCCTTCAACGACATCGATCTGTGCTTGAAAATTGGCAAACTGGGGTACCGGGTCCTCTGCACGCCGCACGCACTGCTCTATCATCACGAAGCGTTCTCGAAGACGTCGAAAGACCTGGTTCCACACCCCGAGGAAGTCGCCGAGATGCGTTCTAAGTGGGACGGGATCATTGCCTGGGACCCGAACTATAACCCGAACCTTACCCGGAACGACGAGGATTACTCGCTCAGAACTCGCAATTAGTTGCGAAAAACGGTAATCTAAGGGTGGAAGCTGCCAATGGCCCATCCCAACGAAGACTATTCGCAGGTCACTTTCGACGGTAGAACCATTGTGAACACGCGAGCTTTGCTTCGCGATCCAAAAGTGCGCAGAACCATCGAAAAGCTGTCCAAATTGCTCCGAACGGCCCCACAACGCCGGGGCATCACCTTCCTGCGGCCCATCAAATCCGAAGATTAAACCAGTAAGTTGTTCGTGAATGCCGTATAACCTGCTCCTGCTCCCTTTACTGGGCGGGTTCCTGTTCTTCCATCTGGCGCACGTGTTCCGGTTCGGGGCCCAGCGGCTGGATGGGTATCGGCTGCTGTTTCAATCGGCGATCGCGGGGACTTGTTTGGCTACGTTGGCCCGACTGCTGGTGCTTACGTTTGCAGCATTCGGGCCCGCGGCGCGCAGTCGGGAAATATGGCACACATTCTCGCCATTTCCGTACTCCGCAACCAGCGCTTTGGCACTAGTACTCGGGCCGATTCTGGCGGTCATTCTGAACTTCTTTATCGGCAAACAGGAAGCCAAGGACATCGAGATCCGCCGTCACGGCAACCCACTGATGCAGCTTCTGCACCGGGCTGAGCGGGAAAAGCTGCTGATTTCGGTCACGCTGGACAGCCGTAAGTGGTATGTAGGCTGGGTCGCGGAACTGCCGAGCCTGGACCCGCAGGAGCTCTATTTCCGGCTCTTGCCGTTTATGAGCGGCTACCGCGATTCACAAACGCTTGAGACCTTCCGGACGGTGTTTTACGAGGATGTGCTTCAGAACCGGGAGTTCGATGCAAGTGAATTCGTGATCACGCTGCCGCTGAAGGATGTGAAGATTGCCGGGTTCTTTAATGAGGACGTGTATAACGAGTATTTCGCGGAGCCGGAGGAAACGGAAGCGTTGAGACAGGGAGTGTCTTCGTAGCTTCATCCTCCATGGATTTCGGCGATATGCGCCAGAGTGCGGATGTTCTCGGCGTCGAAGAGGAAATCCAGGCCCTCGCCGATGGTCACGTAAGGATGATAGCGCCATTTCCGAGAAACACCGCTCCCTTGCGGTCGCGGCTCGGTCAGGGTCGCTGACGCTCCGTTTGGGCGTGTTTAATGGCGGAAAAGGATGGGGATAAACGAAATGCTGATGTCGCGATTGGTTGGCTGGGCGAGCGCGAGGACGCCTGGAAACTCGGGCATGGAGATGTTGTCGGCCTGCAACCGGGTCGGGTCCCCCACGAACGAGGCTGAGCCGTCCTGAACGGCGTAGTCGCGAATGCGGCCGGTGCTGTCCAGACTCAGGGTTAAGACCACAGCCGAGCGCAACTCCACCGGAACCAGGTTCGGGTCTGTATGATCCGCATACACGACCGGGACTTCATAGGTGACGCCTCGCGTCGTGGTCGAAATCATGTTTGCCAAGCCGGCAAATAGGATGATGCTCGCCAGCAGGCCGCCCGTAGCCGGAAGAGTAATGGGGCGCATGGCTTGGTCGAGCCGGAACATCCAGCGATTCCACACGCGCTGCAAAATGGACCAGTTACTCTCCAGCAGGGCCTGCCGCTCCCGTGAAGCCTGAACCTGGAGTTTCGTCCGCAAGCCGGCGGGCGGAACGGGCTGCGCCAGTTCTCTCAAACTGGAGCGGACGGAGGCCAGTTGATCGATCTCGAGCGCGCATTCCTCACACTCGCGGAGGTGAGCTTCCACCCGGGACCGCTCACTGGCGCGCAGCCGTCCGTCGATGTAATCGGTACTCTGACGCTTAACGCTCGAACACATCATTAGTAATTCACGTTTCCCGCTGACCCTAGGCCATTGCCTCTGCCAGGCTCCGATCGGGCCGCTCGGTCAGTTCCCTACGAAGCGCTTCGCGTCCGCGCAGAATCCTCGACTTCACAGTCCCTATCGACACCTGCAAAATTTCGGCGATTTCTTCGTAGCTGAGATTTTGAATGTCGCGAAGAACCACCGCCGTCCGGAACACCGGGTTTATTCGTGTCAAAGCGCGCTCAATCAGGCTGCGGTGCTCGCTATCCAGCACCTGTTCATAAGGCGAGCGGCCCGGATCGGCGGCGTATTCGACAGAACACGTTGGCTCGTCCCGCTCATAGGGAAAAGGAACTTCACGCTGGCAGTGCCTCGCAAACCAGCGGCGGTGATTATGCGCTTCGTTCACGGCGATCCGGTAAATCCACGTCCTCAAGCTGCTCTGCTCGCGAAATGAGTTGATGCCGCGGAACACTTTCAGAAACACCTCCTGAACCACGTCGCTGGCATCGCTGGAATTGCCAAGCAGACGGTACACCATGCCATAGACCGGCTGCTCATACCGGTCAATCAGTTCCTCGTACGCACTCTCAATTCCTGCACGAAGCCCACGAAGGATGCGGGAATCTTCTTCGGACACTCCAGTCTGGGCGCCTGCCAGAATGGACAGACTGCCCGAATTGCCCAATAAGGGTTGCGCCATCGCCTGAATTTTACCCCTACTGGCTTCTCAATTGCCAGCTACCTGATTAGACACCGCGGCCGCCCGTGAAGTTCCGCGCACCCCACACACCTGTTCATAGTAGGCCTCGTACTGCGGAATAATTAGATCGCTGCTGAACCGGGTCTGGGCGGTTTTTCGGGCCTGAGCTGCCATTTCGGCATGCAGTTTCGAGTCGGTGAGGAGCTGAATCAAGCGTCCGGCTTGGGCGTCCGTATCGCCCACCGGTTCGGTGAAGCCGTCCACTCCATGGGTGATCAAATCGGGCACTCCTCCGGTCCGGGTGGCGACCGGCGGCACACCGCACGCCATGGCTTCCAGGGCCGCCAGGCCGAATGCTTCCATTTCGCTCGGCAAATGCAGGGCGTGCATGCGCGGAATCAGGCGCTCCATATGATCCTGCTTGCCCAGAAAGCGGACCTCCCGGTCGACCCCGAGCTGCCGGGCCAGTTGCTCCACGGGTCCGCGTTCCGGCCCGTCCCCCGCCATTACGAGCTCGGCATCCACTTCCTTGCGCACCTTGGCGAAAGCGGAGATGCAGTCTAAAACACGCTTCACCGGCCGGAAATTGGAGATGTGCAGAATGCGTTTGCGTCCGTCCGCTCGCGCCTCTTCCGACGGCCGGTACAGCTCGCAGTTCACAAAGTTATGGATCACCCGGATCGGGTTCTGGATGCCGAACACATCGACTGTCCGCCGCCGCATATACTCGCTGATGGTCGTAATGCCGTCCGAGCGCTCAATCGAAAACTTGGTGATCGGGAAATAGGACCGGTCGGTACCTACGAGGGTGATATCGGTGCCATGCAGCGTGGTGATGAAGGGTAAGCGGCGCGCGGTGGTCATTTGCTGCGCCAGCAGGGCGGCAATGGAATGCGGAATTGCATAATGCACGTGCAGCAGATCCAGCCGGTGGCGCTCCGCGACTTCGCTCATCCGGGAGGCTAACGCCAGCGTGTACGGCGGGTATTGGAACAGCGGGTAGGTGGAGACTTCCACTTCGTGGTAATAGATGCCCGGCGTGCCGGGATCGAGCCGTATGGGATTGGCATAGCTGATGAAATGAACCTCGTGCCCGCGATGGGCCAGTTCCAGCCCCAGTTCGGTCGCGACAATGCCGCTGCCCCCGTAGGTGGGGTAGCAGGTGATCCCGATGCGCATGGTTCCAGTATCCGCCCGTCTGAAGGGTATATGTCTACCGGCGTTTACGCACCGATACCTGTAAAACTTGCAAGCGTAAACTTACGGTGACGCCGGTCCCTCACCTTCGTGTGCTTATAATGCGTTGAGTATAGATGAAATAGCATTCGGTCCTTCAGATGCAAGTGAACCAGAGTGCGTGCCGCTGGGTCAGCGGCAAACGGCTGTTTTAAACCGGAGAAGACACTGCGTCGATGCAGAATCCACGACGAATGCTGTATATCTGGACGCGCTTTCTCGCCGATGAGAGCGGGCAAGACCTGCTTGAATATGCGTTGTTGCTCGCGTTAATCGCTTTGGGTGTAGCGGCAAGCATGGGAGCAGTCGCCAGCGATATCAACAGCACCTTCAATATGTTAAGCAAAGATATCGCTCCACGTTGACCAAAGATATCGCTCCGTAGCCGGGCTAAAAGGCCATATTCTCAGGGCGCTTGCGCGCGTGGGAAATACCGGCTGCCGCCTTGTCATCTACACAGTGGAGAGACCATGCCCGACAGCCCTCGCAACGATACCGGCACGCCCCGGCCGCCTCGCCGGACTTCGCGGTTTTCGATGATCGCGTACTTCATCGGGCTGCTGATCTTCCTGCTTCTTCCCTATCTGGTACCGCACTCTTCCCCGGCGCGAACGGTCTCCTTCAGCGATTTTCTGTCCGAAATCAATGCCGGCCATCTCAGTCAGGTGGAGATTACTCCGAGTGAACTCGTCGGAATGGTGAAACCGCCGGCGGGAAAAAAGAACGCCCAGCCGCAGTTCATTACCGCGACGCGCCTTCCCGGAATTGATGAAACGCCGCTGCTGAAGGACTTGGAAACGCACCAAGTGAAAATCGTGGGCAAAATGCAGACATCCCATCCGTTTCTGTCGCTGATGGTCGCCTGGCTTCCGTTCCTTTTGCTTATTGGACTGATGGGTTGGGGGATGTGGCGGAGCAGGCAGGCGATGGGCCAGATTCAGTTCGGCAAGAACCGCGCGAAGATCTACGACCAGACGAGCAAAACCCGCGTGACCTTTGCCGATGTCGCGGGAATCGATGAAGCCAAGGCGGAACTGCAGGAGGTGGTCGATTTCCTGAAGCATCCGGGCAAGTATCGCCGGCTGGGCGGCCGGATTCCGAAGGGCGTACTGCTGATCGGGCCGCCCGGGACTGGAAAAACGCTGCTCGCGCGCGCCGTTGCCGGAGAGGCCCAGGTTCCGTTCTTCTCCATTTCCGGATCGGAGTTTGTCGAAATGTTCGTCGGGGTGGGAGCGGCCCGCGTGCGAGAACTATTTGAAGGCGCAAAGAAACGGGCGCCCTGTATCGTCTTCATCGATGAGTTGGATGCGATCGGAAAATCGCGCTCGTCCGGCCGCGGCATGATCATGAGCAACGACGAACGTGAACAGACGCTCAATCAGCTTCTGGTGGAGATGGACGGTTTTGACCCGAATACAGATTTGATCATCATGGCGGCAACCAACACGCCGGAGGTTCTCGATCCGGCCTTGCTGCGGCCGGGACGCTTCGATCGCCAGGTGGTGGTGGACCGCCCGGATCTGGAAGGACGGATTGCTATTTTGCAAGTTCACGCCCAGAAGATCACGCTGGATCCGAGCGTCGATCTGCGCACGATTGCAAGCCGCACGCCCGGCATGGTGGGGGCCGACCTTGCCAATCTGGTGAACGAAGCGGCGCTGCTCGCCGCCCGGCGGGGCGCTTCGCAGGTGGCGGAACGCGACCTGGAGGAAGCGACGGATCGCGTGATGCTTGGCCTCGAAAAGAAGAGCCGCGTCATGACGCCGGAGGAGAAGCGGCGGGTGGCTTATCACGAATCGGGCCACGCGTTGACGGCCATTTCGCTGCCGCATGCCGATCCGGTTCACCGGGTCTCGATCATCCCGCGTACGCAGGGCGCGCTGGGTCACATGCTGCAGTTGCCAACTCAGGAGCGTTATTTGATGACGCGACCGCAACTCGAGGATCAGATTTCGGTAATGCTTGGAGGCCGCGGTGCAGAAGACCTGGTCTATAACGGCGTGGTTTCCACCGGGGCCTCCGATGATCTGGAGCGGGCAACGGAGCTGGCGCGCCAGATGGTCACGCGCTTCGGAATGAGCGAGCGGCTGGGAAACATGACCTACGGATTGCCGCCCAATCAGCGTTTCTTAAAGACGCTGGCCGGAATGGAGGAACGTAATTACAGCGAACAAACCGCGCAGCTCATCGACGAAGAGGTCCGCAATCTGATCGATTCTCTGTACAACCGGGTGAAAAGTATTTTGCGGGAACGCCGCGCTGCGCTCGAACAGATTGTTCAGAGGTTGATCGAAAAAGAAACTCTCGATGAAACTGAGTTGAAGAATTTGCTGGAAGTGGAACACCTGACGACAGGACAACACGCGTAAGCGTAACAGTTGACCTCTCTCTCCTACGCTGTGATATAACTTCATGCCGGGGAAGTTGCAAAAAGCTAAGAGGGAGTATCGTGTCGAGAAAAATTTCTCTACTCTGGATCTTCGTGTGTGCATACATCGTCCGGCTTGGGGCGCAGACGACAACCGGTTCCATCGCCGGGACGGTGATCGATCCATCGGGCGCTGCGATCGTCAACGCGAAAGTGACCGCAACCGAGACCACGAAGAATTACGCGGTGAATACCGCTACCGATAACGCCGGGCGTTTCGTGTTTCCGCAAATGCCTCCCGGCATTTACAACATCTCGGCCGAAGCGCCGGGCTTCAAGAAATTCGAGAAAACCGACATTAACCATCAGGCGAACGAAAACCTGAACGTCGGCACTCTCAAGCTGCAAGTGGGCCAGGTAAACGAATCGATCGAAGTGACGGCACAAGGCTTGCAGCTCCAGACGGAAAGCGGAGAGCGTTCGGAATCGCTCACGAACAAACAGATCACGAACATCGCGCTGAACAGCCGGAGCTATCTGCCGCTGGTTGCGCTGGTGCCAGGGATCACCACCTGGCCGAGCATCCAGACGGCTAGCCACGGCGGAGTCGGCTCGATTACCGCCAACGGATCGAGAAGTAATCAGAACAATTTGACTCTCGATGGAGTTGGCAACGTAGATACCGGCAATAACGGAGATCAACTAGCCACCGTCAGCCTGAATTCTGTCCAGGAGTTTCGAATTTTGACCAGCAACTATCAGGCGCAATACGGCCGCTCCTCCGGCTCACAAATCAGCGTGGTGACCAAGAGCGGAACCAATCAGTTTCATGGCTCCGGGTATATCCTGCACCGCCATGAAAGTCTGAACGCGAATAACTGGTACAACAACCGCCAGGGCGTGCCGCGCAACCGCTTTCGTTACAACGATGCAGGTTATACCTTTGGCGGTCCGATCTATGGTCCGGGCTTTCTCGAGAAGCTGAAGAACAGAGTCTATTTCTTCACCAGCGAAGAGTTTCAAAACCAACTACAGCCGCAGGGAATTCATCAGAACACGGTTCCCACCGCGCTGGAGAGGCAGGGGGACTTTTCACAGTCGGTGGATAAGAACGGCAATCCGATTACGTGCATTCGCGACTATACGAGCAACGCATGTTTTCCGGGCAACCGCATACCAACGAGCCGCTTGTCTCCGACCGGTCTCGCGATCTTGAATGTGTATCCGCTGCCGAATGCACAATCGGCCGCCAATAAGGGGTTCAATCTGCAGACGGCGATCTCCGGACCATATCCGCGGCGGGAGGATTTAGGCCGCCTCGATTTCAACCTCAGCGACAAGAACCATCTTTTTGTCCGGTACATTAACAACTACGATGCGGTGACGTCGGCATATGGAAGTTTTGTGCTGGGCACCAATATTCCGAAGGTGCCGATTACCGATGCCCGGCCTGGCAGAGCCTGGGCGGTCAGTTTGACATCCAACCTGACGCCGACGGTTGTGAATGAATTTACCTGGGGTTTCGGCAAGAACATCATCAACATCACGCCAACCACAAACGGACTCACGCGTGCCGCAAACGGGTTGAATAATTTGCCGGTGCTGTATCCAAACGCGATCCAGGATGACTTTATTCCAACGTTCGCGTTCAACGGAACGCGGTTGAATGGGACCGGATCTTTCGGCACCAATAACGCGCCATTCTTCAACTACAACACAAGCATCGAGTTCATCGACAATTTCAGTAAGGTCTGGAACCAGCATCTATTCAAGATCGGCTTCTACGCGCAGCGCAGCCGGAAGGATCAAACTTCGTTTGCGAATGCGAACGGAAGCTACGATTTTTCGGACGACTCCAGCAATCCATACGATTCCGGCTTCGGCTTTGCCAATGCCGCGCTGGGAATTTACCGGAACTTCAATCAGGCCTCTGCTTACCTGTTGGGCAAATATCGTTACTCGAACATTGAGTGGTACGCACAGGATACCTGGAAGATCAAGTCCAACTTTACTCTCGATTACGGGATCCGTTTCTACTGGATCCAGCCGCAGTTCGACGCGGGCTTGCAGACGTCGAATTTTCTGCCCTGGGACTACAATCCAGCCGCCGCGCCGCGGTTGTACTATCCGGCCTTAATCGGAAGCACGAAAGTAGCAGTGGATCGTGCCGCTCCAATGCCCGGTTCGGCATCGGCTTGCACGTCTGCGACACCTGGCCCGCTGGTGCCCTGCTTGCCGAGTTACGCGATTGGCGATATTGTTCAGGGCTCGGGCGATCTGCTAAACGGCATTCGTCAGGCAGGGCGCGGGATTAACAAATACCTGGTGCAGGATCGAGGAATCCTGTATTCGCCACGCCTGGGTTTTGCCTGGGACATTACCGGAGCGCAGCGCTTTGTTCTGCGTGGCGGCGGCGGTATTTTCTACGACCGCTTCCAAGGCAATGAGATTTTCGATGAAATCACGAACCCGCCTTCTTCGTTTACTCCGAATCTGTACTACGGGCTGATGAACCAGATCAGCCCGCAGAGCATCATTTTCGGGCCGAGCAGTCTGCATGCGCTCGAGTACTCGGGCAACGTTCCGACCACAGCCAGCTACAGCATGGGAATCCAGACGAAGCTTCCGTTCGAACTCGTGCTGGACACTGCGTATGTTGGGTCGAAATCCTGGCATTTGCTGGACCAGCGCAATCTGAACGGAATCCCGTACGGCGCGACGTTCCTGCCGCAAAATCAGGACCCGACCAAATTAGGGGCGAAGCCGCTCGGGGCGGGCGCTCTGCCACGCGATTTCATCCGCCCCTATCCGGGATTCGGCGATATCGCAATACACGAATTCGACAGCACGTCGAATTTCAACTCGCTCCAGGTGAGCCTGAACCGGCGGTTTGTCAAAGGGCTGTTCCTCGGAGTTGCGTATACGTATAGCAAAGCGCTGGGCGTAACCAGCGGAGATGGAGATTACGTGCGCATCGACAACCTGACGCGATTCGCCAATTACGGGCCGCTCACTTTTGACCGGCGGCACACGCTCGCGATCGATTACATTTACCCGATTCCCAGCCTGTTCACCAGTCATGCGTTTGCGCACGCGTTGCTCGATGGATGGCAAATTTCCGGCCTGACGCGGCTCCAAAGCGGGTCGCCGTATGAGGTGAGCTTCAGCATCCCGGGATACAACAATGAAAACATCACCGGTTCATATACTGAAGGCGGCCGGATCCAAGTGGTTGGCGATCCGCTAAAGGGATACAACCAGAGCGGGCCGTACAGTTGGCTGAATGCGAGTGCATTTGCGCCGCCGCCGGTGGGCAACATCGGATTGGGCGAAGGACGTTATCCGTTCTACGGCCCTGGTATCAACGACACCGATTTGAGCCTTCAGAAGACGTTTGCCATGCGTGAGCGGTACAACATCGTGCTGCGCCTCGACGCGTTCAATGCCTTCAACCATCCGCAATTCGGCGGCGTGGGCGGAAACGGAGTCTCGAATAACAGCGGGATCTTCAGCACCATCAATTACGCGGGAATCAATGGCGGTGTGAAAAACGCGTACTTGAATCCGGATGGAACGATTAACAACATCAACGGATTCGGAACGGTGAGTGGCGCGCGCGATCCGCGCATTCTACAGATCTCAGCAGAGATTCAATTCTGATCGATCAGTACAGCGTGGGTTCGCCGGGCGGACGGGTTTTCCAACGCCGGTGAATCCACATCCATTGATCGGGGTGTTCACGGATGATGCCCTCGAAGATACTATGGATTCTCTGGGTATCTTCCTGAACATCGCCGGTCATGGGGATGGCCGGGTAGAAGCGGAGAACATAGCGCTTGCGCGATTTGTCCCAGAGCGCGAAGCCTGGGATGACCGGAGCGCCGGAATGATGTGCGAGCTTGACGAACACCGACCCGGCACAGGCGAGCTTGCCGAAGAAGTTTACGAAAACGCCCTCGGCCGGCGTGGTGTTCTGATCGATCAGAATGCCGACCGCTTCGTTGTTTTTCAGCGCTTTCAGGATGGCGCGAGCGGCGTCCCATTTGTAGATCAGACGATTGCCAGATAGCGTACGGCGCTGCTCGACTAACCTGTCGACGTGCGGATTATCGAGAGGCCGGACCAAAACGTTCATCGGTTCGCACATCAGCGCGTGGGCAAAGGCGCTCAGCTCCCAATTGCCGAGATGGGCGGTGGCGACCAAAACGCCGCGGCCGTTTTGCTTTGCTTGGTGATAGTGTTCCAGACCCTCGTACTCAATCCAGTCATTGATATTTGAGGCGTTGAGTTGGGGAAAACGCGCCGTCGCGAGCAGCAGGCGCGCAATGCTCTGAAATACGCCATCGAGGATCCGGTTGTGTTGCGCGGGATCGAGGTCCGGAAAGGCGAAACGCAGGTTTGTAAGGCCGACGCGGCGGAGTTTGGGCATGGCTCGATCCAGAAACCCGGCCGCGCCATTCGCTAGCCGCCGCGCAAGCGGTAGCGGCAGGTGTTCGAGCTCGTAAAGAAGAGTTGCGGCAAACGCATACTCAGCACGGGTTTGGAGCCAACCTTTGTTCCGGGCCAATTTGAGAGTCAGTCGATCCAGCCGCCGCCGAGCACGAGATCGCCGTCGTAGAAGACAGCGGCTTGACCGGGAGTCACCGCCCGCTGCGGCTGATCGAAAACTACTTCGACGCGCGAAGCGTGTTCCAGAGGTACAAGTGTGGCAGCAGCCGCAACATGTTTGTTGCGAATTTTGACCTGAGCACGGCGGGGCTCCTCGGGCGCAGAGATGGAGAGCCAGTTTACGTCTCTGGCGATGAGCGAAGGCCGCAGCAGTTCTTCATTCCGGCCAACGAGGACGCGCTGGGTGGCTGGTTCGGTGGCAATCACGTATAAGGGTTCGCCCGCGGCGATGCGTAACCCACGGCGCTGGCCGACGGTGAAATGATGCGTTCCGTGATGCTCTCCGAGTACACGGCCGGAAGTGTCTACGATTTCGCCCTGCGTGACGGCGGGATCAATTCCCTGCTCCCGAAAGTAGGCATCGATGAAAGCCGCGTAATCGCCGTTCGGAACGAAACAGATTTCCTGGCTGTCGTTCTTTGCGGCTACCGGAAGTCCGAGCTCCGCAGCGAGCGCGCGGACCTGCTGTTTCTGCATTCCGCCCAGAGGAAACAACGTCCGCGCCAACTGGGCTTGGGTCAGACCAAAGAGAAAATAGGTCTGGTCTTTCGCGGAATCGACGCCGGTTCGCATCGCGTAGCGCCCGGTTTCTTCATCGACGCTCAAACGCGCATAGTGGCCGGTCGCTATCTTTTCGGCGCCGACGCCATCGGCCATTTCGAGAAACTGATCGAACTTGATGAAGTTATTACAGAGCGTGCAAGGAATCGGCGTACGGCCTGCGAGGTAATCCTCCACAAACGGCTTCACGACCTGCCGCTCGAATTGCTCCTCGAAATTGACCACGTAATAAGGGATGCCGAGCACCGAGGCGACAAAACGCGCGTCGTAAACGTCGTCGAGCGAGCAGCAGCGGCCCGTAGCACCGCCTTCGGGTGTAAGCTCCGGCAGTCGCCGCTGATTCCACAACTGCATGGTGAGTCCGACGACCGGGCCTTGCCGGTGAAGCAATCCGGCCACCACGGAGCTGTCGACCCCGCCGGACATGGCCACGGCGATGAGATTGCGCTCAGCCGGCAAGCTGTTTCTCCCGCAACTGACGAGCACAAGCGATGACTGCCTCGGTGAGCACGCGAACATCATCAGCAGTGTTGTAGCGGCCGAAGGAAAAACGGACGCTGGATTTGGCTTCCTCGCGGCTGCGGCCCATGGCGAGCAGCACAGGCGATGGCTCGATGGAGCCGCTGCTGCACGCAGACCCGGTGGACACGGCGATTCCCCGCATATCGAGAGCAATCAACAACGGCTGAGCGGGGATGCCTCGAAAGAGGAGATTGCTGGTGTTGGGAAGACGTGGTTCGCGAACGCCGTTGAGTTCGACATCATCGAGCGCCGAAAGGACTTCGGACTCGAACTGGTCGCGGAGCGCGGATATGTCCGCGCCACAAAGCTCGAGGGCGCGGGCAAAGCACATGGCGGCGGGGACATTTTCGGTTCCGGCGCGGCGCTCGCGCTCATGACGGCCGCCATGCTGAATCGCGTGCAGCGGCGTGCCCTTACGCACAAACAAAGCGCCGGCGCCCTTGGGCGCATAAACCTTGTGCGCGCTGATGGAGTAGAGGTCGACGCCGAGTTCCTCGACATCGACGGGAATTTTGCCGAAGGCCTGCACGCCATCCGAATGGAAATAGATGCGCTGTCCCGCCGCGCGCAGGGATGCGGCGATTTCGGAAATGGGCTGAATCACGCCCGTTTCGTTGTTGGCATGCATGACCGAGACCAGGATGGTTTCGGGGCGAAGATTTTGCCGGACGCCTTCGGCTTCGATGATTCCGTCGCGATTGGGGCCAAGATAGGTTACGCCGATGCCTTTCTGTTCGAGCCGGCGAAAAGGCTCCAGCACGGATGGATGTTCCAGCGCGGTTGTGATAACGTGCTTACGATCGGTGGGCAGGCCGAGAATCGCTAAATTGTTGGCTTCGGTGCCGCCGCTGGTGAACACAAGCTCGGGCGCGGAGGCGTGGAGAAAACCGGCAATCGCGCGCCGGGCATCTTCAAGCTGCTGCCGCGCTAACTGCCCTTCCCGGTGCGTGCTCGAAGGGTTACCGAACACACGGCAAAGGGCGTCGCGCATGGTTTCCGCAACTTCAGGCGCAACGGGCGTAGTTGCATTGTGATCGAAATAAAGCAAGCGGGGGGGTTCAATAAAATTTTAACAGTGTATGCAGTCCAGCTTGGCATTACCGCTTATAACTCTGACCACCGATTTCGGACTGGCAGACCACTACGTGGGGACCATGAAAGGCGTGATTCTGAACCGGTGCCCGCAGGCGAGGCTGGTGGACATCTGCCATGAGATCACGGCCTTCTCGATCTATTCGGGCGCTTACACAATTGACCAGGCGGCGCCGTATTTTCCGGCCGGTACGGTCCACGTAATTGTGGTCGATCCAGGCGTCGGCACGTCCCGCAAACCCATTCTGATGAAATCGCTCGGGCAGTACTTTATTGCGCCGGATAATGGAGTGCTCAGCCTGGTTGCGGCAAGAGGCGGCGCGCGGCAGGTCTGGGAAATTAAGAATCCGAAGTTCTGGCTCGATTCGCCCTCCAGCACATTTCACGGGCGGGATATCTTTGCGCCGACTGCGGCGGCGCTCGCCAGCGGAGCGGCCCACGAAAGCGAGATTGGCCCTGTTCTAGAGGAAATGGAACTGCTGCCGGACCTGGAATCGAAGCAGGTAAAAGAACGAGTATGGCAGGGGAAATTGCTGAGTGTCGATCGCTTCGGGAACGCTGTCACTAACTTCAAAATTGCTGAGTTCGCCGATGTGCGCGCGGGGGGCTTTACGCTGACCGTGAACTTTCACCGGATTACCAGTTTTCAGGAGACCTTCGGAAACGGGTCGCGCGACGAATGCTTTGTCTACGCGGGTAGTTCCGGGTACCTCGAAATCGGCATGAACCAGGAGAGCGCAGCGCGGTTTTTAAACGCCAAACCGGGGGAAGGGATCACGTTGAGCCTCTAAGGCGAGCACGTTAGTCGCGCTACAATTTAGCTAATTCCCCGGTGACCACCATCGACCCAATTACCCAAACTCGCGCTGCCGAGTTTCGAGAAAAGCTGCATTCAAAGGTCATTATTGCGGACGGCGCGATGGGAACGATGCTTTATTCCAAAGGCATCTTTATTAACCGCTGCTTCGACGAATTGAATTTGTCCGCCCCGCTGCTGGTGAAAGAAGTTCACCAGGAGTACGTCAGGGCCGGATCCGAAGTGCTGGAGACGAACACATTCGGCGCGAATCGCGTGCGGTTGGCGGGTTTTGGTTTATCAGAAAAACTACGGGCCATCAACGAAGCGGGCGTGCGGCTGGCGCGGGAGGCCGCGGGCGAACGCGCGTTTGTGGCCGGAGCGATCGGGCCCCTGGGAGCGCCGATTGAGCCGTTGGGTCCGATGTCGTTTGCAGAAGCGCGCGCCGTTTTCCAGGAGCAGGCGGAAGCGCTGGTGGGCGCTGGAGTTGACTTGTTGGTGCTCGAAACGTTTTACGATTTGAGCGAGCTGCGGGAAGCGATCTTCGCGGCCAGAGAAGCGGCCGGACCGGAGATGGTGATTATCGCGCAGGTCACGGTCGGCGACGACGGTAACTTGCGCGACGGAACCAGCATTGAGACGTTTACGCATAGTTTCGACGATTGGCCGGTGGATGTAGCGGGCGTTAATTGTTCCGCGGGTCCGAAAGTGGCGCTCGAAACGATCGAGAAGATGGGCGCGTTCACGTCGAAGCCGCTCAGCGCCATGCCGAACGCGGGCCTGCCGGCGAGAGTGGAAGGGCGCAATATCTATCTGTGCTCGCCCGAATATATGGCCCAATATTCGCGGCGCTTTTTGCAGGCGGGCGTGCGCGTGATCGGCGGCTGTTGCGGCACATCGCCGGAGCACATCAAGCAGATTTGCAGCGAGATCCGTTCCATGCAACCGGTGCAATACCGGACAGCTAACGTGATTGTCGAAGCCAGGCAAAAACCCGATGTAAAGAAGCTGAGCAAGGTTCCGATGGCCGAGAAATCGCAACTCGGCGCGAAGCTGGCGGCTGGAAAGTTTGTCGCGTTTGTCGAGATTCTTCCGCCGCGCGGGGTGGATGCTTCCAAGGAGATTGCGGGCGCGCGGCTGTGCAAAGAGAACGGAATCGACTGCATCAACGTACCGGACGGGCCGCGGGCGAGCGCTCGCATGAGCGCTCAGGTTACGTGCCAGCTCATTCAACAGCAAGCTGGGATCGAGGCGGTACTCCATTTCTGCTGCCGCGACCGCAATATCCTGGGCATGCAGTCCGAGCTGCTGGGCGCGCATGCGGCGGGCGTGCGGAACCTGATCTGCATTACCGGCGACCCGCCGCGCATGGGAACGTATCCGGATGCGACCGCAGTGTTCGATGTCGATTCGATCGGGCTCACGAATATCGTGAACAATTTGAATCAGGGATTAGACATTGGCGGCAATCCGATGGGTTCGCAGGCGGCGCTGCTGATCGGCGTGGGAGCGAATCCCGGCGCGGTGAACATGGACGAAGAGCTGCGGCGCTTTGAATGGAAGATAGAAGCCGGCGCCGAGTATGTGGTGACGCAGCCGGTGTTCGATCTGGAATTGTTGGAATATTTTTTGCGGCGCACCGAGCAGTTTCAGATTCCGGTGATTGCCGGGATCTGGCCGCTGACGAGTTATCGGAATGCGGAGTTTATGGTGAACGAGCTACGCGTTCCCGTTCCACCGCAATACATGGAGAGGATGCGGCACGCCGATAGCGCCGATAAAGCGAGGGCGGAAGGAATTTTGATCGCGCAGGAGATGGCGGAGCGCGCACGCACGCTGGTGCAGGGCGCGCAGTTGAGCGCGCCGTTCGGCCGCTATGACATGGCGGTGCAGGTCGCCCAGGCGCTTGGTGAACGTTAGACGTGGCAACGGATCTGATTGAAGTCGATGTCGAAAATCCCGAGGCGAACGCGATCGATCGTGCCGTGCAGGAGATTGCGCGCGGGAATATCGTCGGTGTTCCCACGGATGCGCTGTACGTGCTGGCGGCCGATCCGCTGAATCTGCATACGGTGGGCCGCGTGTTTGCTGCGAAGGGACGAGAGACTGTCCGCTCGCTACCGCTCGCGATCACCGATGTGCTGATGGCAGAGGATCTGGCGAAGGAGCTGAACAGCCGCTTCTACATTCTGGCGCGCCACTTCTGGCCTGGACCGCTGACGATGATTGTGCCGGCTTCGGCCAAGGTGCCGCTCAAGGTCACAGGGAACACCGGACGGCTCGCGATGCGGCATGCCAACTCGCCCGTGCTGAATGCGATAGTGGAGAAGACCGGACACGCGCTGATTGCGACGAGCGCGAACATGTCCGGGCAACCGACGATTTCGAGCGGCATCGATCTGTTCGCGAAGATGGACGGGCGCGTGGATCTGGTGCTCGATGGCGGACGATGCAGCGGAACCGGCGCGACGACGATTGACATCACGGAGCCGTACTGGAAAGTGATTCGCGAAGGCGCGATTTCGACGAAAGAGATTGCCGAGCGGTTGAAGGCGACATAGAGTTACCGGGGTTTTTCCCGTCTATAAAAAAGAAGAGCTCTCCGGCGCCCGGTCACAAACCGGGCCTATCTATTTATTTCCTTTATTTTCAACAAGTTGGACCGTAATTGGGGTTGGGAGAAGAGCGGCTTCAGTTAGCCTTCGTGTGCAGTAATTACGGCGAAACGGACGGTAATAACAGGGTTAATGGCACGGCCAACTTTCATAGCGACGGACGAGAAGCGGGGGCAGGTAAAAGCGATGGCGGCGTTGGGGACACGCCAGGAGGACATTGCAAAGCTGCTGGGTATGACACCCAAGACGCTGCGCAAACATTTTCGCAGCGAATTGGATTTGGGGGCGATTGAGGCGAATGCGAAGGTGTTGGAGTCGCTGTTCCAAATGGCGACTTCGGGGAAGAATACGGCGGCGACGATTTTCTGGGTGAAGACGCGGTGCGGGGCGCGCGAGCAGGAGCGCCGCGAATCCAGCCGGGAAGCGGCGCCGGCGCCGTTTGTGGTGGAGGTGGAGTAGGCGATGAAGATCCGGCTGCGGCGGGCGCAGATGGAGGTGTACCAGTCTCCGAAGCGATTCCGCGTGTTGGTGGCGGGGCGGCGATTCGGGAAGACGCACTTGGCCCTGGTGGAATTGATGCGGGCGGTGTGGGGCCGGGAGGGGATGGCGTGGTATGTGGCTCCGACGGCAGTGCAGGCGAAGCGAATTGCGTGGAGCCGATTAAAACAGTTGACGCGGGAGTATTGGGCAGCGAAGCCGAATGAGAGCGACTTGAGCGTACGGCTAAAGCGCGGCGGCACGATCGCGCTGCGCGGAGCGGATCAGTACGAATCGCTGCGCGGGCATGGACTGGATTTCGTGGTGCTGGACGAGTATGCGTCGATGCGTCCGGAGTGTTGGACGGAAGTGCTGCGACCGGCATTGAGCGACCGGCGGGGCGGGGCGCTGTTTATCGGAACGCCGCAAGGATCGAATCATTTGTTCGAGCGATTCGAACACGCGCAGCAAGATCCGGAATGGGAGGCGTTCCGGTTTTCGACCGCGGAAGGCGGAAATGTGAGCCCCGAGGAGCTGGCGAGCGCGGCCCGTGAACTGGACGAACGGCTGTACCGGCAGGAGTTCGAGGCGAGCTTCGAGCATGCAGCCGTGGGGCTGGCATATCATGCGTTCTCGCGGGCGGAGAATGTGCGGGCGTGCGAGTTCGATTCGCGAGAAAGGCTGGTGTGGTCGCTCGATTTCAATGTGCATCCGATGTGTTCGGTGCTTGTGCAGCGCGCGGGCGAGAGCGTTTACGTGCTGGACGAAATGGCGATCGAGAACGCGAATACGCCGATGGCGTGCGAAGCGTTTCTGGAGCAAGCGCGGAGGCTGGGAGGCGGGCGGACGCTGCTGGTGGATGTCTATGGCGACGCGAGCGGGCACCAACGGAGGACAAGCGGGACGGATACGGACTGGGGTTTGATTCGTGAGTTTTTTGCGCGCGTGCCGCAGGTGCGGATGACGGTGCGGGCGGCGACATCGAACCCGAGCGTGCGGGATCGGGTGAATGTGATGAACAGCCGGTTGTGCAGCGCTATTGGCGAGCGGAGGTTGTTTATTGATCCGCGGTGTAAGGAGTTGATTCGGGATTTCGAGCAAGTGCGATGGCGGTTAGATGAGAGCGGGCAGGCGACGAGCGAGTTGGATAAATCGGACCGGAAGCGGACGCACCTGAGCGATGCGCTGGGGTATTTTGTGGCGGAGGCGTTTGCGATGCGGAGGCCGGGAGGGCCGCGGGGGGATGGGCGGATCGTTTAACCCAGGTTGAGAAGAAACACAGCGCTGCGTGCGTAACGGATGTACAGGATGTACTTGCAACTGGTACATTGTGGATATGAAGGTCTCGGCCACGGAATTTCGAAAGAATCTTTTCTCGCTTGCGGACCGGGCGTTAGAAGGGCAGCTGATCGAGATCGTTCACAAGGGGCGAACTCTTCGGCTTCTCCCGCAGGACGCACCCTCCAAGTTGGCTCGATTGGCCCAGGATCCGATTCTGAAGGGAGTCGATCCGGAAGAGATCGAGCATGCACTGGAAGGGATTTGGAATGAGGCGAAGACGGAGTGGGGGCGAAAGTGGCGCCTCCCCTAATCGCTTATCTCGATACAAACGCCGTTATTTGGCTAGCTGCCGGAAGGACGGCCAGCCTTTCACCGCGAGCTGCGAAATTGCTCGAAACGAGTGATTTGTTGATCTCCGCGATGGTGCTCCTCGAACTGGAAATGCTGCACAAGGCAGGCGGGCTTGCGCAGGGGGCGAACGAGATTCTAGCTCACATGGCTCAGCGGATTGGATTGGGAGTGTGCCAGTTGCCAATGGCCGCGATTGTCGATCAAGCGATTTCGGTGAACTGGACTCGGGAACCGGGAGACCGATTGATTGTGGCGAATGCCATGGCTCGCAACGAGGCTCCGCTTATCACTTCGGACCGGCGGATCCGGGAACACTATTCGAATGCGATCTGGTAGGACGTCCGCGACGCGGCGAGGTTACGTGAGCAGGAAGCCCGGGGAGTGGTGAGGGTCCAAAATGGTGGGCCGGCCGTCCGCGCCCGGCGATTCCGATCTGTGTTGCGGCGAGTTGCTCCGTTTTGGGTGTGCGGTGTGGTGATTGGATCGTTTTTGCCCGGTTCGTGGAAGCGGGAGTTGGGGACGCAGCCGTACACGCCCTTACACGCGGTCAGCTTTCAGCACAGGGCGGTTCATTTTGCGACGTTCGGGCTGACCGCACTGCTGTTTCTCGCGCTGGCGGAAGGACGGAGGAAGCACGGCGCGAAGTCCGGCTGGCGCTGGGGGGTTCTGAACAAGTGAAAGAGATGTGCCGCGATGCCCGCGGCACGCGCCGACTGGACGACGTGTGGCAGACTTCCCAGCTTCTATGCGTCATTTTAGTCAAACATACATAGACGCACAAGGGTACGAACCCGTGAATCCGAGGCGGTTTGTCAAGCCTCGGCGAGTGGAGATTTTAATCCCGCGGGCGCTTTGCAAGTCCGATAGCGAGGCGGCTGATACAGTCGAGAAATAGTGGATCGCCGCTCGTTTCTCGGAGTTGCCGCCGCAACGCCGCTCGCAGCCATGTCTAATCAGTCCAAGGTCAAGCTCGGAATCGATCTCTTCAGTCTTCGCGGCCAGAACTGGACGCCGACGCAGTATCTGGACTATTGCGCCGCGCGGCAGGTTCAGGTGGTGCATTTCTCCGAGATCCGATTTATCGGGAGTCTGGATCCGCAGAATTTGCGGACTGTTCGAGAGCAGGCGGCGAGGCTTGGGCTGGAAGTGGAGATCGGGATGAAGTCGATCTGCCCGACCTCCAAGATGTTCGATGCCTCGCAGGGCACGGCGGAGCAGCAGCTTGAGGGCATGATCGAGTCGGCGCATATCGTCGGTTCAAAGATCGTGCGGGCAGTGCTGGGGAGCGCGGACGACCGGCGGCCCGGTCCTATCGAAGCGCATATAGAAGATACGGTTCGAGTGCTCCATCGTGTCCGGCCGAAAGCAGTAGATTCGAACATCAAGATCGCCATTGAAAACCACGCCGGCGATATGCAGGCCCGCGAACTAAAAATGCTCGTGGAAGAAGCCGGCCGCGACTTCGTGGGGGTCTGTCTCGATTCGGGAAACCCGTTGTGGACAATCGAGGACCCCCACTTGACCCTTGATACGCTTCATCCTTACGTGCTGACGAGTCATGTGCGCGACAGCGCGGTTTGGAGAGTACCGCAGGGAGCGGCAGTGACGTGGGTACAAATGGGCCGCGGCAACGTGGATATCGATTCGTACGTGCGGAAGTACATCGAATGGTGTCCGGGCAAAGCGCTGTCGCTCGAATCTATCGTGTTCGGGCCGCGGATTTTGCCCTACCGTGACCGCAAGTTCTGGGATGCTTACCGAAACACGCCGGCCTGGGAATTCGAGCGGTATCTGGAAATCGCCGAGCGGGGCAAACCTTATCAAGATGAGCCGTGGACCACGCCGGACGAAGCAGTGCGCGAGCGGCAGGCGTTAGAAGAGAGCCTGCGATACACGAAAGCGCTGATTGCGGCGGTTTAGGGCTAATACCGCTCCCTGGCGGTCGCGGCTCAGTCAGGGACTCACGCTCCCATCTCCGCTGCTATTATGAATTCCACTGCAAGGCAGGTGACTCATGACGGCTTTCGATCTTCGCCCGCTTAGACTCGGCGAGATTCTGGATCGAACATTTTCTCTTTATCGCCGCAATTTTCTCTTGTTTATTGGAATCTGCGGCATTCCGCACTTACTCACGCTGGCCATTGGGCTCGTGCAGATTTATCTCATCCAGTATCCGGCCCTGCGCAGCGGGCACGGAACGGCGGCGGCTGTGATGCTGTGGCGGGTCGCCTGGATAGCGATTGTCATCGGGCTAGTGGAAGTCGTGGTGGGGATCGTCGTCTATCTCCTCTCGCAAGGCGGAACCATATTCGCGGTGACCGAGATCTATCTTGGGCGATCGACTTCGATTTCCGTCTCGCTCCGGCGCGTGTGGGACGAGATCGGGTCGCTATTCGGGGTGGTGGTTCTGAACGGGCTCGCCACGTTGGGAGCCTTTCTGGCGCTGATCATTCCGGGCATTTACGTGGCCTGCCGGCTGCTGGTTTGTGTGCCGGCCGCATTGATTGAAGGGCGAGGGCCGAGCGAATCGCTCTCGCGCAGTTGGAATCTCACTCGAGGCTGCGCGGGACGAGCGTTCGTCCTGTACATCTTGTATTTTGTCCTGACGATTGCGATCGGCGGACTCGCCGGAGCGCCGCTACAGGTAGCGATCGTATCGGCAAGGCACGATCCAGCCATGCTGCGTTTCTATCTGGCTTTGAACCAGGTGGTCAGTGTGGCGATCAACGTACTGATCACGCCGGTTATTCTCATTGGCACCTCCGTTTTCTATTTCGACCTACGGGTGCGCAAAGAAGCGTTCGATTTGCAGTTCATGATGGACCCGACGAGTGAGCGAAGGGTACAGGGCGGTTCCTCCACGGTTCCGTCGATTCTCTCCTGACGATGCGATGAGAGTAGTCCTGTTGTGGGGCGTGCTGACAGCGGCTTCGCTTCAAGCAGCAAGCACGGTCGAGTTTACGAGCCCCGGCGCGCTGGCCAGCAGGATACGCGAACTGTCGCGTTCGTTGCAATCGGGCAATTCGCCAAAACTCCCGGATGTGTGGCGGGTGCAAAGCGCAGACGGCGTGTTCTCGATTTCGACTGCACCCGCGAAACATCGGGCGGGGGCTCAAAGGTGGCTCGATCACCTGGCACGGCAACTCGAAGAATACGATTCGCCTGCTTCGAGAGCGGAGGCGCGTTCCGTGTTGAAGCGGATTCTGGCGCGGCCAGAATTTGCGGGCAATGGTCCACCGAGCGCTTGGGAACGGTTCCGGCAACGCGTGTTCGCGTGGTTTGGACGCTGGTTGGCGCGCTTTTTCACAGCAATGGGGGGACACTCCACCGGAGCGTGGCTGGTGTTCTGGCTGGTTTTGATCGGTGCGGCTGGCTTGCTTGCGTTCTGGTTGGTGCAACGCGCGCGGAGCACCGCCGGATTGCAATTGTCAGGCGCTCCGCACGATGTGCCGGTTCGCAGTTGGGATGAGTGGATCGCGGCCGCGCAGACAGCGGCGCAGGCGGGCGATTTACGCGCGGCGGTCCAATGCGCGTACTGGGCGGGCGTTACACGTTTGCAAGCAAAAGGCATGCTTCCTCCCGACCGCACGCGGACGCCGCGCGAGTATCTCCGGGCGCTTGCGGCCAGCGAAACGGCGGGACCGTTCCGCGCGCTCGCTCAAGCACTAGAGCGCTGCTGGTATGCTTACATTCCCGCGACACCGGAAGATTTTTCGCGTTGCTTGCAATCGCTGGAGGCGCTCGGTTGCCAGGTGAATTGAGCCGAGCCGACCGGCGGCTGCTGATGGGGGCCGGAGCGCTCGCCATTTTGATGGCCGCGGCGACGATTGCGTTTGCGCCCGCGAATGGCGTCGAGAGCACGGTGCCGTCGTCGTATGACTCGGGGTCAGGCGGAGCGCGCGCGGCGTATCTGCTGCTGGAACAACTTCGGTATCCGGTGCGCCGCTGGGAGGAATCGCCGCTGCGATTGCGAGAGGCGGCTCCGCGCGCGGTTCTGATTTTGGCGGAACCGACCGAGATGCCTGAAAATGCCGAACGCGCGGCGCTGCTGCGATTTGTGCGGAACGGAGGCCGCGTGCTGTTTTGCGGGGAACGGCTGGGCCGGTTTTTTGCAGGCGCCAACGTTTCCGATCCCGAGCCGGGACAGGAGTGGAGGCAGTTTTCCTCCGACCTGCCTTCGCCGTTTACTCGCGGGGCGACCCGCATCAGCATGGAGCCGCGTACGTCATGGAAGCAATTGGGGGTGAGCCAACTTGGGCTGTATGGCGGCGATAAGCCAGTCGCGGTTTCCTGGCAAATGGGCAAAGGCGAATTGCTGTGGTGGGCAGCCGCGACACCGCTCACGAATGCAGGATTGGACAAAGCAGATAACCTGCTGCTGTTTCTGGACGCGGTATCGGCAGCGGGCAACGAGCCCGAGCGCAAGATTTACTGGGACGAGTATTTTCATGGCCAGCGCCGCTCGCTGTGGAGCTACATCGGGGGCACACCCGTTAAGTGGGGATTGGTACAGTTTGCGCTACTGTGTGCTGCGGTGTTGTTTGCCTACAGTAGACGGTGGGGACCGGTGATTGCTGCGCGAGTGGAATCGCGGCTCTCGCCGCTAGAATTTGTAGACACGCTCGGCGCGTTATATGAAAGCGCCGGAGCGGCTTCGGTTCCGGCAGCGGTTGGATATCGTCATCTGCGGGTGGCGGCCGCGCACAGGCTGAGATTGCCGGCCGGCATCACGGATGCGGAGCTGGCGCGCGCGGCGGGCGAGCGCCTGGGATGGGATACGGCGCATTTTTCGGCTACTCTGCAAAAGGCCGCCGAGGCGCAGAGCCGGAAACCCCGCGCGGGCGAGATTTTGCCAGTCGCGCAGGATATGGCGCGCTACACCGGCCGACTTGTCGATTATCGGAGAGATCGGGAGAACAGATAGACATTGGAACACTTTCCGGCGCTCGCTGCGCATGTTCGCGGCGAACTTTCAAGGGTGATTGTGGGGCAGCAGGAGGTGATCGATCAGCTTCTGGTGCTGCTCGCGTGCGGCGGCCATGCGGTCATCGAGGGCGTACCCGGATTGGCGAAGACGTTGATCGTGAAGAGCCTGGCGCGCGTATGCGGGCTTGGTTTTCATCGCGTGCAGTGCACGCCGGACCTGATGCCCGCCGACATTACCGGAACGAACGTTTTTAATTTGGCCGAGAACGGGTTTCAGTTTCACCGCGGGCCGGTGTTCACGGACCTGCTGCTGGTGGATGAGATTAACCGGACGCCGCCGCGCACGCAATCGGCGCTACTTGAAGCGATGGAAGAGCGGCAGGTCACGGTTGATGGCCTTCGGTATCCGCTGCCGGAGAACTTTACGGTGCTCGCGACGCAGAACCCGATCGAGTTCGAAGGGACGTATCCGCTACCCGAGGCGCAACTGGATCGATTTCTGCTGAAGATTGGGATTTCGTATCCGCCGGCTGAAGCAGAAGCGGAGATTCTGGCGCGTTATGGCGCGGGCTTCGATCCGCACCGGCTGGATGAAATGGGATTGATTCCGTTAGAGCCGGGAGTGCTGGCGGCGGCGCGCGGCGAAGTGGAGCGCGTGAAGGTGGAGCCGTCGCTTTATCCCTATATGGTCGCTGTGGTGCGGCGGACACGCGATTGGCCGGCGCTCTCGACGGGGGCAAGTCCGCGGGCTGCCGTGGGGTTGTTTTTTGCTGCTCGCGCTTTGGCAGCGATGGATGGCCGGGATTATTTGCTGCCAGACGATGTCAAAGCCGCGGCGGGTCCGGTGCTCCGGCATCGCCTTTTGTTGAAGCCGGAAGCGGAACTCGAAGGACTCAATACGGATCAGGTGATTGAGCAAGTGCTGGCGACGGTGGAAGTGCCGCGCGTGATGCAGCCGGCGACACAATGACCTCGCTCACACCGCCGCCAGTGGAAGCAACGCTGCGGACGCGAACGCTTCTACCGGTTGGGTTTGGACCGCGCTTCTTTTGGATGTTAGTGGTTGGGTTCGTTTGGCTCATTCCGGCGTGGTGGTCGACGGGGCTGATCGCGGCGATGTTTGTGTGGGATGCCTGCGTGCTGGCGGTCTGGGCCATCGATTTGCGCCTTTTGCCAAGGCCGTCTGAATTCACGGTGAGCCGGTCGTTTTCGGGTCCGCTTGTGATTGGGCGTCCGGCTGACGTCACAATTTCCATTCGCAACCGGAGCGGGCGCAGTGTTTTCGCGCATCTCTTGGACGAAACATCTACTGTTCTGCGCGATGAACCTCCGGTATTCAAGGGCGGCATGGCGCAGACGTACGAAGTCACTCCGCGCGAGCGGGGGAATGCGAATTTCGGCAGTGTATTCCTTCGTTATCGAAGCGAGCTTGGATTTGCGGAGCGGTGGTGCGTGGCTCCACTGGCCCAAACCGTTGTGGTGTATCCCGATCTGGTGGAGGCGAAAGATCACGCTCTGCATTTAATCCGCAGCCGCCAACAGCAGATCGAGAAGCGACAGCACCGGTATCGCGGGTTGGGCCGCGAGTTCGAGAGCCTGCGCGAGTACCGTGAAGGCGACGAACTGCGCGATGTCTCCTGGACGGCGACGGCGCGGCGCTGTCAATTAGTGACGCGCACTTATAACGTGGAACGAAGCCAAACGGTTTGGATTGTGGTGGACGCCGGGCGGCTGATGCGGGCCCAGATTCGCAGCGGCGGATCGTCGTTTACCAAGCTTGATTATGGGGTCAATGCGGCGCTGTGCGTCGGGCAGGTTGCCCTGCAGTATGGGGACCGCGTGGGGCTGCTCGTGTATGGAAGATCGATACGAACTTCGGTTGCGCCCGCCCGAGGTCCGCAACAACTGCGCGCCTTTGTGGACGCGCTTGCGAAAGTACGTGCCGAGCCGGTGGAAGCAGACCATGCGCGCGCGGCCAGCACGCTTCTTCATAGGCAGACACGGCGGTCGCTGATTGTTTGGATTACGGATTTTGCGGAGACGCCTGCTGTGCCGGACGTGATCGAGTACGCTGCGCACGCGGGGCGTCGTCACTTGGTTCTGTTCGCTGCAATCAGCCAGCCGGATCTGGCGCAGGTGGCACATTCGGTTCCAGACTCTGAAACGGCGATGTTCCGGCAAGCCGCGGCGCTGGAGATTGTGGATCGACGGGAACTGCTGCTTCGGAATTTGCGGCAGACGGGAGTGCTGGCAATGGATTTGAATCCGAGTGGTTTTACGACGGCGGTGTTGAATCAGTATTTGGAGATAAAGGATCGGGGGCTGTTGTAGGCCCCTTGCTTACGCGCGGGGTTCTGAAAGGGGGTGCTGCAGGAGAGAACAAATAGAACAAGAGCGCGAAGAAGAGGACGGCGGCGAGGGCGAAAGCGGGCGCATTGACTTGCGAGAAAGGGGGCCTTAGGATAGGGTCAGTCCCCAACAGCATGGCAGGATGACCTCCACGACTATTTCGCGCTACCGCATCGTTGAGAAAATCGGCGGCGGTGGTATGGGCGTGGTGTATAAGGCAGTGGACGCGGAGCTTGACCGCTTTGTTGCGTTGAAGTTCCTTCCCGACGCGCTGGCGCAGAATCCACAAGCCCTGGAGCGATTCCGCAGGGAGGCTCGCGCCGCTTCGGCCCTGAACCATCCCAATATCTGCACCATCTATGAAATCGGAACACACGAAAACAAGCCTTTTATCGCGATGGAGTTTCTGGATGGCGCCACACTCAGGCACCATATCGATAAGGGGCTCGATCCTAGCACCTCACTGAATCTGGGCATCGAGATTGCCGATGGGCTGGATGCCGCCCATGCCAAAGAGATTATTCACCGCGACATCAAGCCTGCGAACATTTTCGTAACCCGCAGCGGGCACGCCAAGATCCTCGATTTCGGGCTGGCGAAGTTCGCAGGCGCCGCGTCTCCAGACGTAACGGCGACACAGACTACGCAAATTACGTCGTTTGTGGGAACCGTTATGGGCACTCTCGCCTATATGTCGCCCGAGCAGGCGCGTGGGGAAGAATTGGATACGCGAACCGATCTGTTTTCCTTTGGATCGGTGCTGTATGAGATGGCCACGGGCCGGATGCCGTTCAATGGAAGCACAGCGGCGCTACTGCATGATGCGATTCTGAACCGATTGCCGGTGCCGTCCGCGCGGCTGAATCCGAAAGTCCCGCCGCAGCTTGAAGAGATCATCAACAAGGCGCTGGAAAAGGACCGCGATGTGCGTTACCAGCACGCAAGTGACATGCGAGCGGATTTGAAGCGGCTGAAGCGGGACACGGATTCGGCGGCCGCGCACCTATCCGGGATATCGTCCGCCGCCGGCGTGGCGCGCAAGCATCGATGGGGCGCGGGTGCAGTCACGGCAATCGCTGTCCTGATTTTTGTGGCGGCCGCGAGTTACGGCCTCTATTCCTTCGTGAATCGCCGCGGCGCGGCTCCATTCGACAATTTTTCGATCACCCAGGTCACAAATACAGGCAATGCGGAGCAGGCCGCAATTTCGCCCGACGGGAAGTTCATCCTCAGTGTGCAGAACGAAAACGGGAAGGAGGCGCTCTGGCTCCGGAATGTGCCGACTAGCAGCGATGCGCGGGTCGTCGAACCATCGGGCGCGACTTACACTCATCTGGCGTTTTCGCCCGACGGCAATTATATTTATTTTCTGGAGGCCGCTGACAAGACGGGCAACAATCGCAACCTCTATTGCACGCCGGTGCTGGGGGGCGAGCCGCGGAAAGTCGCGCGCGATGTCGACAGCGATATTGCGTTTTCACCGGGTGGGAACCGCATGGCCTATTTCCGGGGCAATGATCCAGTTGCAGGGGAATCGCGGCTGCTCAGCGCGAATCCGGATGGAACAGATGAGAAGGTGTTGCTGGTACAGAAGACCGCGGCTCCTCCGCTGTGGCTGTCCTGGTCGCCGGATGGAAAGCAAATCGCTTACGTATTCAGGCCAGGGCAGCCCGGCACGCGCGGAGTGGGCGGAATCGGCTTGTTCGGTCTCGCGAGCGGGAAGAACACGACGCTGGTGGCGTTCCAGGACAAGAGGCTGTTTGAACTACACTGGCTCCCGAACGGGCGAGGCCTGGCAGTGGCCTACGGCGACCGGCCCACAGTCTTTCAGAGGCAGATCGGGTTTGTCGCGTACCCCGGCGGGGCATTCCGCACCATCACGCGAGACACGAACAGCTACAGAACGCTTACGCTGTCGTCCGACGGCAGGATCGCAACAACAGTGCAAGTCAGAACGACGCATACAGTAGATATTGTTTCCGGCACTGGAACAAAGGAGAGTTCGCCAGCGCCAGCGCTCTCCGGGATTCCCGATGCCTTCGCGTTGAGTTGGGCCGGGGATAAACAGTTGCTCGTCAGTAATGGACCAGATCTGATTGAGGTGAGCACGGACGGTACGAAACGCAGGACTCTGGTGAGCGATCCGGAAGGAAACATCAACGCGGCGACTCGCTGTGGTGAACAGTATGTGGCGCTCTCATGGTCCTTTCACGGCGGCACCAATGGAGCGAGAATCTGGCGATTGAATGCGGATGGCTCGGGCGCCACGCAGCTCACGGACGGGAAAGGGGATTTCGATCCGGTTTGTTCTCCCGATGGGAAATGGGTGTATTACCGGGAACCGGCCACAGACCACATCTTGCGAGTTTCCATTGAGGGAGGCAGGCCAGAGATCGTACCTGGAACAGCGGTTTCCAACGCGGGTATGTCTGCGCCCCTGGGCGGCCTTTCGCCGGACGGGAAGCAAATGCCATTTTTCAGTGACAGCGCTTTCCTTCATAAGCACCTTCAGATTGTGAATCTCGACGCGGGTCCCCACCCCACGCGCCGCACCTTGAGTCCCGATTCGCGCGTTTCCGGAGCGGTCGTGTTCACCCCGGACCGAAAAGCGGTAGCCTATCCGATCCTGGAAAACCGTGTCTCGAATATATGGGTCCAGCCGCTTGATGGCTCGCCGGGACGCCAGATCACAAATTTCACATCCGGGACGTTTCGGAACTTCAGTTGGTCGCCGGATGGAAAGTGGCTCGCGGTGATTCGCGAGGCGTCGCAAGCGGATGTGGTGCTATTGCGCGAGGTGAGCCAGTCGGCAAACCAGTAATTGGAAGTTGAGTGCCGGGGAGGGTTCGTCGAAGCCCCTTGCTTACGCGCGGGGTTCTGAAAGGGGTGCTGCAGGAGAGAACAAATAGAACAAGAGCGCGAAGAACAGGACGGCGGCGAGAACGAATTTTAGCAGGGCCGGTGCTTGGGCTGGTGAGAAGAAGCCTTCGATGGTCCCCGCGATGAGCAGGAGCGGAATTGTTCCGAGCAGCAACTGCACGGCTCGTTTTCCGGCGCGGGCCAACGATTCGCGACGCGGTAAAACGCCCGGGAAAAAGAGGCCACGAGCGATTTCGAGACCAGCGCCTCCCGCGATGCAGATGGCCGGAAGTTCTAAGACGCCATGCGGCGCGACAAAGCTCCAGAGCGGCAGCGCCATTCCCGCCTGCCAGGTGGCCGCGCCCACAGTACCGAGCAGCAGGCCATTGAAAACCATCATCCAAACGGTGCCGATACCGGTGATGCCCAGGGCAAACGTGCTGAACGCAACAGTGAGGTTATTGGTTGCAATAAACGAGGATGCGACCGGCTTGATGGCGATCACGGATTCGGTCCACATCCGGTGGCGTTCGATGGAGTCGATAATTTGCGGCCCGAGCAGATGGTGCGCAAGACCGGGATCGCGCAGCGTTACCGCCCAACCGATTACTGCGGAGACTAAGAAAAGGCCGCTCGCGGCGGCGGTCAAGGGCAGAGTTTCGCGAAACACGCGCGGATAGGTATTGCGATAAAAACCAACCACGCTGTTGCGGCTCGGGCGATGGCCGCTATAGAGCAGATTGTGGCTTCTCGCGAGCAGGCTATTCAGGTAAGCTGCTAATTGCGCGCTGGATCGATCCTCTATGACCGCTGAAAGATCGGCGGCTGTCTGCCGGTACAACAGCCCGAGCTCCTGCAGCTCCGTTCCGCTGAGACGATCGAGCCCGCGCCGGCCACTTCCTAGCAGGGCTTCGAGGCGCGCCCAATGAACGCGCCGGCTCTCGATCCAGCGGTTTGAAACCATGTCTTCTCATCAGCCTACCCCGTTCGCCGATCGCTTCAGCATCGAGACGCCGGAACAGATCCAGCTCCAGTTTGAGATTGCCGGGGTGGGGAGCCGGTTTCTCGCTCTCGCGCTCGATACGTTGATTCAGGCGATTGCGGTGGCCGTCGTGGTGGTCATTCTAATCGCGGTGGGGCTGCCCGGATTTCTCTCGAAATTTCGCGAGTCTTCGCTCTGGATGGCTGCGGGGATCGTTCTTGCGTTATTCTTGCTGCATTTCGGCTATTTTGCGTGGTTTGAGATTGCCTGGAACGGGCAAACACCTGGGAAGCGCAGGGTCGGCATTCGGGTGGTGAAGGACTCGGGGAGGCCGTTAACCGCTTCCGAAGCGATCGGCAGAAATCTATTGCGAATCATCGATCAACTGCCTGGATTTTATGGAGTCGCGGTGTTGACGGCCGCGCTGAACGCGGAGAGTAAGCGCTTGGGAGATTTTCTGGCGGGATCCATTGTCATTCACGAGCCGCTGGTTGGGCAAGCGCAAAAGTCCTGGGAACGGCCATCGGCCGGGGCGGCACACAGAGCGCCGCTTGGAGGCAAGCGATTGAGCGCCGAGGATATCGCATTGATTGAAGCGTTTCTGGCGCGGCGCTATCAATTAGCGGATGAGGTTCGCCGACGGATGGCGGGCGAGATCCTGAGCCGGATGGAATCGAAGCTTACGTTGAGCGGTGATGATCGGGTTGGGGTCGAAGCCACGTTGGAAGCGTTGGTGCATGAGCATCGGGCATAAGACCCCGGGGGCCGATTAGCAATCGGCCCGCAGGTTGCCTTCGGCCAACCCGCCCCACAACAGAGGCGCTATTGCGCGGTGTAGCCGCCGTCCATCATGAGGATCGAGCCGGTGAAGAACGTGGCGTAATCGCTCGCCATAAAGGCGAAAAACGCGGCCACTTCGTCGGCGGTGGCGACTCGCCCGATGGGATGGTTGCGGCGAAGCATGTCCCAATAGCCTTCTTCGTCTCCCGAGGCTTTGGCGGAGTTGTGCACGATCGGTGTATCGACGGTGCCGCACGCAATCGCGTTGACGCGAATGTGGTGCTTGGCATACTCGACGGCCATTTGGCGCGTCATCTGGTGAAGCGCTCCCTTGGACGGAGCATAAGCGCCTTGCGTGGGGATACCGACTTCACCCGAAATCGAGCCCGTGATGAGGATGAGGCCGCCGCGCTGCTTGATCATGACGGGAATCACATGGCGAGCGGCCCAGTAGAGGGCCTTCACGTTGGAATTCATGACGGAATCCCATTCTTGCGGCGTATGCTCATGGATGGCGCGGACAACGCTGACGCCAGCGTTGCATACGAGTATGTCGATTCGACCGAAGTGATCCATGGCGGCTTTCGTGAACTCGACGGCCGTGTTTTCTTCGGCTACATCCCCGCGTACGGTGACTAGGTTGCCACTGAACGCGGGAATTTCGCTGCTCCGGTCTACCGCAACAACTCCGGCGGCATCGCATTCGAGGAATTGGCGTGTGATGGCCAGTCCGATTCCAGAGGCAGCGCCCGTTACAATTGCAGTTTTGCCCGCAAGGGAAATGTTCATAAGCAGCGCCCTCGATTATAGATAACTGGCATGCGAAGAAGAGACTTTCTGACAAGCGCCGCAGCGGCCGGATTGGCGCTGTATCCGCGTGTTTCTGCATTCGGACAAAACGCCGACAGTTTAGTGGAAGTGTTTGTAGACGAGCCGATCGGGACGATTTCGCGCAACATCTACGGCCACTTCACGGAACATATCGGCGGAGTGATTTATGACGGCGTGTGGGTGGGAAAGGACTCCAAGGTTCCGAATATCGGTGGTATTCGCAAGGCGCTCGTCGAGGCGCTCCGGCGGATCAAAGCGCCCGTGATTCGCTGGCCAGGAGGATGTTTTGCCGATAGCTATGACTGGCGAGACGGCATCGGACCTACGGACCGGAGGCCGACGCGAACCAATTTCTGGGAAGTCGACCCGGATGCGAGACGGCTGCATGAAAAAGGGGTGCAATTGTTCGATACGAACGCGTTCGGCACGAACGAATTCATGCAGTTCTGCAAATTAAGCCAGGCCGAGCCGTATGTCGCGGGGAATGTGCGCAGCCTGACGGCGCTCGATTTCGACCATTGGGTAGCCTATTGCAATTCGCCGGCGGGATCGACAACCTTCGCCAACATGCGGGAGGCGGACGGCGCGCGCGAACCGTTCAACGTGAGGTTCTGGGGTGTGGGGAATGAGAGCTGGGGTTGCGGCGGCAATTTCAAGCCGGAAGATTATGCTTCCGAGTTTCGCCGCTTTACGACGTGGGTTCCGCTGTTTGGGCAGGATCTGTATTTCGTCGGGGCGGGGCCGGCCGATAACGATCTGGACTGGACGCGGCGCTTTTTCGATCAGATCTTTAGCGGTCCGCATGCTTATCGAAATCCTCATTTTAGGGGCTGGTCGGTGCATCATTATTCGCATGCTCCGCACGGAGATGCGCTTCACTTCGGCCGCGAGGACTGGTACGCGCTCCTTCGGAGCGGATACGAGATGGAGCAGATCCTTGTCGATCAATGGGCCGTGATGGGAGAGTATGACCGCGAGCACCGCGTCAAGCTTGTGGTGGATGAATATGGCTCATGGCACCCGGAAGGAACGGAGATCGACCCGACCCACATCTTTGGGGAGCAGATTACGATTCGCGATGCCCTGCTGACGGCGCTGACTCTCGATTGCTTCAACCGGCATGCTGAAAAAGTAGACATGGCCAATTGCGCTCAGTTGGTGAATAACCTGAATGCGCTGTTTTTGGCGCATGAGGAGAAGTTCTGGGCAACGCCAAATTTCTATGTGTTCGAAATGTACGCGGCGCATCAGGATGCGCAAGCGGTACGCGCGGCGTTTGCGGCTCCGAGAATTCCGCCGTCGGTTACGGGATTCAGCAAAGGGTTTTGGGGCTTGAAGGGCTCGGCGTCCTTGAAAGGCAAGTCGCTGACCATCACTGCGGTAAATCCCAGCACGGATACGCCGAGAGAAGCGCGCGTGCGAGTGCGTGGAGCGAATGTGAGTTCGGCAAAGGCTACGGTTTTGAGCAGCGATGATATTCACGCGCACAATACGTATGAGCAGCAGGATGCGGTGGTCCCGAAGCAAGCTCAAATTCGACTGGAAGGCCAGGTTTTGTGGTTTACGTTTCCGGCGGCATCGGTGACGAAGCTGGAAGTGGAGTTGGTCTAAACCGGAGTGGCGAATTCGCTCTTGACATCGGCTAGGTTACAATGAAACGCTTTCATTACGGTCCGGTTGTTAAGGGCAAGGTCATCAAAGGAACTTCAACATGGCACTCACTGCAAAGACGCGTCAAGTCGGAAACGTAGCCATCGTGGATCTCAACGGGAAAGTAACCCTGGGAGAAAACACGGGCATTCTGCGCGATGAATTACGGTCGCTGCTTTCCCAAGGGCATAAAAATATCATCATCAATATGAAGGACGTCAGTTATGTGGACAGCGCCGGGCTGGGCGAACTGGTGGGCGCTTACACAACCGCGACGAACCAGGGCGGCTCCGTGAAATTGCTGCATTTACAAGGAAAGATGAGGGATTTGATGCAAATCACCAAACTGCATACCATTTTTCCGGCTTTTGACGATGAGAAGGCGGCGGTTTCGAGCTTTGGAGCGGGAGCTACGGCCCAGGCGTAGGTTAATTGCGGTAGGGGCGGACGCGGTAATCGTTCACGTTCGGCATCCGGATCACGCGACACATCTCGAATAAGCGGGAGCGGGCGCGCTCGCCTACCCGCTCTTCGAGCGTGGTCCGGTAGGAATGCCCGCCGGGTAATGCCGATTTCTCGATCAACCCTCCGCCACCGGCATCCGGATCGGGAAGATTCGTGGTCGCGATCAGCGGCAGACGGTGATTGCAGCGGTAGGTCACGATTGAGGTGACGGTATCCTCCACCCAGTCGGTGACGCGGTGCGCGCCTAAATCGTCGAGCAGCAGGATCTCGGTTTCGAGCGCGGCGCGATAGGCTTCCCGGCTGCTGGTTCCCAGCGCTTCGCTGTAGCCCGCGCGAATCCGTTCCAGCAGGTTTTGGTAATCGAAGAAAATCCCTTCGTGCCCGCGCGAGATCAGCAGTTTCAGAGCGGCCACGGCCAAATGCGTTTTGCCGGTTCCGGGCGGTCCTAACAGCAGCAGACCAGGTTTGGGATTGTTCGGGAAGTTGCGCGTATAGGAGTTCACGCTGAGCATGACGTCCGCCAAGCTCCGTTGCGCGGTGGGATTGTCCTGCGGCAAATGAAAGGTCTCAAAGGAAGCACGGCGGTAGTTGGGCGGAATCTGGGACTGTTCTTCGATTTCGTCGACACGCGCTTCGGCGACACACTGGCACCGATCCGCGGAGGAGATTCCCTCGCGTTCCGTCACAATCCACCCGGTGCCGCCGCACATCTTGCAATCCGCTTTTGCCATACAACTCGAAAACTATTCCACGACCACTAATGTTTCGCCGGCTCCGACGGTTCCGCCTTCGACCGCAAGAATGCGCGCGACCCGGCCGTCTTTGGGCGATTTCAGCTCGTTCTGCATTTTCATCGCTTCGACCACGATCAAACCTTGCCCGACGGTCACGGCGGCACCGGGTTCTATGAGCACTTTGACGATCTTACCCGGCATCTGCGAACGGACTTCGACGGGGCCGGCCGCGGCGCGCTTCCGGCCCGCTCCGGAGCGATCGCGGGGATCGGAAATGGCGATGTTATGGCGGGTCCCTCCGGTCCAGACTTCCAGGCCGTCGCCGTTGGGGGTGACGTAAACGCGAAAGCTTTGCTCGCCGAGCAGGACGGAGAAGATGCCCGGCATGACCTCGGCTACGGAAGCGGTCCCTGAAGCCTCCTGCGCGCCTTGCAAGCGGTATTCGGAGCGCTCGCCATTCCGTTCGAGCACCAGCAGGTATTCGTCGCTATCGACCTCGACTTGCAACTTCAACGCAGCATCCTCCGGCGGCCTTCCAGTTGCCAGAAGCTCCGGGGGGCGGCTTCTGAAGGCGCCGCTTGTGTTTTCGCTTGCGCGTGAGCAGCGGCGATGATTCCAGCGACCAGGGCCGACTGCCCGTCAGCAGTTGATTTAGTGCGCGTCATGAACTGATCTAAGAACCCGGTGTGCAGGTCGCCCTTCGCAAACTCTTCATTGCGCATCAGACGATCGAAGAGTTGGAGATTGGTGGTGATTCCGAGGACGCGGTATTCGGAAACGGCGCGCCGCATCCGGCCGATCGCAGCCGGGCGATTTTCGGCCCAGACACAGAGTTTCGCCAGCAGCGGATCGTATTCGATGGGAACGGTCCATCCCGGGTAGACACCACCGTCCAGGCGAATGCCTGGCCCAGAGGGCTCAGCGTATTGTGCGATCCGGCCGGGACTCGGAAAGAAGTTATTCTCCGGATCTTCGGCGTAGACGCGGCACTCGATGGCCGATCCGGTCCAATGCACGTCCTCTTGTTGGATGGTTAACGGCTCGCCCGCGGCGATGCGAACTTGCCAGCGCACTAGGTCGATGCCTGTGACCAGTTCGGTGACGGGATGCTCCACCTGTAAGCGCGTATTCATCTCCAGGAAATAGAAATTGCCTTGCTGGTCGGCGAGGAACTCCAGGGTTCCGGCGCTGGCGTAGTTTGCGGCGCGGGCAATGCGCAAGGCCGCTTCACCAATTCGCGCGCGTAAATCAGGATTCGCCAGGACCAAGGGGGAAGGGGACTCTTCCAACACTTTTTGATGCCGGCGCTGCAAGGAGCACTCGCGTTCTCCGAGATGGATGAGATGACCGTGTTCATCGCCCAACACTTGCACTTCGATGTGACGCGGCAGCTCGATGAGTTTTTCCAGATAGATTTCGCCGGAACCGAAGGCGCGCTCGGCTTCGCTCGATGCGGCTCGCATGGCGGATTGCAATTCCGATTCGTTATCCACGCGGCGCATGCCTTTTCCGCCGCCGCCCGCCGACGCCTTCAGCAGAACCGGGTAGCCGATCTTCGCGGCGGCTTGGCACGCCTGTTCGTAATCCTGAATTCCGGAATCCGTTCCGGGAACGATGGGAGCGCCGACCTCGATGGCGATCCGCCGGGCCATGGTCTTCGAGCCCATCTGCTCGATCGCTTGCCAAGGCGGCCCGATGAACTTAATGCCGGCTTCGGCGCAGGATTTCGCGAACTCGGCGTTCTCGCTGAGGAAGCCATAACCGGGATGAATAGCTTCAGCACCGGTCTTGCGGGCGGCTGAAAGGATGTTGGCGCCGGAAAGGTAACTTTCGGAAGACGGCGCAGGACCGATGCAGACTGCCTCATCCGCCAGTTGCACGTGGAGCGCGCCGCGATCCACTTCGGAAAAGACGGCGACGGCGCGAATGCCCATTTCGTGCAGCGCGCGAATAACCCGGACGGCGATTTCACCGCGATTCGCTACTAGTACTTTGTGGAACAAGAGAAAGCCGGAACCTCGAACAACGTTGTACCAAATGACGGAACCGGAGCCACTTGCTATCCTATGCACTCACCGGCACGAATGGCTTCTCTCCCCGAATCGCTTCCTCGTATTTGCGTGGCGCTGGGCTTCCAAACGCCCGAACAATTGTGTGCTGCGGCGGAACGGGAATTTAAAGACGGCAGCAAATTTCTGGAATTCCGGCTGGATTATTTGACGGACCCGGCGAGCGGCATCGAGGTGATGCGTAGCTTCCGGCGAAATTACCCGGACAGTTTCATTCTGGCGACGTGCCGGCACAAGCAGAACACGGGGTATTTCAAGGGCAGCATTGACGAGCAAATAAAGATTCTGGAGGGCGCGGCCCGGAATGGCGCGGCGGCGCTCGATCTGGAGATTGAATCGGCGGAAAAAGCGAAGGCGGCCATTCGCGGGATGCGGGATGCGGCTCCGCTGCTCGTTTCGTATCACAATTTTCAGGGCACCCCGGCACTCGATCCCGTGCTGCGAAGACTGCGGCGTATTCCAGCCGACGCATACAAAGTGGCCATCACTGCCTGCAAGCCCAGCCATAATCTTCGGCTGTTGCAATTCGCGCGGGAACATCGCGAGCTTCCGCTGGTTGCACTGGCGATGTCGGAGATGGGCGTTGCGAGCCGGGTGCTGGCTCCTTCGGCGGGGTGTCTTTACACATATGCGGCTCCGGACGGGCAAGAGGGAACGGCGCCGGGGCAAATTCCGGCGAGAGTGATGCGGAATCTATATCGCTGCGAAAAGCTGACGAAGCGCAGCCAGGTGTATGGAGTGATTGCGGACCCGGTGGGGCATTCGAAATCGCCGCTGATTCACAACCGGGCGCTGCAGGCGCGTCGCATCGATGCCGTTTACCTGCCGTTCCTGGTGCCGGGGACGCAATTGCGCGATTGGATGGAACTGGCGGCGGGTCTTCCGGTGATGGGATTCAGCGTCACCATTCCGCACAAGCAAAAGATTATGCGCTATCTGGATACGATCGATCCGCTGGCAAAGCGAATCGGCGCGGTGAATACGGTGTGGCGCAAAGCGGGGAAGTGGCGCGGGACCAATACGGATGTGCGCGGGGTGGTCGAGCCGCTGAGCCGCAACCTGCGGTTGGCACACGCGAGAATTCTGATCGCGGGGTATGGAGGAGCAGCGCGTGCCGCAGCGTTTGCGCTAAGCGATGCAGGCGCAAACGTGACCATTACGGGCCGGGATCCGCGGAAGGCTCAGGCTTTGGCAAAAGCGGTGCGGGCTGCGGCGGTGAGCCTTCGCGAAGCGGCGGCGCAGCCTTACGCTGCGCTCGTCCACGCGACGCCGATTGGGATGTTTCCGAAAACGGAGGAGTGCCTGTTTCGGGATTGCATCCCGGCGGGCACGGTGTTCGATATGGTCTACAACCCGCACGAGACGCTGCTGATCCGGCGCGCGAAGGAGCAGGGCTGTTCGGTGATTTACGGATCGGAGATGTTTATCGAACAGGCGGCGGCGCAGTTCGAGATCTGGACAGGAGAAGCGGCTCCGGTGGCGGTGATGCGGAGCGCGCTGGAGCAGCACGGAGGCTAATCCACGATTGCGAGAATAAAGGTTGCCTCAGAAATCAGATCAGCGCATTCGGGTGGCCCTTGTTTATGGAGGCCGCTCCGGCGAACACGAGGTTTCTCTGCGTTCGGCCGAATCGGTGAGGAAAGCCCTGAACCGCGACCGGTATGAGATCGCAGACTTCTTCATTTCCAAGGAAGGGAAGTGGGAACCCCGGCCGTTGTCGCCGGAGCCGGGCGGGAATCCGGAAATCGATGTGGTGTTTCCGGTGCTGCACGGCACTTTTGGCGAGGACGGCACGATCCAAGGCTTGTTGGAAATGGCGGAGCTTCCCTATGTCGGAGCGGGCGTGATGGCGTCGGCGATTTCGATGGACAAGGGCATGACCAAGCGGCTGTGTAAACAGGCAGGTCTGCCCGTGGCTGAGTATGTGGTTCTGAACCGGGGACAGTTCGATCCGCAGTGTCTCCGCCTTCCGTTCGAATTTCCGGTGTTTGTGAAGCCGGCGAATTTGGGATCTTCGGTTGGGATTTCGAAAGCGAAGAATTGCACGGAGCTCAAAACCGCGCTGGAGTGCGCGGCACAGTACGATCGCAAGATCATCGTGGAGAAGGGAATTATCGGGCGCGAGTTTGAGTGCGCCGTGCTGGACGGCGCGCCGCCTTCCGCATCGGTTCCCTGCGAGATCAAGCCGTCGCAGGAGTTTTACACGTACGAAGATAAATATCTGCTGGACACCGCGCGGATCGATCTGCCGGCTGATCTGGATGCGAAACAGACTTCCCGGATGCAGCAACTGGCGGTTGCGTGTTTTGAAGCAGTCGATTGCGAAGGGATGGCGCGAGTCGATTTCCTGATGGATGGAAAGACGGGCGAGTTTTACATCAACGAGATCAATACGATTCCCGGTTTTACTTCGATCAGCATGTATCCCAAGATGTGGGCGCATTCCGGAATCGCGTATTCGGAGCTGCTGGACAGACTCATCGATCTGGCGTTAGCGCGCGCCGCGGCCCGGCGCGCAATCCGGTACTCGCGATAATTAAGCAATCGAACGCGCGGTCCATACGTCCGAAATGAAATAGAGATGCTCAGAGGAATCAGACGGCAATGCGCGCTCGGGCTCGCGCTCGCTTTGGCCGCATGGACGCAGACCCCTTCCAAAGCGCCCGCTCCGCCGGCTGCGCCGCCGCTCGATACCGATCCAGCGCCGGATCTGGCCCGGCAGCTCAAACGATTCACAAACGTTTTGTCGGTTGTCCAGAACGAAGGGGCGGAAAAGGCCCCCATCGATAAACTGATCTTCGAGGGCGCGATTCCGTCGATGCTGCGGCAGCTTGATCCGCACACGCAGTTTTTCGACCCAGCCCAATTCCAGCAGTTGAAACAGATGCAGGACTCGGAGCAGAAGGGCTTTGGAAGCATCGTGTCGGTATTGCCGGGGCAGGTAATTTTTTTGCAGACATTGCCTGGTACGCCTTCCAATCGCGCGGGAATTCAAGCCGGCGATGAACTGATCGCGGTAAATAATATCGCGATCCGGAGACTGGAGCCGCAGCAGATTATTCAATTGCTGACTGAGGCTCGGCAGCAGAAGATCACGATCTATGTGCGGCGGCAGGGCGCGCCGAAGCTGCTGCAATTTGTGCTTACACCGGAACTGGTGGATGCTCCCAGCGTGGACCGCGCGTTTCTGCTACAACCCGGATACGGTTATATTCGCGTGGCGAGCTGGGACCTGCAAACCGCCGCACAGTTAAAGAATGCCATTGAGAAGTTAGGCGGAAGTAAGTTGCAGGCGCTGATCCTCGATTTGCGAAATAATCCGGGCGGCGTGGTGCAGGCGGCGCTGGAGGTCGCGAGCATGTTTTTGCAACCAGGGCAGCGCATTCTCACCGCAAAAGGGCGCACGCGCGAGGTTGCTTCGGCGGACGTGCCGAAGAATGCAACGCCGTATGGATTCAAATTGGCGGTTTTGATTAATGAAAAAACGGCGAGCGCCTCCGAGATTTTTACCGGAGCGCTGCAGGATCACGACCGCGCTGTGATTGTAGGCGATCCGAGTTACGGGAAAGGACTCGTGCAGAGCGTCTTGCCGCTTTCCGATGGCGCCGGGCTGGCGATTACTACCGCTTTTTATTACACTCCGAGCGGCCGATCGATTCAGCGGCCTTTGCGGGACTCCGCTTTGTCGAATACGTTCAGCGATCAACCTGGGGCCAACTTGCCCACTTATAAGACTGACAAAGGAAGAGTGGTTACAGGTGGAGGCGGAATTATTCCCGATATCCGAGTCGATCCCCCGGGTTTGACGCGGTTAGAAGCTGTTCTTGACGGAAGTGGCGTGGTCACTTCGTTTGCAACGCAGTATTTGTCGCAACATTCTCCGTTGCCGGATTCCTTCGAAGTTACGCCGGATGTAATGGATGATTTCAAAGTGTATGTGGCTCAGCGGCAGATTCAGCCGAGTGTTGCGGAATGGGCCACAGAACGATCGTGGATTACCCGGCGGTTGAAAGAGGAGATCGTCACGCAGGCACGCGGTGTGGATAAGGGAGACGAGATTCAAGCGAAGTACGACCCGCAGGTGCAGGCAGCGGTCAAGGCGATGCGGGAGAATGTGTTGTTGGCGGAAGAGAGCAGGAAGTAGCTAATTCTCCGCCATACACGGGTGCCAATCGGGATTGGAAAAATGTTCTTCGCAGAACCAGAGCCCGCATTCGCCACAAAGTTCCTCGGCAGGGGCTTCGCACGGTTCGTCCCAGCGTGAAACGGCTTGGCACGTGGTGGGTTGAGTTGGAGCTTCGTTATCGGTCATGTGTGGCGGGTGTGTTCGAGTGAGCGAAAGTATATCACCGATGAGGTTCGTAAGTTGTTAAGCTTGATGTCGTGAACCGGCGTACATTTCTTGCGAGCGGTGTCGCGATGCTGGCCCGTAACCCGCCTGATGTCGACCTGCGGCGCGTCGCGGCGAAGAAGAATCTGCTGGTGGGCAGCGCCGTCTCATTTCGAGAGCTGCACTGGCCGGAATTCACCGAGCTGCTTGCGAAAGAAGCTAACATCGTCGTCGCGGAAAACGACATGAAGTGGCAAACGATCCATCCGGCTCGGGACCGTTATGATTTTGCGCCCGGGGATGCCCTGGTTGCCTTTGCTACGGCGCACGGGCAGCTTGTCCGCGGCCACAATTTATGCTGGCACCAGGCGATTCCCGCCTGGTTTCCTCAAACCGCAACGCCACAAAATGCAGCGGATTTGCTGCACAGCCATATCGCAACCGTTGCCGGGCACTACGCGGGCAAAATTCAGTCCTGGGACGTGGTGAATGAGGCGATTCATGTAGACGATGGCGTTCCCGGCGGTTTTCGCAAGTCGATCTGGTACCAGTTGCTCGGGCCGCAATATATCGACATTGCTTTTCGTGCAGCGCGGCAAGTCGATCCACACGCGCTGCTCACTTACAACGATTACGGTCTGGAGCAGGATTCTCCAAAAGCCGAATCAAAGCGTCAAGCCGTGCTGGGACTGCTGCGTTCCATGCGGGCGCGCAATATCCCGATCGATGCGCTGGGTATTCAGTCCCATCTGCACGCATCGAATCAGCCGTATGAATGGGCCGGACTGCATCGTTTTCTTACCGCGCTTGAACCGCTTAACTTGCAGGTGTTCGTAACTGAATTAGACGTGAACGATTCGGCCTTGCCGGGCGATGTTGCGGAACGCGACCGCGCTGTCGCCGACTTATATAGGGAGTATCTGCACAACGTGCTTATGCATCCAGCGGTGAAAGCCGTCCTCACCTGGGGATTAACGGATCGCGACTCGTGGTTAAATAAATTCGCACGGCGCAAGGACGGACAACCAGTGCGTCCCTTACCTTTCGATGCCGATCTGAAGCCTACGTCTGCTTACTTCGCCATGCGCGAGCAGATTACGCGTGCTCCGGCGCGTTAAAAATAGATCTTCAGCGCGAGTTGCACGGTGCGCGGTATGTTGGCTTGGCTTGTCACCTTCCCGAACTGACCCGAGTTCAACTGCGCATTGGGAGCCCCGAATTGCGGATGGTTCAGCGCGTTGAATGCCTCCAACCGGATCTCCGCGAACGACGACTCGCGGGCCATATAGTGGAACTGCTTGAACAGCGAGAGGGCGGCCGTAGCCGTTCCGGGAGCGCGGACACTGGATAACTCGCGCGGCGCATCGCCTACCGTAAATGGCGCCGGTTTCACGACATCGTTGGGCTGCGCGAAATACTGCTGCATCCAATTGGAGCCATTGTTTCGCGTCAGCGGGCCAACCACGTTGGGGCGTTGAGCGCCGTACGTCGGCAGAGATTGGCCGCCGTTCAATGTAAGTTGAATGGGCAAGCCGTCATCGAATCGCCAGATTCCGTTCGTTTGCCAGCCGCCGAGGACCGCATCCATAAACCAGTTCCAGTTACTGCCGAATGGCTTGCCCTTGCCGAAGGGTAACTGATACACATACGACAACTGCAGAACGTGCGGAATGTCGAACTCGGACACGGAGCGCTCCAGGTAAAGGCGATTGGGATCCTGCACGCTTGTGAAGCCGCCCAGCCAGGTAGTACAGCCGCAGGCAACCGAGGAATCATCGATGGACTTCGACCAGGTGTAAGTCCCGAGAAACTGCAATCCATGCGAAAAGCGCTTTTCCACACGGACCTGCAGCGCGTTGTAAATGGAGTTAGCCCATGGTGGGTCGTTTCCGGAGACGCCAGTGAACTCCGGATACGGGCGAACTAATTGATAGGCCGGTATCGTTAAGCCGCTGAGCGAACTGGTGGGGTCGGTAATGTAGCCACGGAACGGATTCGCAACGTTTGTGTTGAGCGCCGTGATCTGGGATGAAGACAAACTTTCGATCCCGATTGGCAGATAATTGATGTTCCCAGCGCCGCCGAAATAGAGATGTGTTCCTTTGGTTCCAACATAGCCGACATCGAATAACACGCTCCCCGGAAACTGATGCTCGATTTCAAAGCTCCAGGTTTGCATGTAGGGCGTAGCATTCCAATATTTGATCGGCCCGCTGATGCCCTGGCCGACGGCAGTGAGAAGACCTTGGGAACTGCCGGGCGGCAATTGCGGCCCGGTGCCTGGAAATGGGTTCGAGATACGTCCATAGGGTGTCGCGCCGTCGCCCTGATAGGTGGTCAAAACGTTGGTCGTGTAATTGAACCCTTGGAACCCGCCGCCTCCGGTTCCAGACGCGCCGCCCTTAATCGGTTCAAAGAAGATACCGTAGCCGGAGCGAATCACAGTCTTTTCAATGACGCGGTAAGCGAGGCCGACGCGGGGGCCAAAGTTCCAGGGATCGGTGTTATATGGGTATGGATCGCCGGGGGTGACGAAGCGCAGTCCACCATAGAGAGTGGGGAGCCCAGGAACCTGTAAGGGATTGACCGCGCTCGGATCGACATAGCTCATCCGGTTGTAGCGTTCGGTGCGCGGCAGCGTCAGTTCATAACGAAGACCGAGATTCACCGTGAGTTTGCTGGTGGCTCGCCAATTGTCCTGAAAGAACCAGGAGTGTTGAAAGTTCTGAGTTGTGATCGCAACCGGAATGATGTAGTTGCTGGTTTGTCCAATAGTCGGGAAGCCGATGAGCATGGAAGCCAGGGCATCGCCTCCGCCGGAGGAGGGAAATTCGGACGTACCCTGGAATCCGTATGTAAACTGGCCTTCCGGACCGCCCACCTGGAGAAAGCTGATCCGGTGGAAGCGTCCCTCATAGCCGAATTTGAACTCGTGATTGCCGACGATCTTGTCGAGGCTGCCGATCAAGTCGTGCGTATCGAGGGGATATTGCAGAATCGAGTACTGCTGGGAGCCGACGGATGTGTTGCCGCCCACTTGCGTATAGCCGCCCTGAACGACGATGGCGGGCGTGGCCGTGTAACCGGCCGCAGTGATGTAACCGGGCATGCCGAGCGTGGTTACAGGATTAAAGCTTGGAAAATCGGCCGCAACCCCGGCGGTATGCGAAAAGCTGCGCGCGAAACCATAAGTTACGTTGAGAACTGTGGTGGGCGTCAGCGCATTTGTGTAGTTAAGGGCGACGGAGTGCGAGGCTGAAGTATTCGGTCCTTGCGTGCATGGGTCCGCGACGTTACCGAAGCAGTTCTTGCCTTCGCTGTTGCCAAGCGATTGTGAATAACGCGCGCTCAGCGAGCTTTTGTCGTTGAAGCGCTCGTCGATCTTGATATCGAAGCGGTCGTCCTGACTGCGCGACCCGTTGGTGCCGATCCAGTTGTTATAGGGATTATAGGCGGAAGTGCCCACCGCGACGTTCGGCAGCGGATAATACTGCATCATTTTATAAGCAACCGGGTCGATCAAGTTACCGGGCACAGGCATGAGTTGATACGGCGTTCCTGCCAGCTTGGGATTGCCCGGGCTCACATAAGCCGCCAGATTATTGAACGGAATAAACTGCTGGCGCACCGGGCCGCCTTGCGCGGCGCTATAAACGCTGGTCATGGGATCCCAGAGTTGCCCGGCCGCGGCGGAGCACATTCCCGCGCTGTTGAACGTGCCGCCTTTCTGCGCACAGATCTCTCCAAAATCGCCTTGCCGTTCTGCCGCGCTGGGAACGCCCGCCCGGGCCGTGCCGCTGCTGCGCGTTCGCGTGCCCTGATAATCCACAAAAAAGAATAGTTTGTCGCGCTTGATGGGGCCGCCCAGCGTGCCGCCAAACTGATTCTGCCCGCCAGGAGCAATGCGAATTCCGTTCTGGTTGTTGAACCAGTTATTCGAGTTCAGCGCCGAGTTCTGAAAGAACTCATAGGCGCTGCCGTGAAACTGGTTTGTTCCGGAGCGGAGAATCACATTCAGTACGGTGTTTCCGCTGAATCCCTGGTCGGCGCTGTAGTTATTCTGTTGAAGTTTGAATTCCTGGACAGCATCGATGGAGGGAGTATACAGTGCATTGGTGATGCCGCTATTGTTTTCGTAGTTAGTCTCACTAATACCGTCGATGATAATGTCGGAAGTGGAATTACGGCCGCCATTCGAGACGAAGTTTACCGGGCTCTGATTCAGACCAAAGCTGCTGCCGGGCGGTTGCGTGACTCCGGGCGCGAGTTGAGCCAGATTAAAGACACCGCGGCTGACGAGCGGAAGATCGTTGATGAATGTACGGTTGACAACCTGTCCTGTGGTCGCGTCCTGGGTGCCAAGCTGTTCCGCGGCAGCGGATACTTCGACCGTCTGCGAGGCCGTGCTGACCTGAAGGGTAACATTTACTTCCGCATTCTGCCCTACATTGAGAACGATCCCTGTTCGTGTCGTTTTTTGCAGCCCAGGCGCCTCCGCGGTTAGTTGATAGCGGCCAGGCGGCAAGCTGCGGATGTCATAGCGTCCGTCGTTCGCGGATACGGCATTGTAGGTATAGCCTTTGTCCTGATCTACGACGGCAATTTTCGCTCCGGGCACGACGGCCCCGCTGGGATCCGTGACAATGCCTGTCAAAGAACCTGTGTAGACCTGAGCGAGCAAAGGAAGCGAGACAAAGAGGATCGCGAAGAGGAGCAGGAATGCGATCCACAAGACAAAACGGCGGGGGCGAAATTGCTCACGCATGCAAATCTCCTTTCCAGAATGACTAAAGGGAAGGTCGTTTTAGTATGCGAGCGGCAGTATATCACCGATCGCTGCCATGAGCGGTTTGCGTATGAATGCCGTTGGGGAAGGGACGGTATAGCGGATCACCGATATTGAGGATCATCCATTTCAGGAGCCGTGTACCGCGCACGAACGCATCGCCGACGTTCGCGCCTTGAAACAGGTAGAGGAACACCTGGTCGGGATGGGGAAGATTTTCAAGGTAGGGTTCTGTGACCGCGCCGCTGGTAACAGTGATGCCCCTCTTCAATGCGTTCGCGGCCCAATTCGGACCGCTGCGGGGGTTTACCGCAGAGGCGCTGTCCAGGTGTATTCCAATTGCGCCAGCGTTCCAGGAGAAGGCGTCATTGTAGTGGTTGAGACTGTACCATCCGGCATATAGCGCGGCCCCATCACAGCGGAGCGGCGCCGGAGGCGTTCCGAATTCCTGTTCGCTCCCGTCTTCCAGAACAGGAAATCCGGCTTTACGCGTGAACTGAGCGGCCCGATATACGTCCCAATCGCCGGCACCATAGCCACGGTCTGCGACATGCGCGATATCGGCAATCCGCCAGTCAAAACAGCCACGCCCGGAGAGCCCGTGCGATTCGGCATACAGTGCTTTGTCGACGAGACCCTTCGCCAGCGCCGGATCCGCTGCATCCAACCGCCACACCGAATAGATCCGATGCGCTCCAGATTTTTCGCGATAGGTGGCGAGCGGGACATAGGGTTCGTAGTAGTCAGCTTGACTTTGAGCATTGCCGAAGTAGGGTTGCACGTCGGCCTGGGTAGCAGGCCGGAGAGGCAAAAACTCGTCCCAGACATCCTCTACGAATGAATCGAGGGCATATACATTGTCGTGCAGAACCACTGTGAAGGGAGTCTGGTAGGAAAAGACGATGTAGAGAATTTTGTCTTTGCCTACCGCGTCGAGACATTTACGAATGGGCGCCTGTACGTGGGATTTGTACTCGCCTTCATCGACCGAATCGGGAGAAAGCGGCTTAATTTTGCAGACGTTACTTTCGGGAATACCGCGCTTGAGCATGTAATAACGGGCCACATCCCGGGATTCTTTAGAACCGGCATTGTAGACAACCAGAACGCGGCCGCTCGCCCCTCCCTCACGGCCGGGGTTCTGTCCGTACGTAGTGCCGGCCACCAACAATAGCAATATCGCCGGAATCGCACGCCAGGCGTGTGCAAGAATGCTCGTAACCAAGTAATCATGCTAACTCGCAGGAGCCTGCTTCAGGCGTCCATTTCCGGCGCGCTTGCGATGAAAGCGTGGTGCGACAGCGAGCCGCCGCAGATCTCCTTCGGAAATGAGGGCCTCGATGCGACCTACCGCGCGGCGCTCGATACGCTTCAGCACAATATCCAGATGGTGGAACGATTTCCGCGTCCGGTGTTGCTCGAAGGCGCCGAATATCCGGGCGTCTGGCTGGAGTGCGCTCCGCTCGAAGGATTGGCGTACGAGCCGTACGCTCCACAGATCGCGCTGAATAATCACGATGTCTTCTTTGAGTTGCAGCGCGAGGACGGATATCTGCCGTGTTCTGTCAAGAAGACCAGCACCGGTACGGGCCAGATTCAGATGGTGGTTCCGATTACCGCCACAGCATGGGATCTGTACCACAGGAATCGCAATACGGGCTTCTTGGATCGCGCTTACCGTGCGTGCAGCCGGTGGGACGACTGGCTGATGCGGTACCGGAATACGCGCGGCACGGGATTATGCGAAGCCTTCTGCACGTACGATACGGGCCAGGATCGCAGCCCGCGATTTGCAGGCAAGCCCAATCGCTGCCCGAATAACGACGCGCGCCTTTGCCCGAAGGTGAACGGCCTGCCCTATCTGGCTCCCGATCTTTCCGCCACGGTTTACGGAGGCAGAATCGCGCTGGCGCAGATGGCGCGAACCATGGGACGGCGGAGCGAAGAAGCGCGCTGGCAGGAAAAGGCCGAACAGATCCGCCACGCCATTCTTTCGAAACTGTACGATCCCGAAACAGGCGCGTTCTACGACCGGGATTCGGACGGCAATTTCGTGAAGATCCGGAGCGTGGTGATTACGCGCGTGCTGGGCGAGCATGTGCCGGACCAAGCAACTTTTGAGCATATTTACCGGCTACAGATCGGCAATCCGCACGCGTTCTGGCCGCCTTACCCGATTCCGTCCATCGCGATTGATGATCCTACGTTTGTGAGGCCGATTCCGCGGAATTCCTGGGGCGGGGCGAGTCAGGCACTGACCGCGCTGCGAACTCCGCGCTGGATGGAGCATTATGGGAAGTACTCCGATTTCCGCCATCTTATGGAGCAATGGGTGAACGCAATCGTACGCGCCCGAGCGTTTTTACAGCAGATGGACCCTGAAACCGGCGAATTTACTCCGGCCGCTGCAGGATACTCGCCGGCCGCGCTGGTCCTTTTAGAATTTGTGAGGAGGCTCTATGGACTGCGTGTTACGGGCGAGGAAATCGAATGCAACTGCCGCGTGCCGGCCGGTTCGACACGTTGTGTTTCGAAAGCGGGCGCTATCGAACTGCGCAATCAGCCCGGCCGCTCGGAACTTTTCATCGGAGCCCGGCGCGCACTCGAAATACAAGGCGAAGTCCGGCTGATTTGTACGCAAAGCGGAATGCCTTTACGCGCAGTGGGTACGGGCCCGGGAACGGTAAACGTGAGGATTCGGCGCGGCGGAAATACAAAGAGCTATTCCGTGCGGCGGGATCAAGTCTTGTCCATTGCTAATGGAGCATTTACGCCTTGACGAACTCAACTTCGAGCGAGATGGTGACCTCGTCCCCAAGAATGATGCCGCCGGTTTCGAGCGCGGCGTTCCACGTCAAGCCGAACTCCTTGCGGCTAATCTTCGTGGTGGCCGAGACTCCCACCCGGCTGTTACCCCAAGGATCCTTGGCCGGTGGGGTCGGTCCTTCTACATTGAACACAACCGGCCGCGTGACGCCGTGAATGGTCAGGTCGCCCGCCACGGTTAGCTCTCCGTTCGTCGCACGAGATATCCGGGTCGATTTGAAAGACAGGGTTGGAAAACTGACCACGTCCAGGAAATCGGGGCTCTTCAGGTGAGTGTCCCGCTCGGAGTCGCTGGTACTGATAGAGGCTGCTTGGATCGTTGCCTCAACACGTGAGTTCGTCACATCCGCTTCATCTAGAGTGAGGACGCCTTTAATTCCGGTGAACTGTCCTTTCGCGTTGGCAATCATCATGTGCCTTACTTTGAACTCGGCAACGGAGTGAACGGGGTCGATATTCCAGGTGCTGACAGTGGGTTGCGGTGTAGCGGATGCACTCATTTGGTTTGCCTCTTAAGAGTTTTGATTCATATATAAAAGATTTGTTGCAACAACTGCTTGTTTTGGCATCTGGTCCTGATTTTGGGTATTCATAGTGACGGTTGCCAAGTTGAGGGACTGGTTGCGGACCCTTTGCTTACGCGCGGGGTTCTGTAAATATCAGGAGATCCAGTTCTAAATGCTGCTTGGGACCCCGTTTCGTACTCAGACAATAGCGTGCTGGATCTCACCACGAACCTGCTGAACGGAACATTTAGCCTCGTTGTTGCCGATGGCGATGCATTGTTCGGCAATGTATCGGAGGATCAAACCGCGCCCGATACAGCCCAGACGGAACAGGCCCCTTCCCTCAGACTTTAATTTTTAGCGGAGGAACGGGCGAATTTGCCGGGGCGACAGGATCTGTTTCGGGCACCGGGTTCTTAGGAAGCACCAGCTTCACTGTCTCGGGAAGTGGGACTCTCGATGCCCCGGCCGTCCCCGAGCCGACACCAGCAGCACTGCTTGCCGGCGGCTTTGCACTGATAAGCGTCAGATGGTGGTGGCCGAAGGTCAAAGAATACATCCGAATCAGATAAGCAGTTTATCGGGACTCGCCTCGATTCGGGATGGTTCGATCATTACGCGGCACACGCTAGCTAGTTCTAAGTTGCGGAAGAAAGCGTATGAACTCCCCTCCCTCACGCGCTAAAGCGGACGTGCGCCGCACGCCAGGTCGGGGTTCTGCTCGCATATTCGGCGTAGTTGGCAGTACGTGAATTTCCGCAATTAAGCACTAGTAGAGCAAATTTCACGTTACCGAGGCCGCAAAAGAGGCGTTCCAGCGTCAAATTGAGAAAACGCCGGGAAGCGAATATCTGTTTCCGAGCTCGGAATGATGCGGGAGGCACTAACGAAGTGATTTGAACGACTTAACTGGTCGGGCCGCCGGGATTTGAACCCGGGACCTCTTGCACCCCAAGCAAGCGCGCTAGCCAGGCTGCGCCACGGCCCGAAGACTCCAGTCTAGCGCAGCGTGCGCTATCGGGCTGCCAGTTTGCGATCGGCCACAATGGTCACTTCCATATCGTCTGCGAGGCTGACCACTTGATTAACCAGGCTCTTGCCGCGCAGCCGGTCCACGCCTTTTCCAATGACCCGCGGCAGGAAAATTTGGCGGGCATTGTGAACCCTGGCGAAATCCACCAAGGCGCGGGCGTGGTCGCCTCCCACCAGCACACGTGTTTCTATATGAAGGTTCCGGGCAAAATTGAGATGCCGCTCGACCGCGTCCCGCTTGGCCGGAGGCAAACTCTGAAGGTCTGGCTGTTCGGTCACGAAGATTGCGAAGCAATCGGCATGTGTAATATCCGCGACGCGCTTGCCCCGGCGAATGAGCATCGCGGTGGATGGATCGTCGCTGATGTAAATCACGACCGCATCGTCCAGGCGCGGCATGCGTGGGGCGTGGGGGATCGGGGACTCGGGCCGTAAGACTGCTTCTAGATTGCCATCGCTCTGCTCAAGACGCTCCTCCACTTCGTGCGCGGTCTGGCGGAGGGCCATTTCCCGCAACGCAACCAGGGTCGATTCCTTAAAAAAATTCTGTAGCGCGCGTTGGGCCTTTTCCGGCGGGTAAACCACTCCGCGCTCCAGGCGATTCAGCAAAGCGCGAGGCGTGAGATCCACCATGATCACCTCGTCGGCCTGCTTCACCACCCAGTCAGGAATCGTTTCGCGGACTTTCACGCCGGTAATCTGCGCCATTTGATCGTTCAAACTTTCGAGATGCTGGACGTTCATGGTGGTCAGCACATCGATGCCTTGCTCCAGAATGACGAGTACATCTTCCCAGCGCTTCTCGCGAGGCGATCCAGGGACGTTGGTATGCGGGAACTCGTCGACTACGGCCACCTGCGGATGACGCGACACGATGGCATCCGTATCCATCTCTTCAAATGCCGACCCGCGATACTCCACGATCTTGCGCGGAATCATCTCCAAACCCTCTGTTTTGGCAATCGTGTCCTTGCGCCCGTGCGGCTCGAAGTAGCCGATGACGACATCCACGCCCTTCGCCCGCAGAAGCTGCGCTTCTTCGAGCATCTGATACGTTTTGCCTACTCCCGCGGCATAGCCGAGAAAGATTTTCAATTTCCCGCGCGCGCTCATGCTTTCCCTGGCAGGGCGAAACGGTATCCGATCCACGGCTCGGTCAGAATGTAACGCGGGTGGGCCGGATCGGCCTCAATTTTCTTTCGCAACTGACTTACAAACACACGTAAGTACTCCACTTCATCGCCGTAGTCCGGCCCCCATAATGTTTGCAAGAGCTTGCGGTGAGCCACCGGCTTATTCGCATTCGACAGCAGATACTGCAACAAATCGAACTCCTTGGGCGTGAGGCGGACGGGTTGTCCGTGCGCAATCACCTGACGGGCGGAAAGATCGATGGTTAGATCGGCGGAAACAACGATGGGCTGGCTGTGCTCGGCTTGAGTGGGCAGCCTGCGCAGATTGGCTCGAATGCGCGCCATCAATTCGTTCACGCTAAATGGTTTCGTAATGTAATCATCCGCTCCAGCATCGAGAGCCGCGATTTTATCCCGCTCGCTGTCCCGTACGGAAACGACGATGATGGCGACATCGGACACGGCCCGGATCTCGCGGCAGGCCGCCATACCACCCATGCCTGGCATGTTCATGTCCAGCAAAACTAATTCCGGATTGTGCTCGCGCAAAGCTTCCAATGCCTCTTCGCCGGTCCGGGCCTCATAGAACTGGTATCCGTTCGCTACCAAAGCTGTTCTCATGACCCGCTGGATCTGCGGCTCGTCGTCGACAACCAGGATGCGAGCTCCCGAGCTCATGACCGCTTATCCTGAAGGTCCGAGCGCGTGCCTGCGGGGCGTAACGTAATCGTGAATCTGGATCCTTTTCCAATTTCGCTTTCCACTCCAATCGAGCCCCCGTGCGCCTCGGATATTTCACGTGCGATCGCCAACCCCATGCCGGTGCCTTGAATGGCCGAGCCATCATAGCGGCCGCGATAGAACTTATCGAACACGCGCGTCTGCTCAAGCTCCGTCAATCCCTGCCCCTGATCCCGGACGGAGATAGACACGAAACCGTTGGCCTCACCGGCTGAAATGGTAACCACCGACCGCGGCGGGCTGTACTTGATGGCGTTGTCCAGGAGCTGTTTCAACGATTGTAGAATGAGCTCCCGGTCGGCGAACACCGCCGGCAGGTCAGGCGGCACTTCGATCGAGATCTGATGAGTGGAAAGCCGGCCGCCCAAGGACTCGACCGCTCCGTCGATCAACTCTGGCACGCGAACGGTTTCATATTCGAGCTTCAGCTTTTTGGCATCAATGCGGGAAAGGTGAATCGCCTCGCCGACTAAGCGCTTCAGGCGTAGTGTTTCCTCCCGAACTACCTGCAGCAAATCATAGCGTTGGCTGGCCGATGCGCCGGAGGGGCTCAGAAGAATATCGGTCGCGGCCTCAATGGCCGTGAGCGGCGTTTTTAGATCATGCGCGAGGGCGTCGATGAGAACCGATTTCAACTCCTCGCTGCGGCGCACCGCCTCGGCCCGGCCGGCCGCTTCGCGGGCTTGGGCTTGAGCCAGTCCAACCGCGATTGTGTTTCCAATCGCCTGTAGCATGGGCCGAGCGAGCGATGCTCCGCGAAACGCCAGACTGCCGAAGCTCTTGTTACCAAGTTCCACTGGAATGATGGTCAGATCTGCACTCTCTTCGACGGACCGATGCAAGGCTGCGCGCTGCAGCTTCTCGTCGGGAATTTCCGTGTGTATCTGGGAGCGATGAAATTGAGACGTGGCACTCTCAAAAAGAACTACTTCGTTGAATCCGAACAGTTCCATGCACTTGTTGATCAGCAGCCGCCGCCCATCCTCGGCGCCGCTCGCGAGCAGCATCGTACGGCTCAGCGCATGCAGCTTCTCGGATTCGGTTTGCTGCAGGATCAACTGGTCGCGCTGGCGCCTGAGTCGAGCAGAAAGGTTTGTTGCGATGAGTGACACAGCCAAAAAGACAAGCAATGCAAACCAACCCTGTACATCGCCGATCGTGATGGAGCCTACGGGCGGTATGTGGTAATAGTCCAGCCAAAAGGCGGCAATTATGTCGGCGATTACGGCCTCCAACATTCTGGAGTAGCCGCTGACCAGCAACACAGCGAGAAACAACACAATAGCCGCCACCGTGGAATCCGCGTGCAGAACGCGAGTGCAGAGCAGACCGGCTCCCAACACAGCAAGCGATGCGGCCAGCATGGAGCGCAGGCGCCGGAGGGTGGGATGCATAACAGATACAGTGTACCGGGAATGCTCAACCAGTGGCCGTTAGACTGGAACCATGTTCTTCCGCATTCTCTTCGCCGGGGCGTGTGTGGTGGCTTCGACATGGGCGCAGAGCCTGCATGTCTCCGGTGATAAGCTGCGCGCGCATGTCAAGTATTTGGCGAGTGATGAATTGCAGGGGCGCGGAGTGGGAACTCCGGGGGGGAAACTGGCGACCGATTACATCGCGGCTCAACTGCAAGCCGAAGGCGTGAAGCCCGGCGGCGACAACGGAACGTACTTCCAGCGCGTTCCGCTGATCGGCTGCACCACGCTGCCCTCGGCCACCCTGACCATTGCGGGAAAGAACCGGAGAATTCCGTTGCATTTCGTGAAGGATTATGTCGGCACTGCGCTATCGCAGCAGCCACGGAACGATTTCAACGCTGAAGCGGTGTTCGTCGGGCACGGCATTTCCGCTCCTGAATACGGCTGGGACGACTACAAAGGCGCCGATCTCAAAGGCAAAGTGCTCGTGTTCTTCACCAATGAGCCGCCTTCGGACGATCCGAACTTTTTCGGCGGGCGCGCGCTCACTTACTACGGCCGCTGGACGTACAAATTTGAAGAAGCCGCGCGGCGTGGGGCCGTTGCAGCGCTCATTATCCACACGACGCCGACCGCCGGCTACGGATGGGGCGTGGTGAGCGGATCGTGGAGTCAGGAGCATCCGGAACTGAAGCTGGCGCCAGGTCAAAAAGGTTTGGAACTGGCGGCATGGCTTTCGCAAGAGGCCGGCGCGAAGCTGGTTGCAAGAACCGGCAAAACGCTCAATCAACTGCTGGCGACGGCCAATCAGAAGAGCTTTCGTCCCATACCGCTGGGCGTACACATCGTTGGGCACATTCCTGTGAGGCTGCGCGCAATTGAGAGCAGAAACGTGATTGGACGGGTGGAGGGCTCCAGTCCGCAGTTGAAATCGCAGGTGGTGTTGTATTCCGCGCACTGGGACCATTTGGGAACTGGCGTTCCGGTGAACGGAGACAAGATCTACAACGGCGCCGTGGATAATGCCACTGGCTGTGCCGTGGTTTTGGAACTCGCGCGCATCTGGGCGGCACTGCCGCAAAAGCCGAAGCGCAGCGCGCTTTTCCTGTTCGTGACCGCCGAAGAATCGGGACTGCTCGGTTCCGAATACTATGGCGAGCATCCGGAAGTGCCGGCCGGACAGACGGCCGTGGATCTGAATTACGACGCGTTGTATCCATTTGGCAAGACTCGCGACGTTTCGGTCACGGGCGCGGAGCGGACGACTTTGTGGCCGCTCGTGGAACGCGATGCGAAGCGCTCCGGTTTAGAAATCGCGCCCGATCCCGAGCCGGAACAGGGGCATTATTATCGCTCCGATCATTTCTCGCTGGCCCGCGTAGGCATTCCCGCTTTCTCCATCTCGCAAGGCACGAACTATCCCGGCAAACCAGCTAACTTCGGCAGTACTGTCTTCGAGGAGTACAACTCAAAGCACTATCATCAGCCTTCGGACGAGTATCACGAGGACTGGGATTTTGCGGGCATGGAGCAAATGGCGAATTTCGGTTTAACACTCGGGTTAGATATTGCCAATCTCCCTAAGTTGCCTACCTGGAAACCGGGCGATGAGTTTTTGAGAGCGCGGGAGCAGAGCGGCGTGAGCGGCGGCCAGTAATTGTAATAAAAGGGCCGGATGATGGCTGTGATTCGATTTGCTGACTTCGAGCTGGACCTACACAGCTACGAATTGCACGAGCGAGGCGATCCAAGGAAGCTGCAACTGCAACCGGCAAAGGTGCTCGCCCTGCTCGCGATGAATCCCGGAAGGCTGGTGACGCGCGAGGAAATCCGAAAGAACTTGTGGGGTGACGACACGTTCGTAGATTTCGAGCAGAGTCTTAATTTCTGCATTCGCCGGATCCGTGCAGTGCTCGGTGATGACGCGGAACAACCCCGATTTATCGAGACGCTTCCTCGCCGTGGTTATCGGTTCATGGCTTGCGTCTCTCGAATTTCGGAAGAGGAACTGCCTTCTGTTCGCCGGCCCATTCGACTCGCGGTCATACCGCTGGAAGAATTCGGCACCGGAGCTAAGCAAGACTATTTTGGCGCCGGACTTGCCGAGGAGGTCGTCAGCATTCTTTCACGATTGAATCCTGAGCAACTCCGAGTTGTCAGTACCAGAATCAGGGGCGCCCGCCAGCATGCTCGGATGGATTTGCCCCGGCTGCGGCGCGAGTTAAACATTGACTACGCGCTAACAGGGTCGGTTCGGCGCTCTGATGGGCGAATTCGAATCGCCGTACAGTTGCTCGATCTCAGCGATGGGGGCCTGCTTCGGTCGGAAACATACGAGCGTGAAGCCAAAGATCTTTTTACGGTACAGGAGGAGCTTGCGAAGCAAATCGCCCAATGGTTTGCGATTGAACTTGTGCCTTCCACGACGCTCGTCCAGCAAAAGCATGTGCCGACGCCGGCAGCTCACGACGCCTACCTGAAAGCCAGGTTCTTTTGGCACAAGATGACGGGTGAGTCCATACGGCTCAGCATGCGGTACTTCCAGGAAGCGACTGCGGCAGATCCGCATTTCGCGGCGCCCTACGCTGGATTAGCAGATTGCTACGCGCAAATGGGATCCTTGCGGGTCGCATTGATGAAGCCAAGCGAAGCTCTTGCGAATGCGCAACCTTTGCTTCGTCGAGCCCTGGAATTGAATGAGAGCCTGGCGGAGGCGCACTGTACTCTTGGAATGCTGAAAAGCTGGTATGAGCTGGACTGGAGAGGCGCGGGCGCAGAGTTCCAGCGGGCATTACAGGGCGATGCCAATAACATAACGGCACTCATCTGGTACGCTCTGTACCTCAGCGCCATCGGTCAACCACAGGATGCGCTGCGGACCATCACACGCGCACGCGAATTGGATCCTCTCTCGGCCGTGGTTAACACTTATGTTGGCGTAATTTATTTGCATTTGGGCCAGCTGGATTTCGCATTGCGACAACTTCTGCAGGCGATAGAATTCGATCCTTACTACTATCGTTTGCACATGTTTCTTGGCAAGGTCTTTTCCAGGCTCGGGCGGCGATCGGAAGCTATTGAAAGCTACAAAAAAGCCCTTCAGCGCAACCCCGAGAGCCTGGAGGCTTTGGCCTTCCTGGCCTGTGAATTCGCGATGGCGGGACAGCGCGGCTCAGCTTTGGAGTTGTTGCACAAGGTTCGCGCTACGGAGGATTACTTCGAACCGTCACTGCTGTGCGCCGCCATTTGCAGCGCGCTCGGAGATGCCAATGAGGCGTTCGGGTGGCTAGAACGTGCATTACAGAACCAGGCTGGCCCGCTATATCTGGTGCGGATCGATGATGCGTTCCGGTCCTTGCGCAGCGATCCACGCTACCGATGGTTCTTGGAGCGGATCGGCTTGCCCCCGGCCTCTTGAGGCACGCGCTTCGCGGCTGTGAACTCATATAAAACTCAGCCGCTGCTCATATTCACCTCCTTGTAACGCACTTCGTTCGGTCCTAAGCTCGATTCCAGCCATTTTGCACAAGGAGGCGTATATGAAAAGCAGACTGTTAGTAGTGGGGCTCGGGGCATTCCTGGCCGCGAGCATCGCGCAGGCGCAGCTATCGCCCAATGTTTCGGTGTTTGTGACGGGGCTGAACAATCCGCGAGGGTTGAAATTTGGCCCGGATGGCTTTCTCTATGTGGCTGAAGGCGGCTTGGGCGGCGCGTCAACTACCGTCGGGGTTTGCGACCAGGTGCCAGCGCCGGTTGGTCCTTATACAGGCGGGTTTACGGCGAGAATCTCGAGGATCGACCCTCAAGGCAATAGGAGCACGGTGATTGACGGACTTCCCTCCAGCCAGACTGCCCCGGCTAGCGGGTCGTTTGTGAGTGGCGCTGCGGATGTTGCCTTCCTGCACCATCGAATGTACGCGTTATTGGCGGGCGCCGGCTGTTCGCATGGGCTGCTGAACACCAGCAATCAGGTGATTCAAATTGACCCGCGCCGCGGGACATCAACGCCGGTTGCCGACCTCAGCGCGTTTATAGCGGATCATCCGGTTGCTTATCCGAATCCAGACGACTTCGAACCGGATGGGACCTGGTGGAATCTGATCGCGGTGGATGATCAGCTTTACACAACCGAACCGAATCATGGAGAAATCGATGAAGTTCACCTGGACGGGAGCGTTCATCGGCTGGTGGACATATCGGCCACGCATGGACATATTGTGCCGACAGCGCTGGCTTTCCATGAGAGGCTCTATTTCGGAAATCTGCACCTGTTTCCGATCAATATAGAGGCAGCAAACGTTTTTGAAATCCAGCACGAACGGCGGATTCGAGTCGCTGTTCCGCTGCTGGCAACCGTGTTGGCTATTGCATTTGATGCAGGAGGACGGATGTACATTTTGGAGACAAGTGCCGCAAACGGCATGCCTACTCCCGGGCAGGGCAAGGTTCTGCGCGCAGATTCAACGGGTCACACGATTGAAATTGCATCCGGCCTCACTTTTCCGACAGGGATGGCCGTAGGCCCGGATGGTCAACTGTACGTTTCGAATTTCGGTTTCGGGTTTGGCGAGGGCGCCGGGCAAATTATGCGTATAACTCTTCCGGACTGACACTATTTACAATTTATGGACAAAAGTTTTAACGCAATCCCGCATCTCGCCGAGAGAGTGCTGAATCCACTTGCCGAAGAGGTTTGTTTCGGGACAAAGTTTTCGAAAGCAAACTTACAGATGGGTAATCGCTTCGATGAAAAACCACGTGGAGGATCTCTTTCACAGTCTTGCGGATCTATCGCAGGAAGCTCAGGCTCGCTACTTTCAAGAACATAATTCCGATAGAGACACGCTGCAGGAAGTGGCGGGTCTTCTGCGGTTCGATCCGGGCATGACCGATTCACTGGATAGCGACATTGCTGAGCTGGCGGAGTGGGCCATCGAAAGGCTCGATGTCCACCCCTTATTGTGTGGACCTTACAGGCTGCGCGAGATGGTTGGGCGCGGCGGCATGGGCACAGTTTATCTCGGTGAGCGTGTCGATGGTGAGATATCCCACCGAGTCGCAGTGAAGCTACTCCGCTCCGGATCGGACGATCTGAAAGCGCGCCAGCGATTTCTGGCGGAACGACAAGTTTTAGCCAGCCTGTCTCATCCAAATATTGCCATGCTGCTGGATGCAGGTCATCGGGAAGACGGTCAACCGTATCTCGTAATGGAACACGTGGAAGGGCAGCCGATTGACACCTTTACCGTCGACCTCAATATCCGGCAGACCGTGAGATTGTTTCTCAAGGTCTGCGCGGCTGTTGCTTATCTACACCGGAACCTGGTGGTGCATCGCGATCTGAAACCGGCCAATATTCTGGTGACCGTGAACGGCGAACCGAAACTTCTGGATTTCGGCATCGCGAAAATTCTGGATGCCACAACAGATTTCACGCAAACGAGCATGCGGTTGCTAACACCCGAATACGCCAGTCCCGAACAGGTGACCGGGGAGCCGATTACGACAGCTTCGGACATCTATTCGCTCGGTGCTGTGCTTTATAAGCTCTTAACAGGCTCGTCTCCCCATCAATTCGACACGGATTCCGTTGCAGGAATTACGTCTGCTATCTCCAATGGACGTGTCAAGCCACCCTCCAGCCTGCTGCCCTCCTTACCCAGAGATCTAGACAGCGTGCTCATGAAGGCGTTGCACCGGGACCCTCAGCAGAGGTACAGCAGCGTGGAGCAGTTTGCGGAGGACTTGGAGAACTTCCTGCAATCCCGGCCGCTTCGCGCCCGCAAGGGAGATGCGTACCATCGGGCACGACAGTTTGTGAAACGGCATTGGCTGCCTGTTGCGGCGGTGACGCTATCGGTAAGTGGCCTCACAAGCGGCGTGGCGGTTGCAAATTATCAGCGCGCGGTTGGGCAGCGGCGGCTGGTTGCTGTGCGTCAACTCTCCAACAGGCTATTCGATATCGATACCGAAGTCAGCAAGCTGGCCGGGAGCGCCAGGACACGCCAGTTAATTGTGGACGCGTCGCTCGATTACCTGCAGCGCTTATCTGCCGAAGCGGATGGAGACCCCGAGCTCGCGCTCGATATGGCTGACGCCTATCTGCGCATTGCGCGTGTGCAAGGAGTGCCGCTCTCAGAGAATCTCGGCCAAGCGGACAAAGCGGAGCAGAGTCTTCGAACGGCCGAAAGACTTCTGCACATGGCGCTGCTTCGAAATCCTGACAACCAGAGGGCGCTTTTGAGGTCCGCGCAAATCGCGCATGATCGCAGGTTGCTGGCGAGGGCCAGGAGAACCGCCAAGTCGCTCCGTAAGTGAGCAAATTCAGCGGGCGGCATCCCTCCTACAAGAACCGGGCACACTTTTACGGAATCGTCTCCAGATTGATGCGGCAGATTCCGGTCGACACGGCCCGCCACAGAACGGCCGAAAAACGCGATGCAGTGCATGAGGTGGCGCTTTCTGAGTTTCCAGATTGGCCGCCGCAACCGAACCGGCCCGTGCTGGCGATGAACAGCGCTTTGAAACAGCTCGAACAGGCTGATCCTGCCAAGGCAATGATGATCGAAATGAGCTACTTCGGCGGCTTTACCGCGGAAGAGATCTCGATGGCGTTATCGAAGTCGGTTCACATGGTGCGTAGGGAATTGCGGCTGGCCAAGGCGTGGCTGAAAGCGCGTATGCTGGTCTGAATGCCGGACTGGACCAAGCTGCGCAGCGCTTATCGCGCCGGCTTACCCAACGAGACAAGGTTAGAGGAGTTGCAGCGGTTGGAGAAACTGCTCGACCTTCCGCCCGAGCAGGCCAAAGCAGCGTTCCAGAAGGAAATTGAGGCAACCCCGGCGCAGGATCTGTACCGCAATCTTGTTGTTCTGAACTTCGCGATCCAGCGCAGCGCCGGGATCACGCCGGGACCCGACGCGAATATACAGCTTCAAAAGCTCGTTCAGGAAGTTCAGGGGGGCCAGGCGGCTCCGGAAGGCGTGGCGATTGCGAACCGCCTGTTCATCTTGTGGGAAGCGGCGGGGGAAATCACGCAGAGGGACTCGTCTGTTGCCCAAGGGCCTTCTTCGGGCGAACTGGGAAAGACGAAGGTCATGCAGTCAGCGCTCGCCATTTTCGCGCGGCTGGACAAAGTGGAGGGGCAGACGGGGCCCGGTGGAGTTACCGTGTCCTCGATCGAGCAGTTACAGAGCGTTCTGGCGGACGCGCAGGCGTTGATTCGAGAGACAGACTCCAAGAACGAAGCGCTCCCGTACGTGTTTTACATGACCGGGTCCACGGCTCGCATGCTGGCGGGTTGCTACGCGCTGGCGGGGCGTAACGAGGATGCGCTCAACGCGTACGCCGATGCAGCCGGGTATTTCGAGCAGGCGGGAGAAGTTCCGCAAGTAGAGGATTGTAAGAATCGCGCGCGGGATCTTCAGCAAAAGCTGACTGGCGATCTGGACGCGGCTGTGGCGGCGGCGCTGGCGCGGCTCAATGCAACCGGAAAGCAAGAAGACCCGTTAGAACGCGTGAAGCCGCTGATGCAGTTAGTCGATGTGGCGTCCTCGGCGGGCGATACCTTCGAAGCTCAACAGAACGCCAGAGCAGCGGCTCGCGCGCTGATAGAGCTGGGATATCCGAATCCTCTGGAGTGCGGCTTGGCCGAAGCTGTCGATACCTGGATCGACAAGGCAGCGGTGGCCCTTCGGGGCGTGCCGCTGCTGGGGAGACTGAGCCAAATCGGAACGTGGTACGACAGCATCGCGGGGGCGGAGTTTGCGGTTGCGGTGGCCGAAGACAAGTCCGAGTCGGACCGCATCTACGCCATGCAATGCGAACTGCACAAAATGATTGCACAGTTCGCCCGGGAGGCGAAAGCCGCGGCAGCCGAGCAGAATGTCCTCATGAAGCGGTATTTTCCGGATGCGGCCGCGAAGGACGAACCGGCCAAAGATGATTTCAGCGAGTTCCTGGAAAAATGCACGGCCATTGACAACGCGCTCTTCGCCATCCGGCAGAGCTGCAATCAGCGCGCAGGGACGGGCGGCGGTATGGACGATCTGCTGGCCCAATTGCATGCGCTTCAGGCACAAGCCGACGGGCTAAACAGTCCGGAATACGAGGCGAAAACGAGGCTCGAAGAAGTGTATGTACTGGGGCATCTGGGGCGCAGCGCCGAGATGATCCCGATTGCGCAAGAGGCGCGGCGCCGGCTTTTGGCTGGCCGTGCCGACAGAATTGGATCCTTGGCACAGTCGCACCAACGATACCTGTACCTGGACTCACGCGCGCGCGAATTGCAGGCTCGCATGATGAGCGGCGATCTGGAAGGCGGACTTGCAATGGCCGAATCCACTATTCGGGACTTTGAAACCGAGCGGTATCGCGTGCAAGACGAGTTCCGGCAGGCCGCACTGCTCAGCTACGTCGTGGATTTCTACAAGTGGGCCGCGCTGGGCGCCTTTAAAGCAAAAAAGTGGGACAGCATGTTGGCCGCTATCGACCTGATCAAGGCTCGATCGGCAATTCGAACGTATCTGACACCACGACAGGACGGCAGCGTGAATTCCGATATCGCCCGCCAGTTCAGAGAGGTGAGCGACGAGCTTGCAGCGGCAGACGAGCCCGCAAAAAAACAGCTCGAAGACAAGCGGCGGCAGTTATGGGAGTTATTGTCTGTTTCGCAGGCGGCGTCCGCGGATGGAGCGAAGTTTCCGGAATTGAGCGTGCAGGCTTTGCAATCCGCCCTGTCCAGCCAAGATGTCTTCATTTCTTACTTTTGGCTGAACGAAACGGTGCTCCTGACCGTGGTGATCGATTCGGTGAACTTCCATGCCGAGCGGATCATTCTGAAGCCAGCCGAGGCAGAGCGGCTACAGGCGTTTATCGAGTGCGTGCGAACTCTCAGAGGCCCGCAACTCAGTATGGATAAAGCGGTGGCCAAGCTTGGCGAGATTCTTTTACCGGAGTTTGCGCGCGAATTGATGCGAGGCAAGAAGCGGGTGATCTTCTCGCCGCATCACTCCCTGCACTTATTTCCGTTCCATGCGGCGCGCTGGGAGCAAGGTTTCGTGGGGACGGAATTTGCCGTTTCCTATACGCCGAATTTCAGCAGTCTTTTGCTGCCCTGGAACAAGCGGTCTGAGGACCGCATGCTGGCGATCGGGATCAGCCGGTTTACGGATCCAAGCGTTCCTGCTCTGCGAAATGTAGAGGCGGACGTACAGACAATTCGCGGCTACTATGAGGCGGCCGGGACGAAGGTGGATGTGCTGCTGGGACCGGAGGCGAGCCGCGCGCGAATTGGCTCCTTGCGGGACACGGGCGAGCTTTCCAAATTCCGTTGCCTTCATCTGGGGACGCATGGCAGGAGTGTGTTCGAGACACCGAACGAGCCGCTGGAATCGAGTCTCCAACTTCAGAACGGACGATTCGATGCCATGGACATTGCGAATCTGCAACTCAGCGCGGATTTAGTCGTGCTGAGCGCCTGTAATTCAGGGCAGCGAGCCATTCAGCTCCGGAATCTGGGCGAAGCGCCGGGCGATGATATATTCGGCTTGCAGTCGGCGCTGTTTAAGGCTGGCGCGCGGTCGATTTTAGGTAGTCTTTGGATTGTGCAGGTGGACAGCGCTTCCCTGATCACACGAGAATTTCACCGGCATTATGCGGCTGGGGAACGGGCCGACTTTGCTCTGCAAAAATCACTGAAAGCGTATTTGGAGAATGGCTCGGTAGCACATCAGGTGTTCTATTGGGCGCCGTTCTTTATAAGCTCACTCGGAATAAGAAGAGAGGAGAGGAAACTTGGAGACCGAACAACTAACGCTCCACTTTGAAGCCGAGCCAGGGACGGATTTGAGTGCCGCTTCCCGGGCATTGCAGGAAGCGTTAGAGAGCGTGCCCGGCGTGGAATCCGCCGAAACAAGCGGGCAGGAATTTCAAGCGATCGGCCCAGCCGAGGTGATGAGCGTCCTTCAAGTAGGGACGCAACTGCTGCAGAATGCAACGGCATTCCTTTCGGCTGCGGCCGCGCTCTACGCAGCCTGGCAGAAGGTCAAACCGATGTTTCCAGGATTGCGTCCTCCGAAGCTGGAGGTGGGCATGCAACAAGTGCCGGTGGACCAGTTAGCCGAGCAGCACCGGACGGCACTGGCCAGCGAGTAACGGCTACGATTCGCCGCGTTCCGCTGCGGCTTGTTCGGCGTTTACCGAGGCGCCGATCACCGCGACTTCTTCTCCGCCGGGCACAATCTCCAGAGAATAGCCTTGGAGCGGGCTGAGCTTTACCATTTCGTGCATGTATTCGCTGAGCAGGTTCAGATTTACGAAATGCGCATTGCGGCCGGTAATGAAGAATTTGCCCGGTCCGTCCATATGGACGCTGGTGGCGGTGGCGGCGGCAAGCGCGCGATGCCACAGTTTGACAAACTCCACACAGCGGCTTTCCCCCAGCTCCGCCTGTTGAAAGATCTCTTCCGGTTCCAGGTCCATGAAGCGAAGACGCATGGCGCGGTGGCCCATGATGCCTTCCAAATGTCCCTTGCCCCCGCAGCCGCAAAACTGCTCTTTCGGATCGAGCGACACGATGGAATGTCCTGCTTCCCAGATGCCGTCGCGGAACGGATAGCGTCCGTAACCGATGCCGGTGCCCAGCATCCAGACGCGAACCAGGCGGTCGAGATGGCCGCGTTTGGCGGCAATTCCCGCCGCGATGACGTCGGCATCGTTAAAGATGGCAACCGGAACTCTGCCGAACAGCGGCGCAAACGCTTCCGCCACTAACTCCTGCATGCGGGTGCCCTTGAATTGGATCAGATTGGGCGAGTCTTCGACAATGCCGTTGCGGATAATTCCCGGCATGCCCACGCCGATATGCGTGGGCGGCTCCTTCAAGCCGATTAAGCGCGTGACCTCGACCATGTTTTGCACGACGATTTCGGCAGGAACGCCGCGCAAAGGGTCGGCAGACGAGCGGTCCACCGGGTAGACCTGCAACTGGTCCGCGATGCTGTTATCCGTGATCGCGGCGACCGCGATTCTTTCCGTGAGAACGATACCAATGCCGTGTGCCATGGGGGTCCTGTATTTAAATACGCGACAGTTTGTTCAGACCGTTGAAGGCAGCGGCCTTGTAGCATTCAGCCAATGTCGGGTAATTAAACACTGTATCAACGAAATAATCCACCTTGCCCTTTAAGATCAGAACAGCCTGGCCGATGTGCAACAACTCGGAAGCGCCTTCTCCGATGATGTGAACTCCTAAGAGGTCCAGCGTCTCGCGGTGGAAAATCAATTTCAGCCGGCCAGTGGTGTCGCCGCGGATCTGCCCGCGCGCAATCTCGCGATAGTAAGCGACCCCGACTTCATACGGCACATCCTCGTCGGTAAGCTGCTCTTCGGTCTTGCCGATAAACGAGATCTCAGGAATGGTGTAAATGCCGAACGGGAAATAGTTTGGATTGGATTTGACGGGTATACCGAAGGCGTGCGCCACTGCAAGCCTTCCCTGCTCCATCGATACCGAAGCGAGACTGGGAAAGCCGATCACATCGCCGACCGCGTAAATATTTTCCTGCGTGGTTTGATAATACTCGTTGACGGGAATGCGGCCGCGGGCATCGGCTTGCAAACCCGCCGCAGCCAGATTCAATTCATCGATGTTTCCCTGCCGTCCCACCGCGTATAACAGCGAATCTCCGGCAACTTTTTTGTTACTTTCGAGCAGGGCTACCACGCCCGATCCGCCGCCGCTTTCTTCGACGCTATGCACTTCTTCATTCAGCCGCATGGTGACGCGATGATCGCGCAAGTGATACGAGAGTGCCTCGACGATTTCGGAATCGGCAAATTCCAGCAGGCGCGGGCGTTTTTCGATGAGAGTTACGCGCACTCCGAGCGCGGCGAACATGCAAGTGTATTCCACACCGATCACGCCACCGCCGACTACAATGAGCGTGCGCGGCACGGCCGTGAGGTCCAGTATCTGATCGCTATTGATGATGGTCCGCGCGTTGATGGGAACTTTCGCCGAAGAGGCCGGTTTGGTTCCGGTCGCAATGACCACTTTCTCGACGGTCATATCGGACGAGCCTCTCGAGTTCGTCACTGAGACGACGTTGGGACTTTTGAAGCTGGCGATTCCGGAAAGGACCTCGATGCCGTTTCGGGCTAACTGCGCCTGCGTTACGTCAATCTCGGTCTTGATGACGTGTTGCACGCGGAAGGCCAGATCGGCCATGGTGATCTTTTCCTTCACGCGATAGCTAACGCCGTAGATGTTCTGGTAATTGTAGCCGGATAAGTGCAAGACCGCTTCGCGCATGGTCTTGCTGGGGATGGTGCCGGTGTTAATGCAGACACCGCCAATCACTTCCCGCCGTTCCACCAGAGCTACTTTCTTACCGGTTTTCGCTCCCTGGATTGCTGCACGCTGGCCGGCGGGGCCGGAACCGATCACAAGTAAATCGTATTCAGGCATGGAAGGTTACAAAAGGGCAACATTCCGAGTATATATGCGGCGGCTGGCCGGACGGGGCGGCGGGAGGGGTTTTTACCGCCTATTAAAAAAAAGAGAAGCGGGAATTGCGGTAATTATTGCGGGTTGTTGTCGCTGGTTTTGTCTTTAACCTTCGAGGCACCCTTTTCGGTTTCCGAAGCGGCTTTGTGAGTTCCCTTCTTCACGCCTTTCTTCGTGGCGCTGGTTGCTTTTTCAGCGCCTTTCTTGGTTTTCTTGGCGCCGGTTTTGGCGGCGTCTGTAGTATTCTGCCCAGCGCCTTTCAGGTCCTGCCCGACTTGGGAATAGGCGGGAACGATGGTTGCGCCTGCAAAGAGGAGTGCGAAAAGAAAAGCTGCTGATTTCATAGTGCGATCTACTAATGAGATGCCTCTAGCGTAATTCGGTGACATGGATTCCCGGTGGGCTGGAAGCCGTCTATCATGAGAACTTGCCGACCGCCGCAAAACGTTCCGCGCCCGCCCGGCGCGTTCGGAAAAGGCCGTTCCTCCGGTATGCCCTGTATTGGATCGCGGCAGCCATCGCCGCCTTTTATCTCTGGATGGCCGCCAGCCTCCTCCTACTCCGCTGGATGGACCCGCCTTTCACGGCCGTTCAGGCCGAGCGCCGAATTGCAGCCTGGCAGTCTCATATTTCATACAAGAAGCGCTATTTGTTTGTTCCGCTCGAACGCATTTCGCCGCAACTGCAACACGCCGTGATTGCGGCCGAAGATGCCCGGTTCTTTAAACATCATGGATTCGATTGGAAAGAGATCGGTAGCGCCGTACGCGACGACCTGGAAGACGGCCGCGTGCGGGGAGCCTCCACCATCGATCAGCAATTGGTGCGAAATCTCTTCCTGAGCACCAACCGTTCGGTATTGCGGAAGGGCCTGGAATTCTCGATTGTCCCGATCGCCGAACTCCTCCTTTCAAAGCAACGCATTCTCGAACTGTATTTGAACATCATCGAATGGGGGCCCGGCATTTACGGCGCGGAAGCCGCATCGCGCTATTACTTCGGCATCCCTGCCGAGAGACTCACGCGCGAGCAGGCTGTCGAACTGGCGGAGGTAATTCCGTCGCCTCTGCATCGCAAACCGAACCGCATCACCCCGTACGGCGCGCGCATTCTCGTCCGCATGCGTCAGATGGGCTGGTAACATCACGTATGCGGATTTGCACTTTCCTGTTTTTGTTCTTCGCGTCGATCCTCGGCGCCGACTACACGCCCCAGTGGAACCGGCCCATGGCGCCTTATCGAATAGCCGGGAATCTGTATTACGTCGGCACGAATTACCTGGCTTCGTTTCTATTGGCCACGCCGCAGGGCGATATCCTCATCAACCCGGACTACGAAGAGTCAGTGCCGCTGATCCGCGCGAGCGTCGAAAAACTCGGGTTCCATTTCTCCGATATCAAAATCATTCTGATCAGCCACGCGCACGACGATCACGCCGCTGGTTGCGCTCTGGCAAAGAGATTAAGCGGCGCCAAGCTGATGGTGATGGATGCCGATGCGCCCATCATCGAGAGCGGCGGCGCCGGCGACTTCCAATATCACCAGCACTGGACACCGGTCAAAGTAGATCGCGTCCTGCACGACGGAGATAAAGTGCAGCTTGGCGGCATCACGCTCACCGCGCGCCTCACACCCGGGCACACGAAAGGATGCACCACCTGGACCACCGAATTGAACGAGCATGGGCATCTGTATCACGTTGTGATCGTGGGAAGCCCGAACGTGAATCCCGGCTACAAGCTGGTTGACAACAAGCAATACCCGCAAATCGCAGCCGATTACGAGAAAACATTTCAGATCCTTCGCAGTCTGCCGTGCGATATTTTTCTAGGCGCGCACGGCGTTTACTACGATATGGACGCCAAACTCAAGCGCGCGAAAGCCGGCGGCGCTAACCCGTTTGTCGATCCGCAAGGCTATCGGGCTTACGTTGCGGAACGGGAACAGGCTTTCCGGCAAGAACTGGCCAATCAGCAACGCGGCCGCTAAACTGGTAGTTGGAGCGTTCGCAAACCACAGGCAAACTCTACCTGATCGGCGCAGGTCCGGGCGATCCGGAACTGCTGACCGTCAAGGCTGTTCGCGTGTTGGGCGAATGCCATGTCGTTCTTTACGACCGGCTCGTCAGCCCGCAAGTCCTCGCATTGGCTCGCCCCGGTGCCGAACTTATCTACGTGGGCAAGCACGAAGGAGAGCAGGAACCGGTACAAAACCGGATTTTTGAGTTGATCCGGACGCATGCGGGCGAAGGAAAGACAGTTGCTCGTCTTAAGGGCGGCGATCCGGTGGTATTTGGCCGGGGCGCCGAAGAATGGGCGCGCGCGGCCGAGCACGGCATTCCGGTCGAACTCATTCCCGGCATTACGTCTGCCATTTCCGTTCCTGCTTTGGCCGGAATTCCGCTCACCTACCGCGGCGTTTCGCAAAGCTTCGCCGTAGTCACGGGCCATTGCCGCGAAGGACTGGCGCAGGATTGGTCAAAATATGGCGCGATCGACACCCTCGTGGTGTTAATGGGTGTGACGAACCGTTCTTTCATTGCGCGATCGTTAATCGACGCGGGCCGCCGGCCGGAAGAGCCGGTAGCCTTCATCGAACGCGGAACGCTCGCGACAGAAACGATCGTCGAAAGCACGTTAGGCGCAGTGGCGCGCGATGAAGTCGAAGTAGCGAGCCCGGCCGTTTTCGTGATCGGCCAAGTCGTCCGGCTTCGCAATGAACTAGACGTCAGGGAAGCAGCTCGACAACAGCCAGTCCTTGCCGGTTGACCGTAAGTGGGTCGCCGATGGCGTGCGTTTCGGGCGGCGGTAGCTCGGACGCCGCGCGGATTTTCGCAATCTGCTCCAGAGTCGGAGAAACCGGACTCCCGTTATCCTGCCACGCTTTTAATCCCGAGCCATGGTCGGGATCGACAAACTGCACCACGTAGCGCTTTGCCCGGGTGTTCGTTACGTTAAGGCGGAACGTTTTGGGCGGCACGTTCTCGCCGGGTTCCGCATAATTCCAAAGTGCAATCACGAGTTGTCCATCGGCGCGTTGCGTAACCAGCGCGTTTTCGGAACGATTCGCGATGCGGCGGTCGCCTAAGCGATGGAGCAATTCAAAGGCACGAAATGCGGCCTTCGGAATGCCGCGCTCGGCAATCAGGCCATATCCGCCATAGAACGGCGTTTTGACGACGCCTTGCTCCTCGAACACGTCCGAGAAATCCCAGTAAGACATGATGGCCGCGAGCCCATCGCATTCGCGGATGTTATTCGCGAGCCACGGGCCCATGAAGGCGCTGTCGGTGACCTCCTGCTGCGTCATATAGGTGGCGTTGTACTCGGACCAGATAATCGGCGTATCGGGAGCGGCGGATGCCTTCACCTGGTCGTAGACTTTCTTGACGGCGCGAGCCACCATATCGCGACGTGGAATCGAAAGATCCTTCCCGAAGACATCCTGTGACGTATCGTTGCCGTAGACGTGCGTTGAAACGAAATCGAACGGCACGCGATTCTGGGTACAATGCGCGATGAAGGCGTCTACCCAAGCCGCCTGCGCCGTGGCCGGACCGCCCACTCGCAGATTTGGATCGACGCTTTTCACTGCCCGTGCCGTCTCGTCATAGAAGGTGAAATAAGTCGGTTCCTTTGGGACGCCATCCCAGAAATCGATATTCGGCTCGTTCCAAACCTCGAAATACCATTGCTCCACTTCGCCCTTGCCATAGCGGTCGAGTAAGTGCCGGATGAACGCTTGCATCAGCGCCGACCATTTCTGCGGGTCTTTCGGAGGGGACGGGAGCGGCTTGTACCAGAATGGATGCGGGGTCAGGTTCGCGGCCAGCTTCGGCGGCATGAAGCTGATCTCGACAAAAGGCCGGACGCCAGCCTCGAGCAATCCATCGTAGATCTGGTCCACATAGGAGAAGTTATAGATCGGGTTGCCCTGAGCGTCCTCGTCATAGACTCCAACCTCGTTATCCAGAATGCCGTGAAAGCGGATGTAGCGGAAGCCCGTGCCGTCTTTCACGGTTTTGAGATCGCGGCGATAATCGTCGCGCAAACTAAGAACCGCGCGTCCTGAGCCAAACATCTGCTCCCAAAAGTGCGGGAAAGGATGAGACGCAGCATTCGCGTCAATGCGAATGGTTTCTTCCTGCGCGCGAGCTGATGAAGATAGCGCCACAAACAGAAGAGCTACTGCCAGGCAAGTACGTTTCATGCGGTCCTTTTATATTGGGTGGCGGCTTCGCGCACCAGAATTCCCATTTTCGGATGACTGGGTTCCATGGCAGGCGTTACGCCGCACGCTTGGAGCGATTCGCTACACGTAGGGCCGATCGAAGCCACAAACGTTTTGCGCAAAGCTTCGAGCACCGCGTCACGCTGCTGCTGTTCGGCGGCAAAATCGAGAACATGCTCAATCTGCACGCCGGTCGTGAACAGAGTGACATCAATCTTTCCGGCCAGCAGATCATCGACGGCTTGCCGGAGCGGGCCCGTATCTTCCGGCAACTTCCATTGATAGACCGGGACGCGAAACACGCTCCGCTGCTGTTTCTCCAGGCCCTCGATCAACTCGCGGTTCGTACGTCCGTACTCCTGAAGCGCTACCGACTTTTCCGTCCGGCCGCCGATGGAGGCCAAGAGTTCGCGCCAGGTATTGGGTTCGGGAATGTTTACGGTGACTGGAACCTGCCATTCGCGCAGGACCGCTGCCGGCTTTGGCCCGCGAACCACAGTAGCCACCCGCCGCAAGGCTTCGAGAAACCGCTCTTCGGGATCGCGTGTCGCTAAAATCCGGTGCAGCAGCCGGGCCCCGACGCCCGTAAGAAAGATCACCATATCGAATTCGCCGGCGTACAAGCGACCGGCGAACTGGAACGCGGTTTCGTTGTGTTCCAGGGGAATTTCCATTACGGCGGGAGCAACCAGCGGTTGGCCGCCATTAATCCGAATCAACTCGGCCATTTCCTTGGCGCGGCGGCTTTCAAACGAAAGGACTCGGGCGTGAGCGAAGGACATGATCACGAATCGTAGCGCAGCCGCTTGCTAGGATACGAGCATGAGTAAGGTCCCGCTTTTGACAGGTCTTCTGGGGGTAGCCATGGCTGCCACGCTAGGCGCCCAAAGTGGTGACACCAATCCGGGACATGATCCGAACGTCTTTCTCGATAATCACCGTCCCCTGATCCAGAAGAAACAGAAGGCACCGACGTCCCGCACGTTAAGCGGGAAGGTGGTGGATGACTCCGGCCAGCCGCTAGCCAACGCGGTGGTCACACTGACCAATGGAAAAACCGGTGAGAAGCGCACGTTCTTTACGAAGAAAGACGGGCGGTACAACTTCGAAGATCTGAGCTTTTCCATCGATTACGAAGTGCGGGCGCGCTACAAGGACCAGCAGAGCGAGGCGCGAAAGCTCAGCCAGTACGATCGCATGGCAAATGTAGTGCGCATATTGGAAGTAGGGGATTCCGACTCAAAGCCCGAACAAACGGCTGCAGCGCCGAAGAAATAGTCAGGAAAGGCAACGCTCATTGAGTTAGCGCCGCTTGCACAACGCCGGATATTGCTTCTTTAATGCTGCCAGCTTCGGCAAATCGTTATACACAATATACGGTTGGGTCATGTTGTGATCCAGGTAATGCTGATGATATTTCTCGGCGGCATAAAAGCCGTGGTAGGGCACGACCTGCGTCACAATGCGATGAGAAAACACGCGCGCTTGATCAAGTTGCTGAATGTAGGCTTCGGCTACACGCTTCTGGTCATCATTCATATAGAAGATAGCGGAGCGGTATTGCGTTCCCACGTCGGGACCCTGGCGGTTCAGTTCCGTCGGGTCATGCGCCACGGAAAAATAGATTTTCAACAATTGCCCGAACGTGATCTGGGAAGGGTCGAAAGTGATTTTGACCGACTCGGCGTGTCCGGTATTGCCTTCGCTGACCATGTCGTAGTGAGCAGTCTTGGCCGCACCTCCCGCAAACCCGGAAACCACTTCGGTCACTCCCTTCACCCTTTCAAACAATCCCTCCATTCCCCAGAAACAGCCGCCTGCAAGCACCGCAGTCTGTTGGCCTGCCGAGGGGCCCGCGGGGATGTCAATGGCAGGATCGGGAAACGGAACCTTCACACGGGCATCCGCCCAGAATGTTGTCACCAGGAGCGCTGGAAGAACAATCAGGAAAGATCGGTTGAGCATGACGTATATGTGTACGTCTAGTATGGCGGAAAAGTAACGGCGGCGGGATCGAAGTACTGCCGGTTTGCCCGAGTACTAGAACGCTCTAGTTTGCTCTTCTCACCCAGTCCCAGTTGTAGTACACCGGATTCGGGAGGTTTTATCAGGGTATCTATGAAGCCGCTTTGTCTGGTATCCACGCTTACACTTTTGCTTGTCGCCGCAAGTCCATCATTTGCCGATAACTACAGCCAATTGAATCTTGTTTCGGATATTCCAGGGATGGCCGCGGTGACTGATCCCAATTTGAAAGATCCATGGGGCATGTCCTTCAGCCCAACCAGTCCAATCTGGGTGTCCGACCGGGCAACCGGCGTATCCACGCTCTACAACGGCCTCGGTGCGATCACGCCTCTGGTTGTAGCCGTGCCTCCAGGTGCTCCGGCAGGTCCAACCGGCCAGGTCTTCGCCGGCGGAACGGCCTTTCGTCTGGGTGGTAGTCCAGTCAATTTCATTTTCTCTACATTGGGCGGCACCATCGATGCCTGGAATAGCACGGCCGGGACCACGGCAGCCGTCATGAACACCACTTCCGGCGCCAGTTACACCGGCCTCGCTCTCTTGAACAATACGCTCTACGCTGCGGACTTCACGAGCGGCGGTGGAATTAAGGTGTTCGATTCAAGTTTTGCTCCGACCACCGTGCCCGGAGGATTCACTGATTCGAGTCTCCCCTCGGGATACGCGCCGTTCAACGTACAAGCGATTGGCGGGAAGCTGTATGTAGAGTATGCGCAAGTGACACCGGGCGTTCCCGTCGCCACGGGCGGCAGTGGATACGTGGATGTCTTCGATGGCAACGGCAATTTGTTACAGCGCCTGGTATCCAACGGACCGCTGAGCGGGCCCTGGGGCATCACGCTGGCACCCTCCGGGTTTGGCATGTTTGGAGGGGATCTCCTGGTCGGCAATTTCGTCAACGGCGAGATTAATGCGTTTGATCCGGCGACTGGCGCATTCTTAGGCACACTGGTGGACGCACACGGAACGCCGTTCGTCAACAGCGGCCTGTGGGCCCTCGCCTTCGATCTTCCCAACGGAGCTCCCGGCGCGTTGAATCCGAATGAGCTGTTCTTTACTGCCGGGCCCAATGGAGGAAACGACGGCCTGTTTGGCGCAATCGAATCCACGCCGGAACCGGCAGCGTGGGGTTTGGCAGCGCTGGGGATCTTAGGATTGTTTGTTTTGAAATGCCGACGAGCCGGGCTCACGCCCAGCGCCGGCTTGCGCCCGCCCCGCAGGGCAGCGGAGCCGCAGCCAAACGCAGCCAAGATTGGCTGACCTCACGGGAACGTTTCGCGAGTTTCAACCGCGGCACGCAAGAGTGCGCGCGCCACGTGAAGTCTTTGCAGCGCACTCGCGCTCACCGGTTCGCCGGGTTCTTCCCTAAACTAACCAGATTCGCCAGAATTCGATACGCTCCCGGCACGCCGGCCGGCAACTCGCGATAGAGAGCAAACGCATCATAAATATAAAATCCGCGCCCATACTGCGCGATCAGCAGCCCGCCCGCTTGCGGATCCTGATCCGGATCGTGCGTTTCCACGACGGCCGTATAGCGCGGGTCCCACTTCTGCATAAACCCATGGCCGCGCTCTTCCTGCCAGCCCTGAAAATCGGACTCTGTAATATGGTTCGGCCAGGTTAGCGCCGGATTATCCGGTTGCAGAAACTTGATGAACGAATTCTCGTCCACCACTTTCTGGGGATTCGATCCGAGCGTGAACGGATACGGACCGTAATCGCGGTCGAAGTTCTGTAGATTGTATTGCACCAGCAGCACACCGCCATTCTTCACGTAATCGAGAAGGCGGTAGTTATTAGCGCGCAGTTCCGGGCGGACCGCATAGGCGCGAACGCCCAGCACAATCGCGTCAAAGCTGCTCAGATTGCCGCTTTCCAGATCGCCGGCTCCCAGAATTTGCACCGGAATGCCCAGATCATCGAGCGCGCGCGGAACATCGTCCCCGGTTCCGGGGAAGAAGCCGACATGCAGGCCCGGCGCAGTCTTCACATTGACCCCGACTGCCTTGTATGCAGCGGGCCGGTAATAGGGATACGGGCGCAAACCGGGGTATCCGACCAGCCGGTAACCTTCGGAATACTTCTTGCCGTCGTATTCAGCGACCGCGCGGATCTCATAGCTACGCTGCTCGATAGAGTGTGGCTTCACTTCGAAAGTCACCGTTTCACCGTCGCCATCGCGTGCGAAGGAAAATGGATGCTCTTCTGGAGTCGATTGCCATCCTTCCGGCAAGCTGAGCCGCAGAAGACCCTTCGCTGGCCCTTTCACGTTGCTCTGCAGCGTACACGTGAAGGTGAGCGATTTCGCCGTGAGCGGGATCGCTCCCGCCGCGGGCGACGTCGTAACCGAAATCGCGGGCCCCATGATCATCGGGTTCTCCAGAACGCCAATGCCTTCGATGCGCTGGCCGGTTTGCACCAGCTTCTGAATCGGAAACTCAACTCCCTGAAAGCTCACGTGCACGGTGGCAGCCAGTGGATACGGCGCGAGCGACAAATTCCGGAAGCGTTCGTCGGTCAGATCATAGTAAGGCTGCTCCAGATTCGGACGGGTAAAATAGGCGCGTGTCAGCGTGGCATCGCGTGGCGCCGTCGCGGCAAACTTGAGCCTTATGTCCTTACCCGGCGCGAGAGTTCCGTTCGCAGGTGGTGGCGGGTCGTCGTCATCGGAATTCTTGGCCGGCGCAGCGCGTTGAATGCTCCAGTTCTTCCCATCCGTAGCGGCGACATCAACGCCTTTCACCTGAACCGGCTGCGAGCTCATGTTCATCAGGTGCGCATTCACGTGGAACGATTGCCCGGGAATGGCGATCATGAACGTGACTGGCTGGCCGCGGCCGAACGGACTTCTGCCCTCGTTCTGCGGCGCAACTTGCGCATCAAAAGACAAACCGAGAGCGAGCATCAACGCGTGTTCAAACTGTTTTTCCTTTGCATGCAATTCAAACGCGATATCGCTCCTGCCCGGCTCCGCCAGGCTGCTCGTCTGGACTTGCTCTATCAAAGCGCGAGTCGTTTTGAGCCCGCCGGCCAGTGCCGGCGCAATGCTCGAAGGGTCGTCCAGCCGGTAATGCGCGAACGCATCCTCTGCGAGCTTTGAAATTTGCTCCAGGCCCTGCTTCAGAAACCCCGTGTCGCCGCCCGTCGCGAGACTGGCAATGCCCATCAACGACACGTCGATCCCATCGTAGAAAGACTTCTCTTTGTCGCTTGTCTCCACGCGCGAACCATAGCGGTGATATGGAGCCGTATATAAGGACGGTTGCGGAATGGTGCCGCCGCCGTTCTGGCTCTTTTGATAGCCCCACCCGTCGCGGCCAATCTGCAGGAATGTCAATCCGGCGGGGCGGTCCGGACTGCCTTCGGGGATTTCGAGGTTCGTGCTGGGGCGCTTCGTGATCCAGGTATTGTTTACGTAATCGCGGAAGCGGACAGGCACATATTTGTCTGTCGCGTAATCGTAGATCTTGTCTTCCTTGGTGGGTGCGAAGAACGGCACGCGCTCATATACCTTCAATGGCTTCCAGGGCCGCAAGCCTTCGCGAATCTGCTCGGGAAAGCGGTTCGGATCTCCCGCCGCGACATACGCCTCCTGCGCCATTTGGCCAGCCACTTGGTGATTGCCATGCCCATCGGTGGATGCGCCGACAAAAACAGATGTGATCACGAGCGGGCGCGTCATGCGGACCACGCGCACAACATCGGAGAGGACACGCTCATAGCCCCACTTGTCGAGCGCTTCTTCGCGGGTCTTTGAGAAACCGTAATCGATCACGCGGCCCCAATATTGGTCAACTCCGTAGTAGCGGTCTGCCGTGAGAAGCTCTTGCGTCCGCACCAGCCCGAGTTCATCGTAAAGATCCATCGACATGGCGTTCTGTCCGCCTTCGCCTCGCGTAAGCGTGAGCAAGGCGCCGCGCGCGCCGAGGCCACGAGTTTGATAGGCGAGCATGCCGCCGTCTTCGTCGTCCGGATGCGCCGTGACCATCAGGATGCTTGCGCGCGTGCGAAGCGCGTTCAGCCACCGCGATAATCCCGCCGCCCCGCGATTCAGATCGATAGGCATGGCACTGGGGTCGATGCTTGCGAGTTGTTGCGGTGTCTCCTCCGGTGTGCCTGCCCAGATAGCCGCCGCCACCAGCACCGCCAAAACCCCCAGAATTCCGCCTCGGAATACAAAACGACTTCCAATTTGTCTATGCGCCACGATTATGCTCACGAAATCCGGCAAATGCCGTAGAATAGCAAACCCTCTTCGTTATCGTAGCGTTCGGTGCTCCCGGACGCGCGCACAACGGGCCCGGGGCTGGACGCGCCGGCACAAATCCATATGTATTTTCCTTCCGCCTGGCGGCGCGGAATTCGTGCCCTGCTCGCTTAAATAGGATTAATCCGCGACGCCGCCGTCGTGGGTATCTTTCCGGCGCTCCTGCGCGTCCATGTAAACAGGTGGGCCGCTCAGAAGTTGCAGAGCCCGCCGTAGGAGCCGTTAGATGCAAGTCAGAAAAGCTGTCTCGAATGCCTTGGGAATCGTTCTTATTGCAGGATGTGCAGTGATTCCCGGCTTTGCGCAGGGCCAATATCCGCCTCCGCAATATCCTCCCGATAATAATCAACAGACCCAATATTCCCAGGAGCCCGCTCCGCCAGGCCAGTATCCACAGTACCCGCAGCAGGGGCAATATCCGCCCCCACAAGCGCAGTATCCGGCGCAGCAGGGGCAGTATCCACCGCCGCAATATGCGCAACCGCCGATGTACCCGCCTCAGCAGTTGGATCAAATGGTAGAGCCGATCGCTTTGTATCCCGACGGCTTGCTCGCAGAAGTGTTAACGGCTGCGACGTTTTACAACGAAATTCCGGATGCGGCGGGTTGGGCCAATGCACATGCATACCTGAGAGGAGATGCGCTGGCGCGGGCCATTCAGGACGATAGTCTTCCCTGGGACCAAAGCGTGATCGCGCTGCTTCCATTCCCGAACGTGTTGAGTTACATGGCGCGGTACATGGGATGGACACAGGAACTCGGGAATGCTGTGCTCGCCGAGCGTCCGGCTGTGATGGATGCTGTTCAGCGCATGCGCCAGCAGGCCTATGATTACGGCTATCTGCGGAGCAGTCCGTATCAACGCGTGGAGGTGGCGGGCCCCGGCGATATCGAAATCGTTCCGGTCAGTCCTGGCATGTACTACGTGCCTTACTACAATCCATATGTGGTCTTTGCGCGGCCGCGGCCCGGTTTCGTGGTGAGCGGAGCGATCCGGTTCGGCCCTGGGATTACGATTGGAGCGTTCGCGCCTTGGGGCTGGGGGGCCGGCGGATTCGGATGGCGTGACCATGTCATCCTGGTTGATCACCGCCCGTGGGGGCACACCTGGGCCAATCGCCAGCAGTTTGTGCACCCCTATGCTCCGGGTCCGCGCGTCGAACACCACGAGATCCGGCGCGAGTATGAGCACGAGCGCCACGAGGATCGTCGCGACCATCGGTAAGCCGCTTAATTAGTGCTTCCTCAGTGAAGCCTTAAATACGGGGTGGGCGTAGGTTCCTCCAATATGGACCGCTACGACCGCCCCGGCATCCCGGGTTTTGAAGAACGGGTCGAGAGGCAACAAGAAGATCGACTTCATCCCGCCGGCGGCGCGCGATAGACTCGCCTGCATCGCCAGTTTTCCGTTGAGATCGACCGCTTCCGAGATCAAGTCGTAGGTGCCGCTTAAGTGCGCCTTCGCGCCCGGAACATCGAATGTGCTGTTTGAAAATTCTGCTGTCCCGCCGCGCAGCTTCACATCCCCGCTCAGGTCCGCAGTTACCTTCTGTGGATCTTTCACCGGATCATTGTGACCGCGGCGCGTTCGCGCGCTAAGTTCATCCACTCTCTCCTGGCTATTGGGATGACCAAAGCTCGCGTGATCGATATGGAATGCACCGTCGAGCCGGACTCTGCGCAGAAACTTTTGCTTTCCGGGGGGAAGCACCACGCGCGCATGAAACGTAATGGGGCCTTCCAGCGGCGATGGATCGCCGCTTACGAAGATATGAAACAGGTCTTCGACCGGCGCATGGCTTGCTTCAAAGTACAACGCGATTGTCTTCCCGTTTTGTCCGGGCTGGCCGGAGATGTCGCCGTGCGCGGTGAGAGTAATCTGCATCCAGCTTGCCGTCAGGGCCTGTATCGAAATATTGCCATGGGCGCCATCCACAACCGCTCTGTAGTTCGTCTTCAGATCAATGGGATGATGGCTGCTCTTCACCTCAAAATTCGGGACTTCCGCTTTTCCGTGCACATCGACGCGGCCCAACACTCCTCGGAACTCGCCAGTTGCCGCGAGCAGGCCGGCGATGGAACCGCCTTCGTCCAAATTCGCGCGCGCGATCCGAAACGAGCCGGAAAGAGGTGTTTGCTTTGGATCGCTTTTCTTCAGCGGTCCAAATGCACCATTCGCCACAATGGTCGCGTTCGGCTTCGGATTGTGCAGCACCGTCTCAAAGCGCAGCGCCTTGTCCTTAGCCAGATTTGTGACTCTTAAACGCGGGAGTTCAAAGCGCAACCCCGGACCGCCATCCTCGCGAGGCGTAACCTCGAGGATTGTGCCGTCGGCTACCAGCTCGGTGACGGTGGTCTCGATAGCCGGGCTGCCGGTTTGAATGGGTGAAGGCACGTGCGCCGGAATTTGAACGTGCACTCCTTCAAGCTGCATGTGCTCGACCCGGTGCGTCAACGAAAGCAGCATCGGCCAGCTCGTCATGCAGCGAATCACACGGATGGTGGCGAGCGGTAATCCGTTCCGCTCGAACGTGACGTTTTCGGCGACATAGCCAACCCGCGGGAAAAATGCCGGATCGAAATGCCCGAAGGTGACCCGGCTGGCGGCGGCCCGTTCGAGCGCCAAGGCGGCAGCCGGGCGGCTGAATGGCCAGTGCGTCGCGATGATAATGCCATCTGCGGCGAGAACGGCGGCCACCATAATTCCGCCAATCGCAAGTGCACGGCGAAAATGCACGGGACGCTGCATGCGTGCGCTCCTATGCGTCGCGAGTTCTGCTTACTATAGACCGAGGCTCTACTCCGGTTGTTTCTGTTCGACACGGCGATCCGGGGAAGTTTCCGCGCGTTCAGCCGTTTAACCCCAACACAGATGGACGACTTTTTGAAGGACCTGAAGCACTCTTCGGCGTGAAAACTTGGGATCCGGTTGTGTTCGTTTCTGTCTGTTGTCTGCAGTGGCTCTGGTTGCGATTTGGATCCCGCTCGCCGGGCCACGTTAATTGATCGACTCCAAGCTCGGCGGTATGAGTAGTTAGCCACAGATGGACACAGATACACACAGATGGAAAGTACAGAAAAGAAAAAATTTATCTGTGTCCATCTGTGTGCATCCGTGGCTCAATTTGATTTTCTCGCAGCGTATCTCGGGGCTCTTGAGGCCGCAGTTTGCGACCTCAAAGACTGACACGCTATCCCTTGCCGTTCTCACTGTCCTCCGGAAACACGGAGTACCCGCCCGGAGGAGGGTACAGCGCTTTCAGCAGATTCAATCGCTTCCGCAAAAACCGGCTGGGCAACTGTCTCGGGCCGGTCTCGACGTCGATATCGCAGCAGATCCCGTGCAGGTATAACGTGAGCGTATCGATGAACGATTGGCGCAGGTAGCCTGCGAACAGCGGGCTATCCCGCTTCACATTCGCCTGCCGGCGCAACAGAGCTTGTTTTGCCTGCCAGCTCTCGTCATCGACTTCTCCATGAACGCTGGCCGCGAGTTCTTCCCGAATCGCCGCCTTATACGCGCCAGCCGCTTCACTAGACCAGTTGTCAGCCACCAACGCCGCGAGCCGCCGGTAAAACCGGTAATGATATTCGGCGACATCCTGTTCTTTCAGAGCGAACACCAAAACGGTTTCGTTCTCGAAGCTGACCTGCGAAGCCCAGGATTGCCTTCCGTTCGCCGGCCGTTCCGCAACCACGAAATCCGATGTCTTCTCGAGCAGGGCGCGGGTCTTCCGCTTCGTCTTGGATCCGCGTTCGTTGCAGCGCTCCAGGTACGGAACCAACAGAATGGAAATGCGCGGCAGCATTGCCGCAATGGTAGGCGGCAGCGCAGCAACTGGCTCTTCCAGATATTCCTTAACGACATCTTCCGTCATGGGCACCGATGCACAGAAGTATCCGAACGTGTTGCTCAAGGGAATCACTTCGCCCCGGAAGCGCTCCGCAAATTGGCCGACGCTCACTCTCGAGAGGCTGCTTTGGGCCGTACTCACGGGACTCGACTCTCCTTGACTGGACATCTGGTTTTTCGACCTCGATTCTAGCAAAAAGACTTATTTCAACCCGGATCGCCAGAGGCCGCGCAGCGGCTGCTCCCGCCCTTCATTGCTACACTTGAGACAAACCCCCGTGCAGTTTTTGGTATCCGCGGGCGAGGCATCCGGCGATATGTACGCAGCCGGAGTTGTTCAGCGCCTGAGTCAGAGCTTCCCATCCGCGCACTTCTATGGCTGCGCAGGTCCGAAACTTCGCAATGCCGGGGTTCAGCCAGTCATCGACTCCGCAAATTTGGCCGTAGTCGGGCTTGCCGAAGTAGTAAGGCATCTTCCGCGCATTTATGGGGAGTACCGAAAGCTGCTACGCTTCGCGAGGGAGCACCGCCCGGATGCGGCGATCCTGACCGACAGCCCTGATTTTCATTTGCGTGTGGCGCGCCATCTCAAACGAATGGGCGTGCCCGTGTACTATTTAGTCGCGCCGCAAGTTTGGGCCTGGCGGCCAAAGCGGGTCTCTATTATCCGGAATTTGGTCGATAAGTTATTTTGCTTGTTTCCGTTCGAAGAAGAATGGTTTCGCGCGCGTGGCGTAGACGCCACCTATATCGGCCACCCGCTCGCCGTGCGGGCGCAGACCAGCATGCCGCGGGAGGGATTTCTGGATCGCCACGGGCTGGATCGGGACAAGCGGCTGATTGTGCTTTTGCCGGGAAGCCGCGCAGGCGAAGTGAGCCGACATCTGCCGGTGCTTCTCGATACCATTGCTCTCCTTCGGGAGCGCTTCCCGGCCGCGGCAATACTCGCCACGCCCAAAGGGCTCTATAAGCTGCCGGCGTTTCAAACTTTTCGGGAACGCGTTCACGCGCTGTCCATCAAAGTAGTAGAAGACGAGACTTGGGACTGTATCGGCCATGCAGATCTTGCTCTCGCCGCAAGCGGTACGGTCACTATGGAGGCAGCCGTTTTGGGGACTCCGATGGTGACCTTTTATAAGGTCAATCCGCTGAGCTGGTGGGCGGGACGGCGTCTCGTGAAAGTTCCCTTTCTTTCCATGGTGAATCTAATTGCCGAGCGCCAGATTGTTCCTGAGCTGATTCAGCACGACATGACGCCCGGCAATCTGGCGAAAGCTTCCGAGGAATTGCTGACGCAAACCAGCCGGGCTGATCGCATGCGAGCCGACCTGGCGGCGGTGCGAAAAGTTTTGACGAAGGAAGGCGATCCGCTCCACAGGGCTGCGGATCTCATCGCGCAAGCGTGCGCGACTGAACGGGCACTTACGGCTGCCAGCCTTCAACCAATCCGGGAGACAATAAATTAATGATGCGCGGTTTTCGTTGGATAGTTTTGCTGTGCGCCCTGGGGGCTCTCTCCCGGGCACAGGAAGGGCGTCCACGCATCGACGTCCAGAAGTATGTGATTGATGCGAATGTCAATCCGCGCACCCAGTCTCTCGTTGCCACGGCGAAGATCGACTTCGTCCCGCTGGAAAATACTTCGGACGCGGTCTTCGAGCTGAACAACGCGCTGACCATCTCGAAAGCGGTGGATGCCAGCGGCAAATCGCTCCAGACTTCACGAAATGCCCAGGACTTCACGGTTCACGTTACTTTCCCGACGCAGCTCCAGAAGAGCCAGCCTTGCGAGCTTTCGATCAGCTACGATGGAAAGCTGACCGGCAATGAGGATTCGCCGGTGTACGGACTGCGGTTCGCCGCGCTGCACCCGGATTACGGTTACCTGTTGTATCCGGCGCGCTGGTTTCCGATAAATGGATACACAGTCGACCGGTTTGCCGCCGACCTGCACATCACGACTCCGGCCGATTATCAGGTGGTGGCCAGCGGCGACCTCAAAACGGACCGCGCTGCCGATGGCGGCACCATCTACTCTTTTCATTACGAAAAGGCCAGCTTCCCGGGAAGCATCGCAATCGTGAAGGGGAATCCAGTGCGTGTCACCTCGCAGGGAATCAACACGAACGTGTTCTTCCGCGATCAACTGGCGGCCGATGCGCAGCCCTATGGCGACGAAACCGGCAAGATCATGAGCTTTTTCACCTCGGAGTACGGCCTTGCGCCCCAGGCGAATCTCGCGCTGGTCGAAACCGAAGCGGGCGCAGTAAATGGCTATTCCGCTCCGGGCCTCGTGTTTCTGTCGCCCGGCTCCATTACTAGAACAGTCAACGCACGAGTGCTCGCGAACCAGTTATCCCGGCAATGGTGGGGAGTGCTGGTCTCGCCTTCGAACCGGAATTATCTCTGGCTCGAAAACGGTCCGGCGCGTTATTCCGAGTTGTTGTATACCGGGCACACTGCCGGTCCGAGCGCCATGGATGCGGATCTGAAATCAACTTACATCGAGGCACTCACTGTGAAGGACCCGCCCGTTCTGCAAGCCGCTCGGCTGGACGATTATTCACCCGAGTATTGGGCGCTGACGGCTGCGAAAGGCGCGGCCGTACTGAATATGTTGCGTAATGTGGTCGGCGATACCGCTTTCAAGAACGGTTTGCATGCCTTCATGGATAAATACAGCTGGCAATCGGCTTCGAGCGAAGATTTCCGCAAGGTGATGGAACAAGCCTCGAACCAGGATCTTCGGTACTTTTTCATTCAGTGGCTGGAATCGAGCGGCTCGCCGGAATTTAAGCTCCAGTACACGGTACTTCGTACACAACAAGGGTTCCGTGTGGTCGGGAAGATCAACCAGGACCTCGACACTTTCCGGATGCCCGTCGATTTGCGAATCGAGACCGAAGGCAATCCGGAAGACAAAAAGGTGGAAGTGACTGGTACCTCTTCTGAGTTCAGTGTGGACACGTTCGGTAAACCGCGAAAAGTCACGCTCGATCCGAACCATGTCCTGCTCCGCTTCGATCCGGCTATGCAGGTGGCGGTTGCCATCCGCCGCGGCGAACAATTCGTCGAAATCAACGATTATGCGAACGCCCTGCGGGAATACCAGAAAGCGCTCGAGGTAAACCGGAACAGTTCGCTGGCGCACTACCGCATCGGCGAATTGTTCTTCAAGCAGAATAACTTCCAGTCAGCCGCGAACGAGTTTCGAGCGGCGATCAACGGCGATCTGGAGCCGAAGTGGACCGAGGTCTGGTCACATGTGAATCTCGGCAAAATTTTCGATATCACCGGCCAGCGGGACCGGGCGGTGAACGAGTACAAACAGGCGATTCGGACCCACGACAACACCGCCGGCGCCCAGGAAGAAGCCGCCCGGTACAGCGCGAAACCTTACGAACAGAAGAATTCCGAGACCTAGTGCCAAGTTGCGGAAGAAGGCGCATGAATCCCCTCCCTCACGGTCGGGGTTCTGCTCGCATATCTGTTTGCGCAACTAAGCACTAGTACTGACATACTTGTCCGCCAAAACCGGGTAAATCCGATTCAGGCGCAGATGGCGGGTTAAATCCTATAGCCATTTGCATCAAATAAATTGAAGTGGCGTGACCTCTGAACGCACTAGTGTTCAGACTTCTTGACGAGAAACTTCGACATTTATCTATGGCTGCTTTGGCAGTTCAGAATAGGTGCTAACCTGAAGGTGCCCGAGAAAGGGGAGATTTTGGACGACAGATTAAAGGAGTTGATGCAAGAACTGGGCAACGCAATCAACGAATCCTTGTCTGATTCCGACCGCATTGCGGGAGCGATCGGCGAGATCAGGCGTGCCGGATATGACGTGTTCCTGGTCCTCGAGGCGACGATCGGTTTCAACAAACGCGAAGATGCCGAAGAAGACTCGGATCTGGAATCGCTCGAACCGGATTCCGGCAATTTACCCAAACACGAATCCACAGGGAACATCAAACTGACCTCCCAGGATCATAAATTTTTGCGCGCTCTTAAAATCTCCGTCGAGGAAGACCAGAAATAGCCGGTCAGCTCGCCAGTTCCGAATAGACCTTAAACGTCTCCCTTACCGACCGTTCCCAACTAAATTCTTTGACACGTCGACGCCCGCGGTCCGCCAACTCCGCGCACAGATCAGGATTCCCGATCAGCCGTAACAGGGCCCCGGCGATTTGGTCCTTACTGCGCGGGTTGATCAGCAACGCCGCATCACCTGCGACCTCAACCAAAGCGGACCCATTGGAAGTAACCACAGGAACTCCGTATGCCATCGCTTCGAGCACCGGAATCCCGAATCCTTCATCGAGCGATGGGAACGCGAAAATAGATGCCTGTCCGTAGAGTTGCTGGAGCTGCTCTGGTGAGACATAGCCGGTTACCTCGATCCGCTCCCGGCATCTGCTCTGCTCAATACGCTTCAGAATATCGGCGGATCCGTAGCCTGCCGGCGCTCCCGCCAAAACAAGCCGCCAGCCTTCCGGGAGTTCCTCAAAAGCTTCCACCAACGCTGCCACATTTTTTCGGACCTGCAAAGCGCCTACAAAAAGAATCGATTTTTCCCGCTTAGCAGACGGCGCAACTTGCGGGGCATGCACTCCGTGAGGCACGACCCGGATGCGGCTGCGATCAAAGCCCAGCAAGCTACTTACCTGATTTGCGGTGAACTCCGAGACAGTGATGATGAGATCGGAATTCCCGGCCGCCCGCCGGGCGTGCTCCGCGAACCGGGATCGGAATTCCGGAGACGAGTACACGCCGGTCATGACGAAGAGATCGTGAAAGGTCGTGATAGTTCGGGCGGCCAGGCGAGTATCGAGCCTTTGATTGAGCGCGTGAAAGAGATCGGCCCGAAACGTGGGAAGGGGCGGCTGCAGCAAACGGCGGCGGACATTCGGGAATGGAGAAGACCGCACTCGCCGAAACTGCTTGGGACGGTAGCAATGTACGAACGGAACCTCCGGGTGCGCGGCAGCGAGGCCGCAAAGAATTTCGCGTGAGTAAATCGCGATGCCGGAAGGCTGCGGGTCTACGCTGTAAGTGGCATCGAGCGCGATTCGCACGCTCCCAATCTTACAGCCCGTATTCCTTGAGCTTGCGATAGAGAGTGGTCCGTCCAATTCCGAGCATGGCCGCCGCTACCGTGCGATCGCCCTTGGTATAGTCCAGAGCGTCCAGAATGGCGCGCCGTTCTACTTCCGCGAGCGGAACGATCCCATTGGAGCCCGCGCGGGCAGGTCCGATGACGGGGCCCGGACTTCCGCCGCTCGCTCTCCGTTCCAGCGCGCGGTTCACGACAGTGGATGGAAGATCGCCGAGACTGAGCCAAGGACCCGAATTCATCGCGACCATCTGTTGCAACGTATGTTCAAGCTCGCGCACATTGCCGGGCCAATCGTACTCGGCCAACGCGTTCAGGACGTCCTCCGGCAACTGGTGGCCGTTTCCGTATCGATCCAGAAAATGTGAGATCAGCAGAGGGAGATCTTCTTTGCGCTCGCGCAGGGGAGGAATGCGGACGCGCATCACATTGAGCCGGTAATACAGATCCTGGCGGAACCGCTTCGCTTCCACCTCCGCAGCCAGATCGCGATTGGTCGCCGCAATCACACGAAAATTGGAGCTGCGCTGTGACAATCCACCTACGGCCCGAAACTCTTTCTCCTGAAGCACGCGCAGCAGCTTCATCTGCATGTCGAGGGGGAGCTCGCCGATCTCATCGAAGAAAGCCGTACCTCCGTTCGCCGAATCCAGAAGTCCCAACTTCTGGTTGTGGGCGCCGGTAAAGGCGCCTTTGGCGTATCCGAAGAGTTCGCTCTCCATCAGCGGTCCCACGAGGGAGGAGCAATCGACGACCACGAACGGCCCGCGACCTTCTATGTTGTGGATGGCGCGCGCCACCAGTTCCTTGCCGGTTCCGGTTTCGCCCAGGATCAATGCCGGGAAGCGCGACTTGCCCATGCGCGACACCAGACGATGCACCTGCTTCATCGCTGGTGAGTTTCCTACCAGGGTGGAGAGCGGCGAAGCATCGAATGCGGTCTGCGCTGTCAAGACAGATCTCCGGCGGGACGCACGAGTCCCTCGTATGTTTAGTGGAGACCTGCCAGGAAACTCTCACTTCCGACGAGAGCCCGCGGGCTACGGCTGCTCCGTCCGGGCCGGTTCGCTCGCGGGTACGATCGCTGAGGGATCCAACCGCACTACGAAAACACTTTTGTCCTCGACGGCCAACAAGCTCGCAAGCTGCCGCGCGGCCTCAATCGAAGGTTCCTTGCCCACCAGAACCCGCCACAGCGGAGTCTTTCCTTGCTTGATCGCCAACTGAGCCGTTCCGAACCGCCGCGCATACTCGTCTCGCAGGCGCTCCGCATTCTGATAGACGGAAAGCGCGGCAACCTGAACGGAATAGAAGTCGTTTATCGGAACATCGGCGGGCGCGGAGATCACCTCCAATCGAACCCGTGCGGTACCGGGACCGATCAGATCGATCTGCCGCGCCGCCGCTTTCGAAAGATCGATGATCCTGCCTTCGACGAACGGTCCCCGATCGATTACGCGGACATCCACCGTCTTTCCATTGTTCAGATTAGTGACGCGCAGCCACGTGTTGAAGGGCATCAACCGGTGCGCGGCCACCAACGTTTCCATGTTGTAGATCTCCCCATCCGCCGCAGGCCGGCCGTTGAAGGGAATGCCGTACCAGCTTGCGATTCCTTCCTCTGTGTAGCCGGGAGAAATGGCGGGACGAGGCGATGGAGCAGTGCGGGGCGAAGGCATGGACGGCACGCGAGCCACTCGGTTGTGCTTCTTGCCGCAGCTCGCGGATACGAGAATGCAGGCCGCGACTGCCAGCACCGCCGTTCCTCTCACTCTTTTCTGTCCCATTCCGTCAACGATCCTACCCGCACTCGATCTAAAGACGCAAATCTGCGCTCCGGGGAGTAAAACAAAATCCAAATTTACGTTTCGGACCCCTTTCAGCGTCCCCGATGACCTGGAAGTGGGGTCTTATGAATTTTTTTCTTGACTTCTGTTGCGAACAAATTTATATATGAATCACACTGCGATCTGTAATGGATTGCAAATTTACGTTAGGGAGAATCGATTGATGAAGAACGCAACCAAGAAGGCTGGCGCGAAAAAGGCCGCAAAAAAGGCCCCAGCCAAGAAGAAGAAGTAAAAGCTCTCCCGCGTTAGCGGGATGCTCAACCTAAAACACCTCGCCCCCGGTTCTGCCGGGGGCGTTTTTGTTTTTGTAGGGTCGCCAGTCCTGGCGACGAGCGGGCGTTCTCGCCGGCTTGCTTCTTACGGCAGCGTATACCGCAGATCCACCCAATACATGTTCGTGTGGGTTGCCTTCGGGCTCCCCGGGACGAGATACCACGGATCGCGAGTGAGATAGGAGTACTGAGTGATCAGCGAGAGCGCCCCGTAATTCGGATTCTTCCAAAATGTTTGAACCACCCCGAAGGTAGCTTCCTGAATCGCTCGATTCTGGCTCTGCGCCACGCTCGCCGATGTGGTGGGACCGCCGTATCCGATCACGGCCGCATTTGCGTCGAGGGCCGTGTTCCGTTTCACGTAAACTCCGCCGTAGTAGGAGTAGAGCAGCGTGTTCTTCGTGATGTTAGCTTCGAACCCGGAAACAGTCGAGTAGGTATGGATCGGCGAGATGCTTCCATCTGCCCGAATGATGAAGTCGGGCGCAAGGCCGAACACGTAACGGCCGTTGCCCGAGCCGAAGAGAGTATTCGCGATCAGCCCAAAATTCTTCGCCAACTGGAGATTCGCGTTCACCTCACCCGAAGCCGCCGTCGCCGAATAAGTGTTGTACACCACCGGCTTCGAGCCGGTTCCCGCTGCAAATTTGAAACTCCGGACGATCGCGCCTGCTTCCACATGCATCACCTTGTCGCCGAGGCGCCCGTCGTACGCTCCTTTGAAGATGATGTCGGGGTGCAGGTTCGCTGCCGTGTAGTTGGTGGACCCGTTATTGACCTGCGTCCCGATCGCGGAAGCAAAGGCCGAAGGCGGCGTGATGGTTCCAGCCCCGCCCGAACCGCCGGCGTACTGCTGGGGATTTTCCAGCGAAACGCCGAGCGCGAAATTCTCGGTCGGGTGTGCAATGAACCGGAACTGCGTTTGGCGGGACCACACCAGGCCGGCTTGGTAATTGGTATCCATGTTCTGCGTGTAGAATATATCGCTGGGCAGCGGAGAGAGGCCCTTGCGATTCGGAGTCGCCATGCTCCAGTCCTGGCCCGCGAGAACTTCGAAGCCATGCTTTTGGACATCCACGAAAACGTTGCGCATCCGGAACGTGTCCGAATTGCTGGTCACGAACACATTCGCCGGTTGATTGCCGAGGAAGTCCGCCTCGAAATACCCGAGGACTTTCGCGCCTCGAATATTTGAATCCACCCGGAACCCGATCCGCGAGTTCTGAGTGCTGAAGTTCGTCTCCGACAAATGATTCGTGGCCGAGGTGTTGTACGGAGCGCTGGCGAAATTCGTCCCGATGCCGCTGCCCACGTTCGTGGATCGCCCGAAGAACGTAGCGTCGACAAACCCGAGCGGAGTAAAGGTCGTGTTTCCAATGCTGATCGAAAGCGGTGAAGATGCTTCTCGCTGGGCAGACGCCTCGTCTGCGCGGGTCCCCCTGGACCCGCGCGTACCGGTTTTTTCTAGAAACGCGGGTTTGCCGGCCGTGCTTATCGCCTGGTCCAGAATCTGCTTCTGCTCGGCCACCGCGTGCTGCAATTGCTTGATTTGCTCTTCCTGGGCTCTTATCCGCTCGCGAAGTTGCTGAAGATCGTCCGCCGCCAATACCTGCGCACCCAACAGGCACATGCCGAGCACAGTCACAATACGTTGTTTGTTCATGCTGTAAGTCGTCCTCAAGTTACGGGAGCACTGTTACAGCGCGATTAAGATTCCGTGACACACCGATTTGCCCGCTACACTGGAATTGAACTGCATGCCCGAACGCCCGTTCGTTCACCTTCACTGTCACACCGATTACTCTCTCCTGGACGGAGCCTGCGACATCAAGCGCCTGATGTCCACCGTCGAGAAACAGAACATGCCCGCCGTGGCGATGACCGATCACGGCAACCTGTTTGGAGCCGTCGAGTTCTATAACGAGGCTGCGAGCCACGGAATTCATCCGGTTATCGGCTGCGAAGTGTACGTTTCGCAGCAGGGCCACAAGGTTCGCTCGGACTCGGACCGCTATAACCACCTCGTCCTCCTGTGCGAAAACCAGGAAGGCTACAAGAATCTCATCAACCTGGTATCCACCGGGTATCTCGATGGCTTCTACTACAAACCACGCGTCGATAAGGATCTGCTTGCCCGGCACTCCAAGGGATTGATCGCGATGTCCGCCTGCCTGCGCGGCGATATCAACGAAACGATTCTGGCGGACCGTTACGCGGAAGCGCGGCGGCTCGCCAACGAATACACGGACATCTTCGGAACCCGCAATTTCTTCCTGGAGATGCAGGATCACGGCCTCGATCAGGACCGCATCGCGATGCCGCAGATCCGCCGCCTGTCCGCGGAGACCGGCATTCCATTAGTGGTTACCAACGATGCGCACTATATCGGCAGCGATGACGTGCGCGCGCACGAAATCCTTCTTTGCATTCAGACCGGCAAAACCATGTCGGACCCGAACCGGATGCGCTTCACCACGCCCGACTTTTATCTGAAATCCCGGTCGGAAATGATGAAGCTATTCGGCGAGGTGGAAGACGCCCTGGACCGCACGTGGGATATCGCCCAGCGCTGCCACGTGAAACTCGAAAGAGTAAAAGACCCCTTCCCGCGCTTCGAGGTCCCCCAGGGACACACGATCGATAGCTACTTTTGCTATGTAGCGCGCGAAGGTTTCGAGAAACGGCGGCCGCGACTCGAAGCGCTTCGGAACCAGGGCCGGCTCAAACACGACCTTCCAGAATACGTGGAGCGCCTGGAGCGCGAGCTTCAGATGATCCAGCAGATGAAGTTCTCCGGGTACTTCCTGATCGTCTGGGATTTCATCCGTTTCGCAAAACAGCAGGGTATCCCGGTGGGACCGGGCCGCGGTTCGGCTGCCGGGAGCCTGGTCGGGTATGCCATGGAGATCACCGACGTCGACCCGCTCGAATACGGCCTGCTCTTTGAGCGGTTCCTGAACCCCGAGCGCATCAGCATGCCCGATATCGATATCGATTTCTGCACGAACCGGCGCGGCGAAGTGATTCAATACGTCACCGAAAAGTACGGCCGGGAGCAGGTGGCCCAGATCATCACCTTCGGGACGCTGGGGGCGAAAGCGGCCATCAAAGATGTTGGCCGCGTGCTCGACATGAGCTTCGCCGACGTCGATAGAATTTCGAAGCTGGTCCCCAAGCAACTGAACATCAAGCTCGAAAAGGCGATGGAAGATCCCGATCTGAAGGAGGCCGCCGCCCGGGATCAGCGCGTCAAGGACGTACTCGATGTGAGCTTGAAGCTGGAGGGCGTCTGCCGCAACGCCGGAATGCATGCAGCCGGCGTCGTTATTTCCTCCGTCCCTCTCAAAGAACTCGTTCCGCTGTATGTCACAAACAAAAACGAAATTGTGACGCAGTACGACATGGTGGGTCTCGAAAAACTCGGCCTGCTGAAAATGGACTTTCTGGGCCTCACGACGCTGACCATCGTGAACGACGCCATGCGGCTCATCGAAAAATACCGAGGTACAAAGATCGTTTTGGAAGATCTTCCGCTCGATGACGCCGAGACCTACCAAAAAATCTTTAGCACTGGTTTCACAAGCGGCGTCTTCCAGTTCGAATCGAACGGGATGCAAGACATCCTGCGGCGCTATCAGCCCAACCGCATCGAAGATCTTTGCGCTCTCAACGCGCTGTACCGCCCCGGCCCGATCCAGGGCGGCATGATTCCGGACTTTATCGACCGCAAGCACGGCCGCAAGCCGATCGTCTACGACGTTCCCGAGCTCGAAGAGATTCTCGCCGAAACCTATGGCGTCATCCTCTACCAGGAGCAGGTGATGCAGATCTCGAACAAGCTCGCCGGCTATTCGCTCGGAGACGCCGACATTCTGCGCCGGGCGATGGGGAAGAAGAAGGCCGAGGAAATGGCGAAGCAGCGTGAACGCTTCATTACCGGAGCGACCGCCAAAGGCTTCCCCGCCAAAAAGATTGCCAAGATTTTCGACCTGATGGAGCAGTTCGCCGGGTACGGCTTCAATAAGTCCCATTCTGCCGCTTACGCCTATCTCGCGTACGTGACGGCGTACCTCAAAGCGCACTATTCGGTCGAGTTCATGTCCGCGCTTCTCACTTCCGAAGCCGGCAACATGGACAAGATCGTCAAGTACATTAACGAATGCCGCGAAATGGGCATTCCCGTCCTCCCGCCCGATGTAAATCAAAGCGATCTGCATTTCACCCCAGCCGGGGACTCGATCCGCTTCGGGCTGGGAGCGGTGAAGAACGTCGGACAAGGAGCGGTGGAAGCGATTGTCACGGCACGCAATGAAGGCGGCGCGTTTTCGTCGATTTACAACTTCTGCGAGCGAGTGAATCTCGCGAGCGTAAACCGGCGCGTTATCGAAAGCCTGATTAAGGCGGGCGCTCTCGACTCCACCGGCGCGAACCGGGCCCAGCTCACCGAAGCGCTCGATCGCGCTCTCGAATCGGGTCTGCGGACCTCGCGAGATCGCGCCATGGGCCAGCACGGTTTGTTCGGAGATCTGGACGACAGCCACAAGACCGAGCATCCCCTTGCCAACCTGCCCGACTGGAGCATGGAACAGAAGCTCGCCGGGGAAAAAGAAGTCCTTGGCATCTATGTCTCCGGCCATCCGCTCGACCGCTATCAGGAAAAAGTCGTTGATCTCGCCACCCATTTCACAGACAAGCTGGAAGACCTGGAAAAGAACACTCCCGTCGCGCTGTGCGGAATTCTAACGAATATCGTCCGTAAGACGAACCGGGAGGGGAAATACTGGGCGGCTCTGAAGATCGACGACCGGCGCGGGACGGTGGATGCGATGGTGTTCGCCAACCGCTATGATGAGCTTTTGCCCGCGCTCAAAGAAGATGCCGCTGTGTTTATCCGCGCCGCCGTGCTGCCGGAAGAGGGCGGTCCGCCGAAACTTTCCATTCAGGAATTGGTCAACCTGGAAGAGGCGCGCGTGAATTTACCATCGCTCATTTCTATCCGCATCTGGTTGAAGGATGAAGCGTCCACCGAGAAGGCCAATCTCTTGAGCGAACTTTTTAATCGCAAACGCGGCGCCACGGAGGTGCGCCTGCGCCTCGAAAAGCCGCGCGATTTCTCGGTCGTGATGGATGTCACTTCAAAAGTCCGCCCGGATCGTGAATTCTGCGCCGAATTAGAAAAGATTTGCGGACCCGAATCCATGGAGGTCCTCGCGAACTGATCATGGCGGAACAAGAGCCCGACCCTAAGCCGGGGGAGCCGGAAGCCACCCCCGAGCCACCCGCCACGAATCCAAGCTGGGAGCGCGTGCAAATCGCGCGCCACCCGAAGCGGCCTCATTCCATCGATTACATTCATGGCTTGACCACCGGTTTTCAAGAACTGCATGGAGACCGGTTTTTCGGGGACGATAAATCCGTGATTGCCGGGATGGGCTTCTTCGAGGGCCGGCCGGTGATGATCGTGGCGCAGCAAAAAGGCCGGGACACGAAAGAAAAGCTGCTGCGAAATTTCGGAATGCCCAAACCGGAAGGCTACCGGAAAGCGCTGCGCATTATGCAGCTTGCGGCCAAGTTCCGGCGCCCCATCATCACACTGGTGGACACACCCGGCGCCTATCCCGGAATCGATGCCGAAGAACGAGGCCAGGCCGAAGCGATCGCCTATAACCTGCGCGAGATGGCGCGGCTCATGAGTCCCGTGATCACGGTCGTGATCGGCGAAGGCGGCAGCGGCGGAGCGCTCGCGTTGGGCGTGGGCAATCGCGTCTATATGCTGGAGAATGCCTACTACAGCGTGATCGCGCCCGAAAGCTGCGCCGCCATCATCTGGCGCGATTCGGGCAAAGCTCCGCTTGCGGCCGCGGCGCTGCGCATGACCGCTTCCGACCTTTTTGAAATGAAGATGATCGACGGCATTGTGCCCGAACCGCCCGGCGGCGCCCATCTGGATCCCGAGGCCACAATAGCGGCCGTTCGCACCACTCTGAAGCAGGCGCTCGACGAGCTTTCCGGCCTCACTCCGGAACAAGTCATCGAGCAGCGTTACGAAAAATTCCGCCAGATGGGCAATTTCTTCAGTGAGGCCCCGGTCTGAACAAAATCGGAATCCTGATCACGATCTTTGTTGTTGGCTTCCTGCTACTGCTCTTGTACTCAACCCTGCACGGCCCGCGCTACCGCGTGGAAGTCTGTATGAGCTTTAAAGGCAATTCGGCCTGCAAGACGGTTAATGCCAAGAGCGAGCAGGCCGCGCTGCGCTCCGCAACCGAAAATGCCTGCGCCGACATTTCCTCCGGCGTCACCGATACGGTGGAGTGCCAGAACACTCCGCCGCAATCCGTACACTGGCTACAACGTCCCACCCGGTAACGTGGGTGGCGCACGCTTTTAGCGTGCTGGCGGGCAGTTCACTGTCCGCTCCCCGGTGTCAATACCACCTTCATCAAATTCGCCTCTCGGGCATGGAGCCGTTCAAACCACTGCGGTCCTTCTTCGAGCGGAGCCACCACGCTAATCAGCGGCTTTAACTGAATTCGTCCGCGGGCCAGCAGATCGATACACTGCGGATATTCGCCGGAAGATGCCGCTGAACCTTGCAGCCGGATTTGACGGCTGACCACTGCCTGTAGCGGAATCTCGGCAGTGGGCGAGATATTACCGATCAGAGTCACCGTCCCGCCTTTGCGCACGCTCTGGATTGCCGTCTTGATGGTGGGCGTGCTTCCGACCGCCTCCAGCGCCACATCCACTCCCGCACCGGAAGTCAGCCGTAAGACCTCAGTCACAGTATCGGCAGTCTTTGCGTTGATGGTAGCGGTCGCACCTAACTGCTTGGCCAGCTCCAAACGCCGCTCATCGATATCGGTCACGTAAATGCGCGTGCAGTTGGCTTCGCGCAGCGCTTGCAGCACCAGCAACCCAATCATTCCTGCGCCCACCACCAGCGCCGATCCGTTCTCTCGAACCTCCGTCAGTGCAACCGCATGGACGGCAACAGCCAGCGGCTCCACCATGGCCGCCTCGGGAAATTGAATGTTCGCCGGTACCGGATGAACAACGCGCTTGGGCACCACCACGTACTCCGCAAACGCGCCTTGCCGCCGGTACTCCGGCGTGGATACGCCCAGCACCTCGCGCCGCTCGCACAGGTTCATTTCACCGCGGCGGCAATACTCACATTCTCCGCAGTAAATCGTGGAGTCGAACGTGACCCGGTCGCCGTCGCGAAGTCCCGAAACATCGGAGCCTACCGCCGCAACCGTTCCCGCCGCCTCGTGACCCATCACAATCGGAGGAATGCGCCGGCCGGAGCTGCCGTCATAACCGTGCACATCGCTTCCACAAATCCCGCATGCCTCCACCCGGACCAGAACATCTTCCGGTCCCGGCCGCGGCATCGGAAGATCTACCGTGTCTAGCTGGCCATACTGAGAAAGCAGCAACGCTCGCATCTTTCGCATGGTAGCGAATCGCTCGGCGAGGGCCGTTCGTGGCCTTCGTTATCCGGATGGTCGACGCCTCGTGTACGGCATCACCCTCTGAAAATCTTAATGCGGATAAGTGGTGGACGAAAATGCGAAGGTCGTTGATTGGCGCCTTGGCAAGCGGATTGTTGACGATCTGCATGTCCGCCCAGCGGTACTACCCCGTCGGTGCTTTGAGTTCAGACACAAAGATGGACACCATCAGGTCCGATTGGTACTCGCAAGAATTAAGATTCCTGCATGAGCCCTCGCTCTGGCGGGAATCTCGACGTCCTAAAAAGACGGTGTATCGCTTCCTGTGGTTGAGAGCCTTCCACCCTCCTATTTGCGTTTGCCTTGCTATTCATAGCGATTCCGCGTCAATAACCTTCAAAGAGGGTGCGTTTCACGGCGCGGGAGAACCCGGCAGATTGTTACGAACCAGGACCACACGGGTTTCGCGAGAACAAGTCAACGCATTCCTGAAGAGAGTGGCCGAAGTTCATTTCTGGAGTATTCCCTCGCCCAACCGTGACCTCGGCGGCCCGGACGGATCAGAATGGATTCTGGAGGGGGCCAACCGCGGAGCTTACAAAGTAGTCACTGCCTATACTGCTCCGAACAACAACCCAGTTCGTGTGCTAGGTCTGATGCTCCTGTTCGACTTAGCTCATGTTCGGATACCGTCCAATTCGATCTACTGAGTCCTCGATTTGCTCAAAGCTGTGAGCGGCGAAATCCGATATGCGTCTGACGGACTTTGTTTCCGGATAACTCCTGTGTCACGAGCGATCCGGAAGTTGAGAGATTTGGCTGAGGATATCCGAACGCCGCAGCTTCATCAAACAGCACGCGACGCAAGATCAAGTTTTGGCTACCCCACCTGCACTCGGCTCTTCAATTCCTGCAGCAACTGCTCCACGCGATCCGATTTCTCCAATTGCGCGAGCCGCTGTTCGGCATTCGGTTCGTTCGCCGCAGCCTGACCAAACGCATCGGCGTCTTCGGCCGAAACCTTCTGCCGCAACCGCTCGAATACTCCATCCGATTCAAGCTGCCGCATGGCTTCCGAACCCGAGCGGGCTGCGAGGCGCGCTCTACGGTGTTGCGCAATCAGCAGATCGGTTTTCGAGCGCGTCTCCGTCATCTTTTGCTCCAACCGGTGTAGCGCATCCCGCAGAAGCTGGACCTGTTGCGCTTGATCCTCAATCTGCTCCGCGTAATTCCGCGCGGCGCTTTCATACGAGAGCGAACGTTCGAGCGCCGTACGCGCCAGATCCTCCTCACCTTTTTGCACAGCTAGCTCTGCCTTCCGCACCCACTCGGCCTGCGCGTCCAGATTCTCGCGCTGCTTCTTCTCCAGCAGATGCTGGTTCGCGATGGCAATGGCCAACTGAGTCTTCACCTGCAAAAACTGGTTCTGCATGTCGAGGAGAAGCTGCTTGAGCAGCTTCTCCGGATCTTCGGCCTTATCCACCAGATCGTTGATGTTGGCGCGAACCAGCATCAGCACGCGATCCAAAAGCGGCATAACTTACTCCTCCACCTTGGTGTGAACCGTCACTTTGCCATCCAGAACGTTGCGGTCGTTAATCGTCTTGATCTTCGACAGCAGATCGGACATCTGCATGCCCGAAAGGCTCTCGAACAACGCTGGTATCTGGGCTGCGATCTTCGTCATATCGCCGGTGATCTTGTTCATGCCGGCCGCCTCTCCGTCTCCGGTCGAAACGATGGTGATCTTGTCGATATTGGCCAGCGGCGCGGCGAGCGCTCTAACAACTTCCGGCAAACCGGTAATCAGTTTGTCGACGACCGCGGCCTGGTTCCACTCCTGATAGGCTTCGGCCTTCACGTTCATGGCCTTTGCTTCCGATTCGCCTTTCTTGAGGATGATTTCGGCATCCGCCTCGCCCTGCAAGCGCGTGGCAGCGGCGTTGCCCTCGGCCTCGATCATCGCTTTCCGGCGCGCCGCTTCGGCCAGGGTTTCGATCCGCTGCCGCTCCACTTCGGCCTGCTTCAGCACCGTCGCGATCAGCTCTTTTTCGTGGCGCAGGATTTCGGCCTCTTGCACCTTCACTTCCTGTTCTTTTTCGATCTGGCGGACCTTGACCGCTTCGGCGGTTACTTGCTGCTGCATCACGTTGGTTTGAATTTCATACGCTTTATCGGCTTGCGCTTGTTGCCGCTTCACGGTCTCGACATACTGGGCCCGTTTAATCTCTAGGTCGCGCTGGGCTTCGGCCTGCGCGGCGAGCGAAAGCGCTTCGGCCAACACGCGCTCCTGGTCAGCTTGCGCTTTGGCCACAGCCGCGGCGCGCATAGCTTCGGCGCGCCGGATCGCCGTATCTCGCTCGGCTTCCGCGGCGGCAACGTCGGCATCGCGCTTGATCCGCGCAATGTCCGGCCGGCCCATGTTGGTGATGTACTCGTTCTGATCGCGGACTTCTTTAATCGTGAACGAAACCACTTCGAGACCCATCTTGCTCATGTCGCCCGCGCAGGTCGCGCGCATACGGTCCCCGACCATCTCCGGCTCCTTCACGATCTGCTCCACCGAAAGCTGGCCGATAATGCCGCGCAGATGTCCTTCCATCACCAGGCGAATCAGCCCTTCGCGATTCTCATCGCTCTTGGTGAGAAACTGCTCGGCTGCGGTTTGGATGGATTCGGGATCGCTTTTCACCTTGATTTGCGCCACCGCTTCCACCGTCACCGCCACGCCTTGCTTCGTGTAAAGGTTCTGCTGCGGCGCGACGTCGAACGACATCAACTGCAGCGAGAGCTGCCGGACGTTTTCGACCATCGGGAAAATAACTGTGCCGCGCCCCTTCACGATGCGGGTCCCGCGCAATCCATACACAATGAGAGCCTCGTGCGGACCGGCCTTGCGATACAGAGTCGCCATCGACATCATCAACGCCAGTAACGTGAGTACCGCGATGACGGCGATAAACACAATTTCATTCGACATTTCTAGTCTCCTTTTGCAATGCTTCGGGGCTTGCCACGCTGCCCAACCGGGTCATTGCATCCCAGGTACGTACATACGCAATTCCTTTTTCGTAGCGGACGACTACGACCTCTTCGTCCGCCCGGATTTCGATTCCGTCTTCCGAGCGTGCCGGCACGAGCCTGCGCGCTCCATCCTGCGTGTAAATGACTTCACCGACGCCGCCGGGCCGGATGCGGCTCGAAACCCGTCCGAGCGTTCCGATCATTTCGTAATCGGTCGGGTCCATGGGTTTTTCGCGGCTCTGCAGAAAGTGCAGGAAGGAGCCCAAAAACCAGGCGCCTGCCAGCCCGACAATCAGCGCAAGCGCCAAATCCACCCAGAACGCCAGCCCGCTATGCCGCGTTAGCAGATAACCCACGCCGCCGGCCCAGGCCAGAAAGATGGCGAAGCAGCTTGGATTGAGCATGCTCGTGAACCATCCGAAATCGTGTCCCGCCTGCGCATGACTGTGCAGGTGCGCTCCGTGACCGTGTCCGACATGCGCATGGCCATGTCCTAAGTGGGCGTGGCCTCCGTGACTCGAGTGCGCTCTGCCCAGCAGCAGAGCCGCTAAGCTCCACAAACTACCGATCGCGAAACAGAGCAGGTAAATGTCAGACCAACTCATGACGCAATTCCTCCTTCGGTCTCAGCACTTCCCAGAGCCGGTCAATCAGATCGGGCGTGTCCAGAATGGCGGCCAGCAGCAAAACGCATTTCCGTGTCTGATCGTGTTCGGCAATCCGCAACAAGGCCTGCGCGAGTGACGGGTCACGACGGAACCGCTCCGCGCCCTGGATCAGCCACAAATCGAGTTTGTTTTCCTGTTCGGCCAGATCCGTGATCAGCTCGGTCTGGAACCCCTCGGGATCGTCGACCAGATATCCGGGATGCACTCGGAAAAACTTGGCGAGCAGCAGGCGGCTGGTATTGGTCAGGTGCTTGCGCCGGCCGCTTTCAAGCTGCGAGAGGTACGGCTGGCTGATGGTTCGTTTCAGCTCATCCCGTATGGCCGCGACCACCTCTTTTTGAGTCATCTCGCGGTTCAATCCGCGGAGGTGGCCCTCCACCATACGGAGGTAGCGGATTTTCTCGGCGACGCTCATATAGCAATCTGCTAATCGAATATCACAAATTGCAATATGTGTCAACAAGCCTGACGTATATCTGTCATGAATAAAACTTTATTGAAGTACTAGGAGTTTTAGAGGTACAACGGGGCTATGCCCCATCGAAGGACCTCTTGCCGGGGGCGGTACCCTGTTTTGGTACGCCTCGAGCTTCAGCATCTTTACGCTGAGCTTTCCTCCATAGATAGCGCGATTCGCCAACTTGAACTTCTGCGCGCAACCCGGGCACCGCAACGTGACACAGCCGCCCGGGGCAGCCGCTTGGAGTTTTCCTCAAAGCCTTGTAACCTAACAAATTGCCGGAGCGCCTAGAACAAACGAAGGGCCGACAGGTCCGGCACTGAAGCCGGTATGCTTGTCGACCAGGAAGTTATTGAAAGAGCGCGGGCGGGCGAAGCGGCAGCGTTCAATCAGGTCGTTCTAGCCTACCGGAAACGTATTCTAGGCACCATTTCCAGGCTGATTGGGCGTCCCGAAGACGTTGAGGATGTCGCCCAGGAGGTATTTGTCCGGTTGTATTATTCGCTCGACCAGCTTCGCACCGCGGAGGTGTTCGAGCCATGGCTGTACCGGTTGACGGTAAACGCTTGTTACGATTATCTGCGCCGGGCCAAGCGGCGAAACGAATCGCGCATGGCCGACCTGAGCGAGCAGCAGGTGATGATGGCGGATTCCGCGGCCGGCGGCAAGCAACAGGTCGAAGAACGTCAAAAAGCCGAGGTTCGCGAGTTTGTCGACGCGCTGTTCCGGCATGTGTCCGAAGAGGACCGGCTGCTGCTGACGCTTAAGGAAGTGGAGGGGCTCTCCTTAAAAGAGCTGGAGCAGATTTACGGCGTGAACGAGAACGTAGTAAAGGTACGCCTGTTTCGCGCGCGCCAGAGAGTACTCAAGGCGTACAATGCAGCGGTTGTAGATGGTAAATTGTAGGCGATTGTGGAGAACAGGGGATCGAGGGAGTGCATATGGTAATGGACGATGAAGGCGGCTTGGATGCCCTGTTTCAGCGCTATCGCGCTGCCTGCCCCGATGTGGAGCCGGGCGCGAACTTCATGCCGGAAGTATGGAGAAGAATCGAAGCGCGCCATAGCTTCCGGTTCGTGTTCGAGCGCTTAGGCCGGAGCGTTATGGCAGTTTCCGCGGCTCTATGCCTGCTTCTGTTGGTGTTGAACCTGCTCTCGGGATCTTCCGCGCACCTGATGGCTCCGACTTATATGGATGCGCTCATGGCCGATCACACGGCGGAAAAGACCTACTATACGGAAGCCATCAGAACCTCTCCAGCCGAGAACCAGCTCCCGGACGGGTTCTGGACGGATGATCGTTAAGGAGCCCGCCTGATCGATATGAAACGCAATCAGTGGACCGCAGCCTTTCTCTCGCTGCTGCTGTTTCTTTCGGGCGTTGCCGTAGGAGTGCTCGCTCACCGCTACTACGCCGCCACTGTGGTCAGTGCGAAAACGGCCGCGGATTTCCGCGAGCGCTATGTCTCGGAGATGCAATCGCGCCTAAAGCTGACGCCGGCTCAGGTCGATCAGCTCGAAACGATCCTCGACGAGACCAAAGCCCAATACAAGGCGGTGCGCGACGAGTATCGCCCGGCCATGCTCAAGATCAGAAACGAGCAGATCGGCCGCGTAAAGGCCATTCTCACTCTGCAACAAGTGCCCGCCTATGAGCAGCTTATCGCTGAACGCGAGCGCCGCGCGAGCGAACAGGAAGCGCGCGACCGCAAGCAGGAAGAAGAACACGAGGCCAAGCGCAAAGCCGCCGCGGGGCACTGAAGCCGCAGCTATCCTCTTCTCAACTCAATCAAAACGGCTTCCGGCGGGCAGTTGTACCGGATAGGGAGGCTGGAACATCCCAACCCCGCACTCGTATATCCATGCATGTGCTTATATAGCCAGTGCCCGTACGCAAAGGATCTCGGGCATTTCGCGTTGTGCCGCAGCGCTCCTAAACCCGGAAACCGGATCTGGCCCGCGTGCGTGTGTCCGGTCAAGTATAAAGCGACTCCGGACTTGGCGGCCTCCCGATAGAGCTCAGGGCAATGCGCGAGTAAAATCCTGAAGCTGCCCGCCGGCGTTTGGTCCAGCGTTCCAGGCAAATCGTGGCATTGATAATCGAACGGATCATCCAGCCCGCAAATCCAAATCGACTCGTCTCGACGGGTCACCGGAACCGCTTGATTCACCAACATCCGAACACCTAGCTCTTCCAGCCCGAACGCAATCTCCGAGTGATCGTGGTTGCCCAGGACTCCCAGAATTCCGTGCCGGGCCGAAATACTCGAAATCACGCGCCGCATCAGAGGATAGACCTGGTCGCAGGGCCCATAATCTTCGTAGCGGTAATCTCCAGTCATCAGACAGAGATCCGGCCGCAGTTGCCTCAACGTGTTCGCCAACGCTTCGGCCAGATCCGGGCTGCAATCGATGTGGAAATCCGAAAGATGCAGCACCTGAAAACCTTCGAAGGCCGGCGGCAGATTCGGAAACCGGAGCGGGAGGACCCGGACCACCGGTGCGAGGGCATTGCGAACTCCACGCGAATAGACGCCGGCAGCTTGCAGACCCAGCCTGAGCAAGGGCATCGCGATGCGCCGCTCCATGACGCGCTCTAAACGGCCGTGCCGGTTGGTCCGCCCGCTTCGGGCAAAATGTTGTTCCACCGCGATGCGCGGCTTGAGGCGTTCGGCCAGCGTGCCTTCTTCGATGCAGTTGATCATATTCACTTACTTAGTGGAGTTCCGGGCTCTGTTTCATGCTACAGTTCTTCGGAGATGATAGCCAGAGATACCTACCTGATAGGCGAAGAAGTAGCAAATTACGTGCGCGGAGTCAGCGCTCAGGAGACCGATTGTTTGCGGCGTCTGCGCGAAGAAACCGCACGGCTCCCCGAAGCGGAAATGCAGATCTCGCCCGATCAGGGCCAATTCTTCCGCGTGCTGCTCAAGAGCATTCAAGCGAAGAAAACTCTGGAGATTGGAGTTTTCACCGGCTACAGCGGACTCGTCACCGCCATGGCGCTGCCCGCCGACGGACAATTGATTGCCTGCGATATCAGCGAAGAGTTTACGGCGATCGCCCGGCGCTATTGGAAAGAAGCGGGGGTCGCAAACAAAATCGATCTCCGGCTCGGCCCTGCGATCCAAACACTCGAACGCCTGCTCGCCGAAGGGCATGCCGGAACATTCGACTTCGCTTTCATCGATGCGGCCAAAACCGAATACGACAGGTATTACGAGCTGACATTAAAGCTCGTGCGGACCGGCGGATTAATTGCCCTCGATAACATGCTCTGGCGCGGGCACGTGGTTGACCCCGGGAATAAGGAAGCAGGCGTGCGGAGCATCCGCGAACTCAACGAAAAAATCCATTCAGATAGGCGCGTCATTGCGGCATTGCTGCCCGTCTTCGACGGCGTGAGCCTCGTCTATAAAATCTAGGGACGCCTCACACGCGCGCAGTTGATTTCGTCATCCCTCTACCGTACAGATCCGCTGAGATTGCATCGTAAACCGAGACAAACTCCCGCAGCAGATTTCCGACCTCTCGTTCGCTTAACTCCGGAATGCGTGCCCGCACTTCCCGAAGGCGGGCAATCCGCTGTGCGATGTCCTCGCGCAGTGGTTCGTTTCCGCTCAACTTGTCCAGCGTCGCGGCATAAAGTTCGGCAAGCCTTTGACGAGGCTGCTCATAACTGGCGACTGCCTCCCGGATTGCGGCAAAGAATGTTTGCCAGGCAAAGTCTAAGGGCATGTCACAATCCTATCGCGGGCGCGGGACTCACGCCGCCAGCAAACCCAGCGCCGGGGGTGGCTGAAAGCCCGGGAAAACCATTCCGATTGGGCGATTGCCCATCTGCCTCATCACCAGTTCCGAAAGCACCGCACGGAAATCCGTTGTCACGTTCAAATCGCGTCCTTCGTAAAGCTGTTCGCGTGCGAGGCCGGGCCATTGCCCGTATACTTTTCCGCCCCGCACGCTTCCTCCGAGAACAAACATCACGTTCGCATGTCCATGGTCGGTTCCGCGATCACCGTTCTCTTTCACGGTTCGGCCGAACTCGGACATCGTCACCACCGTAATATCCGCCATGCGATCGCCCATGTCCTGTGAAAACGCCGCGAGGGCATCGCCGAACTCGCGCAGCAGATTCGCAAGCTGCCCAACGTGCGGCTGCGCACCCACTTCGTTCACATGGGTATCCCAGCCGCCCACATCCGTGAATGCGACCTCCATGCCGACGTCCGCTTTGATAATGCGCGCAATCTGCTGCAAGCTCTGGCCGAGCCGGCCGCCTGGATAATGGGCGCCGTTCGCCGGAGTGTACGGCGTGTTCTGAATCGACTGCACAATATTCACCGCATTGAAGGTCTCGCGCGCTGTGCCATTCAGAACGCGATCCGGAGTGCCGCCGTACATGCTTTCGAAACTCGCCGCCAGCCGCCGATCGCGCACCTGGAAATCCTGGATGTTCCCAATGGCGAGCGCTTCCTGCCGGCCGCGCAACGTTCGCGGCAGATCCGGACTCAAGCTCACGGCCCGCACAGGCGAGGGGCGCGGTTCTACCGTAAGAGCGCGATTCAGCCAACCATCGCTGGTTGCCTTCAGGCCGGGCGTGCCGGATTCCATGTAATCCTGGGCATCGAAATGCGACCGCGTCGGATCGGGCGACCCAACCGCTTCGACAATCGCCAGTTGCTGGGCATCCCAGAGCGGCTTGAGTGACCGCAGCGCCGGATTCAGCCCGAAGTGGCCGTCCAGATCGATAGCCCCGCCCTCGGTTCCGTTCGGCCGCGGGATCGCAATCGTGGGCCGCAGCGCGTAGTAGTTCGGCTCGCCATGGGGTACGACAACGTTCAAGCCGTCCACTGCGCCCCGCTGGAAAATGGCGATCAAAATCTTCTTGCGCGTGCCGGGCGCATCCTGCGCATACACCGCGCGCGACAACCAAAGCGGCGCCGAACCGAGCCCGAACATCGCCAGCGCGGAATTCTTTAAGAACACTCTGCGGGACGTCATCAAGCACCTTCCTTCCGAATTATCGTCTCTGAAACTCTGGCGAACCAATCGCCAACCCGGCCGCCATTGCTTCTGCTTGTAGCGGCTTCCCGGCGACATTGCTTAAGCCTTGCTCAATCGCTGTCTTCGTCTGTTCGCCCGGCTCGCGCTCCAAAATGGATTGCACGAGCAGCCGGGGATCTTGCTCGCCAAACTTCACCACGACGCCGGGAATGTGATTTTGCGCCAGCGCGAGCCCGAAGTTCATGCGGTCGAGCAGCGCCGAAGAGCTCACCCATTCGGCATTCAAATTGGAATAGCCGGTGGGTTCGATTTTCCGGTACAGCGGCTCGCCCAGCTTCTGGAGCTGATTCCCAAGCAGGAACGCAGATTCGACATCGGCGTTCGTAGCCCGTAACGAGCTCGCAATCATCTCAAACGGCGTTTTGATCTTCGCCTGAAAGGCGCCTTGGGACCAGAACTCCGGAGACGTCAGCATCGTGCGCATCACTTTGCGCAAATCGCCGTCCGTCGAAAGGAACGTGTGCGCCATGCGGTTCACCAGCGAGGGCGGGGGGTTGTCGGCCACAAATCGCTGCGCGAGTTCCAGCGAGATGAAATGCGCGGTGGACGGATGGTGCGCCAGGATTTTCAGCACCTCCAGGCCATCATTCATCCCGCCCCCAGCCGGAATTACGTGACCTAGCACCACCTTCTGCCCTTTATCGTGCATCCGGTCGTTGTATTCAAAACCGCCGCCCTTGCGTGGAGCCGCAATGGTCCATCCGGTAAAGCAGCGCGCCACTTCGATCACGTCCTTCTGCGTGTAACCGCCGTTCACGCCTAAGGTGTGCAGCTCCATCAGCTCGCGGCCATAGTTCTCATTGAGCCCGCGCTGCCGCCTTTGCGCAGCCGGAGTATTTGCGCCCACCGACTGCCAGTTGTCCAGATAGAACAGCATCGCCGGACTTTCCGCCGTCGCAAGCAGCAGGTCATAGAACTTTCCCAGAACGTGCGGCCGGATTACTTCGCGCTCATACGTAGGAACCAGGTAGCGATCCGCGCCTTTGCCGAAGAAAACGTTGAAGTGGTTGTACCAGAAATCGACGAGCAACTCTTCGAGTTGCCGATTGCTATAGACCGCTCGCAAAAGCTTGCCTTCGGTCAAATCGCTGGCCACGACATTCTGCGGGCTCACAGAAAGCATCAGCTCGCGCCGGAGATCGACCGGAGCAAAGATAAACAACTTACGCCGTTGCTCAGGCTTCAATGCCCAGACGAAATCCAGACGCTTCCCGGGCGGTATCGAAGCCAGCACCTGCCGCTTCTCGTCGGGCTTGCCCGACCGAAGAATCTCAATCTGATCCCGGCTCAGAACATCGCTTAACTTCACTTTGGAATCGACGTCCTCGTCGGTTCCCGCCGGCGCTACTCCCGGATGCTTTTCCAGATAACGGTCGGCCAACCCCAAAACTACGGCCCGCAACTCCGGGTCATCCGGAGGCGCTGTGCGCCCGCGCGCCACCGCGACGATCATCTGGGGCGGCGGATATCGTAGAATCGCCTCCCGGCTCGACATATTGAGGGAGGCAAGCGGAGCCAGTTTCGAGGCCAGGACCGGATTTTCGGGGAGCCGATCGGGATGTAGTTGAAGGTCCACCCACTTGGAAATTCCGATCCGCTGGATGGTTTCCAGATCACCCGACCGGGGTCCAAACGTCAGGCGGTCTAAGGCATGGAGGGGCCGATCCGTTTTGGGAAGTGGCTTACTAAACGCAAGGTATTGCGGCGGATTAGCCCCGGGTTTGATCTTTTTGGGGCTATCCCCCCCGGCATAGGCGCAAACACCGGCCAAAAACAGCGGCGCCGCGCCAGCCAGCCATTTTCGCCTTGTAGATGCGCCCACAACTCTCCTAAACGAGAGTGCAGGAAAATCGTTTACCTTTTCACCTGAACCGAGTCTGCGCCCAATGTTTGACTTATTTAAGTCACACACTGTAAAATGAATCATGCATCCGGATTGTGTTCGTACGAGCATCGACTTGCCTCGAGACCTGCACAGACGCTTGCACGAAATCGCGGCCCGGCGCGGCTGCTCGGCACGCCAGTTGATCCTGCAAAGCATCGAAAACGCTGTCTCGTCCTCCGAGCGGCAAAGGCCGAAAAGACGTCTGAGCCTGGACACTCCACTGGTTCCTCCCACGGGGAAGCCCATCAATTTGACGGACGAGCAAATTTATGCCGGGATTGAGTTTCCCTGACGTCAATGTCTGGATGGCAGTGTTGCTGCCCGAACATATTCACCGCGACGTGGCGAAATTGTGGTGGAACTCGGACGATTCCGATTCTATGTGTTTTACACGTGTTACACAGATCAGCGTTCTGCGGCTGCTCACCACATCATCCGTAATGAATGGCAAACCTCTCACCATGAAAACGGCTTGGAAAACGTACGACCGTTTATTTGTCGACGATCGGGTTTCCTACATTCCGGAAGGCCCGGATGTCGACCGCTACTTTCGCCGCTGCGCATCGGACGATGTCCCTTCGCCTAAGGTCTGGGCAGACTGCTGGCTCCTTGCTATGGCAGAGAGCCACAGCGGAACCATTATCACGTTCGATGCGCGGCTAGCTTCGCGCGCTAAATCGGTTGGGAAAGGACGTTGCGTCCTCCTTTCAGAACCCCGTGCGTAAGCAACAATCAGACTGCGTCTACGACTTCGGATCGCGAGGATAACGCTGCGGTCGCGCGTATGAGAGCGGCCGGCGAGATGGGCTTCGCAAGGTAGCTGTCGATCCCGGCGCTGAGGCATTTCTGCTCGTCGCCGTTCATCGCGTTTGCGGTTAGCGCAATGATTGGAAGGTGGCCGCCGGTCCTCTGTTCGTTAGCTCGAATCGCCGCAGTGAGCTCGTATCCGTCCATTTCCGGCATCTGAATATCTGTGAGCAGGATGTCGAACGCATTTGTCGCGAGAATCTGCAAGGCCTCTCGGCCGTTGTTCGCCACAGTCACGCGATGTCCTTGCTTGCCGAGTACCTTTTCAACCAGCACCTGGTTTACTCTGTTGTCCTCGGCCAACAGGATTTTTAGCGGCCCGATCGACGGAATGGGTGTTCGCTTTGCCCCCAAGTATTCCGCGTGGTGCGGTTCGCGATTCGCGACCGCACCGAAGCATGCCGTGAATTGAAACGTGCTCCCGCGCCCCGGTTCACTTTCAACCCAGATTCTGCCGCCCATCAGTTTTACCAGGCGGGAACAAATGCTGAGACCTAACCCTGTGCCGCCGTAGCGCCGGGTTGTCGAGCTGTCGGCTTGGGCGAAGGCTTCGAAAATCTGATGCAGATTCTGCTTCGCGATTCCAATCCCGGTGTCCTGGACGGCGAAGTGAACCGTCGCGTTTTGCGGGTTGCTTGAATCCAGCCTCACCCGCAAAGTAACCCCGCCGGTTTCCGTGAATTTGATCGCGTTGCCGAGCAGGTTCGTTAGCACCTGCCGGAGACGCGTGGGATCGCCAGCCACCGCTACAGGCACATCAGAGGCAATGTCGCACTCGAGCTGCAGCCCCTTGGATCGAGCCACGACGGCCAATGTCTCCGCGGCACCCCGCACTGTTTCGCGCAGGTCGAACTCGATACGTTCGATGTTGAGCTTGCCCGCTTCGATCTTCGAAAAATCCAGAATGTCATTGAGGATCGCCAGCAGGGAATCGGCCGATTCTTTCACCATTTGCAGGGATTCCCGCTGCTCTGGTGCAAGCGCGGAATCGAGCACCAGGTCCGTCATTCCAAGAACCGCATTCATGGGTGTTCGGATCTCATGGCTCATGTGCGCCAGAAATTCGCTTTTAGCGCGATTTGCCTGCTCGGCGGCGCGCTTGAGTGTTTCTTCCGCGGTCAGCTTTTCCTGCAAAGTCTCTCGCGCCAGTAAAAGCTGTTGGCGCTCGGTTTCCAGCTCGCTCGTGCGATCAAGAACCATTTGCTCCAATTGTTTACGGTGGGTAATCAGGCTTCGGATGCGCCACGACCAGATGGCCCTCAGGGCGGCCAAAAGAACCACAACGAGACCGATGTAGAAGAATCGCGTCCTCCACCAAGGCGTGCTTACCATGAGCCGGACCTGCGCCGTGTGGCCGTTGCTGACGCCGCGTCCGGCGCGAGCAAGCAATTCAAACGTATAATCGCCGGGTGGAAGATTCACAAGATGGATCTCCCGCTGATCGCTCATGCGCCATTCCGGATCGAGCCCCAAAATCCGGTAGCGAAATTGGATCTGCTTTTCATTCGCAAACGAAAGGCTCGAGAATCGTATGGTCACATCTCCGTTCCCATACGGGATCGCGACCGGGCGGGAGAAATCTCTGGCGTGACCGTTGACTCGAATGCCGGTAATCAGTGGATCGGCGCCGGCAACGGAGTAACTTTCCTTTTCCGGTTCGAAATGGGAAAGCCCTTTGCTTGTGCCGAACCAAAGGCCCCCTTTGGAATCGGCCAGGATGGCGTCGGTATTGAAGTCGTTCCAAACCAGGCCATTGGGCATGGCATAGTAGCCCCACTGTCCGTTTGAGAAAACTTCGACACCCGTGTCCGTGCCGACCCAAACCCGATCACGCCCGTCGACCGTCATACAATAAACGAAAGTCGAGTGGAGACCATTGTTCTGTGTGAAATGCGCGAACTCGGGTTTTCCGGACGGCGATAAGCGCACACGGGAAACGCCGAGACTCCTCGAGTACCCAATCCAGATCTGTCCCCGGCTGTCAACCGCCACTTGGCTGAGATCCGAATCTAAGAGTCCATCGACGCTGCCGATGCATTGCCATCTGCCCGAGCTCCGAATCCATAGCCCTCGCGAACCGACCGCCACAATCTCATGGCGGGGTCCAAAGACTACTTTCGAAACTACGTCTTGTTGTGGTCCTCCGGCTTCCGAGATTATCTTGAATTCAACCGGAAACCGATCGGTTCGCGCTGTGTAGAGTCCTTTGGACGTTGCCACCCAAAGCACGCCGGAGTCGTCGATTGCCAGGTGTTGAACATCGCTCGCCGGAAGGCCCACTTTGGAATCGTAGATTTGGCATTGGCGGGAATCGATCGCGCAACGAAACAGATCGTGGCGGGTGCTTCCCCAGATCTCCCCGTGCCGGCCCGCTACCAGAGTTCTAACCGCCATTGCCGGATTGAAATAGCGCGATAGCGGGAAATGTCCAGCGGTGGACCCGGACGATAGATTTACGACGCCTGCATCGGTACCTATCCAAATCGCGCCCTTCGCATCCTCAGCGATCGCCCATACGGCATCATTTTCGAGCCAGTGGGGGGCCGTCCAGTTCTCCCACGCCCCGAAACCCACCCAACGAGAGACGCCGCCGCCATTGGTCCCGATCCAGGGCGAGCCCTCCCGATCCACGATCATGGACGAGACCGAATCCATCGGCAAACCGGCCGCCGTACCCAGGACTCGCCACCTGCCGCCTGCGCGCAGTCCAAGCCCCAGAACAGTCGGAACGGCAATCTCGCCATCGCGGTCCAGAGCGAGCGCCCCAAAATCGGCGGAAGGAAGACCCTGATCCTGCCTGAGGAACTGCCGTCCGTGAGGTTTCAACGCCATAAGATGGGTTGCGCTCCGCGCCCAAAGGGTGCCTTCGCGGTCGGAAAGAATTGCCTGCCAGCTATCTTTGGGGACGCCATCTTCCGGACCATACGCCCGGATGTCTCCTGCTTTGCACCGGTACAGCTTTTCGGAATCTCCGAACCACACGGCACCGTCCCTGGCGATACCGACGGAGTTGAGTTCTTTGCGGGGAACTCCTTCGAGAAAGCGCGCGTGAGGAACGGGCGCCCCTGCCTGATCGGAATCGACCTTCGCCGCTCCTCTCGTGGTAGCTAGCCAAAGCTCGCCGGATTGAGGGTCGACCGCCAGAGAAGATTCATATTGAACTCCGACGGCCTCGCCAAAATCGACCGGGCGAAGCCTGCCGTTACGGAAGACCGCGACTCCTTTACCCGTCCCAACCCACAAACTGCCGTTTTTTGTGACCGCTAACGAATGCACTCCGGGGTCCGGCAGTCCTTCGGCCGCGCTGAAATACTGAAATCGGTTGCCGTCGTAGCGGTATAGCCCGTTGAGCGTACCGACCCAGATGTATCCTTGCTTGTCCTGTGCCAAGCACAGAACAGCAAGGTTTCCCAGCCCGTCCTCAGTGCCAAATGCCTCAAACCGGTAGCTTTGGCCGAAACTCCGGAGCGACGTCAAGGCCAGGAGTAGGACTATTCCAAATCTGGATCGCAAAGTTCAAATCAACTCTTGGTCTTAGTGGGGAATGGCTCTTCAGCTTCTCACTGGTCGGGCGGCGGCGGCGAGGAGCGGTTTTCAACAGTTGTGCGGGCTGTCCGGGAACTCTCGCATGGGAGCCGGAGTCCATATGTTCGGCTAAGAAATAACTCGCGCGTGCTACACGATCTCCGCTTAGCTCTCCGATTAGTGGCTATTAACCGAAGCTCGACCGTTATTGCAATCGGCACTTTGGCCATTGCGATCGGCGCAAACACCGCGATTTTCAGCGTGGTGAATAGTGCGCTCCTCAAAGTCCTGCCAGTCCGTAAGCCAAACGAACTGGTGATGCTCACCGATCCAAATGCCTCCATGGTCCTGGGCGGCATGCTTCGCGGAGAGCGGAGCCTGCTGGGGTACGAGGAGTTCGCATACTTACGCGATCATTTGAAAACAATGTCCGGCCTGTGTGCATCGCAGCTATCCCTGGAGCGCTTGCCGGTTCGCATAACCGGAGGTTCGCAAGAATCAGCCCGTGGACGCCTGGTCAGCGAAAACTATTTCACGGTCTTCGGGGTGCAGTCTGCAATTGGACGCCTGTTCCTGCAGAGCGACGCGAAAGCGACAGGGAAAGACCCCTACGCGGTGATCAGTTATGCGTATTGGCAGCGGAGGTTCGGCGGAAGTCCTTCGGCAGTCGGGACAACCATTCGCATTCGTGAAGCTGCGCTCGTCATCATCGGCGTGGCTGCGCGCGGATTCCGCGGCGAAACAGCGGGCCAAGATCCCGACCTATGGCTTCCGATGCTCATGCAGCCGCTCGTATTGCCGGGTTGGGACGGGCTGCACGATTTCATGGACCAGTCGCAAGACAAGCTGATGTGGCTCCACGTTTTTGGACGGCGGAAGGCTGGAGTAACCATTCCTCAGGTTCAGACCGAGGTAAACGTTCTATTCCGGCAAATTCTTGAAGCCGGATACCCCACCTCGATGGCGCCGCTCGCTCGGAAGAAAGCGCTCGATCAGCGCGTTCGCGTGCGGCCGGTCCGATCGGGAGCATTTCACGGCCGCGAGGAATTTTCGGAACAATGGACCATCCTGTTGGCCCTGGCCGGCTTGGTTTTGCTGATTGTATGCGCCAACATCGCAAACCTGCTCCTGGCTCGCGCGGCCGGGCGCGCTCGGGAAGTCGCAATTCGCCTGGCAATGGGAGCCAGGAGAGCACGCATCATTCGTCAGTTTCTGATGGAAAGTCTGCTTTTAGCCACTCTCGGCGGCGTCGCCGGCATCTTCGTGGCCGCCATCGCCTGTCATCTTCTAACGTTCCTCCTGGCACAGGGCAGTAGGGAATTTGAACTCGCTGCAGAGATCGATCTGCGTGTACTCGCATTCACTGCAAGCACTGTTCTTTTTGTCGGTATTTTCTTTGGACTCGCTCCCGCCTTGCGCGCCACGAATACTGCCCTTTCCGAAAGCCTGAAAGAGAGCGGCCGCAGCGGCACTGCTTCCCGGCAACGCAGCAGGTTTGCCTGGGCACTGGTGATCTCACAAGTGGCACTTTCGTTTCTGCTCGTTTCAGGCGCAGGCCTCTTTTTGCAAACGGTCCGGAATTTGCAGACCATTTCGCTCGGCTATCCAAGAGAAAATCTATTGCTTGTCGATGTCGATTATTCGGGCGTTCCACGACGGCCTGTCAGTCTTGACCGTGAATTGGTCGCGCGAATCCGCGAGATTCCAGGTGTTCGCGGCGTGACCTACTCCGACCGCCCCTTGTTCAACGGGATTTGATGGCGCCTTTGCGATCGGAGTGGAAGGGTTCACGTCAACACGCGAACAAGACCGCGGATCCGCCGGGAGCTTCGTTGGTCCGGAATATTTTTCGACCATTGGGATTCCGATACTCGTGGGCCGTGGAATTGGACCGCGCGACGAGGCGACTGCACCGCGGGTCTGTGTGATCAACGAAGCGTTCGCAAAGCATTTTTTCGCCGGACGCAATCCAATCGGCAAACATCTGACGATCAATTCCGCCTTCGTGGAGATTGTCGGCATCGCAAAGGATGCTCGCATCAATTCACTTCGGGGCGCGATTGAGCCGAAATTCTATGCCGCTGCCGACCAGAACTCCGGCGCTTCCTCTTTCGAGATCCGCACGGCTGGCGATCCCAAGCGCCTGGCGAATGCCGTGCGCAGAAGCATTTTAGGCGTCGATCAAAACCTTTTTATTTCGGATGCGCAAACGCTGGAGCAGAAAATCGATGAGCAGAATGCGCAGCCCGGACTCATCGCGGATGTGTGCACGACATTCGGAGTCATCGCCCTCTTTCTGGCGGCCCTCGGTATCTACGCCGTGCTTTCTTACAATGTCGCTCGACGAACAAACGAGTTCGGCATTCGTATGGCTCTGGGCGCAGAAACGACCCGGCTCATCGGGATGATTCTCAAGGAGACCGGATTGATGATTGCTGCGGGCCTGATGGCGGGCTGGATTGCTGCCGCAGCCGCCGCTCGTTTGCTTGCCGCGCAATTGTATGGCGTCGCCTCAACCGGGCCGCGCTGGTCTCTCGCTCGTTACGAGCACGTCGACAGCGCAACGCAACTGTATGGAATTACCGCCATGGACCCGCTGACGATCGCGGGAACGACTTGCATTCTGGTCGCAGTCGCCCTGCTCGCAGCCTACATTCCCGCTGCTCGCGCCGCGCAAGTGGACCCCGCAGCCGCGCTACGCCATGAATAACTATCGGCTTCGGCAGATCGGTGCTTGAGTGGAGTAGGCGTTTTCGCCTGTGCTTCGATTGGGAATCTGCTTGGAGCGGGAGACGGGATTCGAACCCGCGACATCAACCTTGGCAAGGTTGCACTCTACCAGCTGAGTTACTCCCGCTTGGGAAAGTCCAACCGACATTCTCCCGTGATCATGTTGAAAAGTCAATTCATGTGATTGCAACCTCGGAATTTACGAGCGTAGCGGTGCCTAAACAATCGCCTCTCCGCCTCTTTCCGGCACCCGAATCCCTCTCCTAACTGCCTGATTTTTAAGCGCTTAAAGATTGTTAAATTTCGGTTTAAAAAACTCGTTGCTGTGATAGACTGAGGTTTCCGAACGAGCGGAGACGGTTTTCCCCCGACCTAATTTGCCCGCTAGTGAGAGCGGCAAGTAAGCCTCCAAAATTGAGCGTACTTGAACCTTTTCCACAGAAGTGGAAAAGGTGTGGGAAAACCTTTGCCGTTCGTCGAAGCCATCGAAAACAGGAGTGCTCCGGTTGGGTGACGTATGGGAACAAATCAAAGCATGGTTGGCTGGCAAACTCAGCCCAGGCGCCTATCAAAACTGGATTTCCCAGACCGCCCTGGCGGGATTCCATGAGGGCGAGTTAACAGTCCGGGTCTCGAATGAGATCACCGAAGCGTGGATCCGCCAGGAATACACGCCTTTGATCCGGACTGCCATTCAGGAATTGAACCTGCCTATACGAAAAGTCCTGTATGAGGTTCAGGCCATGCACGCTATGGCAGCGGCAGCCGGAGAGACTGCCGGACCGGCTACCGGCACCAACGGCCGTTCGTATCCGGCGGAACTGGTATTTGAAAACACCGCAACCTGGCTTAACCCGCGGCTGACGTTTGAAACCTACGTTGTCGGCTCTTCAAACCAGCTCGCGCACGCCGCTGCCCAGGCCGTTGCGAAAATGCCGTCCCGCAGCTACAACCCGCTGTTTATTTACGGCGGAGTCGGCATCGGCAAAACTCACCTGATGCACGCCATCGGGCGCAGCCTGCTCGATAACTTCACGGGCCTCAACGTTGTTTACACTTCCAGCGAGCGGTTTATGAACGAGATGATCACGTCCATCAAGCTCGACCGCATGCCGCTGTTTCACCGGCATTACCGCTCGGCCGACGTGTTGCTCGTTGACGACATTCAGATCATCGCCGGCAAGGAACGTACACAGGAAGAGTTCTTCCACACCTTCAACGAGCTTTACGATCATCAAAAGCAAATCGTCATATCCAGCGATTCGGCGCCGAATCAACTGCCCGGTCTGGTCGAACGTCTCCGTTCCCGCTTCGAATGGGGATTGCTGGTTGATGTCCAGCCGCCCGACCTCGAAACCAAAATGGCCATTCTGGACAAGAAGGCCGAGTCGGAAGGCGTCATCCTGCCGCAAGATGTGCGGATTTTCATCGCAACGAAGACCAAGTCGAACGTCCGCGAACTCGAAGGCGCTTTGACCAAGCTCATCGCTGTTTCGTCCGTCACCGGCCAGCCCATCACCTTGGCGATGGCGCAGCAGACGCTGAAACATCTGAACACGGCCCCCGAACGAAAAATCTCCATGGAGTCCGTCCTGCGCGCCGTGGGCGAGCGCTTTTCGCTACAGCCCGCCCAACTCAAAATGAAGAGCAACACGCGCCAGATCGCGTACCCGCGGCAGATTGCCATGTATCTGGTGAAGGAGCTGACGCACGCTTCGCTACCCGAAATCGGGCGCTATTTCGGCGGCAAACACCACACCACGGTCCTGCACTCGATTCAGAAAATCGAGGAGGAGCGGCAGCGCGACGAAGGTTTGAACAATCTTATCCATTCGCTAATGGATTCACTTCAATAGGCTTATGACGGTTTTCCACAGACACGCGTCCAGCGGGGTTGTTGAAGGCTGTTCAAGGTCGCTGTGGAGGGTGGATTATCAGAAAAGTCCTAGACGTAATCCACATCCCTCGGGAGACGGAAGCGTTAGTTTTTGCTATAATTTAGGAAGAAATCAACATTTCCACAGCCCCCTATTAAGACGGTTCTCTTTAGTACTTATTCAAGACCTGTCCGGGAGAAGAATAAGAGTTCGCCCAGGGCTAAGGAGCTCTCTCAAGAATCGATATGGAATTCTCAGTTAGCAAGTCCGATCTGGTCCGGGAACTGGGACTGACACAGGGAGTCGTGGAAAAAAAGACGACGATCCCGATCCTCTCGAACATTCTGCTCGAGACCGATCACGATCAAGTGTGGCTGACCGCAACCGACCTCGAACTGGGCATCCGGTGCGCCTGTCCCGCCCGCATCAAGAAAGAGGGGGCCGGGACCATTCCGGCGCGGCGCCTGCTGGATTACGTGCGGCTGCTGCCGGATGCCGATGTACAGGTGAAACTGGCCGAAAACCAGTGGGCCAGCTTCGTGTGCGGCCGGTCGCGCACCCGCATCGCCGGCATGTCCCGCGAAAGTTTTCCCGAACTGCCCGAAATGCCCGACGCGCTGGCGCAGATTCCGCTGGCAGTATTGGCGCAGATGATCGGTAGCACCATCTTTGCCATCTCGGCCGAGGAGTCGCGCTTCACCCTGAATGGCGCACTGCTGATTCTACGAGAAAACGGCCTAGTGATGGTGGCGACCGACGGGCATCGTCTCGCCATGATCGAAAAACAACTCAGCCTGCCGGGCCTCGATGGCGGCTACCGGGCGTTGTTGCCCAAGAAAGCCATGAGCGAGATTCAGAAGCTCGCAAGCGATGATCCGGAAAAGCAAATCGAATTCTCGGGCAATGACAATCATCTGTTCTTCCGCATCGACCGGCGTCTACTGTTGAGCCGTAAGCTCAGCGGCAACTTCCCGGATTTCGAGCGCGTGCTGCCCAAGGAGCACCCGTTCACGCTCGTCCTGCAGCGCGACGAACTCAAATCAGCGATTGAGCGCGTAGCCCAGTTTGCCGACGAGCGTTCGCGCGCCATCCGGTTGCAAATCCTCAAAGGCGAGATCAAAATTCACTCCTCCATTTCCGAAACCGGAGAGAGCGAGGAGACCCTTCCGGCCGATTACAGCGGGCCTGACCTGGAGATCGGCTTCAATGCGCAGTATCTGCTGGATTTCTTGCGCTCGGTCAACCAGGAAGAGATCGAGTTTCTCTTCAAAGATTCCAACAGCGCGGGCGAGATGCGTCCCCACGCCGCGCCATCCGATACGGTTTACCGCTACGTGGTAATGCCGATGCGCATTTGAGATGCGCGTGGGGACAACACAACTAAGTTTATTCAGCGCAATCCAGGCGCCCGGAGGAATTCCGTGGACGATGAGTTTTGCGAGACAGGTTCTGAAAGTATGGCTACTGTGCCTCAAAACGGAAACAACGAGAATTACGATTCGAGCAGTATCAAAGTTTTGGAGGGGCTGGAGGCGGTCCGTTTGCGTCCCGCCATGTACATCGGTTCTACCGGTGAAATGGGACTCCATCACCTCGTGTATGAAGTAGTAGATAACTCCGTCGATGAGGCGTTAGCGGGCTACTGTACGGAAATCAACGTCACGATTCACATCGACAACTCCATCACCATCGTCGATAACGGCCGTGGCATTCCGGTGGATATTCACCCCGACGAGGGCGTTTCGGCCGCGCAAGTGGTGCTTACCAAATTGCATGCCGGCGGCAAGTTCGATTCGAACACGTACAAAGTCTCCGGCGGACTCCATGGCGTCGGTGTAAGCTGCGTGAACGCTCTGGCCGAGACGCTGCACCTCGAGATCTGGCGCGACAAATCCACCTGGGAACAGGATTATGAACGCGGCATCCCCAAAGGACCCCTTACTAAAACGGGTAAAGCCTCCAAGACCGGCACGAAAATCACGTTCAAGGCTGATCCGGCGATCATGGACGCCACCGAGTTCAATTTCGATACTCTGGCCGGCCGGCTGCGCCAGCTTGCGTTCCTCAATCGCGGTCTGAAGATTACGCTTACCGATGAGCGCGGCGAAAATATCCGTTCCGAAGAGTTCTATTACAGCGGCGGCATCGCGGAGTTTATTAAACATCTGAACCGCGGCAAATCCACGCTGCACGATAAGCCGATTCATTTTGAAGGCGAGCGCGAGTTACCGAACGGCGGCAAGCTCACCATCGAAGTCGCCTTGCAATACAACGACGCTTATTCGGAAAACGTATTCAGCTTTGCCAATAACATCAATACCGTTGATGGCGGGTCGCATCTCAGCGGATTCCGCAGCGCGCTGACCCGCACCATCAACTTTGCGGCGCAGCAGACCGGCCTTATCAAAGACGCGAAGGAGAACCTGACCGGCGACGACGTGCGCGAAGGGCTGACTGCTGTCATCAGCGTGAAACTGCCCCAGCCGCAATTTGAAGGTCAGACCAAGGGCAAGCTGAACTCCGACATCCAGGGCTATGTCGTCCAGCTCGTGAACGAGAAGCTGGGCGAATTCTTCGATAAGAATCCTGCTGTCGCCAAGAAGATTATCGGCAAAGCGATTGATGCTGCCCGCGCACGCGAAGCGGCTCGGAAGGCTCGCGATCTGACACGGCGTAAAGGTGCGCTTGATTCCGGCGGGCTGCCGGGAAAGCTGGCTGATTGTCAGGAGCGCGACCCCGACCGCTGCGAGTTGTTCCTGGTGGAAGGCGAATCGGCCGGAGGTACCGCCAAATCCGGCCGCGACCGCCGTTACCAGGCGATTCTTCCGCTCAAGGGCAAGATCCTCAATGTGGAGAAGGCCCGGTACGACAAGATGCTCTCGCACGAAGAGATCCGGGCTATGATTACGGCCATCGGCACCGGCATCGGCAAAGGCGATGATTTCGATCTCTCGAAGCTTCGCTACGGCAAGATCATCATCATGACCGACGCCGATGTGGACGGCTCGCACATCCGCACGTTGCTATTGACTTTTTTCTTCCGGCACATGCAGGAGCTGATTACGCGCGGCAAGGTCTTCGTCGCGCAGCCGCCGCTCTATCGCATCAAGAAAGGCAAAAGCGAGAAGTACATCAAAGACGACAAAGAGTTCACGCGGGAAATTCTGCGCCGGGCTACCGAGAATCTGTCGGTTGAGATTGGGACCGACAATAAGATCGACGGCACCGAGCTTCGCAATTTCCTCACCTTGCTGGACGAACTCGCGCAAATCACGCGGCGTCTGGAACGCAAGGTTCGCGATCCGCGCGTGGTGGATGTTTTCACCGATGTCGGTTTGCCGCTCGATTCCAAAGCGGATCTGCAAAACGAAGCCAGTGTCAAAGTCGTTGCGGATCGCTTACGGCAAGCGAAGCTGGATGTCACGGTGGAGCACGAAGAAGAGCATTCGGCCTGGATGATCGGCTATCGCGACCCCACCAACGCCACTCGGTATATCAACACTGAATTTCTGGCTCTTCCGGAGTTTCGGCGAACGCGCGCTCTGATCAAGCAGGTGGCGCGGCTGAATACTCCTCCGTTCGTGATTGTGAAGGATGGCCGCCGCGATACGCTCCAGAACTGGCGCGATCTGTTGAGCACTGTGAAAAACGAGGGCACGCGCGAAGTCACGGTGCAGCGCTACAAGGGTCTCGGCGAAATGAATGCCGAGCAGTTATGGGATACGACCATGAACGCGGAAACCCGCACGCTGCTGCAAGTCGATCTGAAGGACTTCGCCGAAACCGAGCCGATCTTCTCTACTTTGATGGGAGAAGACGTGGAAAGCCGCCGCAAATTCATCGAAGACAACGCGCTAGACGTCCGCAACCTCGACGTTTAGTGCTTCAAACACTCCACAATGACGCGATGCTGGGAGTTCACCAACTCCCAGCGCTGCTCCGATGTTCCCGAATTCGCCCTTAACTCATCCAACGCGGTCGTCTCCAGACACACCGAACCAGCTTGCGCCGGCTTGATCGGTAAGTGCACCCATTTCCGCCCAGGCGCAAAGTATTCCAAATACCAGTCGTCCGGACTGAGCACGCTGTAATACACAGTCGCATCTTTCGGCATTTCCCGGTCAATCACTTTCGCCAGCGCCAGCACGGGGTCAGCGCTCACATGAGAATGCGGAAAAACGAAGACGCCGAAATTCCACGCTGCAATCGCGCCCGCGAGCGCCAGAAACGCCGGCGCACGCCCACGCATCCATACGCCAATTAAAAGCACAAGCGGTGGCCAGAGAAACAGCTTATAGAATGCGCTCGCCGGCTCCCACCACACGAGAAACAACCCATAAACGAGCACCCACGCCCACAAAACGCCTGAGTTAACCCTGGACAGCGGCTTCGCGACGATTCGCCTCCGCAATAACAGAACGAACCCAGCCAGGCACGCCATACACACGGCCAGGGCTAACACAACCGCGACCGAAAAATACTCGCGAATAAACGCCAGCTTTCCACCCACGAAGAGTTTTCCGTAACTCGCCAGATATCCGACAAAGATCTGCCGCGCCGAGTGCGTCACCTGCGATGTGGCCGAACGGCTCGTCACCCACGAGAACAGGCTCGGATAAACGGAATGATCGCTGAACTGGTAAGCGGCCCAATACACCGCCGCAACGCAACCGCCAGTTACCACGACATACAGTGCCGCCGGCTTGCTCTTCCCGCGCACCAGGATTGCAAGTACCAGTGGCACGTAAGCAAACACGGCCAGCTCATGAAACAGCATCGCGAACGCGTGGCAAACACCCGCGGCCAGCAACCGTGTATCGAGCGCAAGGCGGACCGCGAGCAGCAGCAGCAATACGGCAATGACATACGCATCGGCGTCTGTGGAAAACTTCCACCAGGTCGCGCCGAACGCAAACAAGGTCGAGCAGAAGAACGCCGTGCGCGCTGAAGCCGTGAGCCGCAAAGCAAAACGGAACACAACCCATCCCGCCACCGCGCTCAATACGGCATTCAGAACCTGCAACACCGTGATCGCCCGCACAGGGAAACCGCACCACAGGCCCACCTGGAACACCCCATATCCCAGCGCCGAGTACAGCAGATGGTTCGGATGGAACAGAATAGCCGCCGGAAGCTGTCCTCGCTGCACGCCCTCGATATACAGCGAAAACAACACGCCATCCCAGTAATACGTGCGGGTAAGGAAGAGCACATACAGCAGCAAAATGCCGCTTATCAGAGCCGCGACGGCGAGGGAGCGGTTTTTTCCCCGCATCTGCTTAAATAACCCCATGTCGCCAATGCCAAGCGTACGCGTAAACCGCAAGGCAGCCGATCGGATTCACTCCGGCCATCTCTGGATTTTCGCAAGCGACGTCATCGACGCTGGCGCTGCGCAGCCCGGCGATGCCGTCCGCGTCATCACCGGCAAAGCGCAGGTCTTAGGCACCGCGCATTACAGCTCCACTTCGCAAATCGCCTTGCGCCTGCTCAGCCGCCACACCGAACCCATTGACGAACACTTTCTTCGGAAGCGGCTCGAAGCCGCCTGCCAGTACCGCAGCCGCGTGGTCCGCGATTCGGATGCGTACCGGCTCGTGCATGCGGAGGGCGATCTGCTGCCTGGTTTAATCGTGGACCGCTACGCAGACTTTTTCGCCGTACAGCTTCTCGATCAGGGCATGGATCGCATCGCCGCCCAAGTCGCGGCGGCGCTCCGCGATCTCTTCCATCCCAAAGCCATCGTGTCACGCAACGATGTTCCGGTTCGCGCAAAGGAGAACCTGCCGCAGCAAACCAGCATATTGTCAGGCGAAGCGTCCGGTCCCGTGGAAGTTCGTATGAACGGCTTGACCTGGCATGTGGACCTGATGAGTGGCCAAAAGACCGGCATCTTTCTCGATCAGCGTGAAAATTACCTCGCCGCGCACCGGTACGCCCGCGGCCGCGTCCTCGATTGCTTCACCGGAACCGGCGGATTTGCCTTGCATCTTGCCGGGGTGTGCGAGGGAGTGGAAGCGGTGGACAGTTCCGGCGCCAGCCTCCAAGCCGCTCAGAAAAACAGTGCCGCCAACGGAATTACCAATGTGGAGTTTCGCGAAGCGGACGTCCTCGATTACCTTCCCGGCCTGGTATCGGCCGGACGCAAATTCGACATGGTGATCGTGGATCCTCCCGCCTTCACGAAATCCCGGGCGGGGCTGGAGGGTGCCGCCCGTGGTTATAAAGAGATCAACCTTCGGGCCCTGCGGCTGTTGGACCGCGGCGGGATCCTGATCAGTTGCTCCTGTTCTCACCACATGAGCGAGGCGCGCCTGTTGGAGGTCATCGCGGCGGCGGCGCTCGATTGTGGCAAACTTTTACGAGTGCTCGAGCGCCGAACGCAGGCCCGCGACCACCCGATTCTGCTCACTGTACCCGAAACGCATTATCTGAAGTGTTTGATTTTCCAGGTGATTGGGCGTTGAAGCCAACAGGGTACGGTTTCCTGCCGCTAAACAGAGTAACGTTGTGGACCGCGTTCCAAGTACGCCTCGTCCTATTACTAGTGAATTATCGGGTATACGGGGTCCACCGAAATGAACCGCAGCACTTTACGAGTGACCCAATGAAAGAAGGAAAACAACAGCATCGAACGCCTCCGAATCAGCGCAGGAACTTAGTAATCCAAGCTCCGCCAAATTCTCAACGACGCAACGACTGTGGGGCAGGTTGCTGAACCTGCACGTCGATTGCGAATAGGCGTCCGGAATTTCCTACCGAAGGTAACTCGAACCGGTTCCCGATCTGTCGATAAGAAGAGAAGATCCAGTGCGATGGGTGACCATACAATTGCCTTGTACGTCCAACTCTGTTCGAGTACTTCGGCCGGCCGAGTACTGTGGCTCTGAGAACGGTTCTGTGATTAACTAAAGAGGACCATCGATGGTAAGCGTGCCCGTTGCTCCCCCGACGCAGGTTCCGGCGTCGGGTGCGAAAGTGTCTTGGCGTCCCATAGCCTGGTTTGGTGCGCTGTTAATCCTCTGCTACGCCCCGATTCTGTACCGGATGGCGGTCCAGTGGGCCACCAACGAGGACATGGGCCACGGGTTTTTCGTGCCCGTGGTGGCCGGCTTTATCGCCTGGCAAAGGCGCCACATCCTGCTCGCCACACCCCGCCAGCCGAATGGCTGGGGGTTGTTTCTGGTCATTTTTGCCGCGCTGGAAGCGACAGTCGCGACCCTGGGCGCTGAACTGTTCACCGCGCGCCTCGCCTTCGTCATCGCGCTGTTCGGCGTAATCCTCTATCTCGGCGGAAAAGCCTGGGTAAAGGCGCTCCTGTTCCCGCTCTTCCTGCTGCTGTTTATGATTCCGATCCCCGCCATCATTTACGCGCAGCTCACGCTGAAGCTCCAGATGCTGGCGAGCGAACTCGGAGAAGTGCTAATCACCTGGATGAACATTCCCGTTCTCCGGAACGGCAATACGCTTGTACTACCCAGTCAGACGCTGGATATCGCCGAAGCTTGTAGCGGCATCCGCTCGCTTCTTTCGCTGGCCTTTTTGTCCCTGGTCTATGCCTATTTCACGGACAAGCGGATCTGGATGCGCTGGGCCTTGCTTATCGCAACGATTCCCATCGCGATCGGAGCGAACGGCGTCCGGGTCGCTCTCACCGGGTTGCTGTCCGAAGTCAATCCGAAACTGGCCTCTGGGATCTATCATGAGAGCGAAGGCTATATCGTTTTCATAGTCGCGCTCATCGCCCTGGTAATTGTCCACCGGCTGATCAGCCTGGCTGCAAAACGCTGGAAGAGGGCTTGAAAGTGGCAGGGTTCTTATCGTCCCGAAGTTCCCGGATACTGACCGTCGTCCTACTGGCGCAGGCCGGGGTCTTTTACGGCTTTTCGCGCAACGAAAACATCCCATCGCATCGGCCCCTCTCGGATTTCTATTTAAACAACCCCAACTGGACGATGCTCCAGGACTCACAACTCGATAAAGAGACGCTGGAGGTATTGAAGGCGGACGACATCCTGTCCCGAATCTACCGGGATAATCAGAACGGTCAAGCCGCCACGCTGTTTGTCGCCTACTTCGAGACGCAGCGTACCGGCAAAACGCCGCACTCTCCCAAGAACTGTCTTCCGGGGACTGGTTGGACGCCTTCGCAATCAGGCATTATCGACATTTCAGTCCCCGACCGAGCGAAGCCGATACCGGTAAATCGCTACGTGGTCTCGCGCGGGCAGAACCAGAGCGTTGTTCTTTATTGGTATCAGGCCAGAAACCGGGTGATCGCGAGCGAATATTACGCGAAAATATACACCGTCGCGGACTCCATCCGCTACAACCGCAGCGATACGTCGCTCGTCCGTGTGGTGGTCGGCGTGGATAACGGCGACACCCAGAGCGCGCTCAATACTGCTATCTCTTTTGTACAGGCCATCTTCCAGCCCCTGAAGCAATACCTCCCCTCTTAGTCAAGTCGAGCGGGCCTCCAAGCCGCCACGCTACAATGGCAACTTCATGCCACAGTTGCTCGCCGGCAAGACGGCCCTGGTGCTCGGGGTGGCTAACAAGTGGAGCATTGCTTACGCAATCGCTTGGGCCTTCGTGCGTGAAGAGGCCCGGCTTATTCTCACCTACCAAGGCGAGCGGCAGCGGCAAACCGTGGAAGAACTGGGTTCCGAACTCAAGGCCGCGCATGTACTTCCCTGTGATGTGACCAAGCAGGAGGAGCTCGATCAACTCGTCTCTGCTTTGAAACAGGAATCGCCCGTGGTCGACGTGCTCGTCCACAGCATCGCCTTCGCCAACACAGAAGATTTGCGCCGACCGTTTGTGGAAACCAGCCGCGATGGTTATCTCTTGGCGCAGGAAGTCAGCGCCTATTCGCTGGTTGCGGTCAGCCGCGCCATCGCTCCGCTGATGACAAAAGGCGGATCTATCATGGCGCTGACTTATCTTGGTTCCACGCGGGTAGTGCAAAATTACAACGTTATGGGCGTGGCGAAGGCGGCGCTCGAAGCATCGGTCCGTTATTTGGCGAGCGATCTCGGTCCCTCAAATATACGGGTGAATGCAATTTCCGCCGGACCCATCAAAACCGCTTCCGCGCGGGCCATCAAAGATTTTTCGAAAGTTCTGGATGGTGTGGCGGCTCACGCCCCGCTCCGCCGAAATACCGATCCCGCCGAAGTTGCAGATACCGCTGTCTTTTTGGCAAGCGATCTCGCCCGCGGAGTTACTGGAAACGTAGTATTTGTTGATTCCGGATTTCAAATCATTGGCCTGGGCATGTAATCGCCGCAGGCGTCAAACCCGTCAAAACCCGCGCCCTAACTATAGGTCTACTCACTCGTCTGAATTGACAGCCATTCCCCGGCTATCTATCCTAGTGTTTTCAAGCGCAACCGTAACAGCAGCCCGGAGACCTGCTCGCTCATCTCCGCTGAGTTAGTCTCCCATCTCTAAAAACCATATGATTCAGGTAGAAGGTCTCACCAAGAAATACGCACGTCACGTCGCGGTGAATAACATTTCTTTCTCCGTCGAGAAAGGCGACATTGTGGGCTTCCTCGGTCCCAACGGAGCGGGAAAGACGACGACCATGCGCATCCTGACGTGCTTTATGCCGCCAACCGCCGGTAAAGCGTCCGTCGCCGGATACGACGTCTTCGATCAGCCGTATGAAGTGAAAAAGCGCATCGGCTATCTTCCGGAAGCTCCACCCGTGTATCCCGAAATGAGCGTGAGCGATTACCTCACGTTTGTCGCGCGCCTGAAACATGTGCCCGGCGCCGAAATCAAAACCAGAACCGAACAGGTGATGGAGCGCTGCGCTATTGCCGATGTGAAATCCAAGCTCATCGGCAAGCTGTCGAAAGGCTATCGCCAGCGCGTCGGTCTCGCTCAGGCCATCATCCACAATCCCGACGTGCTTATCCTGGACGAGCCGACCTCCGGCCTCGATCCCAAACAGATCAACGAGACCCGCGAGCTTATCAAGAACCTTGCCGGCGAGCACACTATCATTCTCAGCACCCATATCCTTCCCGAAGTGGAGGCCGTCTGCCGCGACGTCATCATCATCAATAAAGGCCGTGTGGTTGCCACCGATTCCGTAGAGAATCTGAAAAACCGCGCGAGTATCGGTGGAGCTATTCAAGTTCAGGTGGATACTGATGGAACTGCGGACGCGCTCGCCGTCCGTCAGAAGCTCGAACAGGTACCTGGTGTGAGCAAGGTGCTCGACCGCGTCGTCGCCGGCAACCGCCTGGTCTTCGAAGTAGAAGGATTGCAAGGCCGGAACGTTCGTCCTGATGTGGCTCGCGCCGTTGTGCATGCCGGCTGGAATTTATTGGAGCTGAAATCGAGCGTGCTCACGCTGGAAGAAGTCTTCCTCGAACTTACCGGAGGCGTTGCGCCGCATACGGAACCGGCGCCCGTTCCCACTCCGGTGGGCGGAGGTGTTCAATGAGAAATATCTGGACGATTTGCCGCCGCGAACTCTACGCGTATTTTGTTTCGCCGATCGCTTGGGTGCTGTTAACCATCTTTGGCTTCCTCAGCGGAGCCTTCACGTACATCATCAGCGCCAGCTTCGTGCGCGCCTCCATTGAAGGCCAGATGAGCGGGCAGAGCTTCCCCATGAACGTGAATGAGCAGGTCATCGCGCCGCTCTTTTCCAACATGGCGGTGGTCGGGCTGTTTCTCATTCCGCTCATCAGCATGCGCCTGTTCGCTGAAGAGCGGCGCCAAGGCACCATCGAATTGCTGGCCACGTCTCCGGTTCACGATATGGAGATGATCCTTGGCAAATGGCTCGCCGCAGTTCTCATGTACGGCGCTCTCCTTGTGGTGCTGCTGGCCGATTATTCGTTCCTGTTCCTCTATGGCAATCCAGACTGGAAACCGGTTGCAACGGGCTTTCTCGGCATCCTGCTGCAAGGCGGTTGTCTGCTGGCGTTCGGGACGTTTATCTCGACGCTGACTCGCAATCAGATTGTCGCCGGAGCGGTGGGATTCGCCCTCGCGCTGATTCTGTGGATTTTGAACTGGACCACTTCGTTTGGTAACTCCGCCACGATTCAAGTTCTGAACTATCTATCGATTGTCAGCCACATGGATAGCTTTTCGCGCGGCGTGATCGATACAAAAGATCTGGTGTATTACGTCTCTATGATTTTCCTTGGGTTGTTCCTGACATCCCGTTCGCTCGAATCGATTCGGTGGAGGGCATAAATGGCTACATCGGTACTAAAGCATCCACATCCGCGCCATGATACGCTCGCGCAGCGCCAGGCGCGTTACGGTTCGATGGCAGCTCTTTACACGATTGTCGTGATTGCTGCCCTGGTGCTCGTCAACTGGTTGGGAAACCGCTACAACAAGAGCTTCGACACCACCAGTAACAAGCGGTTTACACTTTCGCAGGAAACGCAAAAAATCGTCAAAGGTCTGAAACAGGACGCGACCATCACCTACATAGACAAGGCCAGTAACTTCGATCAGGCGAAAGGGATTCTTGACCGATACAAGAATCTCTCTCCGAAGATTCATATCCAATACATCGATTATTTGAAGAACCCGACCGTCGCGCGCGGCTACGGCATGCGCTTCCCCGGGACGGCTTTCGTCGAGATCGGCCCGCGCCGCGAAGAGGCCAAATCGCTTACAGAAGAGGGCATCACGGGCGCATTTCTCAAAGACCTGAAAGGTGTGCGTAAAGTATGCGTCGTCAGCGGCAGCCGCGAACATTCACTTGATGCAACCGACAGCAACGGTCTGTCGCAATTCAAGACCATGCTGGAACGCGATAACTATCAGGCCGAACCCATCACTCTGGTCGATAAAACCGCCGTGCCCAGCGATTGCACGGTTCTCGTCATCGCCGGACCGCAGACGGACTACACGGCGAACGAGGTTAACGCTATTAAGACCTACGTCGAGAACGGCGGCCGCGCCATGTTCCTGCTCGATCCTCCGCTGGATTTTGGTAAAGAGCACATCGCCGAAAACACGGGCCTTGCGAATCTGCTCAAGAGCTGGGGCGTCACCGAGCAGAACGATCTGGTTCTCGAACAGAACCCGATGGGCCAGCTTTTCGGTTTCGGACCGGAAATTCCGCTGGTCAGCAATTACGAATCGCATGCGATTGTGAGCGACCTGAAAAACACCTTCACTGGCTTTCCCGTCGCCCGCTCCATGGAGGTCAAGAATACCGATAAGACCACTGTCGATAAGCTGTTCTCCACCTCTGACCGCGCCATCGCAACCACCAATCTCACTTCGAACGAGGTCAATCCCTCCGATCCCAAGAACCTGAAGGGACCGTTCGTCCTCGGGGCGGCCGGAACCTATAACACCGGGAAGCCGAACAGTCCGGGCCGGTTTGTCGTCATTGGCAGCTCCGGATTTCTCGATAACGGCATGATTGCGTTCCAGTCCAATCGCGATCTGGCGTTGAACGCCGTCAACTGGCTCTCGTCCGATGAAGACCTGATCTCCATCCGGCCGAAGGAAGCCGAAAACCGGACGCTCAACGTCAACCAGCGCCAGATGAACGTCTTCGCCTATACCGACCTGATTGCCATCCCGCTCATCATCATCGTTGGCGGTGTCGTGATCTTCCTGAAACGGAGGGCTGCATAAGACAGGATGAAACCACGAAATCTCCTGATTGCGGCGATCATTCTCGCTGCTCTCAGCGGAGGCGTGTGGTGGGCGAAGCGCCACCCGGAACCGAGTAGCACGGGCGCTACCTCCACCAGCCCAAAGCTGGTCGATATTCCCGAGTCGCAAATTCAGTCTGTCGATATCCAGAAAAAGGGCGGGGCAACGGTCGATCTCGCGCGCCATGACGGCAGATGGCAAATTACTGTACCGGAATCCTGGCCCGCCGATCAGGACGCCGCTTCCAGCTTGGTCTCTTCGTTAGGCCCTGTTTCTGCCGACAGCGTAGTCGAGGACAACGCGACGAATTTCAATACCTATGGCCTGAACCACCCAAGTCTCGTCGTCACCGTTCACGAAAAGGGCGGCAAAACGCAAGAGATTGAATTCGGCGATGATGTTCCCGCCGGATCGCTTGTCTATGCGCGCGTGGGAAATCAGCCGAAGGTCTACGCAGTTTCGTCTTCAGTCAAGAGTTCGTTCGATAAAACGGCCAACGATTTGCGCGACAAGCGTCTGCTCACCTTCGATTCGAACAAAGTCACCCGTATCGAGCTGGTCGACGGCAAGTCCGACATCGAGTTTGGTAAGAACAATCAGAACGACTGGCAAATCCTCAAGCCTCAGCCTTACCGGGCTGACAACTTCCAGGTAGAAGAGCTGCTCCGAAAGCTGTCCGACGCGAAAATGGATCTTTCGGGGAGCGCCGACGATGCGAAAAAGGTCGATGCGGCGTATGCCTCGGGTCAGCCCGCCGGTGTGGCCAAGGTCACCGATGCGGCCGGAACCCAGACTCTGGACATCCGCAAGAACAAAGACGATTACTACGCCAAGAGCAGCGTAGTGAAAGGCGACTACAAGATCACAGCCGATTTGGGCAAGGAACTTGGAAAATCGCTCGACGATTTCCGTAACAAGAAAATCTTTGATTTCGGATTCAGCGACCCGACGAAGATCGAAGTGCAGCAAGGCGGAAACACCAAGACGTATGTCCGCAGCGGCACGGATTGGAACCTGAACGGCAAGACCATGGATGCCGGCGCCGTACAGGCGTTCATCGACAAACTCCGCGACCTCTCAGCAGCCAAGTTCGTAACCAGCGGCTTTACCACGCCGGAAGACACTATTACTGTGACTTCCAACGACGGCAAGCGCGTCGAAAGGGCGGAATTCGCCAAAACGGCGAACGGCTATATCGCTCGCCGCGCCAACGAGCCTTCGCTCTACCAGCTCGATGCGAAAGCTGTGAACGATATGCTGGAAGCAGGCAACGCGATCAAACCGGCTACTCCTCAAAAGAAGAAGTAGCAAGCTTGGGCGGAATGGCCGCATGTCTGCTCTCAACACTGACCTCTATCAACTGACGATGGCAGCGGGATACTTTCTCGCCGGAAAGACGAATGATCTCGCGACCTTCGAGCTTTCCGTCCGCCGCCTGCCTCCAGGCCGTAATTTTCTGCTCGCCGCGGGCCTTGAGCAAGCGGTCGAGTACCTGCTGAATTTGCGTTTCCGCCACGACGAGATCGAATATCTTCGCTCGCTTGAGGCCTTCGGAAATACGCCGCCCGAGTTCTTCGACAGCCTCGGTAAACTTCGTTTTACCGGCGACTTATTTGCCGTGCCGGAAGGTACGCCGATTTTCGCAAACGAGCCGATCGCTATCGTGCGCGCCCCCATGATAGAGGCGCAGCTCGTCGAAACTTACCTGCTCTCCACGTTTGCATTCCAGACCGCCATCGCTTCGAAAGGAGCACGCTGCGTGTTTGCCGCTCGCGGCCGGCCTATCGTGGAATTCGGGACCCGCCGCGCCCATTCTCCCGCCGCGGGTGTGCTTGCCGCGCGAGCCGCCTACATTGCGGGCTGCGCGGGAACCAGCAACACCGAGGCAGGCATGCGCTTCGGAATCCCTGTATTTGGCACGGCCGCGCATTCCTGGACCATGTCGTTCGAAAGCGAGGAACAATCGTTCCGAACGCTCCAGCAACTACTCGGCGAAGGCACGGTGTTTCTCGTCGACACGTACGACACGATCGAAGGGGCCCGTCTCGCTGCGCGCTTGGGACGCCCGCTCTGGGGCGTGCGCCTCGATAGCGGCGATCTCGTGGATCTCTCCCGCCAGGTGCGCCGCATCCTCGATGATGCCGGACTCAAAGACGCGAAAATTTTTGTGACCAACGATCTGAACGAGTACCGCGTTTCGGAACTGCTCAACTCCGGAGCGCCGATCGACGCCTTCGGCATAGGAACCCATCTCGCCACCTCCTACGACGCTCCCACGCTATCAGTGGTCTACAAGTTAGTCGAGTTCCAGCGCGGCGATGGCATCCAGTACGTAGCCAAATTCAGCGACGCGAAGAGCACGCTTCCTGCAGCCAAGCAGATCTACCGCTACCCGGATTGCGATATAGTGTCGCTTTATAGCGAATGCAATAGCGCACTCCAGGGAGAACCACTTGTGCGCCCGGTGATCAGCCGCGGCGAGCTGGTCGAAAAACTGCCGTCGATATCGAAGATTCGTGATGCCGCGAGATCCCGAGTCGCCGCGCTTCCCGAGCGTCTGCATTCGCTCGAAGAAACGGCAGCGCCCTATGAAGTGAAGATCAGCCCGCGCCTAGTGGAACTCGCTGAAACCGTCCGCCACGAGCGTCAGACAATAAGCTTGTGAAGACGGTTTTCTTCGATGTCGATACGCAGCTCGACTTTCTTTATCCGGCGGGCGCTTTGTTTGTACCCGGGGCGGACGGCATCGTGAAATCGCTTGCCGAGTTGACGCGCTTTGCTGCCTCGAACGGCATCCAAATCGTCTCCACTGCCGACGCCCACACCGAAGATGATCCCGAGTTCAAGATGTGGAAACCGCATTGCGTGGCCGGAACAACGGGTCAGCAAAAAGCCGCCGCGACGTTGCTGAGCAAGCCGATCATCCTCCAGAATCCGCGCGAGGCGCTTGAGGCTCCCCAGATCGTCGTCGAAAAACAAAAACTCGATTGCTTTAGCAACCCGAAGCTCCGCCCTCTTCTGGAATTGTTGAACGCCGACCGATACGTCGTCTACGGCGTCGTGACCGAGCTGTGCGTGCGCTGCGCCTCGCTCGGCCTACTCGAAACCGGAGCCCGCGTGGAACTTGTAAGTGACGCCATCAAGAGACTGAACCCCACCGAAGAGCAGAAGTTTTTCGCCGAGTTCCAATCGCGCGGCGGTCAGCTTACCATCGCCGCCCAGGTCACCGGATAATCCCCTTCCGCATCGCATACAAAATCAACTCAGGAATACTATGCACATTGAGCTTCTGCATCAGATTCCCGCGATGCGTATCCACCGTATGCGGGCTCAAATTTAGCAGCCCTGCGATGTCCTTAGTCGACTTCAACTCGACGATCAGTTGCAGCAGTTCCCTTTCCCGCGCCGTCAGGAGTTCATACGGGTCGTCCGCGCCCTGTTGCTGCACCTGGCGCAGATAGTCATCCGCCAGTACCTTACTGACTGCGGGACTGAAGAACGCCTTCCCTGCCGAAACCGCGCGAATCGCATGAATCAGATCCGCCTCTGCGGAGTCCTTCAGGAGATAACCACGCGCCCCCGCCCGTAGCGCCTTCAAAATGTATGCTTCATCGGAATGCATACTCAGGATCATGACGGCACTTTTCGGTTGTTCTTCCGTAATTCTCTTTGCCGCTTCGATCCCATTCAGCAGCGGCATTGCGATATCGAGGATAACCACATCGGGGTTCTCGCGAAGTGTCAACTCCACGGCTTCTCTCCCGTTCTCCGCCTCTGCCACCACCGTGAAATCCGGCTGCCGTTCGAGCATGAGCCGCAGGCCGTGTCGAAGAATCGTGTGGTCGTCGGCCAGCAGAATGCGTATAGAACTCATACCAATACGGGGTGGCGCTTCTCGGAAACCGGCAACTCCACTCGGATCGCCGTGCCCTTGCCCGGAGCCGAATCGACCCGGAACGAGCCGTGCAGATGCGTGACGCGCTCCTCCATACCGAGCAAGCCCACCCCTTTTTCGCGCTCGGGAACAAACCCTTGCCCGTCATCCTCAATTGTGAGAATCAATCGGTCCTTCTCTTGTTGAAGTTCAATGCGCACCGACTTGGCCTTAGCATGACGCGTGATATTGTGCAACGCCTCCTGCACTACCCGATACACGCAGGTCCGCTGCTCATCGGACAGATCCTCCGATATCGAGCCCGCTTGCACCTGCACGCGCAGATTTTTCGTCCGGGATACTTCGCGAGCTTGCCACTGTACGGCCGGGATCAAGCCCAAATCGTCGAGCATGGACGGGCGAAGCAACAGAGACATATCGCGCACGACCGCGACAGTTCTTTCCGCCAAGCGTCGGAGATCCTGCAACTGCGCTCTCGCGTCCTCGTTAGAATCCCGCAGAAGCGCCGCGACATTCCCCAGGCCCAACAGCAGTGCCGATAGGGATTGGCCGACTTCATCGTGCAATTCCCGCGAAAGCGCGCGCCGCTCTGATTCCTGTACCGCAATCAGCCGTGCCGAGAGGTCCCGCAGTGCACCGCGCGCCTGCTCCACTTCTTCAAAGCGTTGCGCGGACAGGCGATCCAACCGCATAATCCGGTACATACTGCCTCCGGCGAGAACACCCCCGCAGACGAGCGTCAGGATCAGTAAAGCGATCAGCGCACGCCGGAAGTTCGAAAACAGGACGTTCACCTGCCGGCTCGCAGCCCCCATCTGCTTCTGGTTCACCTGCCCGATCTGATCGGCGAGGTGGACAATCGTCATCCGGCGAGGCAGCAGCGAGTTCTTCATGAACGCATATCCGAACCGTTTGCGCTCAGCGGCATTCCATTGAAGCGCCGGATTCAACGATGCAAAATAAGCCTGCAGCTCCTTTGTAAATTGCCGGAACGGCGTCACCTCGCTCGGCCGAAGGATCTTCTCGTAAGCTGCGACATTGGACTCGATCCGCGCTCGGGTATCGTCTAGTTCTTTGCGATGCGTGTCGGCACGCGCCGGATCCTGCTCCAGCAGCAAATCGCGGACATGCGTCCCGGACAAATAAATATCGGTGCGCAACTGCTCCAGAATATGGTCCCGGTGGAAATAGTCCCGCCGGATGGTATCGTTTTGGGTTTGGATTTTCCGAAGGACGGAGAGGGCGTTCAGGCCCGAAAATGCAAGCAGCAGTAGCAGCCCGCCGAAACCGATAAAGAGGAGACGCTGCGTCTGGCTAGTCTGCCGTCGAGCCATGTTTGCCTCGCTCCCAAGATAACGCTGGCCGTACACAGCCTTAATTAGTGCAGCAACCCAAGCGTGTACTGCAACGCCGCATACGCCTCCTGATACTCATACTTGGCGTTGAGATTCTCCACCTCGGCTTGCGTTTGACCGAGTTGTCCTTGCGTCAGCTCCACAATCGACGCCAGCCCGAGATCATACCGGCCTTGCGCGAGTTTGAGAGCAAGATTCGCCTGGTCGAGCATCGTCTGAGTTGCACCGATTGCCTCGAATGCCGTCCGGGCGCGCTCCCAGGAGGTTCGCACATCGCGCGCGATCCGGTCTTGCAGATCCCGCGTCCGCTGCAGTGTAGCCTGAAGCTGGTATTCCGCGGCTTCCTGCCGCGCCGTAAACTGAAACCCGTTGAAGACGGGTATCTGCACGTTGATCGCGGCTGCTTCGTACGTGTTCGGAATTGCGGCGGTGTTGCCCTGATTGATATACGGCAGGGCTCCGCCAACTCCCAAAAACTCCACCGTTGGCCTCTTCAAATCCCGCTCCGCATACACGAACTTCTGCGCGGCTTCCACTTGTAAGCGCAAGCTTGCCAGTTCCGGGCGGTTTTGGAAAGCTTGCGTAATCAGCGCATCCGGGGTCTCGGGCGGATTCGGCGGTACCGGCTGATCCACCAGCCGGTAACGGACCACGGTGTCTGTGCCAAGCGCCTCGGCCAGACTCGCATACGCCGCTCCCAGCCGGTCCTGCGCGCGCAGCAGCATCAGTTTGGCATCGGCCAGATTCACTTGCGCGAAGCTTAAGTCGACATCGGACCGCAGCTTGTTTTTGGCCAGCTCGGAAATCTGATTGACCACGGTCTGGCGCGTCGCCACCGTTTGCTGCGCTACTTTCACTAGTTGCTGAGAGAGCAGCACTTCGTAATACGCCTGGCCGGCTGCGAGAATCACGTCATAACGCGTGGCCTCGTAATCGGCCCGCCCGGCCTGCGCGTTGAATTTCGCGTTCGAAACCAGGTTGGAGGTTCGGCCGAAGTCGCTGATCAACTGAGACGCCGTCAATCCGGCCCCAGCGTGATTGAACAGCCGCGGATCATTGAGAACGCCTGCGCCGATACGAGAATTCAGTTGAGCCTGCGCGCCGGTGATATTGCCTGTAATCGTCGGAAAATACGCTGCACGTGCTTCCCGGATCAGTTGATCGGAGCGCCGATAAGTGGCTTGCGCGGCCAACACCTGAGGATGGTTCTTCAGCGCCAGAGCTTTAGCCTGGTCGAACGTAAGCTCAGGCGGCGCGGCTTGCGCATGCAGGAGCGCAGTCAGGCCGGCCCCTAAAGAGGCTATTACAAGAGTTCTCTTTTTCTTCATGCCAAAGTCAGGCTGTCGCTTCCGGCTGCCGGTCCTTCCTGCGATACGCCAGAAGATAGGCGGCCGGCACAATAAACACGGTGAAGATCACCGACGTAGTCAATCCGCCAATGATCGCCCGCGCCATCGGAGCATACTGTTCGGAGCCCGTTCCCATCTTCAGCGCCATCGGAATCATTCCAATGATGGTCGCGAGTGAAGTCATCAGAATCGGGCGCAGCCTCAAGCGGCAGGCCTTAATCACTGCTTCCGCGGCAGTCAGGTTCTCTTCTTCCTGCAGCTTATGGGCGAAATCGACAATCAAAATACTGTTCGAACCCGCCACGCCGATCAACATCAGAACGCCCATCAGCGACATTACATTCAAGGTCGTTCCGGTCAGCGGCAAAATAATCAGCACGCCGATGAAGCCCATCGGAATCGCCAGCATGATCAGCACCGGGTCCATAAAGGATCGGAACTGAGCCACCAAGATCAAATACAAAAGGACGAATGCCAGAATGAAGCCGAACGCGAAGCTCCTGAACGATTCGTTCATGCCCTCCACCATTCCGCGCAGGAACACGCGCGTGTTCTTGGGCGCCTTCATGCCGGACAGAATCTGATTGATCTGCTTTGAAAGCCGCCCCAGGTCCTCCCCTTCGGGGGTCACGTAAACGTCAATGACTCTCTGGATCTGGTAGTGATCGATTTCGGTCGGAGTTCTGGTGTGCACCAGTTTCACAACGCTGCCCAGCGTCGTCGGCTGGCTCAGATTCGGAGCCTTCAGCGGAATATTGTTGAAGTCAATCGTGTTGTGGATCGCTCCCAGCCCGCGCTCGAAATACTGAACGGTCAGATAGTAGTCGTTTCCCGTCGCATAATCGACCCAGTAATTGGGAGCGATCATAGCGTTCGAATTCAGCGCAGTAATGACGTTATCGACGATCGCTTTCTGCGTTAACCCCAGTTCTCCCGCGTGAACCCGGTCCACTTGCATTCGTAGAGCCGGGTAATCGAGATCTTGCGGAATGTAGACCTCATTCACGCCGGGCAATTGACGGATGCGTCTCGCTAAGTCCTGTGCCATGCGATAGTCGTTCGGATAATTACGTCCGGTGACCTGGACATCGATCGGCGCAGGCATACCGGAGTTCAGGATCGCATCCTGCATGGAACCAGTGGAGAAGAACGTTCGGATTTCCGGAAAGTTCCGCTCGATTGCGGCCCGCACCCGGTCCATATAGTCGAAGCTGCTGATTTCGTGATCCTCCTGAAGCGCGGTTTGAATTGTTGCCGTATAAGCTCCTGAGTTTGCCGTATACAACGACGAGAAGTCGTCCACCACGCCAATGTTCGAAACGGTCATTTTGAAATCGCCCGGCCGGACGCTTTGGCGGATGAGCTTTTCAACCTGCCCCACATAATCGTTGGTCAGTTCGATCCGCGATCCCGTGGGCGCCTTCATGTTGATGGTGAACTGGCCGGCATCGGTGCGCGGGAAGAACGCGACTCCAACGTATGGATAAATGGCAAAGCTCAGCACGAAGATCAACATGAGCGCACCAACTGTGAGCACTGGACGCTGCAATGACCGCCGGACCCAGTTCTCATAGAAATCGAGCATCCGGTTGAACCCGTTGTTAAACCACGCGTTGAAGCGATCCCACCAAGACATCCTCGGGCTGACGGGAATACGAGCATGTTCGCGGTGCCATTCACCTAGATCGTGCTCGCCGATGCCTGCTTCCGGACCGTGCACCGGATGGGAAATTTTCAAAAACCGCGAGCAGAACAACGGGATTACGGTCATCGCAACCAGGAAGGAGATGAGCAGCGAAATACAAAACGCCAGGGCGAGAGCCGAGAAGAGAAACTTGCTCACGCCATAGAGAAACGTCACCGGAAAGAACGTGACAACGTTGACCAGGGTTGCAGCCAGTACAGCAAGAGTCACTTCCGATCCGCCCAGCTCGGACGCGAGCCGCGGCAATTCACCCAATTCCATGTGCCGGTAAATGTTTTCGAGCGAAATGACGGAGTTATCGATCACGCGCGAGAACGCCAGCGCCAAACCGCCCAGAATCATCGTGTTTACCGTGCTTCCCATGAACGAAAGCACCACGAACGTCGCCAGCGCCGAAAGCGGAATCGACAAGAGCACAGCACCCGTGGCCCGTACGCTCCCGAGGAAGAGCAGAATCATGACGCTGGTGAGCACCAGTCCGATGAGCCCTTCGTGCAGCACCGTCTTGATTGCTTCTCTGACGAAAACAGACTGATCGAACAGAACGTCTGTCTTGAGATTCGCCGGAAGATCCACCAATCGCTTCAGCAAATCACGGACGCCGTCGACAACCGAAATCGTGTTCGTATTGCCGCCCTGCTTCATAATCGGCACGTAGGTCGATTTCTGGCCATCGACGCGGACGATGTTGTACTGAACCTGGCTTGCGTCCTCCGCGCGGCCCACATCGCGAACCGAAACCCACGAGTTTTTCACCGTCTTAATGGGGATGTCATTCATCTCCTGCATGTTCGCCGCCAGGCTGTTCGAATAGACGTAATAGTCGTACGGCCCCATCTTTACATCGCCCGCGGGCAGAATGAGATTCTGGCTATTCACCGCATTGACCACGTCCATCGGGCTCATCTGGCGGGATGCAAGCTTGTACGGGTCGACGTACACCATGATCTGCCGGTACTTGCCGCCGAACGGCGGAGGAATTTCCGCGCCCTTGACCACCGCGATCTGGTTGCGAATATTGAACTGCGCCTGATCGTGAAGCTGCGTCTCGCTAAGCCCTTGGCCGTGTACAGCCACCAGGCAAACCGGCTGGCTCGAAGCATCGAACTTCAAGACAACGGGCGGCAGCGTACCCGGCGGAAGGCGTTTGAGATCGGCCAGCGCAAGATTGGAGATTTCCGTTACGTCTGTATCGGCATTTGTTCCCGGCTGGAAGTAAATCTTGATGATGCTGACGCCCAGCATGGAACGCGATTCCATGTGATCGATTCCGGCGCCCATCGTGAAAAAGCGTTCCAGAGGATTCGTGATATCGAGTTCGATGTCTCCTGGAGGCATGCCCGAATAGAACGTGGCAACTACCGCTTCCGGAAGATTGATGGTGGGAAACAAGTCGACCGGCATGCGCACCAGGCTGGTAACGCCGATCACGCAAATCACCAGGCAGATAACAACAATGAAATACGGGTTGCGAATGGAAAAGCGCGACATGAAAGTCTGGGGAATCTAATAAGCTGCTGGAGCCACCACCTGCGGATGAACCGTGAGCCCCGGATTTAATCCGGCCCGATCTCCAACCACCACCTCATCCCCTACTTTCAACCCCGACAAGACTTCGGCGTAGTTCTCGGTCTCGACTCCAAGCAAAATTTCGCGCCGCTGGATCTGATTCGACGGATCCACAATCAGCACCGTGGGGGGCTCGCTTTCGCGGTCGACAGCTTGTACTGGAACCGCTAGCGCTTCTCCGGTTCGGTTCAAGGTCAACGTAGCGCTGGCATAAAGGCCGGGAATCAGCTCGCCGGTCGGATTCGGCACATCCACTTCGGTGTGCATGGTGCGTGTGGCGTCGCGCACCTCCTCGGCAAAGCGGGCCACTTTTCCAGGAAAGCTCTTCCCCAAAGAAGGCACCCGCACATTCACCGGGTCGCCGACTTTGATATAGGCAACATACGACTCGGGAATTGGGATTACCAGCCGGTATTTGCTCTCTTCCGACAATTTCACCAGCGGAAGCACAGACGTACTGGAGTTCGTGCCGGCTTGCATCAGCGTCCCGAGATTGGCGTATCGCTGCGTAACCACGCCGGCGAAAGGCGCGGTGATGCGCGTATAAGAGTAAATCGCCTGATCGTGTGTCAGCTTCGCCTCCGATTCCGCTAAGTTGCTCTTAGCCGCTTCAAGGGCGGATTTAGCTGCTTCCACTTGCGCCTCGGCGGCCAGATCGCGGCCCTGAACGTCATCGACTTCCTGTTGCGCCACCAGCCCCGGCTGCTTTTGCGCGACCCCGTTCAAGCGTTGATATTGAAGATGGACCACTTTATGCTGCGCTTCGATCCGGCCCAATTGATGAGTGGCATTGGTCACCTGATCTTCCATGCTCTTCACGGCCGCTTCATCCTGACGCAGCAGCGCTTCCAGTTCCGGAATTTCGAGCACAGCCATAAGCTGTCCCTGTTTCACATGCGAGCCATAGTCGACGAGGAGCTGTTTCACGTAGCCTGCCTCCTTGGCATAGACATCGATTTCTTGAAAAGGGACCAGCTCGGAAGAGACCGTCAGTTCACGCTGCAAGGGTCGTTTGGTAACCTTGGCAACACCCACAGTTACGGTGGATCGGGAGGAACCGGGATCACTCGCTGCCTCGGCTGTCGAGCTTGTTTTGCGGCCACAGGAAGCGGCAAGCAAGAGACACGCCACGCCCAGAAATGCGATCGCGGCGCGGCGGAGGGGACCGGTGAAACGCAATAACATGTTTGGATTGCATGTGTAGACGGGTCGAGACGTGCCTACACTTACTGCCAGTATCGCCATTGTGGCGGCCGCTTTCCATCCCGTCCGGGCAGTAGTTTTTCATTTAGGATAACCGTAGACGCCGCCGGAGCCTCTACTGAATAGAAATGGCGAGAATACCCTCCCGGCACTATGGACCGGGTTTCTCTAGACCGCTATCCTTCGGCAAAGTACCCTTTCCCGCGCTTTCCGATATGCAAGTCATCCGCGTCGTTATCGTGAACGATCACCCGATCGTCCGAAGCAACCTCAGAATGTTACTCGAGCGTGAATCCGATGTGCGGGTGGTGGGCGAAGCAGCCAATGCTCGCGAAGCCGTGCTTCTGGCCGACTACCAAAAGCCGGATATCGTGCTGCTGGACACCAAAGTGCAAAACGTTAGCGGGGTTCAGACAGCGCGCGAGATGCTCAAGAAAAACTCTGCCTTAAGCATCGTTTTCATTAGCGCCCTCACCGCCGATGAATACGTGATCGAAGCGCTCAAATTGGGAGCCCATGGCTACGTCACCGGAGATTCGGCCCAATCGGACCTGCTTCCTGCTGTACGAGCCGCCGCGAAGCGAGAGCGATTCTTGAGCCCTGCTATCGCAGCAAGAATGGATCGCGAACAAATCACCCCCCGCACATCTTCATAACCACCAGCGTCATGTCATCATGCTGCGGCGCTCCGGATACAAACTTATCCGCTTCCGCCATCAACGCCGGAATCATTTCGCAAGCCGTCTTGTCCGCTTGCTCAGCAATTGCCGGAATCAGGCGTTCCTCCCCCCACTCCTCTTCCGCGTTGTTCATGGCTTCGCTAATCCCGTCCGTGAACCCGACAAAGATATCGCCCGGCTCCATGATGAGCGAGCCCTGCTGATACGGCGCATTGGGAAACAACCCAACTACCGGGCCGCCCGTCTCCAACCGGATGACATGCACCGTTCCGTCTTTGGTGCGGCGCAACACGATGGGCGGATTGTGTCCCGCGTTTACGTATATAAAAACGTGACTCTCGCGATGATATTGGCCGTAAAAGAAAGTCGCGTAGCGATTAATGGGCGTTGCGTCGTAAACAAGCTGGTTGACATTAGCCATAAGGCGCGCCAGGTCACCGTGGCCCATCAGCGCCTGCCCGCGCAGAGATGCTTGCAGCGACGCCATTAGCAGCGCCGCCGCAATTCCCTTGCCCGATACATCACCGATCGCAATGCCCAGATCCCCGTTCGGCAGAGTCAAAAAATCGTAATAATCGCCGCCCACCCCTAACGCCGGCCGGCAGGCTCCAAAACAATCGATTCCGGCGATTACCGGCAACCGCTGTGGAAACAGGCGCTCTTGCACTTCGCGCGCAATTTCAATCTCGCGATTCAGCTTTTCCCGCTGCGCCATCTCCTGCGCGATCGTTTTCGTCAACCGGCTGTTCTCTAGCGCTAGCCCCGTCTGCAATGCCACCGAGCGCAACAGATGTACGTCACTCAGCGAGTACGGAGCCTCCGACAGCTTTGGGCCGAGGCTGAATAGTCCCATCAGCTTTTCTTTGGTGCCGATCGGCAGCAATAATTGCGCGCCAATCGCTTTGAGCGTCACCAGTTCGGATTCCGGAGTGGAATGGATCCAATTGTCTTTGTGGTCGAAGTAAATCTGCGGCGGCTGCTTGGCTTGCTTTACCACTTCCACAACCTTTGAATTTTCCGGAAGGGCCACTTGCGGCGCAGGGTCCAGTCCCAGGCAGTAAACCGGGCGCAGTGTGCCCTCTCCATTCAACAGCACTGCGAAATGCGAGACATGCAGCGATTCCGAAATGCGCCGCGCCACGGTGTCCAGCAGATTCTCTTCATCTACAATCGAACGCACGCTTTCGCTAAGATCTTCAAGCAGCATTTGCGCGTTGTAGGCTTCGCGGAAAAAGCGGCGATCCACCCATTTCATAAGCCGTTCGCGGCTTCGTCTCGCTATGGCCGTGACCAGTATCACCGCTGCGATATAGACGGGAATCTTTACTGCGTTACCGTACCGGGACCCGAAGACGACGGGACTCAGCGCGATGAGGATCACGAGCGCCAGCAACCCCGGCACGATCGCGGCTCCACCTCGCGCTAATCCGTAGCGAACGCTCTGGCGGATCACCATGCCCAGGCTCATGGCGCGCTCGGCAACCACTACATAAGCGAGCGTTGCCGGAAACAGACAGAAGAGGAGGCAAACCGGAATGAATATCGCTTGCGAGGGCTGGTTGAATTGATTTGCCCGAGTAAACGAAAGATAGAACACTAGCAGACCCACAGGGATAAGTCCCGCTAGGGAGCCGGCCATAAGGATCTGCAGGCGGCGGCGTTCATCTTTATTCTTCGCGTGGCCTGCTTTCGTGCCGATCGCAGCGAAGAAGAAAGTAATACCGGCGGCTAGAATGATGTTGCCGTTCAGGACCTCAGAAATCGGACCGAGCCACGGAAGCGCGTGATATGCATAGTACCCGCTGCTTGCGCCAGCGGTGTAAAGGAGAGACCAGGCGATGAGCGGTCCAAGAAAGGTCCATTTAATCCAGGGGCGCTGCACATCCCACCGAAACCGGTGCGGCAGATATAAAGCGAACGAGACCATCCAAACCGGCCAGCTAAAAATACCCGCCAAATTAAAGATCAATGCAAAGCTCCAAAGAGGGCGGGGAAAGTCGTACCATCGGGCAGATGTCACAATTTGCGACGTTGCCGTCATGAGCCCGAAAAAGATCAGTGCTTTAAGATCGTACGGCAGAATGGCTGCTACGTAGATGCCCATCAACGCGCAAAACAGCAGCGCTAAGTTAATGGCGAGCGTAGCTGCCCAGTCCTGTAAAGACATGGGATGGCCATCTTTTGCGGGTAGCGGGATCTGGACACTGCGGGGTGCGCCGGCGGCTTTCGGAGTTACAGTCAGGCGTAGCAGTTCGTGAGGCTTGTGCGTACGAATCACTTCGTGCAGGACTCGCTCACTCGTAAGCGGCCTGCCATCGACGGTCAGAATGCGATCGCCGGTGTGCAAACCTGCATTCGCAGCGTCTGTGCTCATTGCCTGTACGACAGTGCCATCGAACGTGAACGGAACGGCTGCGATGCGTGTTCCCGCCAGGCCCAAGCGGATTACTTCGATTGTGTATGTAATCTGGTACAGCAGTACCAGCGCAAACAGAGGAACTAGAAAGATGTAGCTTCTATAGTGCCGCGCTACATGAGCTCGCATGGGGTGGCGCAGACCATCTTCGTCCGCTTATCTATCTTGCCGCACCTACGGACTCCCGCTTCCAATCGTAGAGCGGAAATTTTTCGGTGAGCGCCGTCACGCCCCGGCGCGCTTCGGCAATCGCCTGCTCCGATTTCACATCGCTCAGAACACGCGCAATCAACCGTCCCACTTCCGTCATCTCCGCTTCGCGGAATCCGCGTGTGGTTACGGCCGGGCTACCGAGCCGGATACCGCTGGGGTTCAACGGTGGATTCGTATCGAACGGAATCGCGTTCTTATTGGCCGTGATGAATGCCTCGTCCAGCGCCTTTTCCGCTTCCTTCCCCTTTATGCCCTTCGAGAACACGTCGACCAGGAACATGTGGGAATCCGTCCCGCCGCTCACCACGCGGAAGCCTTCGTCTTGGAGCGACTTGGCCAGAGCGCGGGCATTTGCGAGCACCGCCTGCTGATAGGCGCGGAAAATCTCGGAAAGCGCCTCCAGGAAGCAGACCGCCTTGGCTGCGATCACATGGACCAGCGGGCCGCCCTGCGCTCCTGGGAACACGGCTTTATCGATCGCCTGGCCGAATTTTTCTTTGCACAGAATCAACCCGGCGCGCGGGCCGCGCAGCGTCTTGTGAGTGGTCGACGTCACGATGTCCGCGTGCTCGCAGGGGTTCGGGTAAATGCCGGCCGCGATCAGCCCCGAATAATGCGCCATATCCACTATAAAGACAGCGCCAACCGCATCCGCGATTTGGCGGAATCGCGCAAAATCGATCACGCGCGAATAGGCGCTCGCGCCCGCCATGATGGCTTTCGGCTTGTGCTCTTCCGCTAGACGCGCCACTTCGTCATAGTCGATCAGTTCGTCCTCGCGGCGCACGCCATACGCAACCACGTGGTAGAGCTTGCCGGAAAAATTGAGCGGATGCCCGTGCGTCAGGTGACCGCCATGCGCCAGATTCATGCCGAGAATCGTGTCGCCCGGATGTAGCACGGACGCATAAGCCGCTTCATTGGCTTGCGACCCCGAGTGCGGCTGAACATTGACATGCTCGGCCTTGAACAATTTTTTGGCGCGCTCTCGGGCCAGGTTCTCCACCACATCCACGAATTCGCATCCGCCGTAATAACGCTTTCCGGGATACCCTTCAGCGTATTTGTTGGTGAACACGCTGCCGGTTGCTTCGAGTACCGCTTCGGACGTGAAGTTTTCGCTCGCGATCAATTCCAGTCGCGTATTCTGGCGATCCACTTCGTGCTGAATCGCCTCATAGATTTCCGGATCAACCTGTGACAGGGGCCGCGCCATGCGCTGTTGTTCGGTCATGATGTGTTCCAGGGGTCTGTTCTAATTGTCTAATAGACCCTGAATGCGTTGGAGCACTCTTTTTATACCAACACTGCGAGAGCATCCGGCCGAAGCGGAAGTCATAAGCCATCAACTGCTTCTGCGGGCCGGATATGTACGCCAGCTCTCTGCCGGAATCTATAGTTACTTGCTGCTCGCGCAACGCTCGCTTCTGAAAATCGAGCAGATTGTGCGCGAAGAGATGAACGCCATCGGTGGCCAGGAGATGCTGCTTCCCGCGCTAAACCCGGCGGAAATCTGGCAGGAATCAGGCCGGTGGGACGTGATGGGCGATAATATGTTTCGCCTGAAAGACCGCTTCGGGCGCGATCTCTGCCTCGGCATGACGCACGAAGAGATCGTCACATCCATTGCACGCGGAGAGCTTCGCAGTTATAAGCAGCTTCCCCAGATCTGGTATCAGATTCAAACCAAATTTCGCGACGAGCCGCGTCCCAAATCCGGACTGCTGCGTGTTCGCCAGTTCATCATGAAAGACTCCTATACGTTCGATCTGGACGCAAGCGGGCTGGACGTCGCGTACGACAAACACTATGACGCGTACTGTGCGATCTTCAATCGGTGCGGTCTCGAATACATGGTCGTAGAGGCACATTCGGGCGCAATGGGTGGAAGCCAGTCTCACGAGTTCATGGTGCGCTCTGATGCCGGCGAAGACTTCGTGGTGCGATGTCCGAACTGCCGCTATGCCGCAAATCTGGAGAAAGCCGTTTCGCGCGCCGCTGCTCCTGCCGCGGCCGATCCAGTAGGGGATCTTTCTCCCGAAGAATTTCATACGCCCGGAATGAAGACCATCACCGACATCGCGCAGTTCACAAAATTGCCCGAGACCTCTCAAATGAAAAGCCTGGTGATGGTCGCGGGCGAAAAGCCGGTTCTGATCCTGCTCCGCGGTGACCATCAGCTGAGTGAAACCAAGCTGGCCGGCGTGTTGAATGTGGGCGAGGTGCGGCCCGCGCACCCGCAGGAAATTTTGAAGTGGTTCGGGGCGAATGCCGGCTCGCTCGGTCCGGTGGGTATCCGAAACATGCGCGTGCTTGCGGATAATGCGCTGCAATGCCGGCGCAACCTGATCACTGGAGCGAACAAGGACGACTACCATCTGAAGAACGTGACTCCCGGCGAAGACTTCGAGCCGGAGTACTTCGATCTGCGCCAAGTTGCGCAGGGAGACGCCTGCAGCAACTGCGGTTCGGCGCTCGAGATCGTGAAAGCCATCGAGATCGGGCACATTTTCAAGCTCGGCTATAAGTACTCCGAGTCAATGGGCTTGCGCGTGCTTGGCGCCGATGGCAAAGAGATCACGCCGATTATGGGCTCCTACGGCATCGGGATCGAACGCATCCTCACGTGTGCGATCGAGCTCTATCACGATAAAGATGGCATGGCGCTGCCGCCTCCCATTGCTCCGTTCACAGTCGTGATCACTCCGGCGAATTACGCTGAAGCGCTGCAAAAGGAAGCCGCCGACTTACTCTATAAGGAGTGCGCCGCCGCTGGAATCGACGCGTTGCTGGATGACCGCGACGAGCGGCCCGGGGTAAAGTTCAAAGATGCCGACCTGATCGGCATTCCGTATCGCATTACCATCGGCAAAAAGCTGAGCCAGGGAAATGTGGAGTTTTTCGAGCGCCGCTCGCGTTTCTCAGAAGACGTGTTGCTCCACGGCGCGGTGCCGCACCTTCAAAAGAAACTCAATTTACCAGTGACTTAGGAGTCGTCATATTGCGCTCCCTGCTTCTCCTTACCCTATCTCCGTTCCTATTGCACGCTCAAGCTCCAACCGTCACCATTACCGGAACCGATAGTATTTCCCATTCGGTGGCCCGAATCAGATTCAACGTCAGCGGTCCTTATAAGTTTGCACGGACTCTGATCACGCCCCTTGCCCTGGGATCTTGCGCGAACGGCGGCTTGCCGCGCCGGGCAGGCAAAGCAGCCTGGATTCAGCCGATTGCCCCGTTTACTCCGTGGACCACCGATATGCGCATCGTTGTCGGTGGATTGCAAGCAAACACGGAATACGTGTTGTGCCCGCAGGTTTCGGCCGATGGCAAGAGTTGGAGCTCGGGAGCCAGCGCGACCATCCACACTCTGCCGCTACCGGCCGTTCATCCTGCCTTGCCGGTTCCAGCAGAGACCTTTGATACGTCTTATCCAAATACAACCACTTACCAGCAGTTGCCTGTCGATCCAAAAAACTGCAACGATCCGAAAACAGGCTTGCAGGGGCGCATCGATCAGGCCCTGGCGGAGCAACGCACGAAAGATTCACTCATTTTGATTCCGGCGGGCGAAACCTGCCGTGGAAATTACTCGTTCAACGGCGACACCCGAAAAGGTCCGCCGGATGGCTTCGTATTTGACTCCAGCGCAATCTCAATGAGCAATAACACCATTCGCCTTCCGAATCACGGTTTCAAGGAAGGCCAGCAACTGATCTTCAGCTCGACTTACGCGAAGCTGCCATCCATTAAGACCGCTAACCCGAACGATGCCTGTTCATTGGCCGGCGAGATCATACCGGGGGAAGATTACTACTATGCGCATGTAATCGACGCGAACACTATTCAGTTGCGATGCGGCGCGCCCGATCCGGCCGTCAAAACGCCAGTCGCGTTTCTAAATGCGGGAGCTTCCGGCAAGGGCCAGTTCTATGTTGTGCCATGGCCGCGGCGGCTGCACAACATCATCGTGCGCACCTCCACTCCGGATCACGAGCTGCCTCCTCCCGGCACGCGCATCGGACCGCAGTGGGCTTCCAAGATGGCTTACTTAGTCAAGCCGATGATCGATCACGCGACCGGCGGCATGATAACCCAGCCATTGCTTGTTATCTCGGATGGCAATGAGCGTGTGCCGATCGCAAATCTCCGGTTTGTTGGTATCGAGTTCACCACAGACGACTCCACCGAAGCTCATACAAGTTCGGACCCGCAGCCGTGGGGAACTCTCATTTACCAATATCCGCAGGACCAGAACATCGTTTTTGACCGCTGCTGGCTGCATGGGCAGCCGGAGCCGAACCGTTATTCGGAAGTCAATCTATGGGATGGCAAAAATATCGCCTGGATCGATAGTTACTGGGATAACCTCAACTACTACCACGCTGCTTTTACCGGGCTCGCCGTCACGCGGAAAACCACAGAGGAATACATAATTGGGGCAGGATCGTTCGTATTGGGAACCACTCGCGATACCGCCAAGCTGACGCCGCCCGTTTCCATCTCGCTTTCGGGTACCGGCTCCGGCTCGTTCTTTAATTATTTCGATATGGGCGGCCACTTCCATATCGCCTTGCCTCCGGGAGTAACCGGCGTCTGCAGAGGAGCTGATAACTGCCGCGCGTACACCGGTGATGAACTTGGCTCAGGCGTTGAGAACGACGGCACGGGCGGCTTTCCCAATATCACTCGCGGTAACGGATTCTACGTCGATCCTCTCTATTCAAGTTCCGCGAGCTGCGCCAATCCAGTCACGTTCTTCGGCCAAAACCAACCTGGTTACAAATTTGAAGCCAACGGAAAATCGGATGTTGAGCTTGGAACGCGTTTTACTGTTTCAGCCGGCGGCTATTTTTGCGGTGTGCGATTCCTAAAACCCGCCGGAGATCCCCAAACGGTTCATAAAATCTCGCTATGGGACGATCGCGGCGGCAGACTCGCGTCGGCAAGCTCCCGAGCCGAGAGTCAATCCGGCTGGCAGACAGTCCGGTTTGCCAATCCCGTGCCCGCCAAACCTGGAACCTATCGTGTCTCTTATTTTGAAAGCGGCGGGCATTTCTATGTCCATCCAGCTTTGTGGCAGAACTATTCGCTTGCAGCGGGTTCGCTCGCGACGGTCGCCCACTATGTAGCCGCAAAAGGGAGCTGCGAGCCCAACGATAGCTTCCCGAAAAACTGGGCGGGCGATATTGCCGGCGGCGCTGTCGCCTGCGGCACTATTACGAATGGAAAAATTACGGCGCTTCAAAACGCGCCCGCGAATGGCTCCGCCTCACAATATGACGCCGAGGGCTGCGCGTGTACGCTCGGCGGCCTTGGGCCGGGTCCTTATCTCTTCTCCAACAACTACGTCGAAGGAACGGGCATTGTCATTCATCACGACGATGGCGGGGGTCTCCGCTATTACCGGCATGATTACACGTATCGCCGAAATTACTTCCGGGCTCCCTTCGAGCATATGTGGGGAAGTCCTGTCTCAAACGGAATGCGCTACTACACGCGGCAGCCGCTCGAATGGAAATCCGGCTGGCGAATTCATATCGACGGAAACATCTTCGATGGCAACTGGGCGGAGGACAATCCGGATGGCGTGTTTATCACGATGACCGCGCGCGCGGAAGGCACTGAATCGCGGCAAGGCTGGGGCATTCAGGACGTGGATATCGAAAATAATACCTTCGAACATGGTCCAGGCCTGATTTACGGCCCTGCATATGTCGATGGGGGAAGTCACGAAGTAACTCCCAGCCTTCGTTTCTTATTTCGAAATAATTTAGCCTGGGACTTGAACGGATGGCTGTACAACACCTACAATTACCCGACCGTGCAGGGCAGCTTGTTCCAGGGAGCGAATGGGGCAGAAGACCGTATTATCGATCACAACAGCATTATTGAGAACACGGGTTTGGTGGGCGTTGTTATCCAGGGCGACGATACTTTTGTAGAAGGAGTTCAAGTTACAAACAATATTTTTCAGGTGAACGGAACCGGGAATTGTCCGAATCCGCCTCCGCGCGGCGGCTTCAGCAAATGTGGGTTAACCAATGGAGGCGTTATATTCATCAGCGGGCCTAGCGCGGCAGCCATCGTACCGCCGAACTGCACAGCGCCGTATAACGGCGGAGGACAAGCCACCGCGGATTGCATCTTCCCCGATTACCGGTGGCATAACAATCTCATGCTTCCCGGCTTTGGGACCAGCCGCCAAGATGTTTCGGACTGGTGGCCGAATAAGGCTCCGCAAGCCAATCACAATTACATCCCAAAGAATGGAACCCTTGCCAATCAGGGATGGTTTAGCGTTCCTACGGCGGCTTTCAATTCGTTTCGATCCGGCGATGCAGGCACAAACTTTCGGCTCGAATTACCGGGGGCCGAGCACGTCAGCATAGGCGCGAATATGGATCAATTGGAAGCGGCGGAAGGCAAGGTCGCGTCGCAGGGCGTATCCGCCGTCACGCAGACTACCGCGCAAGTAAAATTTATGGCTCCGGACGCCGCAGGTTGTGCGGTCGATATTTCCGCCAGCGATCCGAATGTCATTAGCCAATTCACGCGGTTCCCGGACCATGGCGGCTCCCGAGCGCGCACGATCTCCTTGACCGGATTACGGAGCAAAACGGTGTATTACGGCCGCGTGGATTGCCAAGTCGAGCAACCGGTTTTTCGCTTTCAAACCCAATGAAGCCGGATTGGGATGCAATCCGAGCGGAATTTCCGGCTCTCGCGGGGCGCACGTACCTCAATACCGCAACCTACGGCCAGTTACCGCGTGCTGCGGTCGAACGAGCCGTTCAACACTTCCAGCGCCGCGATGCTCAGGCCTGCGCCGACTTCCTCGAATGGTTCGACGATCTCGATCCATTACGCGCCGCAATCGGCCGGTTCATCCACGCCACAGCCAGCGATATTGCGTTTGTGCCGAATGCCTGCAGCGCGCTGGCCCTCGCGATGAGCGGCTTCGACTGGCAAGCGGGAGATGAAATCCTGACGCTCGAAGATGAATTTCCCAACCAGTTATATGCCGCGCAAGTGGAATCGGGCGTGCGTGGAGTGGAATGCCGCTGGGATGAATTAGAGCAGCACATCACCGCCCGCACGCGCCTGGTTCTGCTGAGCACTGTAAATTACGTCACCGGGTTTCGCCCGGATCTTACCGATAAGATTAGGCATTTACGGGAACGCGGCATCCTGGTCTATGTCGATGGAACGCAGAGCATTGGAGCGCTGGAATTCGATTGCGGCCGGATCCGGCCCCATTTTTTGGCCGTGGATGCGTATAAGTGGATGATTTCGCCGAACGGCGCCGGGTTCGTCTACATCGATCCCGAGGTTCGAAAATGGCTTCGTCCCCAACTCATCGGCTGGCGCAGCGATTCTGAATGGAAATCGGTGGATTGCTTGCATCACGGCGCGCCGCGCTTCGGGACATCGGCAGAGAAATACGAAGGTGGAATGCTGCCGTTTCCTTCGTTGTACGCGATGCAGGCCGCCTTGGAGTTACTGCAGAGCATTGGCCCAGTTGCTATCGAGCAGCAGGTTTTACACTTGGCTGGAATCCTTCGGGACGAACTCGCCGGTTTCGGCGCCGGGTTCTATTCATCGAAAGACGGCTTGCCATCTCAGATCGTAGCGGCGCATTTCCCGGGCCGCGATCCATCCGCTCTGGCGAAAGCTCTCAAACGGGATAATATCCTCGTCTCCGCACGCAAGGGCTATCTACGCGTTTCGCCGCACTTCTACAACAATGAAGGCGACGTGGAGGTGTTCTTGAGAACGTTGCGCGAGAATCTGCGGGCCGGCTAGCGATAAAGCCTTCCCCGTCTCGGCTTAAGCGTCCACACCGCTCCAACAAACGCTGCGATGAGCGCCAGCGTCAGCCAGCACGCCGATTCAAAAGCTTTTTCGCCCGCAAACCGGTATCCCGTAAAGAAGAACCCGTTCACGGCGACGTAAACCAGATAACCAGCCCAGATCGGGAACAGGTACTTGAAAATGCGCGTGATCGCAAGCAGAGTACAAATCAGCCCCACGCTTCCCAGAAGAAACACGCCTTCCAGCAGCTTTTCGCGCGAGAACGGCAGCATCGTCAAATTCAGCGGTTGGTGCGAGCTGGCCGCGATGGCCGCTACTCCCAGAAAAAACAGGCTCAAGGCTAAATGGAACAAATAACTGTAGATCCGCAGCAAGAATCCAAGAGCCTTAAGAAGCAAAAATCTCCTCCACCATGGGCCGGGCGCTTAGAGCACACGTATTGTAACAGTCACAGAATCTTCTTGCCCATCGCGGACATCACTAGCTCTACGCCGAGCAGCGCGGTCCGGTTTGCTTCGTCCAAAACTGGATTGACTTCCACTACTTCCATTCCAAGCATGCGGCTGCAATCGCAGATGGTCTCCATCGCGAGATGCGCTTCGCGATAGGTGATGCCGCCGCGGACTGGCGTTCCGACGCCGGGCGCCTCATCCGGATCTACGGCGTCCATATCGAGCGACAGGTGAAATCCGGCCGTGCCCTCTAAAGCTCGCGCGATGGCCTCTTCCATAATGCTGCGCAACCCGCGTTCGTCGATATCGCGCATCGTAAACGCGGTCACGCCGGATTCCCGAACGATCTGGCGTTCCCGCACATCCACATCGCGCACCCCGATCAGCGCCACATTGCGCCCGGAAACTTTCGGAGCGTAGTCGAAAATATGTGTGAGCTCGCGCGGGCCATAACCGAGCACGCAGGCCAGCGGCATCCCGTGCACATTACCGCTGGGGCTCGATTCGGGCGTATTCATATCCGCATGAGCGTCGATCCAGATCAAACCAATGCTTTCGCCACGCTGTTGAAAAGCGTTGCCGATGCCCGAAATGGTTCCTACAGCTACCGAGTGATCTCCTCCAAGCACGAGCGGGAACTTACCGCCTTCCACAACACTCTCTACTGTCTCGGCCAGCTTCGCGCAGGTTTTGGCAATTTGCGAGAGATACTTGGCGTTTTCCGGCCCTAACGGTGTGCTCTCCTGCTGCGCGACAGAGACATTGCCCAGGTCTTCAATCTCGTACCCGAGCGTTTCCAGTTTCGGATTCAGTCCCGCCAGCCGCAACGCAGACGGACCCATATCCACACCGCGCCGGCCTGCGCCCAAATCCAGCGGCGCGCCCAGAATGGCAATATTCGAATGACGCATATATTCACGTGGCGCACGCACCATGCGTGCCGCGTCGAGACTCATCTCGACGCATGGCTCGATTTGTTACGGCCGCGTGCGATACAACATGCGCGGATACGGAATTGTTTCGCGCACGTGTTCCAGGCCGCACATCCAGGCGACAAACCGCTCCACGCCCATGCCGAAGCCGCTATGCGGCACGGTTCCGAAGCGCCGCAGATCCAGATACCATTCGAATGCTTCGCGCGGAAGATGATGCTCGTCCAGCCGTTTTTCGAGCAGAGCCAGATCGTGAATGCGTTGTCCTCCGCCCACAATCTCGCCGTACCCTTCGGGCGCGATGATATCTACTCCGAGCGCCAGCTCGGGCCGTTGCTCGTCCGGTTGAAAATAGAAGCCCTTGATTTCGGTGGGGTACCGGTCCACAATCACGGGCCTATCGAAATCCTGAGTAAGCAGCGTCTCATCGGTGTTTCCAAAATCGCCGCCCCACTGAATCTCGCTCCCCTTCGATTGCAGAATCTTCACCGCTTCGTCGTAGCTCATGCGCGGAAACGGCGCCTTCACATTTTGGAGCTTGCTCGTGTCCCGTTCCAGATCCTTCAATTCCTCCTGGCGGTTTTCGAGCACTCTGCCGGCGACATACACGATCAGCTCTTCGGCCACACGCTTCACGTCTTCCAGGTCCGCATATGCCATCTCGGGCTCCACCATCCAGAATTCAGTGAGGTGGCGGCGGGTCTTCGATTTTTCAGCGCGAAACGTCGGGCCGAAGCAATAAACTTTCCCGAACGCCATGGCATTGGCTTCGTTATAAAGCTGGCCCGATTGGGTCAGATATACCTTTTCATCGCCGAAGTAGTCGACCTCGAACAGTGTGGTCGTTCCTTCGCACGCCGCGGGAGTAAAGATCGGCGTGTCCACCAGCGTGAAGCCGTTAGAATCCAGATAATCGCGGCTCGCCCGGATGACTTCATGCCGGACGCGAATAGCGGCGTGCTGCCTCCGGCTCCGTAGCCACAAGTGCCGGTGGTCCATCAGGAAGTCTACGCCGTGCTCTTTGGGCGTGATCGGGTACGGATGTTCTTCGCTGACGCGGTGAAAGACGCGCGCATCGCTCACATCCAGCTCATACCCTCCGATCGCCCGGGCTTCGGCGCGGATCGTCCCCGTGACCGAGAACGAACTCTCCTGCGTGAGCCCTTTCAGCTCGTTAAAGACATCCTCGGGCAGATTGTTCTTCACGGCGACGCACTGCATCAAGCCGCTTCCATCGCGAATAATCGGAAAGACAATCTTGCCCGATTTGCGGAGATTGTACAGCCAGCCCTGTATCTCGACGCGCTCGCCCTCATGGTGGCGCGCATCCGCAATCCGGATCTTCTGTGCCTCAGCGGTGCTTGCGGGAGAATTACTGCTCATATTCCTCTGTTGTGTATTTGATCAACTGGTCCATCGTGCGTTTAGCTTCTTCGATGGGGTGCGCCATTTCCGGCACCTCCCGCAATTCAAGCAGCAAAGGATACTGGTCATTCCGCCGCGCCAGCAGCCGCATCGTCTTCCGCCAGTCAATCGTGCCCTTTCCCGGAAATAAATGGTCGTCGTCTTGGCCCTGATTGTCGTGCAGGTGTGTCGAACGAATCCGGTCGGCCATCAGTTCGAATTCGCTCTCCACTCCGGTCGCCATGTGGGCGTGTCCGGCATCGAAGCAGTAGCCCAGCTTCAAATGCGTCATGTTTAGGAACTCGTTAAGCCGGGTTGCCGAGGAAAGTTCGTTGGGCGTGTTTTCGAGCAGCAGTTCCACTCCCCGTTGCTGCGCAAAGACGCGAAGTTCATCGAGCGAAGTGAAAGCGGAGTCGACCCGCCGCTCGTCCCATTCTTGGCTTCTCACCCCGAGATGCTGGATCAGATAGCGAAACGGCACATACTCCGCGATCTCCAGCGCGCGCTTGATTTCATCCACCATCGCGATGCGCTTGCCTTTTGTAGGTTCCGTGATGTCGATAATGGCGTGTGGTCCGGAGCGGCCCCAGACTTCATCGGTGTACATCGGGGCATGCAGGGATCGCACTGTTAACTGCGCATCCCGAAACCAATGCCCCAATTCCGTGATCTGCGCCTTGTCCTGGTAATCGATGTGCTGCCGCGCGCAAAAGATCTCGACTGCCGGAAAGCCGGCGTGCCAGACGCGATCCAACCAAACGGTTGTTAACCTGTGGCGGACAAAAAGGTGAGTAGAGAGTGCAATCTCCATGTGTCAGGAATCAGTATCCCGCCACCTTGCCGTGCAGCTTCGATTCCGTGCCGCCCTCGAGAACGCCATTCTTCACAACGATCGCTTCTACGCGTGCGACCGACTCAATCGGCCTGAGCTCATAGCCCATCTTCCGGAGTGCTTCCTCAGTTTGAGGCGGGAATCCCTTCTCCAGATATAAGAAGTCCGGCTTCCATTGCTCATGAAAGCGGGGCAGATCCACGGCATTCTGCGGATTCATATGAAAGTCGATCGCGTCCAGCACGACTTCCGTCACACCGGTCGTGATTCGCGACCCGCCCGGCGCGCCCGCCACCATAAACAGCTTCCCATTTTTCATGACAATCGCCGGGGTCATTGAAGAAAGCGGCCGCTTTCCAGGCTCGATGGAGTTCGCTTCGCCGCCCACCATGCCAAACATATTCGGCGTGCCCGGTTTCGCCACGAAATCGTCCATCTCGTCGTTCAATAAAAAGCCAAGCCCCGGAGCAGTAATCCCGTTTCCGTATGAGTTATTCAGCGTATAAGTGACCGCAACCGCATTGCCGCTACTATCCACCACGTTGTAGTGAGTGGTTTCGCTGCTCTCGTACCAGGAGACGTGCGCAGTGACTGCTTTAGGCAGGCCGGGAGCCACGGCGTCGCTGGGCGTCGCCTGTTCCGGTAAAATCGACTTGCGCCGCCAAGCCAGATAGGCCGGATTCAAGAGGTCCTTTACTGGAACCGTGTAGAAATCGGGATCGCCCAGATATTGGCTTCGATCCGCATAAAAGCGGCGCATCGCTTCGGCTTCATAATGAATGGCCTTGGGCGAGTCCGGGCCGTCGCTGTCGTAACCGGTGCCGTTCAGAATACCCATAATTTGCAGCAAGCCGATTCCGCCGGCGCTGGGCGGAGGAGCCGTGATGACGCGATATCCCTTGTAATCGCCCTCCAACGGGAGCCGTTCCATCACTTTGTACTGCTTCAGGTCGTCCAGCGTAATCAGTCCGCCATGCGCCGCCATCGCATCGGCCAGACGTTTGGCTGTCTCGCCCTCGTAAAAACCCCTGGCTCCGTTTGCCTGAATCCGCTGCAGCGTATCCGCGAGTTCGGGTTGTTTAAATGTCTCGCCTGCTTTGTATGAATCGCCATCGCGCAAAAAGATGCGTTTCGATTCTGGGTCGGAACCGAGCAGGTTCTGCGCGTTTTGAAGCGAAGCTGCAAAAGGCGCCGTCACGGTAAACCCATCTCTGGCCAGTTTCACGGCTGGAGCAACTAACTCGGCCCATGGCTTCGTCCCGAATTCTTTGTAAGCGGCTTGAAACCCGGCAACCGAGCCCGGAACGCCGGAAGAACGCCACCCAAAGACACTGTCCTTTGTCGCATTCCCATCAGGCCCGAGATACATGTCCCGGCTTGCTTTCCCGGGAGCGCGTTCACGGAAATCGAAAAAGGTCGCCTTGCCGTTGGCCATCCGGACCAGCAGGAAACCGCCGCCGCCCAAATTGCCGGCCACCGGGTGCGTCACGGCCAGCGCAAAGCCCACTGCGACCGCCGCATCCACGGCGTTGCCGCCGCTCTTCAGTACCGCAAGGCCGACGTCCGCCGCGATCGGTTCCTGCGCCACCACCATTCCGTGTTTAGCTTGTACGGGTTCTTTCGCGCTCGAAACTGAGAGAAATAACGGGACGACGGCTAGACACACGATTACCGTGCGCTTCATATGGAAGCCAGTCTAACAGGAGAGACGCATTGTGGGGCAGGATGGAATCCTGCGCGGCAGTCGCTAACCGCCGCCAATCTTACGCGGCCGCCGTGGTCAACTTCTTCAATCGCAGCGTCAAACGGCTTTTGTACCGTGCCGCCGTATTCTTCTTGATAATGCCCCACTTCGCCGCGCGATCCACCAGCGAAAACGTCGCCGGGAGCGCCTTCGTTGCCCCTTCGCTGTCTTTGTGATCGAGCAGGCGGCGCATCGCGCGAATTTGATGCCGGAGCCGGGACTTGCGCATGCGGTTGATCGCCGTCCGCCGCTCTGTCATGCGGACGCGCTTCAACGCAGAAACTGTATTTGCCATGAACCTACTAGCCTAGTCTATTGAAAGTTACCTTCTTAGCATACCAAGGCGACCAAAACTGTGAAGCAGGCGTTTTCGCCTGCGCTTTTCTTCCCGAAAAAATGCATTTTCGTCCGCTCCCTATCTATCTCTTGAGATTTTCCTCTCGTTTCAACCGACAATAGAGTGTCTGCGCAAAACAGATCTACGTAGAAATGATTAGACGTTTGCTTCTGCCCGCTGCCACGGTGGCAGCCTTGGGCGCGATCGCATGGACTGCCTGGGCCGTTGGGGCCCCGGTGAACGACTGGCACATTGCGGGTCCCTTTGGCGGGACCGCCACAGCTATCGCGGTCGATCCGGAAATGCCTTCCCTCGTTTTGGCCGGAGGCATGGATTCTCTTCTCTATCGCAGCCGCAATTCCGGCGGCGACTGGGAACTGATGAACTTCCCGCGGCGGAACCTCAGTGAGATCTCCTCCATTCTGGTGGATCCAGTCGATTCGAAACACTATCTGGCGGGTGTCATCTCCGCCGATGGCGGCGGCATGCTGGAAAGCCATAACTCGGGTGAAACTTGGACGCCGGTAAACGATATCCGCGATTTCGGTGTACGCTCGATTGCCGCCTCCGCGAGCAAGCCTTCGCGCTTTGTGGCCGGCACCCTTCGCGGTGTGATGCTCAGCGACGATTCCGGCAAGACCTGGACGCGCATCTCCGACCCTCAAAATATGGAAATGCAGGGAATCACCGCGGTCGCGGTCGACCCGAAGGCGCCCAATATCATCTATGCCGGAACCCCGCACCTGCCCTGGAAAACGCTTGACGGTGGCAAGACCTGGGAATCGATTCACACCGGGATGATCGACGACTCCGATGTGTTTTCGATCTACATAAACCCGGCGAGTCCCACTGAAATCCTCGCCAGCGCTTGCAGTGGAATCTACGCCAGCGCCAACCGGGGAGATCTCTGGCGTAAGTTGATGGGCATCCCCAATACTTCCCGCCGCACCCACGTCATTCGGGAAGATCCATCCAATGCCAGCGTTATTTACGCCGGCACCACTACCGGGCTGTTCAAATCGGCGAACAGCGGCGCCACCTGGAAGACCTTGACCGACACTCAAGTGAACGCCATCGCGTTCGATCCCTCGCGCCCGGGCAGCCTGTATCTGGCGATGGAGTACGACGGCATCGGTAAAAGTGCGGATCAGGGCGAAGCAATCGACCTGGTGAACAAAGGATTCGTCGACCGCGCTATCAGCTCCGTTAGTCAGTCCGGCACCCGGCTCGTCGCTGTAGAGCCCCAAAATGGGGAGGGCAGCGCCCTGTTCGCCAGTTCGGATAACGGGCAGTCCTGGTCACAACTACGCAACATCCGCGGATTGACAGGTGTCCATATGCGGACCATCACCGGAATGCCGGGCAATGACCGTACGTTGCTGGCGTCTACCTCGAATGAGATGTACAAATCGATCGACTCCGGGTTGACCTGGAAGCCGCTCCCGCTGAAGCTCATGGTGACCTTGCCTCCACCGCCTGCGCCGAAGACGAGGACCAGCGCGCGGCGGGCGCCCGTACGCGGCCGGTCAACTGTTCGCGCGCGGGCCGCGTCTCCGGCTAAACCGCGAGTGGTCATTCGCGATGTCAATCCAAGCGAAATCACCGCGCTCTATGCAAGAAAAATGGGCGCGCAGGATGTGATCTATGCCGCCACCTCGCAAGGACTTCTCAAGAGCACAGATGCCGGAGACCGTTGGACGCTGGTCGAGATTCCCGGTTCCCCCGCCGTGGCGGCGCTCTATTTCGGATCGAATCCCGAGAGTGCGCTCATCGCCAAGACGCTGGCGGGACTCTACATCTCGAAGGATTGTGGAGATCACTGGTCTGCGCTTTCATTCCCGCTGCTGTCCGCCGATGTGAACGGTATCGCCATTCCGGATGCGGCGAATGCGCCTCTGCTTGTGGCCACGCGTGTCGGTTTGTATTCATCGCCGGATTGGGGCGCAACCTGGCAGAAGAACACGACAGGCATGCCGCCGTCCACTGTCAGTTCCGTCATCTATGGCGGTGCGCCGGGATCGGCGTTTGCAGTGGAATACGGTCAACTCTATCAAAGCACTGATGCCGGAGCTTCGTGGACGCTCGTGCCGACTTCGTTGCCCTCGCTTCGCATCAAACAGCTCTGGACGATGGCTGGGGACTCAAATCGGGTTTTCGGAATTACCAGCGATTTAGGAATTCTCTTTCGCGATTAGCGCAGTTTCGCTAAGATCGATTATTGGTGTTGCTTTAGAATCTACGGAATATCAAATCGAGCCATCGCGGGGCGCGGCCCCGGATACTTCGGTGGCCCCGAAAACCGGGAGCATAAGCGGAACCCTGAGCGTAAGCGAGGGGTCAGCTAAGTAGGTGGAATTGCAGATCACAGGTAAATTCCTGTATCTGTTTTCTGAATAACAAACAATTGCGGTGCATTGCACTGTAAGCGTAATAAAAGTTGCTCGACCCACATCAATACAACGATGCGGGCAAGAATCTCGTTTTGGAGGAGGAGAATGAAAGCTCGGCTCAGCTTCAAGCCGATAAGTTCTGGACTCATTTTTTCGGTGCTGTGCTTTGGCGCAGTTGCCTACGGCCAGAACACAACCAATGCTTCAAATAACCCGCCGAACAATCAAGCCAATTCGCAGAAAGCCGCCGGTGGCGGCTCCAGCGCGGATGAATATCCGGATATCGTGGAATTGGACCCGTTCGGCGGCATTCAAACGAATGGGCAGGTCATGCGCGGCCTCGATACCAAATTGGTGGATGGGGGCGTGGCCGGCATCCGCCTGGCCGTGAATCCAAGTAAATGGATCGGCTTCGAACTGATGTTCGATTATGCCCAGGCCAATGTCGAGTTCCGGGTCCCAAGCAATGGCGGCGTCTATCCGGCCACTGCCGGTAAACCACTGGCCGGCACGCCGATTCCTACTTACAGCTTCGGCAGCCGCAATTACTATTGGGCGCTGAACCCGATCTTCAATTTGCGGCCGCGAGGCTCAAAGGTTCAGCCATATCTGACAGTTGGTGTCGGCGGAATTCAGTTCACACCCACCGACACGGCCAAAGGCTTGGCGCGCTCCACCGCCATCAACAACGCCTATTACTCAGCCAACCTCAATGACAACTTGCAGGTTGCTCTGAATTATGGCGGCGGCGTGAAGTTTCACCTCAGTGATCATTTCGGATTGCGCCTGGACGCACGCGGCTTCTGGTCGCGGAATCCAACTTACGGTCTGCCGAACTATCCTACCGGTGGCATCTATATTCCAGCCCACGACAAGCTGAACAGCTTCCAGGGAACGGTGGGTCTCGTGTTCTACCTGGGTCAGAGTAAGTGCCCGCCCATGCCGCCTGCTCCGCCCGCGCCGGCTCCTCTCCCGACTCCCACTATTACGGGTGCAGAAGGCGCCACGATTTGCCAGGGTAAGCCAGTTACGCTGCACGCCGAGATCAGCGCTCCGGGCCGTCAGTTGAAATACGCCTGGACGCTCAATGGAGCGGCGCAGAGCGCAACCGGACCGGACTTCACCTTTACCCCGAATAACGTGGGCACGTTTAATATTGGGGTCACTGTCACCGATGTAACGCCGCTGCCGGCTCCGCTGGAGCGGCCGAAGAAGTTCCCGGTCCGTTGCTGGGTGCAGCCGCCTGCTCCGCAAGCGCCCCCGCCGGTCACTGCTAGCACCAGCGTGACCGTCAATGAGACCGCTCCGACGATTACCAACATTTCGGCTACGCCGGATACGTTAGTCGCTTCGGTGGATCAGGGTCCGCACACGTCGCAACTCAGCGCCACGGCGCAGGGCGGTCCGTGCAGCACCAACCTGACTTATAAGTGGACGGTCAGCGAAGGCAGCCTGACCAACGACACGACGCCGAACGCAACCTTCGATGCTTCGACTCTGAACTTCGAAGGCGGCCAGAATCAGACCAAGACGGTAACGGCAACGCTCACGGTCACGGATGAGAACGGCAAGACGGCCACGAAGACAACCACGATCACGGTCAACTACACACCGCCGTTTGTACGGCTCGATGACGTGATCTTCGCCAAGAACAACGCCCGCGTAAACAACTGCGGCAAGCGTATCCTCATCGACGATACGGCTCCGCGGCTGTCAAGCGGCGATTACGACATCGTGCTGGTCGGCCATCGCGACAACGATGAGCGCGAAAACGCCGCGCCCACTCGGACGCGCGGACGCCGAGGCCGCAGACAGCCCCCGGTTCCGCTCGATGAGCAGCGCGTGTTGAACGCGGCAGCCGTTCTCAGCGGCGGTACGGCCACTTGCGGCCATGTCGATCCGTCCCGCATCCGCGTGGATTGGGTTGGCACGACCCAGACCTCCGATCCGCGGCCCGGCCTGTGCGGAACTTCCAACATCAAGGAGCGCAAAGGCTCCACGACATCGGAAGCCGACAAGAACCGGCGCGTAGAAGTGTACCTGGTGCCGCACGGCAGTAACACCATGCCGCCGGCTGTGCAGAACGTGAAGCCCTTGCCTCAGGATGAGGTAAAGGCTCTCGGCTGCCCGAAATAGCCGGCTCGCCAGTCACAACAAAGCAAAGGGCCAAGCGGCAAGCACCGCTTGGCCTTTTTTGCTGAGGGGAAACCCTCAAGAAAAGTTGCTTACCATAATAGTTCCCGCCTCTATGCGATTGCTTGCACGGTTCAACCTCATCTTCATCATCGTTTTTGGCGCCGGTTTGGCGCTGGCCGTATGGCTGGCCTATGGGTTCTTGCGAAAAGATGCAAAGGAACGGGTGATTGACCAGGCGCGCCTGATGATGGAGACGACGCTCGCGACCCGTTCCTACACAACGGATCAAATCAAGCCGCTCTTAACGAAACTCCAGCGCCACGATCCGACGTTTCTTGCCCAGACGGTGCCTGCTTATGCAGCCACGCAGGTTTTCGACTACCTGCACAAGCGCAATCCCGATTACTCCTATAAAGAAGCGACCCTGAATCCCACCGATCCTGTCGACCGCGCCGCCGATTGGGAAGCAGACGTTGTCAATACGTTCCGCGCGAATCCCAAACAGACAGAGTTTATCGGAGAGCGCTGGACGCCGGCCGGTCAATCCCTGTTCATGGCGCGCCCTTTGCAGGTAACGGAAGAAGCGTGCCTCGAATGCCACAGTATGCCGCAGCGAGCGCCTGCCTCCATGCTCCGCCAGTATGGTCCGGACAATGGGTTCGGCTGGAAGCTCCATGAGATTATCGGCGCGCAAATCGTATCCGTTCCCGAGTCGCTTCCCATCCAAATTGCCGATAGAGCTCTTAGAACATTCGTTCTCTATCTGGTCGGCGTCGGAGTGACTACGCTCATCGTTCTGGACATCGTGCTGATTTTCACCGTCATCCGCCCTGTGGCAAAGCTCTCGCGCATGGCCGACGAGATCAGCCAGGGCAAGTTGGATGTCGAAGACCTGCCCGTCAAAGGGCGCGACGAGATCTCGGTGCTTGCTGCCTCCTTCAATCGTATGCAGCGAAGCCTTGTACGCGCCATGCGCCTGCTCGAATCCGATCACGCCGGACCAGAAGCCTAAGGGATCTCCAGTGTCCCAATCCTCACCCGAATATCCTCCGAATAATGCACCACGGGTTCGCCACACGGCCTCGGCACACCGGATTCCTCTACTAACGTCTGCCCTAACCGAAGAACCCTAGCGCTACGGAGCGGCCAAGGCGCATGCTCAATCTGCGCGAAAGCCAATTTGGTCCCGATGTTCGTATACAGCCTGTACCGTGCCGTCAGAAAATGATCGAACTCACCCGGGGCGATTGGGTCGCCGGACTCGACCACAATATCGGTCGCGCCGCAGCCAAACGGCCATTTCCGAGCGCTCCAATATCTCGTCTCTCGTCCTCGTACGCTTACGCGCATATCGGACCACCGATAGGGCAATCTGTAGAGCGTACGCGCTCCCAACACCGCTGCGAGACGCCCCGCTTCGAGCGTAAAGAACCACACACCAGGTTCCCCATCCGGCCCCGTCACGTAAGTGCGAACATTCGTCTCCGGAAAATGCGAAATCCACGGAAACGGCGCTAGGAAAGGCGGATGAAGATTTGCCAGCAGAAACGGCGTCAGCCCCACCCAAGCGGCGCCATCGAAGGTATCGAGTGCCACTTGCTGCGGCAGCAGCTTGCGAATCGCATCCGCCGGGTAACGCCAATGCAGAAATGTGAGCCGCCGCCAGCTCTGAAACATCACCGGATTCCGCACCGGCCGGGGTGCATACGGAGTTATCACTGACGCCCTCCTTTACCGTAGAAACATGAAGATCATCTCTTCGAAAGAACAACTCAAAAACAAGCTGTTCACGATTGTAGAGGAGGTCGCGCACGACCCGAGCGGGTTCGAAATCAAACGTTCCATCGTGCGCCACCCTGGTTCGGCGGTCATGATGGCAGTCGATGAAAAAGACCGGATCCTGCTCGTCCGCCAGTTCCGCCTTCCCGCCGAAAAAGAGATGTGGGAGCTGCCGGCGGGCCGTCTGGATCCGGGCGAATCTCCGCTCCAGGCAGCCAAGCGCGAGTTGCGCGAAGAGACCGGATACAAAGCAAAAACCTGGACGAAGCTCGCCTCGTTCTGGCCCAGTCCGGGTTACGTCTCGGAAAAGATGACAATCTTTCTCGCCTCGGATCTGACCGCAGGCGAACAGGAACAGATGGAAGACGAGCGCATCGAGATTCAATGGTTCCCAGCCCGCGAAATCGCCCGCATGATCCGCGACGGCAAGATCATGGATGGCAAAACCATGATCGGCTACTTCATGTGGATGGACCGCAAGCGAGTCGCCCGCAAAGCTAAATCTTGACACCGAGGCATCGCGGGGCGCAACCCCGCATACACCGGTGGCGCGGAAACCGGAAGCGTAAGCGCCCCCAAACTACTCGTTTGTAAGCGGCCGCTCCATCAGCTCGCGAATCGCGGCGCGCGGGTCTTTTTGTTCATACAGCACCTCGTACATCTTGTTGATGATCGGCAGATCCACGCCTTCGCGAATCCCCAACTGGTGAGCGGCGCGACATGTCCCGACGCCTTCCGCCACCATCGTCATCCCCCCCAGAATTTCGCCCAGAGCATGCCCCTGCCCGAGGCGCATCCCGACAAAGCGATTGCGCGAGAGGTCGCCGGTCGCCGTGAGAACCAGATCGCCCAACCCCGCCAGCCCGCTCAGCGTCCTGGGGTTCCCGCCCAGAGTCACGGCCAGTCTCGTAATCTCGGCAAGCCCGCGCGTCACCAGCGCCGCGACGCTATTGCTGCCGAGTCCCAGGCCGCGGCAGATGCCCGCTCCAATCGCAATCACGTTCTTCAGCGCGGCGCCCAACTCGACGCCAATTACATCGGCACTCGTGTAAAAACGAAACGCCGGCGTTGCAAACGCACGTTGGATGTCTTCGGCAATGCGGATGTCTTCGGACGCAATCACGACCGCGGCCGGTTCTCCCGCGGCAATCTCTTTGGCAAACGTCGGCCCCGATAATGCGGCTACCGGGCGGTTGCCGAGACAATGCCGGATCACCTCCGACATTCGGCATAGCGTCTGCTCTTCGATACCCTTCGTAGCGCTCACCAGATGCGTGTTACCGGCCAGATACGGCTGTACTCGCTCGAGAACATGCCGCAGATGCGCCGCCGGAATCGCGATCAGGAGAATATCGGCTGCCGGAATCGCCTCATCGATGACGCAACTGATTCCGACATTTGCCGGCAATCGGAATCCAGGAAGATAGCGCCGGTTCTCGCGCGCATTCGAAATTTGGACGGCCCGTTCAGGATCGCGCGCCCACAGGCCGACGGAATCGAAACGCGTCGCTAGCGCAATCGCAAGAGCAGTTCCCCAGCTTCCAGCTCCCAGAACCGCCAGCCGGCTCACGCCGTCTTGCCTTTAAGCGAAAAGACGTGTTCGTTGCCCTGCCGCAGACGCGTAATGTTCCCTCTGTGCCGGTACACAATCAGCAGCGCGGCAAACACCGATGCCGCCAAAATCGGCGGCGCTGGATGATAAATCAACCACACCGCAATCGGAAAAAGCAGCGCGCCGACAATGGAGCCAAGCGAAATGTGCCTGCTGAGCGCAACCACCACCAGAAAGATCACCAGGACTACCGCCAGCGCCAGCGGAGCAATGTAGGCGAACGCGCCGATAAAGCAAGCCACAGCCTTCCCGCCTTTGAAATGCAGCAAAACCGGGTAACAGTGCCCTACCATCACAGCGCACGCGCTCAAAGCAAGTCCCAGCGGATCGTTCCTTGTCAACATCGCCGCAAGCCACACCGCGAGCAAGCCTTTGCAGATATCGAGAACCAGCACGATCGCTCCGGCCTTGCCGCCTAGCGTCCGGTGAACATTGGTTGCGCCGATATTTCCGCTGCCCATCGTCCGGATGTCTTTCCCGGCGGTCAGCAGTACAAACCAGTAACCGAACGGCAGACCACCGATGAAATATGCCAGTACGGTCGAAGCGGCTATCGAAACGGAAGCAGGGCTTAAGATCACTTTTCGATATTACGAAGCAGCCAGCGCTGATTGAAAACGATATTCGCGCAGTTTCCGGTAAATGCTGGCGTTCGAGCCGGGATCGCTCCGAAAGAGCGCAAAGCTTGACACTCGAAAACTCCCGAGAGCCGCGGGCTGCAACTCCTGCACCTTCTGCCGCAAACGTCGCAGTGGCACCGGGTTCTTGATGCGCGCCAATGTCAAATGCGGCGAAAACGGCCGGTCGTCTTTCTTGATTCCAATCTTCTCCAACTGTTCTTCCGTCGCGCGCACCAAGTTGTTCAGCGCTTCGCTGTCGTGAACTCCTACCCAAAGCACACGCGGCGAGCGCTCGTTCGGAAACCACCCAAGCTGGCGAAGCTCCACCTGAAACGGATCGCACGGGCCGACACAGGAAAGCGCGTTGTGCAGTTCCGGCAGCCTGGCTTCGGCCACTTCGCCGATAAACTTCGTGGTGACGTGCAGATTATCGAGCGGGCTCCACTTGATCAACGCCTCGGGACGTAGTGCGATGAGAAGACGCTCAAGCCGCAGCAGCACGTCCGGGGGTAAATCGATGGCGGTAAACAGTCGCAAAGAAAAACACCCGTGCTAATGTTCTAGCGTACTTTGATGGCGGGGAAATCTCAAGTACAATCGCCGCTCCAGGATCCCTGGCCTCTGCGCCGTCTGCTGCGCGCCACCGATCCGGTCGATCTCGATTTCTTCAGCCGTCCTGCCACCGATGTCGCGCGCGATTTACTCGGACATGTGCTCCTGCACGGTGAAACCGCCGGCATGCTCGTGGAAACGGAAGCTTACCTCGGTTTGAACGATCTTGCGGCCCATGCCTCGCGGGGCATAACCGAGCGCACCAAAGTCCTGTTCGGCCCCGCTGGCCGCGCCTACGTATATTTCATCTATGGAGCGCACGAATGCCTGAACGTCGTCGCCGATCGCGATGGGGTACCGGGGTGCGTCCTCATCCGCGCCGTGGAACCGCTTTGTGGGCTAGCACAAATGTACGAGCGGCGAAACTGGCATGGCCCTGTCATCGGGCTCACCAATGGTCCCGGAAAGCTTACGCAAGCATTGTCGATCACGCGCGCGCAATACGGCGAGCGCCTCGACAAAGGCGAACTGACCATCCGCCGATGGAAAGAGCCTCCGAAATTTGAGATCGCCGTTACCCCGCGCATCGGAATCACTCAATGCGCCGATTGGCCGCTGCGGTTCATTTGGTCCGGCCACCCGTGCCTCAGCCGCCGCTAACAGAACCGCGACCGAGGGAGCGGCCTTACAAACCTCCGATAATAAAATCAAGACCCATGCACATTCCAAAAACCACCGACACCGGAAGCCTCGCCACGGCAGACCTGGTAGATCAAGAAAAACTCGAACGCCTGGCCGATGTTGCCGTCCGTGTCGGGCTGGGACTAGCGCCCGGTCAGGAACTCGTCATGACTGCTCCGCTCGAAGCCGCTCCGCTCGCGCGAAAGATTACGGAGCGGGCCTACAAAGCCGGAGCCTCGCTCGTCACGACGCTCTTCATGGACGAAGACGCAACCCTGTCCCGATTTCATTACGGCCCCGACGAGACGTTCGACAAAGCCCCGGAATGGCTGCTCCAAGGCATGGCGGTAGCCTACCGCTCCGGCGCCGCGCGCCTCGCGATTACCGGAGGCAACCCGGCCCTGCTAGCCCGTGAGGACCCCGACAAAGTCGCGCGAGCCAATCTGGCCTATTCGAAGGCTTACCGGCCCGCCCTCGAGCTGATCACGCGCCACGAAATCAACTGGACGATTGTGGCCTCCGCGACACCAGCCTGGGCTCGCGTTGTGTTTCCCGATGAGCCCGAAGATATCGCCGTGGCGCGCTTGTGGGACGCGATCTTCCGGACAACGCGCATCGATGTTCCGGACCCCGTGGCCGCTTGGCGCAAGCACGCCGCGCAACTGGACGAGCGTGTCCGCCTGTTGAACACGAAACGCTTTGCCGGATTGCATTTCCGCGGCCCTGGCACCGACCTGAAAGTCGGCTTGGCCGACGATCATCAATGGCTCGGAGGCGGCACCACGGCGCTCAATGGCATTCACTGCATTCCGAATCTGCCCACAGAAGAAGTGTTCACCACGCCGCACAAAGACCGCACCGAAGGCACTGTGACTAGCTCCAAGCCGCTTTCTTACCAGGGAGTGCTCATTGACAAAATTCGCGTGACCTTCCGCAACGGCCGCATTGAAGAAGCTTCCGCCGAGCGCGGAGAGGCCACACTGCGCCGCATGCTCGAAGCCGACGAGGGTGCGCGGCGCTTGGGCGAAGTGGCGCTCGTGCCTCACTCGTCGCCGATCGCGCAGAGCGGGATGCTGTTCTGGAACACACTTTTCGATGAGAACGCGGCGAGCCATATCGCGCTTGGCCAGGCTTACAGCACCTGTATCCGCGGCAGCGACAATCTGGATGCAGCACAGCTCGCAGCCAAAGGCGCGAACGAAAGCCTCATCCATGTCGATTGGATGATCGGTTCCGGCGAAATGAACCTCGACGGCATCACAGCAGACCGTTCCGAAGAGCCGTTAATGCGCTCCGGCGAGTGGGTGTAGGAAAGCTGCCAGCCATCAGCCTTCAGCGATCCGCTGGGCAACGAGCTTTTGGACTCACTTCAAAAAGCTGAAAGCTGACGGCTGAGAGCTGATGCTCTCTTCTTACGTCTGAAAAAAACTAATCCCCTTCAGCACTGCGCCTAGTCCTTGCCGCAGAATCTGCGCCTGGCTCTCGAGCGCCGTTGCTGTAAACACGCCCACAATTCCCGCGTGGACCGCGTAGACTTGATGCTGAATCGCAATTCCTTTCTCGCGGACCGGCGTTCGGATAGTTAGCCCCATCGCTTGCTCGGCGCCCTTGATCTTCGCCTCCACCGGATCGCTCAGCTCCACTCCCTCAATGTATTTCCGGGCTAGATCCATCTGCAGTTTCACATAATCCGCGAGCGTCTGGCCTTTCGGCAACTGCTCCTCCACTGCGGACATGTTCGGCCGAAAAGGTGTCGCAATGCTGTGGCGAAATCCGGAGCCTTCCACGGCCTCCCATCCTTCCGGCAGCGCCTCAAACCCCCAGCCGCCGATTCGCAGTTGAACCGGATAAGGGCTCGGCGGCGGCCCGATCACCGAAAAGATAGTCTGCCCGGCCTTGATCTGGTCTCCCGGCTTGAGAAAAATCGAATCCAGCTTCTGGCCATTCACTTCCGTGCCATTCGTCTTACTCAGATTTGTCAGGCGAAGCGATCCGTTTGCAAGCCCGATCGCGAAGTGCAGGCCGGACATGCAGTCGTCCTCGGGGAAACTCTGCATCGATTTTGAAGTGCGCCCCACGGTGACTGCCTTTCCGATGGGCACTTCAATTTTCCGCCCCTTGGTTGGACCTTCAACTACTTCCACGTGCAACGGCATATGCGCTGGCTATTGGAATTTTGCAAGCTCGGCTTTCATTTCGTCGCCCTGCTTCTGTAGCTCTTCAGGCGTGGGCGGCGGCTCCTGCATCGCTGGATTTCCCATCCCGCTACTGATTCCCGATCCCATGGAAGCGAAGCCCGCGCCGCCCCCCACCATTCCCACCAGAACCGTCGGGCAGCCCATCAGAATCGAGTCGGGTGGTCCAACGCAGGTGAGCATGTCGGTCTGCCGCGCCTGTGGCATTCCGCCCACCAGCACGGTAAAAGCGCCCAGAATGATGGGTCCGCCCACGTGGGGCACAACACCGTTAACCATCGGACACGTGTGGAGATCTGTAATACGAGCGGCCGGCATCCCTCCGATCAGCACCAGCGGACAGCCGGGCGCGACAATCACTCCACCGTGAACTGTCGGATCCGTTAATCGTGCGGCAGGTAAACCCATAAGCTTTGCCGACTCTCCATTGCAAGTGTATCGCCACTGCTCGTTCATTGCGCTGTAGACTCTGAAAGAGAACCATGCACAGCACCAAACCGATCCCGGACGGCTATCACACCATCACGCCTTACCTGCTTGTTGAAAATGCAGCGGCTCTGATCGATTTCCTGAAACGTGCGCTTCACGCCAAAGAGACCGAGCGCTTTACGCTGCCGGATGGCACGGTGTCGCATGCCGAAGTGCAGATTGGTGATTCCAAAGTGATGATGGGGCAGGTCCGCGGCGAGATGAAGCCGGCCCCAGCCGCGCTCTACATGTACGTAGAGGATGTCGATTACGTGTATCACAATGCGATAGACGCAGGCGGAGTTTCGGTAAATGAGCCGAAAGACCAGTTCTATGGTGACCGTGTCGCCAGTGTCAAAGATCCCGCCGGGAACACCTGGTGGATCGCAACCCATATCCAGGATTTGCATCCCGAAGAGTTGCGAAAACGCTTTCTCGCCGCCCGCGCCTAGCCGAGCCGCGACCGCAACGGAGCGGTAGTTTCACACCTCCAGCCCCACCGCCCGCATCAACTCCAGCGCATTACTGTGCGCCACCACGCCGGGCCGCAGCCGGTAATCGAACACCATCTGGCCATCCACCATCTGATCTTCAAAGTGCACGTTCGCGGCGGCTGGCCCAAGATCCTGCTCGATGTCCGCCAGCGCCAGATCATGCGTTGTAATCAGCCCGATCGCGCCCGAATGCACCAATCCCCGCACAATGCCGGCCGCCCCAATTCGCCGGTCATGCGAATTCGTCCCGCTCAGCAACTCATCCAGCAGAAACAGAACCGGCCGCCCGTTTCTTGTCAGATCGACTATTTCGCGAATCCTTGTAATCTCGGCGAAAAACCGCGACCGGTTGTCCTGCAATGAATCCGTGACTCGAATGGAAGCTCCGGGTTGAAGCGGCGAGATCCGCAAACGCGCGGCCGCCACCGGAGCGCCCGCCCACGCCAGCACGGTCGCCAGCCCAACCGAGCGCAGCAAGGTGCTCTTACCGGACATGTTCGAGCCGCTCACAATGAGCAATTGCCGCTTCGCATCCAGCCGGACATCGTTCGGAACGCACTTGCCCGCCGGCATCAGCGGATGCTGCAAGGCTTCCGCCTCAAACTGCGAGCCGCCGCCTGAGTGCAATTCCGGAAACACCCATTGCGGGCGCTCGAACAAAAGCGCCGCCAACGAAGACAGCGCCTCAAACTCGCCCACCGCGGACAGCCACCGGCCAATGTGCGGTCCGTTAGCGCGCCGCCACGCCTCCAGCCCCATGGCGATCTGCTCTTCCCACAAAAGAATCGGCCGCAGAATACGAATCAGAACGTGATCGCCAGAATCGAGCCACTCGATCCAGCGTTCGAGCTTGGCGATGCGTTTCGACGCCGGCAATCCGCGAATTTCCAGCGCAGAGCGCAACTGACTGAGCCGCTGCGACTCAAACGTCTCTTTCTCCAAACGCCGAAGCAATAAGGAGAGCACGTTCAGCTCCTCAGCTGGCGCATGTACGCCTTCGGTCACTTGCGCTGCGCGCTGCCGCAACAGGAATTTCAGAAAAAAGTCGCAGACCAGAATCCCGATCACCACGCTGATCGGCAACACCTGAGCGAAAAACGCTACGATGCTTCCGATCCCTGCAATGGCCAAAGCCAACAGCAACGGCCGCAATACCGGATGAAAATTCACCGGAGGTCCGGACGCCCAACGGACGAGCATGTCCGGCTGCAATTCCGCGCGAATATCCTCCCCAAGCAGCGCCAAATCTTCGCGAAGATCCAAACGGCCGCTAAGTTCACGGACTGAGGCATGCCGCGCGCGCACGTCTTCACAACCTGCCGCATGCAGCAGCCAGCTCGAAAGTGTCTGCTCGCCCATCGTCGTGCGCGCCGTCGAGATCAGTTCGAACAGCGAGCCCTTCCCGAACACATCCAGATCGTCTGCATAGACATGCGCCTCACTCCGAAAACCATCCCCGGAGCTACCGGTGCCTTGCCAGCGATCGGCAAGACGCGCCAACCCGCGTTCGTAGTACTGAATGGCTCGCGTCGCCATCGTCCGGCGGCGAATAACCCGTTGATGCCACACTGCGAGCCCGATGAAGATTACAACCGTAACAAGCAACGTCCACAGCGGAATGGCATGCTGAGCAAAGATAAACCACGCCAGTACGGCTGCTGCAATTCCAACCACCAGCCGCCAGTTCCCGATGCGGATAAAGCGCTGCTGTAGAAATTCCTGTTCGGCGCGCCAGCGACCTCGCCGGGATGTGTATTCGTTGAGCGGTTCCACGCTAACCTTAAGGTGCCATGAATCGCTCTGGAACCGCCGATTTGCCGCTGCACGGCGGACGTGTTCCCGAGTGGCTCGCCTCGCGAATGCAAAGGCTCGGCACGGCAATTGTCGAGAGCATCGTCCATCACTACGGCGCCGCCGAATTCCTCGCGCGGCTCAGCGATCCGTTCTGGTTCCAAGCCCTCGGCGCAGTCATGGGCATGGACTGGCACTCTTCCGGCATAACCACCTCCGTACTGGGCGCACTGAAGCGCGGCCTCAATCCGCGCGCCCACGAATTGGGTATTTACATATGCGGTGGACGCGGCAAGCAGTCCCGCAAAACACCCGTTGAACTCCTGGCGCTCGCCGATCGCAGAGGTTTCGATGGCGACGGGCTCGTTCGCGCCAGTCGGCTCGCTGCCAGAATCGACAACAACGCCATCGGCGACGGATTCCAGCTTTACCTGCACTCCTTCGTCGTGACCAGCACGGGGGACTGGGCCATCGTGCAGCAGGGCATGAACGAGCGCACGAAACTCGCGCGCCGCTACCACTGGCACTCGCCTGCAATCCGCGATTTCGTCTGCGAACCGCACGCCGCCATCGTCGGCGAGCACGAAGGGCTCATTCTCAATCTGGTGGACCGCCGCGCGAAGCCCGCGCAAGAGGCCCTCCTCGCCATCGCGCGAGAGAAACCGGAGAAAACGCTGGTCGAACTCCGGCATCTCGCCATGCCGCGGCATCACGATGTCCGTGCCGAAAACGTTGATCTCAAGCGGCTCGGCGCCGTTCTCATGACGAGCTACGAACGGCAGGTCCACAACTTTGCCGAGCTTCTTCTCACTGAGAATCTCGGCCCGCGCACGTTGCAGACGCTGGCCCTTGTCGCGGAAGTAATCCATGGAGCGCCCAGCCGCTTTTCCGATCCGGCGCGCTTTTCGTTTGCATTGGGCGGCAAAGACGGCCACCCCTTTCCCGTGCCGTTGAAGACCTACGATGAATCGATCTCTGTATTACGGCGCTCGCTCGATACAGCGAAACTAGGAAACACCGAGAAAACCGACGGTTTGAAGCGCCTCGATCGCCTCGTGTGGAACGTGGAACGGCAATTTGAGCCGGTGGCGGATTTCGAACAGACGCTAGCGCGCGAACATTCAATCTCAAAGGATCTGAACGGCCGCTCTGTTTTCGACGACCCTCCCCGCCAGCTTGCTCTTTTTTCCTAGAGACGCGCGCGTATTCACCCTCTCCCCACATACGGCATCTTCGTCGCCATCACGGTCATAAACTGCACATTCGCCTCCAACGGCAAGCTCGCCATGTAAACCACTGCCTCGGCGACGTACCGCACATCCATCCGGGGCTCCACTAGAATCCGCCCATCTGCCTGCGGTACTCCCTGCTGCATGCGCTCTGTCATCTCAGTCGCGGCGTTGCCGATATCGATCTGGCCGCACGCAATATCGAATGCGCGCCCATCGAGCGACAAAGATTTCGTCAATCCCGTGATTGCATGCTTGGTGGCTGTATACGGCGCAGAGTTGGGCCGTGGCGCATGTGCCGAAATCGAGCCGTTATTGATGATCCGCCCGCCGCGCGGCTTCTGCTCCTTCATCATCTTCACCGCCTGCTGCGCGCAGAGAAACGCTCCCGTCAGATTTACATTCACCACCGCGGTCCATTGCGCAAAGCTCAGATTCTCGAAGGGAACCGCGGGCGCGCCCGTCCCGGCGTTATTGAACAGAAGATCCAGGCGTCCGAATAGCTCCTTTGTCTTTGCAAAGAGCGCGTGAACGGATTCCGGGTCCGTGACATCGGTCGGAAAAGGAACCAGCCTTCCCGCTTGAGCCAACCCCGCGGTCTGTTTCAGTTCCGCCGCGCGCCGTCCGGCCAGCACCACGGAGTAACCCGCCGCTGAAAGCGCGACACTGACGGCCCGGCCAATCCCGCTCCCCGCGCCCGTCACGATTGCGATTTTGTTGTCTTTATCCATATCTGAGAAATCGCTTTTCATTCTTCCACTTCAAGAAATGGAACCTGCGCGCGAATACACGGTGTTGAACCAGGACCGCGGCTCCGCCGTTGCCAAACGGGTTCGCATCGCCGGGACCAGCCGCGCCCGCCGCGACGGACTTCTGAACGTCTCCGAACTGGATGCCGAAGCCGGTCTGTGGATCGCCCCCTGCGAAGCCGTTCACACCTTTGGGATGCGCATGCCCATCGATGTTTTATTTCTGGATCGCGAGTTCCGGGTCAGGAAAGTCCGCTACGCTCTCAAGCCGCGCCGCCTGGCCGTCTGTCTGCGAGCCGATTCCGTTCTGGAGTTAGCGGCCGGCGCCGTCGCGCGCTCGGCAACCAGCCTCGGCGATCGCTTGAAGTTTTCGGTGATTGCCTGTGGATAACGTTGCCATTCCCATTCGCATTGCCGTGCTATCGCTCGTGCTCATCGCCGCCGTCTACGACTTCCGTTTCCGCCGCATCCCCAACTGGCTCAACGCCTCTGGACTAGTTTTGGGGTTCGGCCTCAACCTGCTGTTTTCACAATGGCACGGTCTGGCGGTCGCAGGCGAAGGGCTCCTGTTGGCAGCCGCCATATATCTGCCGTTCTATCTGCTGCGCGGAATGGGAGCGGGCGACGTGAAGCTGATGGCGGCCATCGGTTCCCTGGTCGGCCCCTGGCCTTGGTTTCAGATTTTTCTGGCGACGGCCATTCTCGGCGGAGTTGCGGCCGTATTGCTCGCACTCTGCAAAAAGCGCTTCACCGAAACCTGCATCAATATGTACGCGCTCCTGCACGACTTCCTGCGGCTGCGCGCACCTTATAAAACCAACTCCCAAGTGGATGTACGCAACGCCGAAGCGCTGCGCATGCCGCACGCCGTCATTATCGGTCTCGGCACCCTCGTGGTCCTCTCCATCCCCATTAGTCCCCTGCGCCTCAGTTAAGGCATGTACCTCGCAGTGGCGCAGCCTTCAGGCTGCCGTGCCGAACTTCAGTTCGGCATTCTGGATTTGTGTCTCAAATTCCCCTAATGTTTTTCCCCCATGCTCCCGATAAGTCTGTAGAGATTCTGAAGGCCGCGAGGCACTGACAATATGCGTTCCCAGGAAACGTGAACCATATTCGGTTACTTGGGATACGACAGGATTGCACGATTCGAAAGGAGACACTATGGTTCATAACTTTGTAAATGCGTTTTTGAAGGAAGAAGATGGGCAGGATCTGGTGGAGTATTCGCTGCTGATGGCCTTTATTGGGCTGGCGGCAACTGCCGTGCTCAGCACCATACACAGCAGCCTGACAACCATTTGGACCAACATTAACACCCAGATGACCGCTGCTAAAACGGCCAGCTAACCTCACGGGGAGCGGCAGCGCTATTGCCGCTCCCTATCTTGATCTGGCACCGAATTCCGTAGGAACTCTCTGATGCTTAGATCTCCTCGCAATAGCCACTACATAAGCGGTCGAAGGCTTATTCCATGCATCGCCGCTTCATTTCCGTACTCCTGTTCGCGTTAATCGTTTCAGGAGCTGCCAGTTTCCTCGTCTACCGGTTCATTCTGGCCCACGTCCAATCCGGGCCGGCAAAAGCCGTTTCTAAAAGCCGTCTCGTCGTCGCCGCCCACGATTTACAATCCGGCGCGCTTATTCGCGAAGCCGATCTTCAGTCGGCTGACTGGTCCGGCTCAATCCCCTCCCAGGCTCTAAAAGATCCCCAGGAAATCATTGGCCGTGGCGTCGTCAGCACCATCTACGAAGGTGAGCCGATCCTGAACGGCCGGCTGGCTCCGAAAGGCGCTGGAGCCGGACTCGCCACCTTGATCCCCGTAGGGAAGCGGGCTGTGGCCTTAAAGGTGAATGAAGTGGTTGGTCTGGCCGGTTTCGTCGTGCCCGGCATGCGCGTCGACGTCCTGATCGCCGGCAATCCAGGACTGCAAACCGCTAATCAGAACACCTGGTCGCGAACCATCCTGCAAAACATTGAAGTCCTCTCTGCCGGTCAAAAAATTGAAAGACGTGTTGACGGCAAACCCGAGGACGCCGAGGTTGTGAATCTCTTGGTCACCCCCGAGCAGGCCGAAATCCTGAATCTGGCCAGCAGCGAGGCCAAAGTGCAACTGGTCCTCCGGAACCCGCTCGATACGCAGGAAGACAAGACCCAGGGAGTCTCCCTCGCTTCGTTATTCGGAGTAGCTGCTACGGCGCTTCCAACCCATCCAGCGCCGGTTGCTCAACATGCGGCCGCAGCAAAGCCGCAACCGAAACCAGCCAAAGAACCCAAGCTCGAAACAGTGGAGGTCTTCAGTGGCACCAAGCGATCCGAGCAAAGGCTTGACCACTAGGAGCGGCACCATGAAAATTTCATTACTTACCACTTTCTTCGCGGCCCTTTCGTTCGGAGCCAATATCGCAACGCAAGCTCCGCCGGCAACCGACCTCCTGGTCGGCATCAATCGCTCCACCATTCTCGAAAATGCAGCGGGTGTGAAGCGAATCTCCATCGCCAATACGGAGGTGGCCGAAGCCGTCGCCGTCAGTAGAACCGAAGTGCTCGTGAACGGCAAAGCCCAGGGCGACACCAGCATGGTGCTCTGGGACCAAAACGATCAAAAAACAATGTTCGATGTGCACGTCTCGGCTGACACCTCCAAGCTGGAAGCTGCCAAAGCCGAGCTGCAACGCGAAGTCCCTGGCCAGAACATCACGCTCAAGTTTTCCGGCGGTAACGTCTTCCTGACCGGAACAGTCGACGATCTCACCGCCGCTGACCGGGCTGCCGCCATCGCCGGGACTGCCGGAAAAGTCGTCAACCTGCTGCATGTGAAAGTCCCGCAAGCCGAGCCGCAGATTCTACTGAGAGTCCGCTTCGCCAACGTAGAGCGCACGGCGCTTCAGCAGCTTGGAGCCAACCTGATGAGCACCGGCGCGACGAATACCATCGGCACCATCTCCACCGGGCAATTCGGGCAGCAGCCGACCTTCGATTTCACGCAAGATCCTTTCAAGGTCACCTTCAACGACCTGCTGAACATCTTTTTCTTCCGGCGCGATTTGAATCTTGCGGGCACCATTCAAGCTCTCGAAACAAAGCAGCTCGTCCAGATCCTGGCGGAGCCCAACCTGCTCACCGTCAGCGGTAAACCGGCCAGCTTTCTCGCCGGCGGCGAATTCCCGTACCCGACACTGCAGGGCGGCGCGGCTGGTATCGGCCAGATCACCATTCAATTCCGCGAGTTCGGTATACGATTGCATTTCCTCCCGACCGTCACCCCGCGCGGAACCATCCGGTTGGCCGTCACGCCCGAAGTGAGCTCGCTCGACTTCGCCAACGGCTTGACAGTAGGCGGGTACACCGTGCCCGGCCTCGCGACACGGCGCGTGCAAACGGAGGTTGAGTTAGAGAACGGACAGAGCTTCGCCATCGCCGGATTACTCGATAACACCATGACGGAAAACCTGAACAAGATCCCGGGTCTTTCCAACATCCCGGTTCTGGGCAAACTTTTTGAATCGCGCTCCCTGCAGAAGAACAACAGCGAACTGATGGTGCTCGTCACGCCCGTGCTCGTCGCGCCCATCCCAGCCGGTGTGAAAACGCCGCAGGTCAAAATGCCGCAAAAATTCCTGAAGGAAAGCGCGTCGGCCGCGCCGCAGAATCCGGCCCTTCCGCCGAACGATCCGGCCGCAAAACTCTCAAAATCCGACACACTGCCTGTGGAAGTCATCCGAAGCTTGACCCAACCGGCTCCGGATACTGGCAATACTGAAACAGAACCGCGACCGCAAGGGAGCGGCCTTAACTCGCACAACTAATATGAAAACCGCCAACGTTCTGATGGCCCTGGAAAATGAACTGCTGCGGCAGGATGCCCGTTATTTGCTCGGGCAACTCGATACCGCTTCATCTGTCCAGGAACAAATCCCCTCGGATTGGTCGAGCGTTGTCAGGCGCGTCAGCGAGACCCGTCCCGAAATCCTGCTGGTGGAGTTATCCGCCATTCGCGCCGATCTCGACAAAGCGCTGAGCGAAATCAGAAGCTCTGCTCCGAAAACCAAAATCATCGCCGTACATGAGAGCGATGACCCGAAGACCATTCTGGCCGCGATGCGCGCCGGCGCCAATGAATTCATCCATCCTCCGTTCGAGGAAACCCTCGGTCCGGCCTTGGAGCGCATGGCCTCGTCGCTCGACTCAGACGAAGGCCCCCTGCCGGACGGAAAGGTGATTGGCTTCGTTTCTGCAAAAGGCGGATGCGGTGCGACCACCCTGGCTTGCCACATCGGCGCGGACCTGAAACGACAGACCGGGAAAGACGTCCTACTGGCGGATTTCGATTTGACCTCCGGCATGATCGGGTTCCTGATGAAAGTCGCGAGCTCCTATTCCGTGCTCGATGCCGTCAAGAACCTTTCCCGCCTGGACCACAGCCTGTGGAAAGCGCTGATATCCGAATGGAAGCCGGGCATCTTCGTTGTCCCGAGCCCCGAAGCGTTCTCGCACGAGCACGCACCCAGCGGGGATGAACTCCGTCAGGTGGTTCGCTTCATGCAATCGCAGCATCCTTGGGTGGTGCTGGATCTCGGCCGCAGCTTTAACGAAACCCTCTCCGGCATATACGAAGAACTCGATCAGCTTTTGATCGTCTCCGTGCTCGAAGTGACAGCCCTGCACGGTTTGAAGGCCATCATCCAGCGGCTGCAAGACCGGGGAGCCAATCTCGATAAAGTTCAGCTCATCCTGAACCGCACGCCGAAGATGATGGATGTCACCAGCGAGGACTTGCAAAAGATTTTGGGACGTCCGCTCTACGCGATGCTGCCGAACGATTATCCAAGTCTGTATCAATCCTATTCAGCCGGCAACCTGCTGCCCCCTAACAATCGCTTGGCCCAGCAGTTCGCCGTGCTAACGGCCCGCATCGCCGACATTCAAATCAAAACCCAGAAGAAACGCTTCGCCCTCTTCCGCTAACCGGATCCTCTAAATGGAAACTCAGCGTCTGCAATCTCGCACCATCGACACACCTCCGCCGTCGCCCGTGACCTCGAACTATCAGGAACTGAAGTTCGGCGTTCACCGCAAGCTGCTCGATCGTATCAACCTGGAAGCTCTGGCCGCTCGCTCCGGAGAAAAGGCCCGTCAGGAGATCCGGCCTGCCATTGCCAAACTCGTCGGGGAAGAGAAGACCCCGCTCAGCCTCTTGGAAAAGGACCAGCTCATCGAAGAAGTGCTCGATGAAGTCTTCGGACTCGGTCCGCTCGAGCCATTGCTCCGTGACCGCACCGTATCCGACATCCTGGTCACCACGCCGCGCATGGTCTATGTCGAACGCGGCGGCAAACTGGAGCGCACCAGCATCGAATTCAAGGACGACGCGCATCTTCTACGGATCATCGAGCGTGTGGTCTCGCGCGTCGGCCGCCGCGTCGATGAATCGTCTCCGATGGTGGATGCGCGCTTGCCGGACGGCTCCCGTGTCAATGCCGTTATTCCGCCGCTCGCCGTGGACGGACCACTCCTCTCCATCCGCCGCTTCGGCGGCGCGCCGCTCGAACCGGCCGATCTCCTGAAAAAGCAATCCATCATCGAGCCCATGCTCGAGCTGGTCCGGAATTGCGTCAAAGCCCGGCTCAACATCATCATTTGCGGGGGCACCGGCGCCGGCAAAACCACGTTTCTCAACATGCTCTCCGGTTTCATCCCGGCCGATGAGCGAATTGTCACCATCGAAGACGCGGCCGAGTTGCAACTACGCCAGCCGCACGTTGCCCGTCTCGAAACCCGCCCGCCCAACATCGAGGGCAAAGGCGCTATCATGCAGCGCCAACTGCTGATCAACGCCCTGCGTATGCGACCCGACCGCATCATCATCGGCGAGGTCCGCGGTGAAGAAGCGCTCGACATGTTGCAGGCCATGAACACCGGACACGACGGTTCTCTCACCACGATCCATGCCAACAGCCCGCGCGATGCGATCAGCCGCCTCGAAGTGATGATCAGTATGTCCAACGCAAACATCGGAGTGCGCTCCATCCGTCAGCAGGTGGCCTCCGCGGTCGATCTGTTCGTGCAGGTATCCCGAATGACCGATGGCTCGCGCCGCGTGACCCATATCACCGAGTGCGTTGGTCTGGAAGGCGATCAGGTCACCACGCAAGACATCTTCACGTTTGAGAAATTAGGCCTCTCCCGCGAAGGACGCGTCATGGGTCGCTTCCGCGCCACCGGGGTTCGGCCGAAATTCAGTGAACGCCTGAAAGCCGCGGGCCTGGAACTCCCGGCTGCCCTGTTCCAATGCTCGGTTGATATTCGCTGATTTGACATACGATGACACTCTTTATTCCCGTCTTCATCTGCCTGTTTCTGGTCGTGCTCCTTGCGGTGGGATTAGGGCAAGCTTTTCTCCAGTCGCGGCAGAAGCAACAGGTACGCGCCATGTTGCGGCGCGCGGAATCGCGGCCGAAGCAACAGCAGGAATTAGAGCTCTTGCGGCCGGAAAACGTCGAAGATCCGTTGACCCGCGCGTTGGGCAAGCTTGGCCTCTTCGCGCGCCTGAATTTGCTCATCGATCAGGCAGGTCTTGGCTGGACCACCGGCAAGCTCGTCATGGCCTCCATTTCGGCGGCCCTGGTCGGACTGGTCCTCGGAATGTGCCTGCCGGATGTCTTTCGCCCCGCCATCGCCGGCTCCATTCTTGCGCTCGTCACCAGCTCCATCCCGCTTCTCATCGTGTTGTGGAAACGCTCCAAGCGGATCGCGGAATTCGAAGAACAATTCCCCGAGGCGCTCGATTTTCTGGCGCGTTCGATGCGCGCCGGGCACGGCTTTTCGATCGGGCTGGAGATGCTCGTCGCCGATTCCCCCGAGCCGCTAGTCTCCTGTTTCCGCCGCGTCTTAGCCGACCTTCACTTGGGTTCCAGCCTCGAAATCGCCCTCGGCAAACTGACGATCTTGGTTCCGCTGATTGATGTCCGGTTTTTTGTCTCGGCTGTTTTGCTCCAGCAGGAAACCGGCGGAAATCTGAGCGAAGTCCTGAACAACATGGCGCAGATCATTCGCGAGCGCTTCCGCCTCAAAGGGCAGGTGAAAGCCGCGAGCGCCCACGGTCGCATCACGGGCTTAATCCTCGCCGTTATGCCCATGATCGTGGGTATACTGCTCTTCTTCATTTCTCCGGCGTATTTCATGGTGCTGGTCAGAGACCACGACGGGCGCTTGATGATCCTGGGCGCCATCGCGGGCCAGATCCTCGGATATCTCTGCATCCGCAAAATCGTAAACATTAAGGTCTAACCACATGGTCCTCGCCGCTTGCATCGCTTTCTTTGTCATCATCGCCGCGGTGATTACCGCGTTTGGCTATTCGCATTTCGTTCGTCCGGCCAGCATTCTCGATCAACTGTCCACCGCCTCGGCAACTGTGGAAAATCCCGCTTACCTCGATCCCACCATGCAAGCAAAGCCGCCGAACGCGCTGGCGAAGCTGCTGGTCACGATCGGCGGCATGTTTCCCTATTCGCCCGCCGATGTCGGAATGATGAAGCGGGAGCTGGTCAGCGCCGGATTCCGCACCGGGTATTCAGTCTCGGTATATATCGGAATCAAAATCGTCCTGTGCGCCGTGCTTGGCCTGCTTGCCTTCACCACGCGCGAGCGGGTGACCGAGAATCCCATCCTTCGCCTGGTCTTCCCAATCGCGGGCGCCGGTATTGGATTTTTTGGCCCCGGTTTAGTTCTGAGCCGCCTATCGGCCCGCCGTCAGGAGCAGATCCGGCTGGCGCTGCCCGACGTACTCGATCTTCTTGTGATTTCTAGCGAAGCTGGCTGCGCGCTCGATAAAGCCATCCTGAACGTTAGCCGCGAATTCAAAACCTTCCATCCGGCAATCAGCGAAGAACTCGCGCTCGTCAATATGGAAATGCTCGCTGGCGGCAGCCGTATCGACGCGCTTCGCAACCTGGCGCGCCGTACCGGCGAAGATCAGCTCAAGAAACTCGTTGCAATTCTTGTGCAAACCGACCGCTTCGGAACCAGCGTGGCCGAAGCGCTCCGCACCCAATCGGAATTTCTTCGAGTCCGCCGCCGGCAGGAAGCGGAAGAACGCGCCGGGAAAGTCGGTGTAAAACTTATCTTCCCCATCTTCTTTTTCTGTATGCCGGCTCTGACCATCATTGTCGCCGGCCCCGGCTTCCTCCAGTTATTCAAAAACCTGCTCCCCACCATGGCCGGCTTGAAATAACAGAACCCCGGCCTGGCGTGCAAGGCACGTCCGCTTTAGCGCGTGAGGGACGGGCCTACCTTCCCCTGGCATCCTGCGCGCGGCCTTTCCATTCGCCGCCTTTCCCCCGCCAGTATTGGATAGCTGAATAGACTGTCGCCCCCGCATAGAACAATGCAACCAGCGGCAGCGTTAGACTCCAGGCCCAGGATAGCCGGTAAAACCGAACCATGGGAAGATACGCCAGCGTCATCAGGGCCCACGCCGTACCGCCCAGAGCCATTGGCGCCGTGTTGCCGCTGAATACCAGCAGCGGCGGCCATAGATACGTAAAGAACAACCCGATCACCGTTCCAATCAGCAGCAATGGGGAATGATGCAACTGGTTGAATGCCGTACGCGAAATCATGCGTCCGATGTCGCCGAACCCTCCGTAGGATCGAATGCTTTCGGCGTCTTCGGTAAGGCCCATCCACACCCGCCCGCCGCTCCGCTTCACCGCGTGCGCCAGCGCGCAATCGTCGATCACCTCACCCGCTATCGATTGCAGGCCGCCAATCTTCCTCAGCGCCGCGGTCCGGATCAGAATGCATCCACCAGCAGCTCCGGCAGTTTTGAATCCCGGTGACCGGATCCACGCCGGCGGATACAGCTTCAAAAAGAAAAACACAAACGCCGGAATCAGCGCCTTCTCCGCCGTTGTTGTGCACGCGAGCTTCACCATGTACGACGCCAAGTCATACGATTCCGCAATCTGCAACAGTTCCGCTACAGTCTGCGCGCCATGCCGGATATCGGCGTCGGTGAACAGCAAATATTCGGGCTCAAACTGCATCGCGTGTGTCACCCCTTGGGACATCGCCCAGAGTTTGCCCGTCCAGCCCGGTGCTAACGGCTTTCCGTGAATAACGGTTACTCCCAAGCTCGCCGCAATCTCTGCCGTGCCGTCCGTGCTCCCGTCATCGACAACAATTACCTGCAAACCCTGCCTGACCAGTGAGCCAACCGCCCGCCCAATGACTTCTGCCTCATTCCTCGCCGGCACCACCGCAACAACCGTGGCGCACGCACTCGTGCGTGCCGCGTCGCGACTCTTCGCGACGCTTGGTTCCCTCCAAAACCCGCCCCGCCCAAGCAAAAGATAAACCCAGATCGCCAGCGGAATGCCGGCAGGAATCAGGCGGGCTGCTGCTGCGTCATGCAATGCAAAGTCCCCAGTCCCAGCACGAGATCCCTCGCCGCAATCCCAATGACTTTTCGATCCGGAAAAAGCTCAGCAATTTTATTCAAGGCCACTCGATCCTTCGGATCGTTAAACGTCGGCGCCAGCACCAGACCATTCGCAATATAAAAATTCGCGTAACTCGCCGGCAGCCGCTGTCCATCGAAGTAGACCGGTTCCGGCATCGGCAGCATCTCAATCCGAAATGCCGCCGTCTTCTGCAACAGCGCAAGATTCTCCTTCAGCGGCTCATAATTCGCTTCCGCGGGATCGTCCTCCGCCGCAATCACAATCGTCTGCTCGTCCGTGAAACGTGCCAGATCGTCCACGTGCCCGTGCGTGTCATCCCCCGTAATCCCATTGCGAAGCCAGATCGTCTTATCTGCTCCGAGATACTCCCGAAACACTGCCTCCATATCGGAACGCGGCAGCCCCGGATTCCGCGCCTGCACACTGCTCAATAAACACTCCTCGGTGGTCAGGATCGACCCGGCGCCATTCACATCGATGCTGCCTCCTTCCAGAACCACCCGCTTACCATTCCACATCGGCGTCAACATCCGTATTCCGAGCCGCTGCGCGAGGCATTCCGTCACCGCATCGTCGTGCTTCCAGTTCCCGTACTTCGCCCAACCATTGAAATGCCAGTTCAGCATCGCGCGCTCACCGCTGCTGCTCTTCACGAAGATTGGACAGTAATCGCGCGTCCAGCTTCGATCCGTCGGAATCTGAAAAAACTCGACCGCGGGCATGTCTACATGGCACTTCTGGAGCACCCGGCGCGCCTTCTGCTCCCCTTCAGCATCCTGAACCAGAATCCGCACCTTCTCCACGCGCGAAAGATGCCTGACGATTTCGCCGTATACCCATGGAATCGGCGCAAACTTTCCGGGCCAGTCGGTAATTTCGTGCGGCCATGCCAGCCACGTCGCTTCGTGCGGCTCCCATTCGGCCGGCATAGTGGCGCTTCTCACCCCAGCCACCTCTGCGTAATCGGCGCATACGCATCGATCCGCCGGTCCCGCAGAAACGGCCAGTTCCTTCGCACTTCATCCATCTGCTGCGGATCGCACTCCGCCACAAGTACCTGCTCTTCGCTCGTCGATGCCTGGGCAATGACGCGCCCGAACGGATCGGCCACAAACGAGTTTCCCCAGAACTCCAAACCACTCTCCGGCGAACCCTCGTAGCCGGTTCGATTTACTGCCGCCACAAAAACACCATTCGCAATTGCATGCGCACGCTGAATCGTGCGCCACGCATCGAGCTGCGCTTCGCCATACTGCGCCTTCTCCGCCGGATGCCACCCGATCGCCGTCGGATAGAACAATACATTGGCGCCCTGCAAACTGGTGATGCGCGCTCCTTCCGGATACCATTGGTCCCAACACACCAGCACGCCGATCCGCGAATACCGTGTCTCGAAATTCTGGAACCCCAAATCTCCTGGCGTGAAATAAAACTTCTCGTAATACAGCGGATCGTCCGGAATGTGCATCTTGCGATACAGCCCGACCAATTTCCCATCCGCATCGAGGATGGCAGCCGTGTTGTGATACAGCCCCTGCGCCCGCTTCTCAAACAACGACGCAACTACCGAAACCTGCAGTTCTTTCGCCACCGCCCCAATCGCCTCGGTCGAAGGACCCGGAATCGTCTCCGCCAGGTTAAACAACTCAGCCTTCTCTTCGCGGCAGAAATACTGGCTTCGAAACAATTCCTGCAAGCAGACAATCTCCGCGCCTTTCCGCGCCGCCTCGCGGATACCGTCAATCGCCTTTGCGAGATTCCGATCGGGATCCGTCGAGCAGCTCATCTGGACCAGGCCGATTTTGAAAGGACTGTTTTTCTGCATCTCCAAACTACATGTAAATCCCACCGTTCACGTCGAGTACGTGTCCGGTGATAAAGCTGGCCTCGTCGCTGACCAGAAATCGCACCGCGTGTGCAACATCTTCCGGCGTTCCGATCCGTTTCAACGGAGTTTCGTCAATCATCTTCTGCTTCAATTCGGCGCTGAGTTGCTCCGTCATATCCGTTCCAATAAACCCGGGCGCTACCGCGTTCACCGTGATATTCCGGCTCCCGACCTCCTGCGCCAGCGATTTCGTCAAACCAATCAACCCGGCCTTCGATGCCACATAGTTCGCCTGGCCTGGATTGCCGCGCTCTCCCACCACTGACGATATGTTGACGATACGGCCCCAGCGCTCGCGCATCATCCCGGGAAGCACTTGCTGAATCAGGAAAAAAGAACCACTCAAATTCGTCTGCAGCACCGCTTCCCAATCCGCTTCCTTCATCCGAACCGCCAGACCGTCTTTGGTAATTCCGGCGTTATTTACCAAAACATCGATCCGCCCGAACTCTTTCGCGACCCTGCCCGCCGCATTGACAATCGATTCACGGCTTGCCAGATCCATCTCCACGCTGAACGCTTCGGTGTTATTTTGACGAATCGCGCTGGCCGTTTCTTCCAGCTTCTCCAGCGAGCGCGCCGCAAGAGCCACACGATATCCGGCCTGCGCCAGCGCGTGTGCGCACGCCTTTCCAATACCGCGGCTTGCGCCGGTGACTAAAGCAGTTCGTCTGCTCATGATTCACTCTCATCATAATGGGTGAAGCGTATTCACATGGCTTTCGACGATCTGCGCGATTTCCTGCGAGCCTTGGAAAAGGCGGGCGAGCTGAAGCGAATCTCACTCGAAATAGATCCTTATCTTGAAATCACAGAGTTTGCGGATCGCGCCGTGAAATCCGGCGGCCCCGCACTCCTGTTTCAAAACCCGAAGGGGTCGAGCGTGCCGCTGTTGATCAACGTATTCGCCAGCATGCGCCGCATGGAACTCGCGCTCGGCGTTGAAAACATCCAAGAAATCGCGGAGCGCATCACCGGCTTTCTCGAAATGCAAAAGCCCGAAGGACTACTCGACAAGCTCAAGCTACTTCCCAAACTCGCGGAACTAAACGCAGCCTTCCCCAAAACCGTATCGAACGGCCCGTGCAAAGAGGTCATCCGCCGCTCCGACTTTTCACTCAATTACTTTCCCATCCTCCATTGCTGGCCCGGTGACGGCGGCCGCTTCATCACGCTTCCTCTGGTATTTTCAACTGACCCGAACACCGGAAAGCGCAACTGCGGCATGTACCGCATGCAGGTCTTCGACGGCCAGACCACCGGAATGCACTGGCAAAAGCACAAGCAAGGCGCCGAGCACTATCGCCGTCTGCTGGAACGCGGCCAGGAAACCCGAATGCCGGTCGCAGTTGCCGTCGGCGCCGATCCCGCGACTATGTTTTCGGCCGTTCTGCCGTTGCCGCCCAATATCGACGAAATGATGTTCGCGGGTTTTCTGCGGGGCAGGGCAGTCGAAATGGTGAAATGCGAAACCAGTGATCTCGAAGTCCCGGCCAATGCAGAAATCGTTCTGGAAGGCTATCTGAATCTCGGCGAGCTACGCCGCGAAGGCCCGTTCGGCGATCACACTGGCTTTTACTCTCTCGACGACGACTACCCGGTCTTTCACATCGAGTGCATCACGCATCGCAAGAATCCCATTTATGCCGCCACTATCGTAGGCCCGCCGCCCATGGAAGATTTCTACATGGGCAAGGCCATCGAACGCATCTTCCTGCCGCTCATGCGCACGCAGTTGCCCGAAGTGCGCGATATCGCCATGCCCGCCGAAGGCGTCTTTCACAACCTCATTCTGATCTCCATCCGCAAATCGTATCCGGGCCAGGCGCGTAAAGTCATGCACGCCATCTGGGGTTTGGGTCAGGCGATGTTCAGCAAGTGCATCGTCGTGGTGGATGAAGACGTTGACGTTCAGAATTCCGCCGAAGTCGCCTGGAAAGCGCTCAACAATATCGATCCCGAGCGCGATATCGAATTCTCCCTGGGTCCCATCGATTCGCTCGACCACGCCAGCCGCCTGCCGAATTACGGCTCCAAAATGGGCATCGATGCAACGACGAAATGGAAATCCGAAGGCTTTACGCGGCGCTGGCCGAACGTAATCGAGATGTCTCCGGAGGTCAAACAACGCGTCGGCGAACTGTGGAAGCGCGCCGGCCTGGATCGTAAATAGGGTTGATGGAGCGTGTTCCTTACCGCGCGACCACGGCCGCTGCGGCCTACGAGTTCCGGCGCCTGCCCGTCTCGATCCTTCTCGACAACGTGCGCAGCATGTATAACGTCGGTGCTTTCTTCCGGACGGCAGACGGAGCCGGTATCGAACGTTTGCTACTGAGCGGGATTACCGCCCGTCCTCCCAAAAGCGCCATCAGCAAGACGGCCTTAGGCGCCGAAGAGCGTGTTGCCTGGGAATCGGTAGACGACCCCGTCGCCGCCGTGAACAACTTGCGTAAGCACGGCTACGAAATCGCAGCGATCGAAACCAGCGACCGCGCGCTCGACATTTTCGACTGGCAGCCGCATTTCCCCGTTTGCGTGCTCTTCGGCCACGAAGTGGACGGCCTCGCTCCCGCGCTGCTCGAACTCTGCGACGCCCACGTCCGCATCCCCATGCTCGGCCTGAAGCATTCCCTCAACGTCGCCAGCGCCGGCGCGATTGTCATGTACGAACTCCTGCGCAAATACCGAACCTTACACCGCAATCCCTAATTAATCCCCCGCCACGCCCGTCCGTCACGCGCGAGTAGTTCATCGGCTTCTTTCGGCCCCTGGCTCCCGGCCTCATAATTCGGAAAATCGTTCGGCGGCTCCGCGCTCCAGACATCCAGCACCGGCTGCACCACACGCCATCCGGCCTCGATGTTATCCGCGCGTTGAAACAGCGTGGCATCGCCGATCATCACGTCGTAGATCAGCGTTTCATAACCCGTCGACGGCGCGGTTCCAAAATAATCCCGGTATTTGAAATCCATGCGCACGTCGCCGAGCTTCATCGTCGGCCCCGGAATCTTCGCTCCGAATTCAAACGCAATCCCTTCATCCGGCTGAATGCGCAACAGCAGCCAGTTCGGCGCCGGGCTTCGCACCGGAGTATCCCGAAACAGCGCCGCGGGTGTCTCCTTGAACCGGATCGCAATCTGCGTCTTCCGCGCGGCCAGGCGTTTTCCCGTGCGGATATAAAACGGTACGCCGGACCAGCGCCAGTTTTCGATCGCGAGTTTCAGCGCTACGTACGTCTCCACATCCGACCCCGCAGACACATCCGGCTCATGCCGGTAAGCCAGCACCGGCTCTCCATCCAACTCGCCGCGGTCATACTGCCCGCGCACCGCTGAACAACGCACCTCTTCGGGAGTACAGATATGAACTGCCTCAATCACCTTCGCCTTTTCCGAGCGAACCGCGTCCGCATGAAACGAGTTGGGCGCCTCCATCGCCGTCATCGCCACAAGCTGAAACACGTGATTCGGAACCATGTCGCGCAGCGCGCCCGTTCGCTCATAAAAACGCCCGCGTTTTTCGACTCCCACCGTCTCCGCAACCGTAATCTGCACATGATCGATACGATCCCGATTCCAGACCGGCTCGAAGAGTCCGTTCGCAAACCGAAACATCATGATGTTCTGCACCGTCTCTTTGCCGAGGAAGTGGTCGATCCGGAAAACCTGACTTTCCGTCAAGGTCGAGAGCACCTTGCGATTCAGTTCTCTCGCCGATTCCAGGTCGTGCCCGAACGGCTTCTCGATCACCACGCGCCGCCAGTATCCATCTTTTTCGCAGCCGAGTTCGCTCTGCCCCAGGTGCTCCACCACAGTTGCAAAAAACCGATCAGCCACCGCCAGGTAAAAAACGTAATTGCCCGCTGTACCAAACTTGGCGTCAAGCTGCTTTAATCTGCCCTTCAGATCCTCATACGTCTGCGGATTGTTCAAATCCCCCTGTACGTAAGACATCCGGCCCACCAGCCATTGCCAGATGTTTTCATCGAGCTCGGCGCCGTCGCGCCCCGCCTGGATGAACTCTTGCGTCATCTCCTTGAGCGACGCATGCCAGTCTTCGTCGGATTCCTGCGCCAGGTCCACGCCGGTAATGGCGAACTCTTTGGGAAGAAGCCGCGCCGCGGCGAGATTGTAGAGCGCCGGAACAATCAGGCGCTTGGTCAAATCGCCGGCGGCCCCAAAAATAACCATGCAACAGGGGCCCGCCGGGGTTGCTCGGCTTGCTCTTTGGTTGGGCATCGCTTTATTGTCGCTTGGGGATTTCTTCTTCCCGCTGCGCAAATGGCGCATACAGATCCAGAACCGTGAGCAGCGCCAACCCGGCAATGGGCACGACGAGCGATTTGAATTGAAAGCTGTGATCTCCTAGCGCCCCGCAGGACGCTCCGGCCACATAGCAAATCCAGATTCCCCCCAGATACAGCGTCAATCGGAAGTGCTCCTGCCGCGCAGAAGCTTGCAGCACCCCAAGCAGGGAGTGTCCCGGCAAACGAGTCTGGTCGAACAACCAGCCCAGGTATTTGGCGCCATATTCGGCAAATTTCACCAGCGTTCCCGTAACAAAACCAGTGTGCAGCGTAATCGTACTGAAGTGCGTCACGGCCGCATTCTGCACGCCCATTGCCGCCGCGAGCAGTGCAACGAAGCCAAACGCCAATAAAGTCGGCGGACTTGCGACGGGCGATAAGAAAACCGGCAGCAGCAGCACGATTTCGCACAGGAAACTGACCGCCGCGATGGAGCGAATGCGCTCCCGCGCTCCAAATTCGATGAGCAGCCGGCAAAACAGTAGCCCCACGACGTAAAGCAGCACCGGCCAGAAGCGCCGGATAGTTTCGGGCCAGTCCTGCGAAGCCGACTGTATCCCCACCGCGATGCTGTTGCCGCTCATGTTTGCTGTGTAAATGTGACCCAGCGAAACGAACCCGACGGCATCCACGAAGCCGGCGTTCCATGTCAGAAAAGCGGCAATCAGCAACGGTTTTCTTCCTTGCATAGATATTCGACGATAGTAGAAGAGAACACATGAGCATCGGCGAACAGCTCGCATTCCTATTCATCCTGGGGCTTCCCATTGCCTCGATCGCATGGACCGTAACCCACGAAGAGGTCTTCCGCGAGCCCCGCGAATGGTGCAAGAAGAAATGCGAAGTCTGCAACCGGCTCTATCAGCGCAAATTCTTTTATCTATTTACGTGCGAATACTGCTTTAGCCATTACGTCGTAGTCGTTTTCTTAGCCATTACGCAATTCAAGCTGCTGTACATGGATTGGCGCGGCTATTTGATTTCCTTTTTCGCCCTCGTCTGGGTGGCGAACGTCTATATGAACATCTACGCGCGCGTGCGCTTGGATATCAAAAAGGAACGCGTCGAAATTGAAGCCAGGGAACAAGTCGTTCAGAACCGCGACCGCTAGGGAGCGGCCATCAACCTCTCCCGGTCCTCCGGTGTGAGCTGATCATATAGCTCGGTAAACACTGCGTTTGTCCAGCCGAATCCGGCTTGATTCGCACGGTACCCAAAATGAATATTGGCGCTTACATTCGACCCGCCATGCACCACGTCGTATTTTTCGACAATGTACCCCTGCCGCAGAAACTCGCGCCGGACCAGCGAAAGAAATTTCATCGAAATACGCTCCGCATCGGCCTTGTATCCGTAACGGCGCAAACCATCCGCCGCGATCATCTGCAGCGGCGCCCAGCCAAACGGCGCATCCCACTGATTCCCGCTCACGTACGTACTGGTCTGAAGTCCTCCCACTCGCTCGAAAAGCGATAAATTCTTTTCGACACGCGCAGCCTGCTCCTTCGACGCAAACCCCGCCCACAGAGGATAAAACGTCGTCAAAAACGGGTACCGCCGCACGCGCTTGTGAACGAAATCGTAGTCGTAATAAAGTCCATCTTTCTCATCCCACATGAGGCGGTTAATCCGCTCTGCGCGATCGTCGGCGCGCTTCTTCCACGTCGCCGCCCCCTCCGCCCGTCCAAGCGTCGTCAAAATCTCCGCCGTCTGCGTCTCCATCAAATACAGGAGCGCGTTCAGACATACCGGATCGTAGTGAATGATATCGATATTGAATGCTCCGAAGCGATTGGACGGGTCGAAACCGGACTCGCGCATCGAGCGGTCACCTTTGTAAAACAGCGGCGTGAGCTGATCCGTTACCCGATCGTAGTATTGACTCACGTCATAATCCGTAATCGTGTGAGTCCGGAAATACTGTTTGACCAGTTGATAATGTGTCTCGCCCGCCGCGTTGCGCTCGGCTGACACGACCTCCGGCGCGGGCCCTTCGCCCATATCGAAATAACGCGAAAGCCCGGTTTCCGGCGTAAGATGCGGCTCGGTATTCCAGACCTTGTAATACTGCTCGATCATCGGAAGAGCATCCGCCAGCCACTTGCGGTCGTGTGTTTTCCGGTAAACACCCAGAACCATCTCGGTAAGAAACGGCGGCTGCGAGCGCGTCAGATAGTAAGTGCGGTTCGCATTCAGCACCTTTCCGTAGTTCTTTACTTCATACAGAAAGTTATCGGCCATGTCCTTGGCGAGTTCCAAATCCGCATCTCGCAGTAATCCAACCTGGATGAAGTAGCTGTCCCAGCCGTACATCTCATTGAACCGGCCGCCCGGCACCACGTAAGGATGCGGCAAGTAGAGCAGTCCCTGTGCCTGCAGCGAATCGAGATCGGCTGGAAGCGGACGCACATCAATGGTCTTGAACCCGGCGGCGGGCATCTCCCGCCGCAGCGATTCTTCTACAAGCTGCGCATCCTCCGTGCGCGAAATGTACACCGGCCAGCGCCCATCCGGCCCCGGATGGAATTTCGGGTCGACTGCAGCCTTTGCAAGGTCCTTATTCGAGCGCGTGAGAACCGCCCAGGTCTGCTGGATGTACTCCAGAATGGACGGCCGCTGCGTCTGCGCAAAAAGCGCAACCGCCACGAACAAGAGCAAAGTGGAGCAGGCCTTTTGGCCTGCCATGCCGGCTTTCGAGCCGGCATTACCACTCAAACCGCACCGTCTTCTTCTCATAGCCGCTCCCCGCTGGAAACTCCACATGCACGCTCCCGTTCCGCATCTCCGCGCCTTCCACACTCATATGCGCCCGATTGATCCTCACCGGCAGATCATAACTACTCCCTCCCAAAGCTTCAAACGTGAAACTCTCACCCCGATCCGTCACCTTCTCATCCAGCGCCTTCAACCGTGTCGTCCACGACCCCGGCGTCGGCAGCTCGCTCGGCATCGCCAACTCCACCGCGGGTACCGGCGCCGTTACCACGTGCATCGTCGACTTCTCCGCCTGGCACGGCCTTTCCGGCCCACTACTCGCCACAACACACAACACCTCCGGCGTCTGCGTCCTCGCCCCAACTGTCAATTGCCCTCCGTTCCTCACATATTCAACCGTAAAGGTGCTCGAACCCAGATGCACATTTCGCAACGTCGCTCGATTCCAGTTCGCCGGTAAATGCGGCGACACGCGCAATGTATGATTCGGAGCATCCCAGTCCAGCCCGAACAACCCGCGCAGCAGCGGTGTAATAATCATCGCGGAGGACCACATCTGGTGCGAGCTGCTTCGCCCCAGCGGCTGAAAAAATTCCCCGGAAAGAAGCTCCGTGACAGAACCCAAATCCTGGGCCCACGTCAAATTCGCATTCTGCATCAGATGCGCGTAGCCGGAAAGCGGCCGTCCGGCCCGATACTCTGCCAGTGACACCCAACCCGTGAACAATGGCCAAACAGAGCCTTGATGGTAACTGATCGGGTCGTAGAACAAAGCGTTATCGCTGAGATCGCGCGTGCCCCAATCCGTCGAGAACTCTTTTGAAGCCCAGCGTGTCAACATCTCGCCAGCGTTCTTCAACGCCCAGTCGCCATCCCACCACGCCACCGCCGGATAAATCGTGGCTGTTTGATCCAGCGACCCGTTCGTATTGTGACTAAACGCATAAAATTTCGCCCCGGGCTCATAAAACGACGACTGAATCGTATTCGCAATCGCCTCCGCTCTCTTGCGCGCCTCGGAAGCGAGCACCGCATCCCCCGCGAGCGCCGCAAGATGTCCCATCGCCTGACACGATTGCTGATCGAGCGAAGCCAAATAGATTTCCTGATGTGGCATTCCCGGCGGCCACGATTCCACCCACCCCGTTCCTTCGGCATTAGTGTAAATACCGTCGCTTCCCTCGTGCGTCCGCGTAAACCCGTATGCTTTCTTTACTGCGTTCCAGTTACTTTGTAAATACGATATATCGCCGCTCGTTCGCACATAGTCCCACATCGCCATCACCAGCAGCGGGGTCGCATCGGCGGACGCATAAAAGTACGGCGTAGCCTTCCAGTTCACCAGCCCGGCGGCTTGCGAAAACTCGTGCATGATCTTCCCGTCCTCGCGCTGGCGTTGAATCAGAAAATCCAGACCGCGGCGGGTTAGGGCGAAATCGCCATAGCTGTTGATCGCGTATGTAGTCCAGAGCGTATCGCGTCCGAAAAACCACCCAAATCCGGGACGCGCAGATGCGGCGGATTCATAATATCCAGCCACTAACCCCGTTTCGTCGCCATAACGAACCTGCATCTCGTCAATCGCCAGCTCGGCCCATTGAAGCGCTTCATTTAAGTGGTTATCTGGAGTATCAATCGTCAGCCGCGTCTCGAAGAAATGCGAATAGTAATCTTTCGTTTGTTTATATAAGTCCGGAATAGCCGAATTAACTTTTGTGGCCTGATCGAAAACGCTGGTGCCGTTATTCATCGTCAGGATAAGAGGAAAGACCAGGCCGGCATCCCGCACTGGATTAAAAGAAAGCTGGAACTGAAGCGGGTAAGTCTGCGGATGCTCCTGATACGGCACCATGATGCCGGGCCGTGTGCGCGGCATCGCCACGATTGCGGAAAACGCAGGATTGTCCGTATGCAGAACGTAAGCGCCAATGCTCCCTTGCTGTACCCATTCGCCGTTCGGCCGCCCGAAATTCGGAGCAGGCCACATGCGTAACATCTCCGGAGTAAAAGAAAGGGTTAACCGCAATGGGCGAACCGAATGAATTTCAAAAAACACCACGGCGCCCGTCGCAGGTGTAGCCTCAGCGCGCGGAGCGAACATATGCTGCCGGATCGTAAATGCCGCGTGTGAGTAAGTAATCACAGTTTCCGGCCCTGTGACTTTTATCTCAGCCGCTAGCCCGTTGACATCGATCGGAACTGCGTAATCCGCAAGCTCCGCCGAGATCCGGAAATGACTCAGAATCTTCACGGGCCACAACCATGCCTCGAATGTTCCGTCCTGCCGCCCCAATAGCGCTCCATGTTCGCCCGCAACGGTCCAGGGGTGATCGGGAATGGCAGGCGAGAGAATCTGTGGTCCGCCGACGGGCGTTGAAAAGTTTGCAACTGGTGTAAGATCCGCTGCCAGGGCGCTGATCGAAAGCAAAGCAAGAAGGTATCCGGTTTTCGCCATAGTTACAGACTGTTATTTCATCACACGAATCGCACTCCGAACGTCTAATAAATGGAGGTTGAGTATGACGCCGAATGAGGAAGTGAACACCAGCATCAGAGCGAATACGACCGGAAGCCTGGTCGGAGTGCGATCCGCGAGTACCATCGTTCTGCTAGCTGGAATCTGGTTCTTTGTATCGCCTTGGGTCTATGGTGCGTACACGTCAGGAAATGCATGGAACTCCTGGATTATCGGAGCTGCCATGTTCCTGCTTGCGTTGACAAGATTGTCGCGGCCCGTATACTCTAGCGCGCTGAGCTGGTGGAATATGGTGCTGGGTATCTGGGCGTTTTGTTCGCCCTGGATCTACGGCTACACCGGCAACACGGGACGCTTCATTAACAGCTTATGTGTTGGTGTCGTGGTATTTGTGTTTGCGGTGCTCAGTCACAGGATGGCAACCAAAACCCACGCCGTGCCGCTCCCGCACGCATAATATTGGTCTCCCTAGTGGCCGCGACTCTTTACCGAGCCGCGACCGCCAGGGAGCGGTTTCTATTGCCTCAACACCGCTTCCCTTAGCCGCTCGGTTAACTCCTCTGCCGGTTGCCCGGGTTCCGGCCACAAAATATCTCCCACCGAAACCGAAATCTTTCCCGACCGGAACCATCTCTCCCCGCTCTCCTTCAACGCCCCAAGCCCGTGCAGCCGTACCGGCAGCAACGGTACGTTCAGCTCTTTCCACAGCAGCCCTGAACCGCTCTTATACGGCAGCGGATTTTCATTGGCCGACCGCTGTCCCTCTGGAAACACCAGAACGTTGTAGCCGCGATCAATCGCCTCGCCCGCGTGCCGGAAGCTGCGCCGAAACCCGCTCACCTGGGGCAGCGGAAACACATTGAACAGCCCCGTGATCAGCAGATAAGCAACCGGAGCCATCAGGTTCAGAAACCAGTTCCCCTGATTCCGGCCTCGCCGGAAATCGAGCAGCATTTCCCCCGACATCGCAATCGCCACCCGCCGTCGCATCCGACCCGGCAGTGCATACAACACAAACGCCGGATCGTACGAACTCACATGATTGCTGACAATCAGCATCGGCGAACGGGGCAGTTCTCCAGTCACTCGCCGCAAACGTTTCGGCTTCGCCAGAAACCGCAGCACCGGCATCGCAATCGCCTCCAGAAACACGCTGCGAATGGCCCACATCACCGGATTCCACGGCCACCGCGGATAGATATGCCGCGGCGCTCGTTCCTGCGGGCGCGCCATTGCGGACGCAGGTTGTTGCAGTAATTTCTGAACGTCCTGCTGCGTCTTCACCTGCTGCAACGCCGCATCGTCCAAGGACACGCCGTATTTCTCTTCCAACTGCGCCTGCAATTGCACTCGCCCGAGACTATCCAGGTTCAACTCGGCTGGTTCGGAAACCGCCCTCGTGCCTGCCGCCACTTCACCGCTCGCGATTCGCCGCGCCACCTCCCGCCGCAGCACCTTTCCAGTGGACGTCCGCGGCAAATCCGCCTCCGGCCACACAATCCAGTGCCGGATCCGTTGAAACTCCGCCAGCCGTTTGTTCGCGCTCGCCACCGCCGCGTCCGGGTCGGCATCGCCCGTCATCACCAGCGCTGCCAATGGCTCCGGGCCCTGCTCCGTATCCGTCTCGATCACCGCCGAACCCTTCACTCCCGCCTGCTGCTGCAGGGCCGCTTCTAAATCGTCCGGGTAAATGTTGAGACCGGACGACGTCACAATCACATCCTTCTTCCGCCCGCGAAATCGAAGATTGCCGTTTTCGTCAAATTCAGCCAGATCGCCGGTCGCCAGCCATTCCGAATCCTCGCGGCGGATCTGCCCGCCCTGCCATGTCGCATTGGAAATGGTCGCTCCGCGCACCAGCACTTCGCCTTCGTCTGTCAGGCGCACTTCGCGCCCCGGCAGCACCTGTCCAATCGTGCCCTGCGCGGGTCGGAACGGATGGTTCAAACTCACCAGCGCCGTGGTCTCGGTCATCCCGTAGCCTTGAACCACTGCAAATCCCAACGACGTCCAGAAGCGCTCGCTCGCTTGCGAGAGCGACGCCCCGCCGCAAATAAACGCCCAGAACTTCAGACCGAACAAGCGGTGGATTTTGCGAAATCGCCACCAGCGCCGCCATGCACTAATCCGCTCGGCTTCCGCGACCCGGCCCGCCAGTTCCGGAAACCGGTCCATCGCGTGACTCTGCAGCAGTTCCAGAACACGCGGCACCGCAGCCAGCGCCGAAATGCGTTCGTTGTGAATGCGCTCGATCAGTTCGGCGGCCACCAAGCGGCTTTCGAAGTGAAGCTCGGCCGCGAGCAGCGGCGGAATCCACAGCCCCATAAACTGCCCGAACACGTGACTGAGCGGCAGCGTGTGCAGAATGCGGACCGGATGCACCAGCCGCTCGTATTTCAGGTACTTTTGCATCTCGGTTTCGATCGGCCGCAGACTCGCCAGCACGTTCTCATGCGTATGCACCACACCTTTCGGCTCGCCCGTTGTTCCCGAAGTAAACACGATTTGCAGCGCATCGCTCTCCGCCAGATCCGGAATCGGCCCGGCGCTATCCCGCGTAACAATGTCATCGAATTGCTCGATCGCCATCGAGGGACGCCTACTTTCAAGCGCCTTGAGCTTCTCGCCATCTCCCAGAATCAGGACCGGCGAAACTTCGCGCTCCACGCTCCGGGCGAACTCCACCGTGCTCGCAAAATCGAGCGGCACCGGAAGCACCCCTCGCAGCACACAGCCAAAAAACGCGCCGACCCAAGTCGCGCTGTTCTCGCCCCAAAGGAGCACCCGGTCTCCTTTTTGCGCGCTGCGGTTGCGCAGCTCGGCCGCAAACCGCCCCGCAAGCTGGCCCAGTTCTCCGTAACTCGTGCGCGTCAACCGCAAACCGCGCCGGTTGACAATGGCAATTTCCTGGCTGTGCCGTTGAAAATCGTCTATAAGTGAGGCCAGATTCCGGCGTTCCCGAACCACACCTTCAGTGTGGCGCACGCCTTCAGCGTGCCGTGCCGAACTTCAGTTCGACCTCCGGTGAAATCAGGGCCTGGCTTCGAACGACTTCAGGTGGTCCAGAAATTCGTAGCGCGCCCGATGAGCGGCCGGGGCGGCGTGCGGGTCGGTACTCAGGTACATGACTTCCCAGTCATCTTTTTTGTCGTAGACAGGCCACTTGACAAGGTCCGGCCCGTTTGGGTTTCCGCCTTTGGCGAAGTTAGTCCAGTAAGTGGACATTAACTCCGACAGCTTGTAGTCGGCCGGTTTCCAAGGCAGTTTCTTCGAGGCGAGATTGCCGAACACAAATTCGATTTCCGAGGAATGATACGCGCCGCGCGATTCGCCCTGCTCGGGAAGCGTTGGCGGCGCATCGTCAAATTCGTAGCGATACACGGGCGAGCCGCCGGTTTCGCATTGGGTCTGAATCCATTTCCATGTGGCGAAGGCAATGAAGCGGTCGCCCGCGAGGTCCTGCGCCGAGCGCTTGGCTTGCTCGTCATTCTTGGCGGGGTAGAGCTTTAGAATTTCGTCGGCGTTGCTGCCGAACATGGCGTGGATGCGGCTTTCGTAATTTTGGACAGAAACCGGCTCCTTTCCAAAGATCATGTGGTAGCTGCCCTCATCATGATTGAAACCGGCCAGAAGCGGAACATGAGCTTGCTTGCCCGCCTCAAAGATGGCCGAAACGCTTTCCGGGAGGAAGTAGCCATCGATATTAGGCGCAAAGCGGACCTGCGGTCTTTCTTTCAGCGCGGCTTCCAGAATTTCGCTGGCGGGCTTGGCGCGGAGTGCTTCGATCGAATCGGTGCCGAGCTTCGTCGTGGCAAATTTCTGGTCCGCTTCTTCGCTTTCTTTGAGCGGCTTCAGAGGAAGCGTCGGGCCGAAGAACGCCCCGCTTTCCCCGATGGCGCGGCGGAATAAATTTTTCGACAGTGGCGAGGCCATTAGGGCGCTCACCGATAATGACCCGGCCGATTCGCCGAAGATGGTGACGTTGTCCGGATCGCCGCCAAAGGCTGCGATGTTGCGGTGAACCCATTGCAATGCGGCAAGTTGATCGAGCAAGCCGTAATTGCCTGCTGAATCGTGGCCGGATTCCTTCGCCAGTTCCGGACTGGAGAAAAAGCCAAAGATGTTCAGCCGGTAATTGAAGCTGACCACCACGACGCCCTTTTCGGCGAGATGTTCGCCATCCTGCCGCGGTTCGGAGGAAGCGCCCGCGGCGAAACCCCCGCCGTAGATCCAGACCATCACCGGCAGGCGCGCATTGTCCGCCCGCGCAGGCGTCCAGACGTTGAGATACAGGCAATCTTCGCTGGGGCCATTGTCGCGAAAAACCATGTCGGTGTAGATGCGGCCTTGCATACAGCGCGGCCCGAATTCGACCGCCTTACGGATCCCGCTCCAAGCTGCGGCGGGTTGCGGAGCTTTCCAGCGCAATGCGCCGACTGGCGCGGCGGCGAAGGGAATTCCTTCGAAGATGCGGACCTTCGAATCGGCGCTGCGAGTCCCTTCGATATTGCCGGTGTCGATGTGAACAACGTTCGGGGAGGTCGCACCGCAGAGAAGAATTGAGGAAAAGGCGGCGAGAAGCGGAAGGCGTGTCACCAGACTGTTATATCGGATGGGCGGTGAAGCGGTCGGGGTGTCGGGGCCTCACGCCCCGTTCTTTGCGCAACCGGAATCTCTGCAACTGCAGAACCCCGCGCGTCAGCAAGGGGGCCTCCCTTGGAGCACACAGGTAGTTGTCGGGCTATGCACCGAACTTGCGGCGCGATCACGGTTGCGCGGCTCTACTGCTCTGTGTACCCTACGCTCTTCCCTCCAAAATCTCCGCGTTCTTCGTACACACTTCGCAATCGCACCCGCCGCGCTCTTTCGGTCTCGGCAGATTCCCGCCGCAAGGCCCAATGTGCCCGTCTCCGCGCTCTTTCTCCCGCTCAATCACATCCAGCCACGTATCCACCAGCATGCGCTGCACGCCCGCCCCGCCGCGCTCCCGAATGTCCGCCGTGCCGCTTGCCCACGCATACTCCTCCGGAACACCGTTCTGAAAATGAAAGCGCCGGTAAACATACTCGGGCGGGCTCGGTGTAAGTCATCGCAACAGGTCATCTAACTCCTAAAAGTCATTTGAAATATTTTTGAAAATTGTTTTTGAAAATTGTTCTTGACACTTCAAGTAACCACGCGTATTCTGGGTCAACCAGTACGAATCAATTACCTAGGAGGCTGGCTATGTCGGACCGGCTTTTCGGGACCATACGGCGATGCGTCGCTGTTGGCGTCTTTTGTTTATTCACGTCCGCTGCGCACTCTCAGCAGACAGGCGTTCCATATTCAATCTGGAATGTTCTTTCCGGAGTAATGGGTGTCCCTGAGTCCTGTATTTGGAACACCTGCCCTGTTCAGAGCCAGACGTGGGAAGGTGTTACCGAGCAACTCTGGAGTCTGGCGCCAACCGGCACACAAGGATTCTACAACATTGTGAATCAGACGAGCGGCATAGTTCTGGATGTCCCCACACCGGAATGCTATCAGAACAATGGTTGCCGGATACAGCAGTGGGAATCCAACGGCTCATGGCAGCAGCAGTGGACTCCAATCCCCACTGACACAGGCTGGACGTTCACCTTGGCAAACCGCTTGAGCGGGAAAGTGATCGACAATCCTACTCAATGCGCCGGGCTCGATGGCTGTAATCTGCAACAGTGGGACTCGAATGGCGGACCGCAGCAGCAGTGCCTGTTTATACAACAGAATACCGGGCAGTCGAACTATCCCCCTTCAGGCGGTGTGACTATCCTTGTCAATGGTTCCTTCGATGACGACCCAAGCTGGATTCAGTCTTCCGACCCGGAGTATCAGGCGATTGCAGCTATCTTGGCGATGCGCCAATCGATTACCAGTGGAACCCGAATGGCGCAATCTATTGGCCGGATTATCCGGATATCTACAACGGTGGTTCCGCGCTCGCCAACTTTATCAATAGCTTGAATATTCCCGCTAATCAGCCGCTCAGTATCGTTGCGCATAGCCACGGCGGCAATGTGGTCAAGATTGCGTCCTATAGCATTTCGCATAGAATAGACTATCTCGTGAATCTGGGCACACCCCAGAATTGGGACTTACCGGAGATAAACTTGGCTGCGGTGGGAAACTACTGCCAGGTATCCTCGCTGATAGATTATGTGCAATTTGCGGGCTCCTCGCCCGTGCAGATCGGCGCCTATGGCTATGCTCAAACAGAGGCAGGAATTTATAGCTATAACGAAGGCTTGGACATATACAACGGAGATTACAACCAAGCTCTGAGCGATGCCGAAGAGATTGCGTTTTGGCAAGCGAACGCCTCCGGGTGGTGGATGAGCGCCAAGCTCGCTGTGGGCGCCTACAACGTCCTCTATTTAAATCCGAGTCATTCCGATTTGCACACGGCTGATTGGTGGCCTTCTATTTCCTACGATTGCGGACTTTCCCCGTACTAGGAACTCGCGGCCAGAACACGAGGTGATGCGTGGCTGGGTTTAACTTTCCTATTCGTACGCCGTTCTCGTTATGGGCTAAATTGGTGTGCTCCGGGCTCCTGTTGCTCGGTCCGCTTCACGGGCAGAACGTTCCTACATTCCGGACTGGGGTCTTTATTGTCCATGTTGATGTCGAAGTTCTCGGGCAAGACAATCGCCCGATTATGGACCTCGATAAGGATGACTTCCGTGTATTCGATGGTGGTCGGGAACAGGTAGTAACTGCGCTCTCAAGGGGTGAGCAACCGCTGGACTTGATCCTGCTATTCGATACTAGCGGCAGTATGCGCCGACAGCTACAAAAGGTCTGGCGGGTCGCCGACTTGGCATTACGAGAGCTGCACCCCGGGGATCGGGTGGCTGTCGTTGTTTTCAACAGCCAATCGCAGATTATCTCTCCTTTTACAAGTGAGTTGGACGCGGTCCAGCAGGCAATCCGTGAAATGCTGAGCTTAGGTTTCGGGGGCAGAACCAAGATTCAGGCGGCCGTTCGTGATGCCGCAAATTATTTCGGCGCTTCTGGACCGAGTGATAATGCCCAGCGTCGCGCAATATTGGTCGTGAGCGACGATTTGGGCATTCCGGACCGCCACAAAAATGCGATCCTCTCTGCATTATGGGAAGCCGATTGTCTGGTGAGCGGCTTAATAACGCCCAATCGAGCGGCGCTTAAGGAGCGGCTGCACGCTACGCGCTCCGGTGGAGTGGAGGACTTTGTCGAGCAGACCGGGGGTGACATGATTCGCTCGGACGACCTGAGTACGAGTTTTCCGGAAATGATGCGCCGCATTCGCAATCGCTACACGTTGTATTACAAACTGCCCGACGGCAAAGTGGGCGAGCTGCAAAAAATTGACGTTCAGTTATCCCCGCGGGGGTGCGAACGTTACCCTGGCGCTCATGTGCTTTCGCGTCGCGGGTACCGCCTTCGGCCGCGTGACCAATATGGGTTCGCAAGCCATTGACAGTGCTCTATTAGAGGTTATTTGCAAGGAGAACTATTTTCTTCAGGAGGGTAGATAAATGGTAAAACAACTTATCCGGTACTTGTCCGTTTTGGCGGTCACCGCCGCGATTGCGTGGGCGCAAAATCAGACGTCAACCCGGACTGATGCATCGGCTGGAGAGGCGGCTGCAACCCACTCCAAAATGGTTCCGGCGCACACTGTCGCACCGGTCATTGCCGATATAACGATAGCGACTGTCAACCCAAACGGCCCCGGCCAGAGCGTCACAGGGCAGTATTATCGCGCCACCAACGGAAATATCCGGCAGGACTCGCCGGCGGGTTCGGTAATAACAAACTTCCAGTCTGCGACGATCACAACGCTCAATCCGCGCACGATGCAGGCGGTGGTGGCTTCTACGCCAGGTCCGAAGGGACGCTATCTGCCTCCGAACCCGCCGCCTTCTACACCGACCGTAACGCCTTTAGGTACAACCACCGTCGAAGGACATCCGGTCACGATGACGCGCATTACGTTTGATTCATCACCGGGACAAGTTACCGAGGTCTGGACGGCTACCGACCTGCTGTTTGTCGTTCTTTTAAAGCAGACAATGCCCGATGGAAGTTCTGTAACGAAGCAATACCAGAACATCCAGCAGACGGAGCCCGACCCGAATCTCTTTACTGTTCCGCCTGGATACACGGTTGTTTCCAAACAGGCGTCCGCCGGCACGGTTCAGTGAAACCAGCGCCAGGTGGCGCAGACGATGTTGTCGTCTGCGTACCTTGCCTACGCCCTTCCCTCCAAAATCGCGGCATTCTTCGTACACACTTCGCAATCGCATCCGCCGCGTTCTTTCGGCCGCGGCAGATTTCCGCCGCAAGGCCCAATATGCCCGTCCCCGCGCTCTTTCTCCCGCTCAATCACATCCAGCCACGTATCCACCAGCATGCGCTGCACGCCGGCCCCGCCGCGCTCTCGAATCTCCGCCGTGCCGCCTGCCCACGCATACTCCTCCGGCACTCCGTTCTGAAAATGAAAGCGCCGGTAAACATACTCGGGCGGCGGGTCCATGGTTTTACCCACCTCAATCAATTCTTCGTTCGAAGGCAGCAGCGTCGTTTTGGTCACGCCATCTTCCACCTCGACCTCCACCCACTGCTCCAGAATCTGAATCTTGCGCTGCTTCTTCGGCGCATTCTGGCCCTGAAACAGCCGCTGCGCTTTCGTCTCAGGCTGCACAGCCGGTGTGCTCTTCTTCGCCGCTCGCGCCTTGGCCTGCGGTTCCTGGCTCTCTTGCCCCTTCCGCAGCGCGTTGTTTTCCGCGCGCAGCTTCGTGTTTTCTTGCTCGGATTGGAACAGCTTGTGCTCCATCTTCGTCAGCATCCATTCGTATCGCATCAGTTCCTTTCGTAGTCCTTGCAAAGCATTCCAAGCCCGGTAAAACGATCGCTCGGCCGCGGCCTTCCGGCGCTGTTTATTCTCAATCTCCTGCTCATCGCCAGCTCCGTTGCACAGCGCTGTTTCGGCTTCGAGCAGCCGCTGGTCGCTCTGTTGAAGTAACCAGTCGTTCTGAATCAGAATGTCGACCAGCCGCGTTTCCTGATACCCCTCGGGCTCAAACTCGGCCCGCCATCCGGCCGCAATCGCGTCATAACGTTGCCTGGCTTCTTCCGGCAATTTGGAAACAAATGACATTCCGATCCTTCCGCCTCAGCATGTGCCTAAGAACGTGCAGAAAGGGCCCGTTCGCGCAAGCTAAGTCTCTGATTCCAGGCTAGATAAAGATTTTCTGATTTTTGTCACCGCCGGTTTTGGAGACCCCTCAAATTTCGTTTCGTAAAATTTGACCCCGTATAGGCGCGCGTTTCCTTACCGAAGTTCTTTGCCCCGGGTTTCGGGCAGAAGAAACACGCCGAGGATCATCAGCAGATAGGCGCAGGCCGAGAAGATTGCGATCGCCGAACCGAGCGAAGCGCGTGCGCTTAGAACGCCGACCAGTGTTGGGAATAGCGCGCCGATTCCGCGCCCGGCATTGTAGGAAAAGCCTTGTCCCGAACCGCGCAGGCGCGTAGGAAAGAGTTCGGTAAAGAAGGCACCCAACGGGCTGAAGACGCCGGATGCAAAAAAGCCGAGCGGAAATCCCAGCGCGAGCATGACCGTGTTGCCGATAGGCAGCGCCATATACAGCCACACGGTAGCGAGCGAGCAAACGGCAAACACCAGAAGTGTGCGGCGACGGCCAAGGCGGTCCGTGAGAGCGGCGCTGATCAGATACCCGGTGAAGGATCCGGCGATCACGACAAACAGATAGCCTGCCGTATTCAAGACAGACAGGCCGCGCTCGGTCTTGAGATACAGCGGAAGCCAGGTGGTAATCGCGTAATATCCGCCCTGTGCGCCTAACGCGACGAGCGAGGCCAGGACAGTGATACGCATAATCGCGGGGCTGAATATTTGGAGCCCGCCGCCGCTCGGCTTAAAGAGTGCCGGCTCGGGGACGCGGCGCTGGATATAGAACAGCAGCAGTGCGGGAAGGATGCCGATCCAGAACATGGTGCGCCACGCGATCTCATGCGGAAGTACAGAGAAGAATAGGCTATAGAACGCGGCCGCGAGCGCCCAGCCAACCGCCCAGCCGCCTTGCACCGTGCCGACGACTCTGCCCCGGTATTCCGACCGGATCGTTTCTCCCATCAGCACGGAGCCCACCGCCCACTCGCCGCCAAAGCCGAGCCCTTGCAGACCACGAACGATCAGGAGTTCCAGGAAGCCATTGGTGAAGCCGCTGAGAAAGGTGAAGAGCGCGAACCAGGCAATGGTGATTTGTAGCACGCGAACGCGGCCGTAACGGTCTGCCGCCAAACCCGCGAGCCATCCGCCTGCCGCGGAGATCAGCAGCGCGGATGTGCCGAGCAGCCCGGCCTGCGCCGGTGTGATGTGCCATGCGGCGATCAGGCTGGGGATCACGAAGCTATACACCATCACATCTAGACCGTCGAGCGTCCAACCGGTCCACGTGGCGATGAGTGTCGCCTGCTCAGTCCGTGAAAGCTGGAGCAGCCACATGATTGTTTCATTTCCCTGTGCTACTACAGCTCACCTGGCGCGGACTCTCGGTCCGCCGCGTCGAGACTCATCTCGACGCCGGCTAGCGGATCGCCGAGAATTTCAGGGGTTGAAGGATGACGTTGCTGATGTTCGCGACGATCTGGGCGTCCGCCAGCTCCGGATGCGAGCGTAGCTTTTGCCACTCCGGATCGGAGCCGAAAGCGCGCCACAGTTTCTCGCGCGCGGCCAGGTCGTCGTAAGACAGCATGTACATCAGATTCGGCTGCTTCGGGCCGATGATCGTCTCCCCGAAAAACACAGGCCGCATGCCCAGGCGCTCGAAAATTTGCATCTCGCCGTGATTGAACATGCGGATTTTCCGCGCAAGCGTGGTGAACGATTGCGATTCGTACGTGCGCCACTCGAAAATGCGATGTCCATCCGCGGATACGGCGGGTTGCGGCATTCCGTCGAAGCAGCGCAGCAGATTGCTTTCCACTCGCACGAACGGCAGGCCCGGGCCGGAACTCAGAGTCTTCACCGCTTGTTGATACGCGTCATCGCCGGCGAGCTTTTCTCGTACCTCTTGCAAATTGGCGAGCGAAGCGTATTGCGAGAGCGTGACGTAGTACGGTCCATCTGTTGCAATCACGTTTGAGAATGCGCCAATGAGACGCGCGCCCGCCCGCGAAAGCGCCGGCTGAAGTCCGTTCTGTAGAAATTCGGAAGTGCGGGAGGCCTGGTTTTCTTCGCTGTTGTGAAAGCGCCAGACGATCAGTTCGAGATATGCATTGTTCACGTTGGCGGCCCGGCTTTCGAAATGACTCAGCGCAGCAGTGGAGGCAAGCCCCGCAAGCATTTGGCGGCGGTTCATGCCTAATGATCGCGCATAGCCTGAATCAGCGCTTCCATGTGATCGAGATAGCGCTCGAATGCTTTGCGCCCGGCGGGGGTCAGGCGGTACTCCGTTTTCGGCATACGCCCTTCGAAACTCTTCGTGCACTCCACGTAATTCACTTCTTCCAGGCGCCGCGCGTGGACGCTCAAATTTCCGTCCGTGGTTTGCAGAAGTTTCTTCAGTTCGTTGAATGTGAGAGTTTCGTTGACGGCGAGCGCGCTCACAATGCCGAGCCGCATCCGTTCGTGAATGATGCGGTCGAGATTGGGAAGAGCGTTCTCGACGGTTTCCTGCTCGCAGAGCGGTTTGGAAATCTTGGGTAAGCGTGTTTTGGAAGCCGCCACTTCGGCGGAACGAACCATTGCCGGTCTAGCCACCATGCCTCCTCGCAATAACAATGCCGAAAGCGATATGTAGTCCTCCGAAACCCGAAGTCAGAAACGCATCCGCCCAGGTTGCGGGCGCCGATAGAGAGATTGCGCCCAGCAACATGAAGCACAGGCCCATGAACGGGACAATGCGCACCGAAAACGCGCCGCCGGTAACAACGGCCGCGCCATACATCAGGAGCCACAAGCCGGCCAGCACGCCGAGCACGTTCAAGTGATAGAGCGCGACGGTCAGCACCGCTCCCACGAGTAGGGGAGGCGTAAAGCTGAGAAGCGCGCGGCGCGCTGGACGCGATTTGAGAGAGAGCGAAAGGCGTCTCGATTTCTGGCGCACCGCGATGAAGGCCAAAACCAGAGCCAGAACTGCTTCGCCCACCCAGATGAAGAACTGCTGGTGGAATGGCCGCTCGAACGCAAACGCTCCGGCTGCGAGAGCCGTAATGCCGATCGCAACGCCACCCCACCCCGGAACAGCGGTAAAGGACCCGGCGCGTTCCATCGTGTCCCGAATGAAACGCAGATTGTCGGCAGCCCGCCGGTCAATCGGGACCGGTTCGTGCAGAACGCGAGCTCTTTGCGCCAGTGCCATATCAGTCAGATCATATCCGGGTCAGAATATAGATCCTACGGCGAGTATACTTCTGGTAAGTACAATCAAGCAAGTTCTTTACTGCGTAAAGACGAGCGGGACTGCCCCAGCACCGCGCGCTCCTGGTCGAGCAGAATGCGTTTGCGCTCCACGCCCCAGCGGTATCCGCCGAGTTCGCCAGTGCCGCGAATCACGCGATGGCAAGGGATCACAAGCGCTACTCGATTGGCCGAGCAGGCGCGCGCTACGGCTCGGATCGCTCGCGGCTGGCCGATTGCCTGGGCCACTTCGGCGTACGATTGGACCTCCCCGTATGGGATCGATTGCAGATATTTCCAGACTTTCAGTTGGAAGGCCGTTGCATGGACGTCGATCGGCAAATCCAACCGGATCTTTTCGCGGCGCAGATATTGCCACAGAGAGTTCATCCAGGCGTTCAATTGTTCCGGATACGGTTCCGCGAGCTTCTGGATCTCCGCTGCGGGATATTCGTTGCGAAGATTGTCGAGTAAAGCATCATAGGAATCGCCGAATTGCAGGAAACAGAGGCCGCGATCTGTGGCCCCGATCATCATCGGTCCGAGCGGGCTCTCGACGGCGGCATACGAAATCGCAACGCCTTGGCCGCCGGCGCGGTATTGCGAAGGCGTCATTCCGAGCCGCCTGTCCACTCGTTCGTAGACACGGCTGTTTGAGCCGAAGCCGGCGTCGTAAATCGCCGCCGTGATCGATTCGCCATCGCGCAATTCGCCCTTTAGTGCCTCGATCCGGCAGGATTCCACGTACTCTTTTGGAGTTACGCCGATAATCGCTTTGAACGTTCGCTGCAAGTGAAATGGACTGAGGCCGACCTGTTTCGCCAAGTCCTCCAAATTCAGGGGAGCGCCGCTGCGGCAATTCGCGCGGATGTATTCACAAAGCCGGCGAACGCGGACGCGGTTTGTGTCGACTTGCGTAATGGCTGAAGGCCGGCAGCGCAGACAGGGACGCAGTCCGTCGTTTTCCGCCTCCGCGCGGCTCGCGTAAAAGCGTACGTTCTTACGAAGCGGAGCACGGGCGGGACACGAGGGCCGGCAATAAACACCGGTCGTGGTAACGCCAAAGAAGAAACGGCCGTCCTGGCTTTTATCTTTAGCGAGAACCGCGCTCCAGCATTTTTCTTCGTCTAACATTTCTTACCTCCGATTTCCAGGTTGGGCCTTTTCGGAGATGGCTGCTATCCGGTTCTTGCGGATGAAATTTTTTCGGTGCGGAAGCAGCATGTATGATCGAAGGCGAAATGATCACCAGACGGCAATCGCTGAAACTACTGGCCTTTTCTCATTCTCTCAAGCGTTCGTATCCGGGCCATCACATGTTTCTGGCGCTCAACAGCGTGCTGCTCTCCGGACGCGTCAAGTGGCCGGAGTTCGCGCGATTGGCGGCAAAAGTGGGCTTTCCCGGAACCGATATCATGCTCGCGCCGGCGATGCAGGCAGGCGCAACTGCCACAAACCAGCTCCTCAATGAGCTGAAACTGTTGCCGGCTGTCGTGGACTTTCCGGTGGAATTCCGAAAAGACGATGCAGCGTTTCGCGCGTCGCTGCCCAAATTGCAACCGGCGTGCGAATTTGCGGCCGCGATTCACTGCCCCCGCATGATCACCTGGATCATGCCTTCCAGCAATACACCAAAGGAGGAGTTGCGCCGCGTTTACAAGCAGCGTTTCACCGAATGCGCGCGAATCATGGCGCCACACAACGTCAGGCTCGGGCTGGAGTTCTTAGGGCCGCTGCATTTGAGGAAGCAGTTCAAATACGAATTCATCTGGCGGATGCCGGACATGCTGGAGTTTGCGAAAGAGTGCGGCCCGAATGTGGGCTTGCTGCTCGATTCCTGGCATTGGCATCATGCGGGCGCGACCACCCAAAACATTATCGACGCCGGGCGCGCGCGAATCGTACATGTTCACTTCAACGACGCCCCGAATCTTCCGCCCGAACAGATTCGCGACAACCAGCGATTGCTTCCCGGTGAAGGCGTGATCGACTTAGTAGGCTTTCTGCGAGCGCTTCAGAAGATTGGGTACGACGATGCGCTGAGTGTGGAGGTCTTCGGCCGGTTGAAAGATGTGCCGCCGGAACAGGCCGCGAAGATGGGATTGGAATATTCGCTCCGGGTGTTCCGCAAAGCGGGCCTTCCAGAGGGTTAAGACATATTTGCAAGCCGCCGCGGCCACAATCCTTGTAGCTCATCTTGCCTGGATATTGTGGGCGATCTTCGGCGCGCTCTTTACCCGAGGCCGGCCGTTTTTGACGGCCTTTCACATCGCATCGCTGATTTGGGGAATCCTCGTTGAGATCGGCCCGTGGCCGTGCCCGCTCACCTTGGCAGAGCAATTCTTCGAAAGCAGAGCCGGAATTCAGCCGTATCAAGGCGGATTTCTGGTGCATTATCTGGATGCGATTGTGTATCCGAATGTGCCGGAATCGGTGCTGGTTTATGCAGGAGTCGTCGTGTGCGCGTTTAACTTGTTGGTGTATGCGGCGCGCTTGATGCGGCGGCGATAGGTTCCCCTCGTTCGCACTTGACACACCGGAGCTTGGTGCCGAGAAAGCGCGTGCGGCCTTCTTCAGTCGTCACCCAGGGCCGGCTTTGCCACGGGGGATCGTGGCGAACGTGGCGCGTGTGGCCGCATTCGAGGTCGGCCACCCAATGATCTTCCTCGTCCTGATGAAAACCTATGATTGCGCGTTCCAAGAGGGCTCCGAGGCGGTTAACTCTGCAATCCACCGCTGCATACGCTGGGAGTGCGACCCCTTCCAGTAGACGCGCCCGCAGTTTGGGCATTCGCGGAATTCGTCGTACAGCTCTGCGGTGCGGGAGGGCAGTTTGTGGCGGATCTGCTCTTTGGAAACATCGCGCAAAATGCCATTGCAAGCCATGCACCGCGTGAAGGGTTGAATGCTGTTCGCCAAGTCAAAGCGCTGAACGATTTCAGCGATTTGGCGGCGGCTGTCGGTTTCCCGCAACCAGTAACCGTGTGCCACAGCGGCGTGTTTCAGCAGACCGCGATCGCGGGTCAGCAGAATGCGATGCTGGCGGCGCGAAGCCTCCGTCAGTTCGGGATCCGTGAAACAGTTCCGGTACAACGTATCGAAGCCGAGCATGCGCAAATACGCCGCCAGTTTGCCCAGATGCACGTCCAGAACGAAACGGGATTCGCGCAGCGGTTCCGGGCGGACGCGAAGCTCCCCCGAAATATCGAAACATTCAAAGACTGGATACACGCTGATGCGATCGCCATTCAGCACGACGTAATTGAAATCGACTGACTGGCCGTTGGCGAGGATCAATTCGACTTCGGTATGCGGGATGCCAAAACTCTCGATCGCGTCTTTCACCGCACCAGGTACGAAGAAGGTCTTCTCGACGGTTTGATATTGGCGATCGGCCGGCAGATGGTCGTTCAGTTCGGCGTAAAAGCGAAAATACGCGCGGGCGGGAGCGGGCTCCACAACCACATGCTAACGCCTGACCCTGAGTTATTCCGGGCGGGCGTCGAGAATGCAGAGCGGGCCGTTGGTGCGAACCACTTCGACCAGCCGGAGGCCCGCCGAGGCGAGCAGATCGCGGAATTCTGCCGCAGTGCGCTCGCGGCCGCCCGCGGTCATGGCCAACATCTCAAGATCGAGAAATTTTGCAAATGCCGCGTCCGGGCCATTGGTGACGACTTGTTCGCAGATCAGCACGCGGCCGTGTTCGGGAAGCTGCTGCCGCATGAGTTGCAGGATTTTCCGGCAATGATCGTCATCCCAATCGTGAAGGATGAACTTAATAATGTAGGCGTCGCAGCCGGAAGGCACCCGCTCAAAGAAACTGCCCGCCTGTAACTGAACGCGATCTTGCCTGGGGGCGCCCGCAATGACTTCCGGAAGATCGTAGAGCACGCCTTGCATTGCCGGATAGCGGTTCAAAATGGAGCCAAGCAGCAGTCCGTGGCCGCCGCCTACATCCGCGAGCCTGCGAATGGGGCTGAAGTCATAACCGTCGACAATCGAATCCACAACTGCCGCCGATAGATTCGTCATAGAACGCTGGAAGGTCGCGGCTTCTTCCGGCTGCTCGGCAAACAGTTCGAATACGTTCTTGCCAAACGCCTTCGTTACGCAGTCTTCTCCGGTCTGAACGGTCTCGGTGAAGCGTTCCCAGGAGCGCGCGCTCCAGGAATCGCCCAATTGGATTGCGAAGAAACGCGCGGAGCCGGGGACATCGGTCTTCAGGAGCCGGCTTACTTCGGTGAGGCAGAAACGTTGACCTGATCTTTCTTCAAAAACACCGACCGTGGTCAGCGCCCGCATGACGCGGTAAAGAGATGGAGCGTGCGCGCCGGTGCGCCGGGCCAGATCCTCGACGGATACTGGGGCTTCCGCCATGTGGTCGGGAACGCCCAGCCGCGCGACGGCGGAGATGGCGTAAGTGATGTGTTTCCCGAAGAGTAACTGGATCAGCGATTCGAAGGCGGCGGGCGTCCCGGTTGTTTGTTGCTCAAGCAGGGTCATGTTTGTCTCCTGCTCTATACGCGCGATCGGGATCGAAAACAGCTCAAAGATTTTCGAAAGGTCCGTTTATACTGTTAGTCCCATGGGTCCCAGACTGCTCCGGCGCACCGTTCTGATCGCCGGATTGTTAGTGCTGACGCTTTGCATCGGAACGGTGGGCTTCCATGTGGTGGACGGCTATTCGTTTTTCGATGCCTTCTACATGACACTCACGACGATTACGACCGTGGGGTATCAGGAACTTCATCCGCTGAGCCCGTCGGGGAGGGTCTTCAACTCATTCCTGATTCTGTTTGGCGTGAGTTCGATGTTTTTCGCCATCGGCGTAATCACGCAAACGATAATCGAATTGCAGCTTCAGGACATCTTTGGGAAGCGCAGGAGAAGGCGCATGATTGCCCAATTGAACGATCACTTCATCGTGTGCGGGTTCGGACGCGTGGGGCGCAATGCATCTTACGAGCTCCAACGCGAGAAGGTTCCGTTTGTGGTGGTGGATCGCAATCCCGACCGCGTGCAGAGAGCGGCAGACGCGAACATGATGGTGATTGCGGCGGATGCGAGTCGTGACGAAACGCTACGCGAGGCAGGCGTGATGCGGGCGAAGGGATTGATTGCCGCGCTTCCCAGCGATGCCGAAAACACGTTTATCATTCTCTCGGCGAAGACGTTGAATCCGAAGTTGAACGTGGTCACGCGGGCTTCCGAAGAAGAAGCAGAGAAGAAACTGCGGCGGGCCGGAGCCGACACGGTGCTCACGCCCTACACCATGGCCGGCCACCGGCTGGCGCACGCGGCCATCCGTCCGCATGTCGTCGAGTTCCTGGATTTTGCGATTACCGGCCCCAACGCAGGAATCCTGATGGAGCAGGTACGCGTGGGATCGAATGCCGAGTTCGCCTCCGAGCTGGTTCGAGATACGCAAGCCGGACGCGACCTGGGAGTGATTTTGGTCGCGATCCGCAAGGCCAGCGGAGACATGCTGTTCAGGCCGACGCCCGAAACGCCGGTCTCGGCTGGAGATGTCCTGATTGTTCTGGGCGAGCAGCCCAATTTGCGCAATCTGGAAAGAATGCTGGCAAGCGTCCGCTAATTCGCCGCGTCTCTTATATGGGAGGTGAAGCAAATATGTCCCCAGATGAACCGATCGTGAGCCTGGATGAGCAGCCGAACAAAGCAGCTTTGAGTTCCATAAAGATGGCGAGCAGCATCACGCTGCTGGTGGGCATCTGGTTCTTTGTGTCTCCATGGGTGTATGGAGCGTTTACGAATATCACTGCCTGGAATTCCTGGCTGGTGGGGGCGCTAATCGTCGTTCTCGCGTGGATCCGAATCGCTTTTCCGGCTAGCATGCCGGGCCTGAGCTGGTTCAGTATGCTGCTCGGTATTTACGTTTTTCTTTCGCCGTGGATCTACATATACACCAACAATACGGGCAGATATATCAATAGCCTGTGTGTCGGCTTTGTGGTGTTTTGCCTGACCCTATACAGCGCGACAAGGACCAAACGGAGTGTGGTCCAGGGGCCGGTGACGCGGCAGATGTGACGATGCACGTGTTAGCAGGTTAGGTCATCGCGGGTGATCTCAATGCCGCCAACGCGGCCGAGCATGGCAAGAGCTACATTTTCGGTTTTGAAGAATTCTTCCGCGATGTCTCTTACTTGTTCCCGCCCCACTGCTTCGATGCTTTCGAGCATTTCGTCGAGCGTCATGAAACGATCGAAATAAATCTCCTGACGCGCGAGGTTGGACATGCGGCTGGAGGTGGATTCGAGACCCAGCATGAGTGAACCTTTCAAGTGGTCCTTCGCGCGCCGGAGTTCGTCTTCGCCGATCAGATCGAGCTTCAACCGGCGGAACTCCTGAATGACCGAGGACACTACCTGTTTGGCGGTTTCGACGGCCGTTCCGGCATAAACCGTAAGGCAACCCGTATCGCTGAAGAGATTCAGCTCGGAATAGACCGCATACGCGAGGCCCTGCTTTTCGCGGATGTCCTGAAATAACCGGGAACTCATGCCGCCGCCGAGGACCGTGTTCAGCACGTAGAGAGGAAACCGCAATTCGTGCGCGAGCGGATACGCTGGAACGCCGATCGCGATGTGAACCTGCTCCAGCGATTCTTTTTTCTTCAGGATGATGGGCGCGTGCGATTTGGGCAGGGCGTGCGCGGCAGGGCCGGCCGATTCGGGTACACCCGCGAATTTTTCCTGGACGAGGCGGACGATGTTTTCGTGGTCCAGATTGCCGGCCGCGGTGATCAGGATGTTCTTGGGCGTATAGACACGGCTGTAATATTCGAACAGCATCTGCTGCGTAAACTTCTTGACCGTTTCCCTGGTGCCCAGAATCGGTTTTCCCAACGCCTGGCCTTTCCAGAAGTTGCTGATGAACATTTCATGCAGCACGAATTCCGGCTGATCGGCTTCCATTTTAATTTCTTCGAGAATGACGCCTTTTTCCTTCTCGATGTCTTCTTCCCGGAAAACGGGATTGAGGGCCAGATCGGCGAGAATATCGAGCGCGATGGGCAGATGCTCGTCAAGCACCTTGGCATTGAAGCTGACCAGTTCCTTGCTGGTAAAGGCATCGAGACCGCCGCCTACTGAATCGACCGAACGAGCGATGTCTTCGGCGGAGCGGTTCTTGGTTCCCTTGAAGACCATGTGCTCGATGAAATGGGAAAGGCCGTTTTCGGACCCCTGTTCACTGCGCGAGCCGCTGGCGACCCAGACACCCAAGGAAACCGAACGGACGTAGGGCATCGCTTCGGTTACGATCCGAAGCCCGTTGGGTAACGTGGCTCGTTCGATTTCGCGAACTTGGGGGAGTGCGATGACCATTACAGTTATACCTTTCCAGGTGTACGACGATACACTAAAATCAGATGCTGCAAGTACTTGGGGACCGGGTCCTGGTCGGAATGGAGTTGGCCGACCTAGAAAAACTCCTAACCCCAGCTCAGCCTACTTACCGCGCCCGCCAGCTATATGACGCACTGTACCGAAAGCAGGTGGCGGATTTGTCGGAAATATCCAGTTTACCGCAAGCCCTTAGAAATGAATTGGTTGCCAGAAGCCGGCTGGGATTTCCGGAAATCGAGCGGCGTTTCGATTCGAGCGACGGAACTCGGCGGTATCTGCTTCGCCTTGCAGACAACCGAACGGTGGAAGCGGTGCTGATGCCGGAAGGCGAACGGGACACGATCTGCATTTCGAGCCAGGTTGGTTGTCCGGTGGATTGCAAATTCTGTTTGACCGCGCTGATGGGCCTGGAGCGTAATCTGACGGCCGGCGAAATTGTCGGTCAGGTGCTGTATGTTGCGCGCGACAACGGTTTGAAAGCGGCGGACTCGCGCATGAACGTAGTAATGATGGGGATGGGCGAGCCGCTGCTGAACCTGGAAAACGTGTTGAAGGCGACGCGGCTCCTGTGCGATCCGCAAGGGATCGGGCTCTCGCAAAAGCGAATTACGGTTTCGACATCGGGCATTATCCCGAAAATCGGGGAATTGGGCCGCGCGGCCGTACGGCCGAAATTAGCAATTTCGCTGAATGCGTCGACAGAGGAACAGCGGCGCGAGTTGATGCCGATCACGCGGAAATATCATCTGGCGGATTTGATGAAAGCGTGCAAGGCGTATCCGCTACGGCCGTGGGAGAAGCTGACGTTTGAATACGTTCTGCTGCGCGGCGTGAACGATACAGATGCCGATGCGAAACGCGTGGTGCGTTTGCTTGCGCACCTGAACTGCAAAGTGAATCTGATTGCGCTGAATCCGGGGCCGGGCATTCCGTTTGAAACGCCCGATCCGGAACGCGTGCATAGTTTCCAGCAAATTCTTCGCAGGGCCGTGCCGTGCTTTGTGAGAAAGCCGCGGGGCCGGGATATTTTTGCGGCCTGCGGGCAGTTGAAGCGAGTGACGGCGGATTTAGTGGAGATTGGGTCCGCCGGCTGAAGCCCGCGGCGGCACATTCTTATCATCAGCAACATTCGAGGTGAGATAGCATCTCACCAACGAAGATCGCTTTGTCCAGCTTTTTCCACCACCTGCTGCGGATTTTGTTTCACCTGGGATATTTCGGTCCGTTCGTGATGGGAATTCTGGATTCGTCCTTTCTGTTCCTGCCTTTCGGCAACGATCTGCTCATTGTGGGCCTGGTAGCGCAGCACCATCAGGGATATCTGCTCTATGTGCTGTCGGCTATTTGCGGATCGACCACGGGAGTGTTTCTGCTGGACTTAATCGCCCGGAAGCTGGGCGAGGAGGGTGTGCAGCGCGTCGCCGGACAGAAACGGTTTGAATACCTGAAGCGCAAAATTGGGGAGAAGGGCGGGAGAGCCATTGTGGTAGGTTGTCTGGCGCCGCCTCCATTTCCGTTCACGATGGTAGTAGCAACCAATAGCGCACTGGGCTATCCGCGGCGGCGCTTGCTCCTGCTGGTAGCGGCGAGCCGCGGAGCCCGGTTTCTCATCATTGGCTATCTGGCGATCCGGTTCGGGCACGGGATCATGAACATTGCGCGATCGGCGCCGTTCCGATGGACGATGATCGGGTTCATCGTCTTGTGCCTGGTAGGTAGCGTGTTTTCGATTTTAAAGTGGGTGCGGCGCGGGAAGTCGAAGCAACCGTCGCAGAGCATGGAGAGGCAGAAGGCGTAAGCACACCGGTTAGCGTCCGGTGCGGAGAAGATCTTCGACGTCACCTATCTTTTCGGAAATGAGGTTCAAGCGGCGGGCCAGTCCCTGAATTTCGGCCTCCGCGCGCCGATTGACCTGGTAATCGAGTTCGCCGCGCAGCCGGTCCTTTTCGTCCTGCCGGTTCTGACTCATCATGATGATGGGAGCCTGTACGGCCGCGAGCATCGAGAGAAACAGATTCAGCAGGATGAAGGGATACGGGTCCCAGGCGCGTTTTCCGAGCACGATATTGAGGGTTGTGTAAATGGCTAACACAACACCGCACGAAAGAATAAAGGACCACGAGCCGCCGAAGTGCGCCACGGCGTCGGCCACGCGATCGCCGAAAGTGGTCTGCTGCTCGATAACATCGTTCGGATTGCGCATGCTTCGAATCCGAACAAGCTGTTGCGCCGCATGGAACTGCTTGCCAAGCACAGACAACATATCCATTCCCGCCATGGGCTTGCGCTGTAGCAGGATGGCGATGTCGTTGCGGTCCACCTCGATGCAGACGGAATCTTCGAGCGCCAAGGCTTCGGTCTGGTGCGGGGTGCCATCCAGCATGGAGGCAAATCCGAAGAATGCTCCGGGCTCCGGCTCGTCGACGACGACCTCCTGGTGATCTTCGTCAACAGTCGTGACTCGCACTCGTCCGGAGACCATGACGTAAGCGCGTCCGCCGGCATCGCCGATTTTATAGATTCGCTGCCGGGCAGCGAAGTTCTTCAGTTCAACTTGCCCGGCGAGAATGGCGCTTTCGTCTTGATCGAGCAGAGCGAAGAGCGGGACATGCCTCAGCACTTCGGGGTTACACGACACGGGTCACCTCGTCTGTTGGAATCAAAACCAGGATTCCACACAGGCCGAGGCGCCAGCAATGCGCGCTGACTAATTCAGCGCCATTTTCTTGAGGAGCTTGGTATCGCTAAGCATTTTCCCTGTGCCCAGAACCGCTGAGGCCAGGGGCTCGTCGGCCATGAGAATCGGGATGCCGGTTTCGACCTTCAGACGCTCATCGAAGTTGCGCAGCAGGGAGCCGCCGCCGGTCAGAATGATGCCGCGTTCGCTGATGTCGCCGGTGAGCTCTGGCGGCGTGTGCTCCAAAGCAACTCGAACGGCCGCCACAATTGCGCCGACCGCGTCGGATAGCGACTCGCGAATCTCATCGTCTTTGACCGTAATAGTTTTGGGAAGCCCGTGGATCAGGTCGCGGCCCTTGACTTCGGTGCTGATGGTCTTGCTCAAGGGGTGGGCCGACCCTACGTCAATCTTGATTCTTTCAGCGGAACGTTCGCCGATCAAGAGGTTGTATTTCTTTTTGATGTACTCCATGATCGCGTCGTCCATGTGGTTGCCGGCAACGCGCAGCGAGCGGGAATAGACCACGCCGGAAAGCGAAATAATGGCAATGTCGGTGGTTCCGCCGCCAATGTCAACGACCATGTTGCCGCTCGGCTCGGTGACCGGGAGTCCGGCGCCGAGGGCCGCGACGACGGGCTGCTCCACGAGGTGAACCTCGCTCGCCTTGGCGCGGTAAGTGGAATCCAAAACGGCGCGCTTCTCGACTTCGGTGGTTTCGCTGGGCACGCCGATCACCACGCGCGGACGCATGAGAGTCCGGCGGCGGTGCGCCTTCTGGATGAAGTAATTCAGCATGCGCTCCGCCATTTTGAAATCGGCGATCACGCCTTCGCGCAGGGGCCGGATGGCCACGATGTTGCCGGGCGTGCGGCCCAGCATATCGCGGGCGGCCGTCCCGCAACCCACGACGTCTCCGCTGCGGCGGTCGACCGCCAGCATGGAAGGCTCATTCAATACAATGCCTTTGCCGGCGACATAAACCAGCGTGTTGGCGGTTCCGAGATCGATTGCCAGATCCGGAGAAAACTTTCGCAGCAGCGAGCGGTAGGTCATATTCAACCAGTTAGTGAGGCCGGAGAACTCCGAGTCTCACGATTTCTCTTGATTTTTTTGACCTTTTTTGCTTTCAGGTGACCCGCTTACGTGGCAGCCCGGGAATGGCGGTAAGCGGGGTAAGAGCCGGAGACCCCTCCCTGACGGCCGGGGGTTCTGATGGTGGATTAGGCTCCGGCTTTTTCGCCTTTGGTCTGGCCGGAATCCCCATTGCCGGACCAAGTACCATTGAGCTTGTCTCCCTGGAGTGTCAGATCGATATCGTATTCCTCCCCCTGGTAGGGCGTGCGGAAATGGATCTTGTTTCCGTTTACGCGGAGATCCTTGACGGAGGTTTCGCCGTCGGCGCTCGCGACGGTGGCCGCGTACTTGCCATCGGTATTGGTGATGGAGAGCGTCCACGCAATGTCATTGCCATCCGAGGTAACGGAGGTCATCTTCCATTTGCCGGCGAGGGCAGAGCTCGATTGCGCCCAGGCCATGCTGCACGCGGCCAGCAGGACCGCGCACAAGAACGTGAAAAAAACAGGAAACCGGCGACGAGTGTACATAGATGGTCTCACTCTAGCAAAGATTTTGAGAGACTTGACAGCGTTGTTAGACTGTTGACGTAGGAGCTTCCAAACGCCCCGGTTTAGTAGTACGATACGGACTTAGTAGATGGCAGTATGAATGGTCGCGAAGAGTTAGATCCGCTCGCCCCACAGCGCGAAGCAGCTATGTTTTATGGGCTTTTCTTGCGAGGCCATTCCCCGGATGCGCTACGGCGGGACATCGACGTGCCACGGCCGCTCCTCAACAAGTGGCTGCAGCCACAGCGTTATGAAGACGGTTTTCGCGACTCGCTGAAGCGCATGTACACCTATCGAAAGAAGGTGCTGGCTATCTTCGACGAGTTGGTACTCAGCGAAAAACGCCGTATCCGAATCAATTAGAAAGCTTTCAGCTTTCAGCCCGCGGTGCTGTTGCAGATAATGTAGTGATGGAGTTGCCGCTTTTCCAGGTCGACGCCTTCACAGATAGTCTCTTTTCCGGCAACCCAGCCGCTATTTGCCCGTTGGAAAATTGGCTTCCGGATGCCACGCTGCAGGCGATCGCGACCGAGAATAACCTCTCCGAAACGGCCTTCTTTGTTCGTAATAGTCACAGGTTTCAGCTTCGCTGGTTCACGCCGGGGTGCGAAGTGGATTTGTGCGGGCATGCCACGCTGGCTTCGGCCTATGTCTTGTTCCACGAGCTGCACGAGCCGGGTGACACGCTGCGGTTCGAGACGAAGTCAGGAGAGCTTGCCGTGCACCGCGACGGCGACCGCCTGGCGATGGATTTTCCTGCCCGGCCTCCGCAGCCCGTTGAGCCCGATTCTCGCTTGGTGAAGGCGCTTGGGGGCACCCCAACTGAGATTCTTGTGGCCCGCGACTACCTGGTTCGATATAAGACGGCAGAAGAAGTGCGGCAGCTCGCGCCCAATATGGAACTGCTCACCCAGATTGACAGGTTTGCGTTCATCGTGACGGCACCGGGCACCGATTGCGATTTTGTTTCGCGGTTTTTTGCTCCGGCGAAGGGGGTGCCCGAAGACCCGGTTACCGGCTCGGCGCATTGCACGCTGATTCCGTACTGGGCCCGGGAACTCAACAAGACCTCGTTGCATGCCCGGCAGATCGGCCGCCGCGGGGGCGAACTATTTTGCAAACTCATGGGCGATCGAGTGGAGATCGCCGGGTACGCAAAGCTGTTTTTGCGCGGCACCATTTGGGTGTAGCGCTAGAAGAACAACTTTACTGCCAACTGAATAATTCTCGGATCGTACGCGGAGCGAATCCCGCCAAAGTTTCCGCTGTTGCGGTTTATTTCCGGGTCCATGAACTGTGAGTGATTCAGGACATTGAAGAATTCGCCGCGAAGCTGCACGCGGAAGCTTTCGTGGGCTTGCATCGGGTAAAAATTCTTGATGAGCCCGGTGTCGAGATTGGTGATGCTTGGCCCGCGAAAGGCTCCCTTTCCTACATTTCCGAAGGTTCCAACCGCCGGCAATGCAAACAACGAAGTATCGAGCCAGGGCACGCAAGCTCCGGTACCGCATCCGCTACGCAGGTTCGCAGGAGCGACTCCGCCATACAGGTTCAGGGGGCCGACGAACACAGCGCGGTCGCCGCCCAAATTGGTTTTGGACTGGTCGGTGCCCGCCAGAATGGTCATCGCATCACCGGACATATGCGTGAGGATTCCGGTCCACTGCCACCCACCGAGCACCGCGCGCACGGCGCGGTTCCTATCGGTCAGCCGCGGAAGGTCCCAAACGAAAGACGCGACGAACCGGTGAGTCCGGTCAAAATCGGACGGGCCGGTATCGAAGTGGCCCTGGAAAGGATTGCCGTAGGGCATGCCGGACCCCTTGCTGGAGCCGACGTCGGTGGTACCCCCGTTGCTCGCTAGCGCGATGTCCATGGCTTTTGAAAATGTGTAATTCGCGAGCAAGGTGAGGTTCTTCAGAATGGCGTTGTTCCCGGCCGGACGTTTTTCGAGATCCACTTGCAGCGCGTTGTAATTCGACATGCCGTTGTTCTGGTTTTCGAGAATGTCCGAGAAGGGCTGGTAGGGGCGGCTGGCTTCGGTTCCGATTCCGGCAGCGCGCGGATTCAGGTCCACGTCTTCGCGGAGATGCGTTCCTCGTGTTCCCACGTACGAGGCGCGTACGAGTGTGTCCGGCCGCAATTGATGTTCGATGGTGAGATTCCAGTCGTACAGGACAGGCGTCACCCATTTCCTTCCCGGCTCCAAGCCAAAGACGGACACGGGTGGCGTGAAATGAACGTTCGGCGGGACATTCCAAAGGACATAGCGCTCCGGAAAGGCAGCCGCAAAAGACGGAATGCTCTGGACCGGGTTATTGAATGGAATGAGCTTATTGGGAGCGGCGGGCTCGGTCAAATCGGCACGCAGACTAAACGGTTGGATAATGGATCCGTCATTCAGGAACAAGCCGGGGAGACGCGACGAATAGAAGACGCCGCCACCAGACCGGATCACGGTTTTCCCGCCTCCGAAGGGCGTCCAGGCGAACCCGGCGCGCGGCGCGAAGTTGTTCAAATCGGGCTTCTCGCCGGAAGACGGCATGCTGACGCCGTTATAGGAATCACTAACAAAGAAGAGGCCGGCCGGGGCGCTCGGAATGATTTTTGAATGCACGCCGGCAGCGTAGGCATCGGGCCGGAACTGCTCGGTACGGCCGTAGATTTCCTTCATGACGCCTTGCGGCTCCCAGCGTAGACCTAGGGTCAACGTGAAGTTCGGGCGGGCTCTCCACCGATCTTCGATGTAGAGGCCGAAGACGTTCTGGCGCTGGTCCGAATAGTTCCCGGAGGTCTGGCTGAACGAATGCAAATGGCCCATCACGAAGCTTGCAAGGGCCAGATTGGTGAGATCGTCGGTGAACTGCCAGTTCCCGTTTTCAAAATCGGTATTGCGAATGTTGGATTGGTCGCGCTCGAAATTGCCGCCGAAGCTGACGGCGTGTTCGTCATGCGTCCAGATAGCCTGATCGCGAATTTCTCCGATGTTGCGGATGAACTTGCCGTCAGTGAAGTTTCCGACTCCGAAATATCCGCCCGCGATGCCAAAGCCGCGAATTCCGCCTTCTGATCTGGGGAGCTGCGAGATAGTTGCGCCGAAGTCGGTAAACTGCGGCACGTTTCCGCCCTGGGTGCGGATGGACGCGGCGCGCACGACGCTCAGCACCGTGTCATTCACAAATTGAGGTCCCACCAGCCAGGTATAACCGACAGCGTAATTCTGTGTCTGGACGGTGGACCCGGTGCCATCGGTCAGCAGATTTTTCCCGTCGTATGGGGGCACGGCTTCGTAACGGTCCAGATAGAAGCGGGCGTACAGCTTATCCTGTCCGCGAACCACGCGATCGAGCCGGGTCACAACTTCGTTGAAATTCTGGTTGTTTGCGGTTCCGTAGGTGATGCGGCCGTTAGCAGCGGCTTGCGAGATGGGAAGATATTTGGCCATGGCTGCGGCCACCGGGCTGACTGGAATGCCGACATCGCCCGGAAACGGCAGCCCCGTGGTTGGATCGAAGATCTGAACGGGTTTTCCTTTCGGATTGATGGCAGGATTCGAGCTCAGGTAATTGGAAAAATCGCCCGTCATGTTGGCGGCGGTGGGCAGAATCGTATTCTGGGCGTTGTTCTGGGTGCGGATGCGAGTCCCCTGGTAGCCAACAAAAATAAAGGTTGTATCCTTCCGAATGGGCCCGCCGAGTGTGCCGCCGAACTGATTCCGCTTCAACGGGTCTTTTTGATTCGCGAAGAAGTTGCGCGCATTGAACGCCCGGTTGCGGAGGAATTCGAAGGCATCGCCATGCCACTCGTTCGTACCGGATTTCGTCACGACATTGACGACCGCGCCCGCATTGGTTCCGTACTGCGCATCGAAACTGTTGGTTTGCACGCTGAATTCCTGCACGGCATCGGGAAACGGAAACGGGTTATTGGTATTACTCATCAGGTCTTCGTTATTGGCGCCGTCGAGGTTATAGCTGATCTGATCGGGGCGCGCTCCGTTGACCGAGATGGATTCGGCGCCGGGAATCTGCTTCGTAGCGCCCTGCTGCACACCGTGCCCGTTCGCGTTGACAGCGCCGGGAACTAATAACGTCAGATCCGCGGCATTGCGGCCGTTCAACGGGAGATCCACCACGCGAGCGCGATCGATCACCTGGTTCAGCACCGGTGTGACGGTATCGACGAGCGCGCTGGCCGCTTCGACCGTGACTGTTTCGGTGGCTTGGCCCAACTGGAGCGAAACCTGAAGATTCGCGGCCTGGTCGGCGAGCAGCGTGAGGTCCTGCACGTAGCTCTTGAATCCTTTGGCTTCTACCGAGACGCGGTAGGCGGCGGGCAACAGTGAAGGAATGTTGAACTGGCCGTTCGAATTGGTTTCGGCCGAGCGCTTGACCTCGGTTCCTACCTGCGTCGCGGTGACGGTGGCTCCAGCGACGACGGCGCCACTCGGGTCGGTAACAGTTCCGGTGATCGCGGCGTTGCCGCCGCCTTGTGCGTAAGCGGCCGCGGCCAGGACAACTAATCCGAGTAGCGCGGCCAGGCTTTTGGTGAGAGTTCGACGCGGGTGTGGGAATGCGGCTTGCAATGTGATAGACATGAGAACCCCCTGGCGGCGCGAGATTTTGCGTTTCCCGGCCACATTTGTCCGTGTCTCGAACTATATGGCGTTTCAGGGTTGTCTGTCAAGACCGAAAATGGGCGGATAGGTGAGATAGTACTAGGAATGTAGATGGTTCGGCTGAGGAGCGCCCGTAAATTGTTGTTGCGGCAAACAATATGGTGTGACTGCGAACAGCGGAGGCCGAAGACCACTCTATGTAAGCTGGAGCAATATCAAAATGAATGCGCTACACGTGCGGGACGCTCTCACTAATGCCATTCGATACTGGGAACCCCGCCGCATCCTGTATAACGGCATCCTCACAGGGATTGTCCTGACGTATTTTGGCCTGAACTACCCTGTATCGAAGAGAATGCTGTCTGTAGACAGCCTTCTGCTTATTTTCATTCTGGCCGTCTTAGCCAATATTGCTTACTGTGCGGCGTACGTGGCGGACGTTTTCGCGCAACTGTCGGCATGTCGGTTCACTTGGCTCCGTTACCGCTGGATTCTCTTGGTAACCGGTATGCTCTTCGCAGGAACTGTTACTCGCTGGTTTTCAATAGCTTTTTTTTCGTCTACGGCTAACCCGAATCATCCGTTTGGATGAATTGACAGGCCATGCTTCCGGAAAAGTGGAGGCGCGGCAGCCTAAAGGCCGCGCCGCCTCAGTTGGCTAAGCCCGGGTGACTTGCGCGATCCGCTCGTGCAGTTCCTGCAGACTCCAGACGCGAATCGGGTCGCGGCGGCGGGCGGCAATCGCTTCGGCGGCGGCTTTAGCGCCGCTCATCGTTGTGATGCACGGCGTTCGATACACCACGGCATTACGGCGGATGGTTTGTTCGTCCGGGAAAGTGTGACTACCTGTCGTCGTGTAGATGACCAGATTGATTCTCCCGGCTTTGAATAAGTCCACCGCATTGGGCCGGCCTTCGTTGACTTTAAATACGGTTTTGGAGGGGAGTCCGGCGGCCTTCAGGGCGGCGGCGGTTCCTCGCGTAGCGAACAGTTCGAATCCAAAGTCGCAAAATTTTCGGGCGAGCTCTACGGCAACCGGTTTGTCGCGATCGTTAACGCTGATGAAGAGCGCTCCGGAGTCCGGAATGGGCGTACCGGCGGCAAGTTGCGCTTTCGCAAACGCCTCGCCGAAACTCTCGCCGACGCCCATCACTTCACCCGTCGACCGCATCTCCGGCCCGAGCGCCGGGTCCACGCCCGGGAATTTTGCAAAGGGAAACACCGGGCTTTTTACGAAGTAATTGGGAACCGGAAGCGTGCCGTTCACCACGCCGCCGGTGAGATGAGTGAAATTGTGCAATTTCTTCCCGAGCATCAGCCCGACCGCGATTTTCGGCAGCGGCACACCCGTCGCTTTGCTGACGAACGGAACCGTACGAGAAGCGCGCGGATTCACTTCGAGCACATATACCGTACCGTTCTTCAGCGCATATTGCACGTTCATCAGGCCGATCACGTTCAACGCCCGAGCCAGCTTCGCCGTGTATTGTTCGATGGTTCTTAGCGTATCGGGCGGGATGGAGATCGCGGGCAGCACGCAGGAGCTGTCGCCCGAATGCACGCCGGCCTCTTCGATGTGCTCCATGATTCCGGCGATCAGCACGTTTTCGCCATCGCACAACGTATCGACGTCCACTTCCGTAGCATCCTCGAGGAAGCGATCGATCAGCACCGGACGCTTCACCGAAAAGCTGGTCGCCTCCTGCATGTAACGGCGCACCGTGTCTTCGTTGTAGGCGATCACCATGGCGCGGCCGCCCAGGACGTAGCTTGGACGAACGAGCACCGGGAAGCCCAGCTTGCGCGCTACTTCGCATGCTTCTTCGACGCTCGTGGCTGTTCCATGAGCGGGAGAAGGAATTCCGAGATCATGTAAGAGCTTGCCGAAGAGCTTACGGTCTTCGGCAAGATCAATGTTGCTGGGGTCAGTACCGATGATCGGCAGACCGAGCGTCTTCAATGGCATCGCGAGATTCAGCGGAGTTTGGCCGCCGAATTGAACAATCAGGCCATCCGGCTTTTCAACGTCGTAAATGTTGAGAACTTCCTCTTGTGTGAGCGGCTCGAAATACAGACGGTCGCTGGTGTCGTAATCGGTCGAGACCGTTTCGGGATTACAGTTCACCATGATCGACTCGTAATCGAAATCCTGCAGCGCAAACGAGGCGTGGCAGCAACAGTAATCGAACTCGATTCCCTGCCCGATGCGATTCGGCCCGCTGCCGAGAATCATGACTTTCTTTCGATTGGACGGAGCCGCTTCGTCTTCGGACTCGTAGCTGGAATAGAGATACGGAGTGAAGCTTTCGAATTCAGCGGCGCACGTATCGACGCGATTGAACACAGCGCGCACACCGAGTTTCTTGCGCGCTTCGCGAACGGATAGAGAATCGGAACCCACCGCACGAGCAATATCCGAATCGCCCAGGCCGTCGCGCTTGAGCTTGCGGAACTCGCGCGCCGTGATCGACTCCAGGCTGCGGCCCGCGAAGCTCTGTTCGAGCGTAACCAGTTCCCACACCTGCCGCAGGAACCAGCGATCGATGCTGGTCATCTCGAAGACTTGATCGACGGTGTAGCCTTGCGCGAATGCGAAACGAATGTAGTCTAAGCGCTCCGGGTTGGGCGTGATGAGGCGTTTCGGAATCAGCTCCGGATCGAACGATTTGGCAGTTGCGGACTTTCCGGTTTCGAGGCTGCGCAGACCTTTGCCCAGAGCCTGCTTAAAGGTGCGGCCGATGGCCATCACCTCGCCCACGGACTTCATTTGGGTTCCCAATACGGGCTCCGCGCCCGGGAACTTTTCGAACTGCCAGCGCGGAATTTTGACCACCACGTAATCGATGGTGGGCTCGAAGCATGCCGGCGTGGCGCGCGTGATGTCGTTCGCGATCTCGTCCAATCGATAGCCGACCGCGAGCTTGGCTGCGATTTTAGCGATGGGGAATCCGGTGGCCTTCGAAGCGAGCGCAGAACTGCGCGAGACGCGCGGGTTCATCTCCACGATCACCATGCGGCCGTTCTCCGGATTGATGGCGAACTGCACGTTCGAGCCACCGGTATCGACGCCGATTTCGTTTAGACAACGCAGCGCCGCATCGCGCATGAGTTGATATTCGCGGTCGGTGAGCGTCTGGGCCGGAGCCACGGTGATGGAGTCGCCGGTGTGTACGCCCATGGGATCGAAGTTTTCAATGGAGCAGACGATGATGCCGTTGCCGGCAAGATCGCGCATGACTTCCAGCTCGTACTCTTTCCAACCGAGGACGCTTTCTTCGACCAGAACTTCGTGGACAGGCGAAAGATCGAGCCCGCGTTCGAGGATTTCGATCAGATCTTCGCGGTTGTATGCGATGCCGCCGCCGGTCCCGCCCAGCGTGAAACTGGGGCGCAGAATGATGGGATAACCCATGCGGTCGGCGAATTTGAGGCCATCCTCGACGTTGTTGACCAGGTGAGATTGCGTCGTCTCCAGCCCGATCTTCTGCATCGCGTCTTTGAAGAGCAGACGATCTTCGGCTTTTTTGATGGCATCGATTTTCGCGCCGATCAATTCCACGCCGCATTCTTCGAGCACGCCCGATTCAGCCAGTTCCACCGCGAGGTTGAGAGCCGTCTGCCCACCCACAGTGGAGAGCACCGCATCGGGACGTTCCTTGCGGATTACCTCGGCGGCGAAAGCCAGGCTGAGGGGTTCGACATACGTTCGATCCGCAAGCTCGGGATCGGTCATGATGGTGGCGGGGTTCGAGTTAATGAGGATGACCTCGTAACCCTCGCTGCGCAGCGCTTTGCACGCCTGCGCGCCCGAGTAGTCGAATTCGCACGCCTGCCCGATGACGATCGGCCCGGAGCCGATGATCATAATGCGCTTCAGGTCTGTCCGTTTGGGCATCTTAGCGCTTATTCTCCTTCATGACGGCGGCGAAATCGTGAAACAGGTAATGGGAATCGTGAGGGCCGGGAGCGGCTTCGGGATGATACTGGACGCAAAACACAGGTTCGCTGCGGTGGCGGAAGCCTTCGAGCGTTTGGTCGTTCAGGTTAACGTGCGTGACCTCGATTTCGGAATCGCGTAGCGTATCGGGGTCCACGCAAAATCCGTGGTTTTGCGAAGTGATTTCGACTTTGCCGGTGCGGTGATTCAGCACCGGGTGATTCGCTCCGTGATGTCCGAATTTGAGCTTGTACGTGGTTCCGCCGAGCGCCAGGCCGAGAATCTGATGACCCAGGCAGATACCGAAAATGGGCGCCTTCCCGACCATCTTCCTGATTTCTTTGGATTGTCTTTCGAGCGGTTCGGGATCGCCGGGGCCGTTCGAGAGAAAGACTCCATCCGGCTTGAGAGCGAGCACGTCTTCGGCGCTGGTATCGGCCGGAACCACAGTAACGCGCGAGCCGATCTGCACCAGATGCCGCAGAATGTTGCGCTTGATTCCGTAGTCATAGGCGACCACGTGAAATTGCGGCGGCTCCGCGGACCCGACTGTATCGGAAGCGGAGACGGGCGGGACGCCTTCGGTCCAGGAGTAGCGGTCTGGCGTGGAAACGCGCGACACCAGATTCTGACCGGTCATCGCCGGCGCGCTACGAGCGGCAGCAACGAGTGCGGCGGGATCGTGTTCGCCCACCGCAATGATGCCGCGCATGGCGCCGCCGTCGCGGAGCCGCCGGACTAACCGGCGGGTGTCGATTTCGGCGATGACGGGGATGTGGTGCTTGGCGAGGAAGTGCTCGGCGCTATCGTCGGCGCGCCAGTTGCTGACAACCGGCGAAATTTCGCGGACCACCAGGCCTTCTATATACGGCTTAGCGGCTTCGCAATCCGGGTTATTCGCGCCGTAATTTCCGATTTGGGGATTGGTCAGGACGACGATTTGGCCGCAATACGAGGGATCCGTGAAGATCTCCTGGTATCCGGTGATGGCGGTGTTGAAAACGACCTCACCTGTGCGTTGTACGGGTGCACCAAAGCTCGTCCCCTCGAAGACCGTCCCGTCCTCCAGGGCCAGAACTGCTTGCTCCAACTAGTAAGCTCCTATTATCAATGGGGGCACTGCACGAAGATGCAGCGGATCGGAGGGCCGATCACTTTATTTGATCATGTTTTGGATTCAGGTTCAACGCGGAGCCAGAAAAGCTAAAGAATTCAATGGGTTTCAGATGGGTACACACCGCTCCTGGCGGCTGCGGCCCGGTTAGGCGATCGACTATCGCCGGCCGCCACCGCGGGCAAAGCCTCCGCCGAAATGTCCGCCGCTGAAACCACGACCTCCGCCTACAAATCCTCTGCCGCCATATCCGCGGTAGGCGTATCCACCTCGATAGCCGTATCCACCGCGATAGCCGTAACCCCACGGCCTGCCAACGTATCCGCGATAACCGTAGTAGCGGGCTCTTGGGTAACGCCAGTAGCGGCCCCAGTATCCGCCCCAACCCCAATACGGGTAAGCATACGCTCCGTAATACGCGTAAGGATAACCGTAGCAACCGTGGTATGGATCGCACGCGTAAGGGTATGCAGGATACGGATACGCAGGGTACGGGTAGGCCGGAGCGACTGCGACTCCAAAACCGATCACGCCTGCTTGCGCCCGGGGCGGGTTCGTCAGGATCAGCATCCCTGCCAGCACGAGTGCTCCAAGGCCTAATTTGTTTAGCATAGGCTCCTCAGGAGTTCTTTCTGCGGAAGCTCCATACCGAAGCTCCATACTATAGACGCCTGCCGGCTCCATAAGGGTTCCTCCGCCATAAACTCAACTCGAAAGAATTGGCCATGGATTTAGCGGAGTTTTGGGCTCGCTTAGCCAGATAGTTCAGTACCGCCGCTCGCTCTCTTGCAGCACCTGCTTCTGCGCTCGTAAGTGCTGGGTCAGAAGCCGCGTGTCTATCTGCTGAACTGGTTTCCCGGAGCGGATCGCGAGTACGGCCGCGGTTCCGGCCGAGTGCCCCAGTATCATATAGACCGGCTCCATGCGAATCGTGCAGAGGGCAACGTGAGTTGCGGAAAGGCACACCGGGACAAGAAGGTTCGCGCACTCGGACGCTTTCGGCGCAATGCTCCGATACGGAATTTCGTAAGGGTTTTGCGCGAGATTGATGGATTCATCCAAGTGGCCTTCTACGCGAACGAAGCCCCCGGCGTTGGCGAAGCGGCGAACCCAATGACAATCGAGAACAAAGGAGCCCATTCCAACGGAATCCGGCTTTTGTTTATTCACGAGGATGTCGTTCTGCGTCATGACATACTCGCCGAGCATGCGCCGGCTTTCGCGCATATAAATCTGCGTGGGCCAATGATTGCTGTCGGTCCATTCATCGGCCGCGAGGCCCCAACTGTTTACTTCTTCCTGAAGCGTTGATGGAATCCGCGGATCGTGCGCCAGGAACCAGAAGAAGCCTTTCTCGTAATCTTCGTGTTCCTGAAGCATCTGGTCGCGGCGCGGGTAGCTGGCCTCCGGATAGCCCTTGTTTCCACCGATGAAATCAATGGAAAACGGGCCGCTCGCGTTCAGATCGAATTTGCCGCCGGGGATCGCGCCCAAATGAACCAGCCGGGCAAAGGAGATTCCGGGATGCGTCTGAATGTACCGTAGCAAGAGTTCGTAATGCGCGGGATCGTAACGGCGCGGTTGCGGCCAGGAAACCTTCGAAGCTTTTCGCTGAGTTGCGATGAGCCGGTAGCAATACGCCTGAATGCGCTTATCGGCCGCTCCTATCTGTCCGAGCGGGCCGGGTTCCACTCCCCAGAGCAGCTTGCCATTCGAGGTTCGCGCGGCAATGTTTGCGCCAAACTGTCCGTGGTGCATATATTCGATGCCCGGAGTATCGTAGGTCTGCTCGGAGTAGTTCTTGATAAAGTGCGGCGGCCGGATTCCTGCGAAGCTCTCGCCGTATTGCGCCTGGCTTTCGCGCCCGTAGGTGTGGGAGACTCCCGCGCGCGCCATGAGATCGCCTTCGTAACTCGCATCGATGAACATTTTGCCGGAGATCGTCGAGCCGCCGGTCAGCACGATGGATTGAATTTGGCGGCGGTCGATGTTGACCTGCGACACACGCTCGTTCAGGATTAGCTTGTAGCCGCCTCGCCGCACCCAATCGATGAACACGCGGCGCGCGGTTTTCGGTTCGAGATCCCAGTTCGCGGGCGCGCGCCAGGGCAGTGGATTGCCGCGAAAAATGAGCACGGGCGTTGCGAGAGTCAGATGTTCTTTCCGTTCCCCTGCGGCAACGTCGTCGAAAAATTCCGCTGCGATACCGCCGACAAATTGCGGGGTGGATGTATCCGTGATCGCGATGCCGCCGGTGATCATTCCGCCAATGTGTGCCGTCGGTTCCACGACAATGGCGGTGGCTCCTGCGCGAATTACGGCCTCTGCCGCGGCCAGACCGGAAGGCGTTCCGCCATAGATCACAACATCGTCGTTGAAGCGGGCGGCGCTGGCAGCAAGCGCTCCAGTTGCGAGAAAAAGAAATACCCAAGAAAGGCGCCGCATCAGACCGGATGAATGCGGGGCCAGGCGAGTTCGAATCCCTGCGCCCGCAACGATGCCTGAAACTGCTCCAAATGTTTTCGATTGTTGCGGATGCCGCGCGGAGATTGTCCCGTGCGGATTGCGTAGGCCGCCACTGCCCCCGCTGCTTCGCCGATGTTCCACTCAACTGGATGCAGACGATAGCAGCCGTTCGTGACGTGTGTGGTTCCGATGTTCTTGCACGCGGGCAACAGGTTCTCCATGCGAACAGGGATCAACGCGCCGAGGGGGATTTGAAACGGCAGAGCGCTCACGTCAATGTAGTTTGTGCCGCCTGCGGATGGATGCAGATCGATGCGGTAGCAGCCCAGGCCGGCTGTGTCGTAAAAAGGTTCGGCCGAAATCGCCCGCTCGGACTCGCCGGTCTGTTTCATGCGCATCTCAGTGCCCACGTGCTGCTCCAAAATGGTGAACTCGGCTAGAATGCGGCGGGCCTCGCGTACGTACGCAGCCTTGGCAAGGCCGTCTTCCGTGCCGGCGATGTCGCGCCGCAGCCGTAGTCCTTTCCATCCGGTTCCGCCATCGGGCCGCGGCGCGTCCGTCTGCATCCAATAGAGGAGCGAAAAGGCCAATTGCTTGGCGCGGGCGAGATATTGCTCTTTCTGTTCGGGCGTTGCGGTGACCAGATCGCCCAACCAGAAATCATTCTGCGGCCAGTTCACAAGTGTGATGGAACTGCGATACGCGCCGGGCAAAAAATTCGATCGGTCGGCAATACGGCGATAAATCCACAGGTTCAAGCCCGGCCTCAAAGGCGGCTCGGGCTCCGGTTGGAAAAATGCGTTCCGTTTGGAAAGGGTTTTTGGATCGCACACGGTCCAGCTCAGGAGCGGACCGGTCCACGGCGGCGTGAGCTTCGGAACATAGTCCCGCCAGAAGCTGTATTCGGCGGGCTTGTCGATCGTATGATCCTCGCCCGCTAGATAATCCATGGCGAAGCAGAACGTGAACGATTGGCTATTTTGAGGCTGAGCGGTTGCCGCACCGTGCATTTCGCCGGTTTTTGTTTGCGGCTCCGCTCCGGTGACGAACTCGGTTCTGGTGAGCGGCAGCAAATCCCCCAGTTCCGTCGCATCGATAAAATACCGCGCCGCAATCGTGCGCTTGCGGTTGAGCTTGGTATCGAGTAGCGTGACGCTCCTGACGCGATCGTGATCGGCTTCGGCCGACACGGGAATATGTTCCAGCAGAAGCGCGAGCTGCCCGTTGCCCAGATAAGGCATGAGCATGGATTGCAACACGGCGACCGAGACGCGAAACTCATGCGTGAGCCGTGAGACTGACCCGTTGCCCGGATTCAGATCGGCTCGCGCGCGAGCAGCCTCCGTGAGCGGGTAGTGTTCCCGATAATAATTCCGCACCGCATTTCGATAATCGCGGTAGCTGCGGGTACAGCCGAATTCTTCAATCCACGGATGTTCGTCGGGAGGAACCGCCTGCGCGGTCAATTGCCCGCCGACCCAGTCCGTTTCTTCGGTAAGCACAACGCGCATGCCGTTACGTAGCGCCGCGAGCGCCGCGGCGAATCCTCCCGTTCCTCCACCGATCACGGCCACATCGCAGGAAAGTTCGGCCGCTTGGGCCAGCAGGCGTGGCAGTACCGCCAGCGAGCCTGCGGTCTGAAGAAAGTTGCGCCGGTTGATCATGTTCTTAGAAGGCAAACTTCAGTCCGATCTGGATGTCGCGCGGCGCGTTCGCCTGCGAAGTGATCTGGCCGAAGGTTTGCGAAGAAACCGTTCCGTTTGGAGCGGCAAATTGGACGGTGTTGAAAAGATTGTAGACTTCGAAGCGGAACTGCGCCGTCACGCAATGGTCCGTCACGCTGAAACCGAAATTCTTGACGAGCACGGAATCGATGTTGCGAGTCCAATCTGCGCGGACGTCGGGAAGAACGGGACCGACATTGCCGAACGTGAAGGCAGGCGCGACGGAAAACACGCTGGTGTTGAACCACTCGGCTATCGACGGACTGGCCAGAGCGGCGCTCTGCCCGTTATTAACGGACGGTCTGCTGATCGATATAGGGAATCCGCTTTGGAGATTCACAATTGCGTCCACGTCCCAGTCTCCGGCGATCCAATTGACGAACCGGTTCAGATCTTTCCCGTGCGCGCGATCGCGGCCGAAGGGGATCGAATAGACGAAGTTCAATCGGAACTGATTCGCCGAGTCGAAGGACGAAAGGCCGCGCTCCGCGCGCAGATTGTAGACGTCCTGCGGTGTTCGCAGATCGTCGATGGCTTTGGAACGAGTATATTCCGCAAGGAACGTAAATGTTGTGGAGAGCCGTTTCTCAGCTTCGATGGTTGCGGCTTGATAAGAAGAATCGCCGGCCGGCTGAAAAACCTGATTGACTGTGGTGTATTGCGGATACGGCAGCAACGATTGCTGGCGCGAAATCGTTTTTCCGGCGAGGGCGCCGGTTGCAATCACTCCATAAAACGGGTTGGGCACCAAATCATTCAAATGCGAGCCGAGCGCCAGATATCGATCGGGAAGCTGGTTGATGTTGAAGGCGAGGGATGTCGAGATGTCGCTCGGGCCGCCGTCGGAGAGAAGGCGCGTTCCCTTGCTTCCCCAGTAATAGCCATTGACAATGATGCCCCAGGGCAGCTCGCGCTGAATTTCCAAATTCCAGGATTGCGCGTACCCGTTGCGATAATTTCGGAGCGGAGCGGTGATGCTGGAACCGATGTTCGCCAGATTATTTCTGTCGTTCGCGGCAGGTTGAATCGGGTTCGATGCGGGAAACGGATCGTTCAGCGTGTTGGCGGGCGTCAACCCGTCAACAGTGGCCACCATGGTCGTCGTGCGGACCGCTTCGATAGCGCCGTCGCCGTTCCCCTGGACCACCTGAGGCAGATAGAAAATACCGTATCCGCCACGAATGACGGTTTTCCGGTCGATGCTCCACGCGAGACCAAAGCGCGGCGCGAATGTGTGCCAGTCGGTGGGCATCTGGGCGGACGGATGGCCTTGCCCGATCCATTGCAGTTCCCCTGTCAAGCTCGGTAACCCTGCCGGCGGCCCCAGCGGATTGGGCGCGCTCGGGCTGAAGTACGCAAGCCGGTTGTACTTTTCTTTGTTGCCAATACCTACTTCCCAACGAAGCCCCAAATTGAGAGTGAGATGATCCGTCACTTTCCAATCGTCTTGTAGGAAGGCCGCGTAGTAGGAGCCTTGCGTGGAAATGGGATCGATCTGAATCACCGAGCCGCTGGCGGGATCGCCCAGTAAAAACGATGCGAAGCCGTAACCCGCAGTCGTGCTGGCCTGAACCGGATTCGGCCCTTGCGTGAATCCGCGCGAGAAGGAGTACGTGCCCGCCGGCGCATTGTTTGCCCCTTCGTTGAAATGCAGCAGACGCCAATCGCCGCCGAATTTCAGGCTGTGGCGGCCAGCCTGGTGAGACACGCTGCCAAGAGTTGCAAACGTGTTTCTCGGCTGATACTGGACGACAGTATCGGACGTGTTGGATGTCCCGGTTACGTCGCTGATATTGAAGATCGGAAACTGAGCAGCGGTCTGCGCGACATAAGAAGCCGGCAGATGGATCGATGCCAGACTAAACCCCTGCGATGCCCCGTACTGAGTTGCTAACGCCCGCGTGAAGGAAAAGTTGATATCGGCGACCGTGGTCGGCGAGAATACGTGCGTCAAATCGGCCACCGCCTGGGTGTAAACGTCCCTGGTGTTTCGGCCGCCGCCGATGGGCAAGGGCATATTACCCGGAACGCTGCGTAAATCCTTCTGCCGCGAGAAACGAACGAACATGCGCGTGCTGTCTGAAATGTTGGCGTCGGTGCGCAGGTCGTATTTATTCCCGTTGGTGATGGAATTGGCGGAATAGATGTAGTTGCTTTGGTTTGTGCCCGCGGCGCCAACTGTGTTCGGAAGCGGATACAAACTGACCGTGGCCTGCGCAACCGGGTTGAGCGCAGTTGTTGGGATTACATTTCCTGGAAATGCGGATCGCCGGCGCGAACCATCTGAAAGTGTCACAAGAGAGGATGGATCGTAAATCCGAATCAGAGCCCCGGCGCTGGTGAATGTTTGAGAAAAGTCGCCCTGCCGCTGAAGCGCCGTGGGTACTGTGTCCACAGAGGTGATGGGATAGCCCTGGCGCAGCCCTTCGTAGTCGCCGAAAGCGAACCATTTGTTCTTGATAAGCGGCAAGCCGGCATCGCCTCCAAACTGATGTCTTTGAAACGACGGGTTGGCAATTCCGCTGCGATTGTTGAAGAAGTTGTTGGCGTCGAGCACGCTGTGCCGCTCGAAGTCGTATGCCACGCCGTGAATGTCGTTTGTCCCCGATTTCGTTACCACGTTCATCACCGCTCCGGAGGTCCGGCCGAACTGCGCGTCGTAGCTGCTGGCTTGTACCGCAAATTCCTGAACGGTGTCGATGGGAGGATCGATCACTCCTTTGTTCGCATCGGCCGTGGTGTCGGGAGCGCCGTCGATCAGGATTTCCTGCGAGCCGGAGCGGGAGCCGCCCACGTAGAAATCGGACTTGAAGTAATTCCGCCCTACGTCTTTTCCGCCGCCTGCGCCGAAATTCGAGCCCAACTGGACGCCCGGCGTCAGTGCTACCAGCGCGAACGGGTCACGAATATTGAGCGGAAGATTCTGAATGCTCCGCGTCGTTACTACTTGGCTGAGCGTGGCACTTTCGGTTTCGAGAGCCGCGGGCGCAGCGCTCACGGTCACTCGTTCCGTGGGCGTGCCAGGCTGCAACAGGACGTTCAGCGAATAAACCTGGTTCACCTGCAGTGTGATCGGTCCCTCCTCGAATTGCTTGAATCCAGACACTTGGCAAACGACCCGGTACTGTCCCGGCTTCAAGCCGTCGAAGCGGTAAACGCCGGCATCGTTGCTCGTTGTTGTTGACGCCACCCCGATCGCGATGTTGGTCGCGGTTAGGTTGGCCGCTGGTACGACGCTGCCTGATTGATCCTTCACAATGCCGGTGATCTGCGCTTCGAAGGTTTGCGCCAGAAGAGGCGCGGTCGAAATGCAGCCAGTCAGGGCGAGATAGATAGCGATTCCGCGGCGCGAAAAACCTGACATCGAAAGCCTCCTACGCTCCCGCATTTTCGAAGGTCCGGCCTGGGAAAACAAGTTTCAGCCCGTTTTGTTACGCATGATACGCAGCAGGATCAGTAATTTACGAAGTTACCCGATTCTGTACAATATGATTACTTTGCTTATGCGGGGTGCGCCGGTGGAGGTGGCTACCATTAGAGGGCTCGCGGCGTTCCCGGTGTGCATCCGGCGCGTTCTCGAGAGCCATGCCTTCGAGAAGACTCCGGTGCTGCGGTCGCTTCTGGTCTTCTTGTGGGAGCACCGCGAGGAAACGGTCAGCGAATACGCAATTGCGACCAGGGCGCTCGGGCGCAGTTCCGATTTCGATCCGCAGATCGACGCAACCGTCCGGGTACAGATCTCGCGGCTGCGGCAGCGGCTCGAACGATTCTACGCGTCCGAAGGAAAGGACTGTCCGGAACGGCTGGTCATTCCGCTCGGGGTGCATCAACTGCAAATTACGATCGTGGGCACAAGCGCCATTCCGGAGGCCGTCCCCGAAGCGTTACCGGAGGGACCTTCCCGGCTCGTGCGGTGGCTGGCGTCGGCTTGCGCGGTCCTGTTGACCGCGTGCATCGTGTTGGCCGTACTGCTGCTTCGCTCCCGGTCTGCAACACCGATTTCGCGCGAAACACCCGCGGCGTTCTGGCGCGCTTTCTATGCAAATGGCCTGCCGGCTAGGGTTATCCTCCCGACGCCTATTTTCGTTTCGTTTCACGTGCCGAACCGCGATCCGAACGCAAGCCTGATGTTCCGGGACACGGACGTGAACGATTTCGACAGCACCAGAAACTCGGCGCCTTTTCAATTGTTGAAACGATCGCTCGGTGAACCGGAACTGGCCCAGAATTACACGGTCACCTCAGACACGTTTGCTTCGGTTCACCTCATCCGGTATCTGGACCGCGTGGGGCTCGACGCCAACGTTCTAAGCAGCGCGGATGCACCGCTTGCGGCACTCGATCGTGAAAACGTGATTGCGCTTGGAACCTGGGGCACGTTGACGCCATTGAAGCCTTATCTGGACCAGATGAGCTTTATGCTGGATTCGCATGAGCGGATTGCTGTAAACCGCGCGCCGCGAAGCACAGAGCCCCGGAAAGTGGAGATGGTTCGGGAGTCCGAGACGCGTTCCATCTGGCCCGGCGTCATTGCAATTATGCCTGGCAGCAATGGCCGCAGCCACCTTTTGATGCTGACCTCGCGCCACACCGCGGCGCTGGTATCATTCCTCACGTCCAGCACTGGCCTTTTAGAGTTGCAGCGGATCTGGAAAGCGAACGGATCCCCCGGATATTACGAAGTCCTTGTGAATGCGGAGATGGACGATACATCGCTCGTGCGCTTTTGGGCCGTGGCGTTGCATCCGTATAGAGCGGCGCCGCAGCGGTTCTGAACCCGGCAGCTTGTAGACCGCTCCGATTCCTACCACACGCCGTTTCGCCGCTCGTTCAGCGGGCCTCCTCGGTTGATCACGTCCAGCTTGGTAATTGCCGAAGGGCATGGCATCTTAAGACTTGACCGGCGCGGCCGCTCTGCTGAAGAAGTTTGCAGATTATCCCTTGACGCTCGCTGACCTGCATGGCCTCATGCTGATGGGGGAACATTCGATTTCGTCGTGCTGGTCAAGAGACCGTCATTTATCTCTTCTGGGCGCTCTCTCGTCGTCTGACCAAGTCTCCGTTCACGCCAGACCGAACAAATTTTTTCTTCTATCCTTGCAATCATTTAGCCCTGCCGTGGACTCGTGCGTGAGAACGGCCGCCCGTAGCCTGAGCGCGAGAGACCATGCTCACCAAATTCAACTTCACGGCGCTTGCCGCATCCCTTATTGGCGTCGTTCTCGCCACCTCAAGCTGTGGTAACCAGCCACATCCCAACCAGATCAACGCCTTCGATGGCGCCACGTACGATTCGCTCACGCTCGCACGTGGAGCGCTGGCAGCCTTGCGGGCGCCGATATCGAGCCAGTACACACAGTACACTCAAGTGTTCAACCAGGCCGCGGCTACTTATTCGGTCGCTTATGATGCCTATGCGCTGTTTCGTACCAGTCCTGGCACACAGGCGAACGTTGCCATCGCGATCGGCAATCTGACCGTCAGTATCGTGGCGCTCGAACACGCGGTCGAATCGGACATGCAAGTTCCGGCTACCCAGGCGCTCGCAGTCCGCAAGCAAGCCGCCCGTATTCGGAAGGCGGCCGGAGCGAACACCAGCGTCGCGGACATTCTGACCGAACTGGAAATCGCGGCGGCCATTGCGCAGGGCGTCGACCCATCGCAGCCGTATTCGGGTTTGGCGCTGGTCGTCATCGATGCGACGAACCAGGCGCTGGCGGCCAAGTCCGCGAGCGCAGGACAGCCAATCGATCTCAATACAATCCAACCCGTACCGTCTATTCAGTGAGATAATTTCCGGCCTGGTTCGCGGATGCGTTCAAATAGTGGATAGCGAATGTTGAACCAGGCCGTACATTGGATGGATATCGCTGCGACGGCAGTTGATGGCTTGCTGCTGCTGCGGGTGCTCGGGCTGCGTCTGCACCGGATTTACGTATTTATCACGCTGGGTTGCTTGCTTGCGCTCTTCTTTGATGGTGTGGGGCTGTGGCTCGGTGTGGAATCGACCGCGAACGGGCGGGTCGTTGTCTACTCCTGGTTCCTGTATGCTTTCGTGTATCCCGCCATCGCGTGGGATGTCTTCGAAGAGGCGAAAGCGCAAGCCGCCAAGCTACGGCGGATGCAAGTTGGCAGATTGATCTCCGGTATCGTGCTGGCGTTGGTTTTCGGCCTGCTGGTGGGAGCGAGCGTGGACGACTCGAATGGCGAGTCGCCGTTTGTCAGCATCCTGGCGCTGGCGCTTTGGGTTGGATCCAGCACCGCCAGTTTGAGTTTTCTTTGGTTCATGCGGCGCGCCATCCGCGCGGAAAAGATTGCTCTCCCCAACAACACATCGGTTTGGATGACGTTCTACATGCTCATCCTGTTAGAGGAGTTGCTGGCTTCATTTTTTGCGCTTACCGGACCGCTGCTGCACGAGATGGCGAAGAATGTGCTTGTGATCGCATTCGATCTCTACGGCCTGACTGTCACAGGTTGGTGCATTTCGAGATTAAGGACCCTTCCGCCGGACATTGCATCGGCCTCCGAAAAAGCAAGGCCCTGATGCGGGCTTAAACCAAATCGTGTGGTTGAATCGGCAGACGGCGGATTCGTTTGCCGGCTGCCGCGAAAATTGCGTTCATGAGGGCCGGGGCGACCGGCGGCAATCCCGGTTCGCCGATGCCCGTGGGCTCCACTTCGCTCGGGACGATATACACCTGAATACTTGGTGTTTCCTTCATCTGAAGCGTTGTGAACTTATTGAAATTGCGCTCCACGGCGCCGCCGTTTTGAATGGTGATCTGGCTCTTTAGCGCCGCGGTCAAGCCGTAAACGATTGCGCCCTCCACCTGTGCGCTCACGCCATTCGGATTGATCGCAATTCCGATATCGACTGCCGACGTGATTCGCTTGACCTGCACGGCGCGCTTCTCCACCGCCACTTCCACCACGTTGGCCGCGTAACTGTTGAACGAGAAATGACAGGCAATTCCTCGGCCGTGCCCCCGCGGAAGCGCCTTACCCCAGTCGCCCTTTTCCGCGGCGAGTTTCAGCACGCCTTTCATCCGCGCCGTATCGAGCGGAATTTGTTTCGCGTCTAGCGGATTCTGCACCAGCCGCTGGTCGCCGAGTTTTTGCATCCGGAATTCGTACGGATCCACGCCGGCGGCATGCGCCAGCTCATCCATGAAGCTTTCCATCACGAATCCGATCGAAGAGGCCTCCACCGATCGCCACCATGCCCGCGGCACACCGGAAGGGGTGGGCAAATATTCCAGTTTGTAATTCTGAGCCAGATACGGCATTTGGAGCGTGCATCCCAATTCGCTCGATTCCGGAGCTTCCTTAGGGTTCCACCATTCGGAAATCGGGGTGGAGGTGCTCTTGTGACGCCATGCGGTGATATTTCCCTGCGAGTCTACGGACCCGGCCAGGCGATGATAAGAAGCCGGACGATAAAAATCGTGCGTCATATCGTCCTCACGCGACCAGATGACCTGGACCGGCTTTCCGACCTGCTTTGCGATCTGCGCGGCCTCCATCGCAAAATCGGCCTGATAGCGGCGTCCGAAGCCGCCCCCCATGAAGGTCGTATGCACTTTGATCTTGCTCGGCGGCAGTTTAGTGACTTGCGCAATCACCTGCAGCACCCAACCCGGACCCTGAGCCGGAGCCCAGGCTTCCGCACCGTCGCTCCGGATGTGCATGGTACAGTTCATCGGCTCCATCGTGGCGTGCGCCTCGAACGGAAGCTCGTAATCGCACTCGATTCTTTTCTCGGATGGTGCCGCGGAAAGGGCCGCCTCGGTATCGCCGTTGTTCAAAACAACTTTCAGCTTCGAATCGACGATGCGGCGAAAATCCCGGCGTAGACTTTCGCTGCTTTCGTTGGCGTGTGGGCCGTAATCCCAGTCGATCTGCAGTTGTTTGCGCGCCTGCATCGCATGATATGTGCTATCGGCAATCACCACAACGCCGCCCCAGGAATGCACTTCCGGCATCGCGGGAATTTCGAACACGTCGTACACGCCGGGCATCGCCTTTGCTTTGGTTGCAACAAAGCTCTTCGGCTTGCCGCCAAACGTGGGGCAGCGCTCTACCATGGCGTAGAGCATTCCCGGCAACCTTACGTCAATGCCGTATTGCGCGCTGCCGTCCACCTTGGCTGGAATATCTTTGCGCGGCAGCGATTTTCCGATGATCTGAAATTCCCCGGGTCTTCTCAGCGGAACTTTGTCGATCTGCGGTATGGGCAACTTCGAAGCAGCTTCGACCAGCTCGCCATAGTTCAGCTTCTGAGCGCCGTTCCAGACTGCGCCATTCTTTGCCTGGCAGTTCTTCGGATCGACTCCCCACCGCTGCGCCGCCGCCGCAATCAACATCTCGCGAGCCGCTGCTCCCGCCTGCCGCATCGGCACAAACATGCTGGGCACGCTGCTGCTCCCACCCGTGCCCTGATCGCCGAAACGCGTGGGATCGGTAATCGCCTGCTCGACGCGAACATCGTTCCAATCGACCGAGAGTTCGTCCGCGAGAACCATGGGCAGCGACGTGAAAACGCCCTGGCCCATTTCGGATTTGGCACAAGTGAGCGTAACGGTTCCGTTCGGATCAATCTTTACCCAAGCCTCAAGCGGATTCACTGCGGGACGCTTTGGTGGGCCTTGCGCTGCCTGAACAGGCTCAATTTCGAAGCCAATCGCCAATACGGAAGCTCCAGCGGCTGCTTTCTTCAGGAGAGTTCGCCGGGTGATCATAACGCACCTCCTCGCTTCACGATCAGTTCCGCCGCTTTCAGCACCGCCGCGCGAATGCGCTGCGCGGTTCCGCAGCGGCAGATGTTGTTGGACATCGCGTTATCCACATCCGCCGCAGTGGGTTTCGGATTCTTCTTGAGGAACGCGACCGCAGTCATGATTTGACCCGATTGGCAGTACCCGCATTGCGGAACCTGTTCCTCAATCCAGGCCTGCTGCACGGGATGACTACGATCTTTTGACAATCCTTCAATCGTGGTGATCTTCTTGCCCGCCACAGCCGAAACCGGATAGGAACACGATCGCGCAGGCTCTCCATTGATGTGGACCGTACACGCTCCGCACGCGGCGATGCCGCATCCGTATTTCGTGCCGGTAAGATTCAGCGTGTCCCGCAGCACCCACAGTAACGGTGTTTGCGGCTCAACCTCGACAGAGTGTTTCTGTCCGTTTACTTCGAACGAGATTGCCATTCAGGCCTCCCTTCTTCTGTCCGGAAGTATCAATGACGAGCGTACTTCGGATCAATCTTGGCCGCAAGCGTCATCTCGGTGTCGGCCTCCTGCCGCTTGCCTTGCCGGTCGAGCGCCACGCTCAGGCTGTAGTGCAGCGATGCATTCAAAGGATTGACGTTTAGGCCTTTGCGGTAAAGCTCGATGGCTTCGCCGATTTGGCCCTTTGCGTATAGCGCGCCGCCCCAGTTTAGGTATGCAGGTACATAGTCGGGGTCGATCTCAATCGTCCGTTTGTATTCTGCGATCTCCTCACCGGCGTTTCCCATAGCGCCGTAGGCCATACCCAGATTGAAGTGCGCCCCCGCATCTTGCGGGTAAAGCCGGGTCGCCATGCTCAGGATGCCGGCGCTGACGTTAGGATTTCCGGCCTCGCCGTACGCCGCGCCCAGCCAGGTGAGTGCACGCAGAAGGCGCGGATAGATCTTCAAGGACGCAAGCAGCTCATTGACGAACTCTTGCTGCCCGCCCTGCCTGCGCAGCTCCAGTGCCTTGTTGAATACGTCCTCGGCATCCACGCGGAAGGTGCGCGGCATGCGTTGTAGCAGGACGTATTTTCCGTTCGCCGGCAACACCTCGGAGAATTCGCCAGGCTCGAGCTTCAAAGCTGCGGCGGACCAGGCCGGATCGAGTTCGCCTGCGTTGAGATCTCCCAGAAATCCGCCATTGACGGCCGAGGCCCGGTCCATTGAATTGGTCCGCGCGAGGTCAAAGAAAGAACCTCCTGAAAGAAGCTGCTGTCGCAGCTCCGACGCCCGGCTGCTGCTATCGACGACAATCATGCGGAGCCACAGATGATTGGGCGTGATGGTGGTTCGCCACGCTGGATTCGGCGCAGGCACTTTGACGTTCTGCTCGGGATGAACGCGAATCCAGTGTTCGGCGATGGTGAACGCGCCGCGAATCTCATTTGCCATGTGGCACGTTACGCAGCCGGAGACACGATTCACCGGGCACAAGCCGGCGTGATTTTTGATACTTGCGGTGTGGCAGCCCAGGCACGTCTTCTCGGCACGGACCACCAGCACGGCGCGCGGAGCATCCTGGTGCGGGTTATGGCAATTGGTACAGGCCAAGCCGCCGTTGCTTTCCTTCCAGCATTCGCTGTTTTTCAGGGCCGTGACCTGGTCGGAGATCAACAGGTCGTCGGGCATCGGATCTTCCACCAGGCTTGATCCGGCATGGCATTGGGAGCAGGGCCGCATGCGCTCGGATACGGGCAGCTTGCCAGGGTTCAAGATGCCGTGGTTGAGCGAGTGATTGCTGAGAGCCGCCAGATGCGGTTGGCCGGGGCCGTGACAATTCTCGCAGGATACTCCGGTCTCCACGTGTCCTCCGTGCGTTCGCGGCGCAACGTGGCAGCTTAAGCATCTCCGTTCGAGGTAGGGCGTCAGCACGCGGCCAAAGGCAGTCTCATACGTCGTGGGCTTGTCCACTGGAAAACCTAGTGAAAACGCGAGCCGATCCTGCCCAGCGGAGTGGAAGTAGCGGGCTTCAATGAGACGGGCGACCGGCAGCGGTGAGCCTTCGATAGCGGGGACACGCAGCAGGAAACTCAGTCCGTGGCGCGTGCCGCCCACGACGCTTTCAATGGGAAACTCCTGCGCGGGCCGCCCCGGCATCTGGACCCGATATTCCAGCTTGTCGCCCACTCGCTTCAGCGAGTATTCGATATCGGGCGCAGGCCCTTCGGCGATCGTCTCCGAATAACTAGCGGGGAGTTGTGCATTCGGCCCTGTACCCTGCCATGTGCGGGCCATGTTGGTCTTCACTTGCGTAGCGGCGATGCTGCGGTGGCATCCTGCGCAAACCTCGCGCCCAAGGTAGCCGCTATGATCGGCGGCGCCACCGAGCAAAGGAGACAAGATCAGGAGGAGCGCGCCACCCCACATGAAATTCAGCTTACGCTAGCCTCTTCTTTAGCCTTGGCGCGATGCGGGACACGGATTTGCGTGGCGAGCAATCCAGATGCCAGCATGCATCCTGTAAGAAACCATAGTCCCGCTTCGTAGCTTCCGGTCATTGTTCTCAAAGAGCCGAACACGAACGGCCCGGCGAAGCCTCCCAGGTTGCCGATCGAGTTGATGGTTCCAATCGCAACGGCCGCGGCCGATTTTCCGAGCAAAGCGGTTGGAAGCGTCCAGAACGGCGGGAGATATGCCTGAAATGTGAACCCGAGCAGGCAGAGAGACGCGATCGCCAGCGCGACGTGATCACCCGAGAGAATTGCTGACGCCAGGGCGGCGCTTGTAATGAGGATGGGCCCGGCCGTGTGCCACCGACGCTCGCCGGTGCGATTCGACCAGAATCCGTTCAGCAAAATGCCGGCCATGCTGAACACATACGGCAAGGTCGCTGCTCCCGTGCGCCAGGTAATCGACAAGCGTTTGAAATGTTCGGTGATGGAGGGCAGAAAGAATAAAATCGCTTGATTGCTGGTCACGATTAAGAAGAACACCGCGACCAATAGCAACGTTTGCGGCTCACGAAAAGCATCGCGGATGCGCACGCGTCCGGCTGCGATCTTTTCCGACTGTTCCCTGGCCAGTTCGCCCGCCAGCCATTCTTTCTCGTCGTTGCGCAGCCAATGCGCTTCGGGAACTCGATCGGTTAAATACAGCAGCGCGATAATGCCAAATGCGATGGAAGGCACTCCTTCCAAAAGGAAAACCCAGCGCCAGCCGGACAAACCAGCCCAATGAATGTTCTCTAGAATCCAGCGGGAAGTGGGCGTCCCCACGACAATGGCCAGCGGCTGCGTGACCATGAACCAGGCTTTCGCGCGCGTGCGATCTTCATAGCGGAACCAGTGCGAAAGATAGACGATGACTCCCGGGAAGAATCCGGCTTCGGCGGCGCCCAGCAGAAATCGCGCGAGGTAGAACTGATGCCGTGTGCTGATGCCGCCTAGCGGGGCGAGCCCAATCAACCCGGTGAGCGCGGCCACAACGCCCCACGTGATCATGATGCGCGCGAACCAGCGGCGGGCGCTCGCGCGCTCGACGATCAGGCTGCCGGGAATCTCCAGCAAGAAATAGCCGGCGAAGAAAATGCCGGCCCCGAAGCCGATGATCTGATCGGTAAAATGCAGATCGCCCTGCATCGCGAGTTTGGCGACGCTCAGGTTGGCGCGATCGATGAACGCAAGCAGATAGGCAAGTATCAGGAACGGCAACAACCGGCGGGTCACGCGGCGCCGTGTGCGAACGCCGATCAGTTCCGCCGCGCTGGTGTCAGAAGTCCGCGTTGAGACGAGCGGCCAGATGGCCATGCATTACTCATACGGTAACGCATGCATGGAGTGTTCACTTCTTCTTCCGGATGTAAATCTGGCCGTTAAATGACGTGAACTGGTACTCCGGGCCACCGCCGTTGATCGTTCCGCGCACCCCGCGGTCGAAGCGCACGTGATAGGCTCCATTGCGTTCGTGTTCTACTTCCCGCGACCCGCTGGAACCCAGCTTGATATCGAAGTCGCTATAAATATCGCCGTTGTCTGTTTTCATGCGGACATTAGCCCTTACATCTGCCGGAAGCGTCACGTCGATGTTGCCATTGAGGGTGCTGAACGACATGGGCTTCGAGGGATCCACGCGGTCGAGCGTGGCGAGCACCTCTCCATTTAATGAATGCGCAACCACCGAACCGCCGACGTTGTGCAATTCGATTCTGCCATTCAAATTGTCGACGTCGATTTCGCCATCCACATTCTCCACGCGAATCTCGCCGTTGTTGACGCACTTCAAATCGAGCGAGGAATGCCGCGGAACCGTAATCGTCAGGTTCGCCGGACTGCGCCACGAAGAGGTTTTGATCGTGACCACGTTATTGTCTTCGACAATATCGAGGCCGGCATTTCCCGGCAGATTGAGCCGCTTCATGCCCTCAGACCGCCCCGGGTGGCGTTCGCGCGCTTCCTCCTCGTCCTCGTTTCCGCGCGAACTGGTGCTCACCTCGACGTCCCGTACATCGGCGCCTCGCACGGTAATTCCGCCCATAAGCACATGGGCGTGTATCTGCGGCGGACGCGACGGATCGCGCAACGGCACGTTCACTTTCTGTCCTGCCTGCTGCGCCAGGAGCGCTCCCGCGCAAAACAGCGCCATCCCGATCGTTCTAGTCATTGTCATCTCCTTCACTACTGCTCACGGTGCAACCGAATGCTCCCGTTGAGCGTTTCAAAATTCAACTCGGGGCCGCCATGCCCCACGCGCGCCGCTTTCGGTCCGCGGCTGCGATAAACGAACTTGCCGTCGCGATGCTCGGCAGCGCCTGCGGGAATCACTTCCGGCGTTACATCGAAATCGCTGTAGATCTCGCCATTGAACGTCTTGAACCGCATATCCGCTGAAAATCCGGGACGGAAATATAAATCCAGGGGTCCATTGATTGTTTTGAAGCTACTCGCCCCGGCCGGATTTTTCGCGAAGTGAATCGAGACCGGGCCGTTGATGGTGTGCGCATCTCCTGAACCTGCGATTCCGGTCATGCGGATCGGACCATTGATGTTGCTCACGTCGAAATCGCCGGAGCTGCCGTCGATCTGAATGTCTCCGTGATTGATGGTCGACACTACCAGGCGAGCCTGGCGCGGCGCTTCAATATCGATGTCATACGTGACGGTATAGAACCGCCGCGGCTCGCCACTGCATCCTCTGCGCCCGCCATCGCAGCGCCACGGGGCATCGTAATAGATGGTGACGGTTCCCGGCTTTTCCGTCATATCGAGCTTCACTTCGTCCTTCGCTTCGCGCAGATCGCTGTCGGTCTCGGCCCGAATCGTTTTGTGCGCGGTCACATGGACCTGGGAACCGTTGGTTGCGGTCACGTGAACGTAGCCGTCCAGGTTGTCTGCGATCAATCGCATGGGCTCCCCGGAAAGCGTCAATGTCTTGTGCAACGTCTCTTCTTCGCGGACGGGCCATGAAGACCCCTCCCTCACGGTCGGGGTTCTGTTTGGCAGGCACAGCCCGGCCTGTCCCGCCGCCAGCAGCGCCAGGCAAACGATGGTTTTCATGTGGCAAATCTCCTATTGAAAGCTGAGTTTTTCGAGGCCCCACTGCGCCCGTTCCCGCACCGCAGCGTTTGCTTGCGCATCGTGCGAGAGCTTTTGCAGCTCCGGACCCGCCGCGCTGTCGCGCATGTGCACCACGGCATCGATCAGCCCGATCTGCACGAGCGGCGAATCCTGCCGCGGGATCGATTCGACCAACGCCTTGCGCACGCCATCCTCGTTTGTGAACTTCTCAAGCGCGTCCAGCGCCGCCAGCCGCACGTTCGTGTTCGGATCGCCGTTTAGCGTTGTGAGCAGCGCGTCGATCAGATCCTGATCCGGACGCTGCACCCGGCTTGTCCAAGTAATTCCTTCGAGACGCGAGGCGGCCGATTGCCGCTCCAGCAGCGACAAAGCCACCGTCCGGCGCAGGCTCTGCACTTCCGTATCGAGCTGCTTCACTTCGCTGTTCGAGGCATGGCTACCGAAATTTCCGCGGCCTACAAACAGCCCGAGCGCAAAAATCACAGCCGCTAGCCCAGCCTGCCGCACCAGGCCTTGCAGGCCAGGCTTCCACCAGACGAATTCACCCGACCAGGAACGGTGGCGATCTCGGGACACTGCGTTCAGCTTTTGATAGAAACGCGCCCGCAGAGCTTCGCTCGGTTGTTCCTGCGGCAGCGCGCCCAAGTCCTTCCATAAGGCCCGCAGCTCTTCCACTTCGATGCGCAGCTCGGCGCTGGTGTTCAGTTGCGCTTCGAAGTCCTTCCTTTCGGCCGGGGACAGCTCTCCCGACAGATATTGCGGAATCAGCCCGCGCATCTCTTCAAACGTCATACAGTCTTTCTCCACGCAGCTCGCAGAATCGCTCGCGCAACTCCTTCAATGCCCTGTATACCCGTACTTTCACCGTCCCGATCTCGCAGCGCAGAAGACGCGCAATGTCTTCATGGCGCATGTTGTGGAAACGGGTCAGCACTAAAACCTCTCGCTTCTCCGGCGGCAGTTGCTGCAGCGCTTCCTGTAGAAACATCGCATCCTGCTTACGCGCGATCGCGTCCTCCACCGCCGGTTCCGGACTCCGGAACTCACTCCAATCTTCATGGCTGACTTCGGGCCGCCTCTTTTGCAACGCATCGAAATACGCGTTCCGCGCCATTCCGTACAGCCACACCGCAAAAGACAGACTGGGATCGTAGCTGCGCGCGTATTTGAGAACCCGGAAGAAGACTTCCTGAACCAGGTCCTCGCTCAGCGCGCGATTCCCGCTGAGGTGCAGCAAATATCGAAATAGCCCGAGGTGATGGCGCTCGAACAGCGTACCGAGCTGAGCCGGATCTCCGGCTTGCACCAGCTTCATCAATGAGCTGTCGCTTGGATTCTCCACCCGCCCTCACAGATCAATACTGAGGCATCCGGGAAAGGTTACCAGAAAGTAGGCAGGGGTGTTTTTGCGAAACGAAATTTGGAGGGTTCGGAGGAGGGGCGGTGACGGGTTTGGAAGATTTTTTTATGGCCTTGGAATCAGAGAGTTAACTCGCGGGGTTGCGTGGTGCCGGAACTGGTACGGGCATGCTGGTCAAATGCGCAGTGGAACAAAAATTGCCGCGCATTAGCGGCGGTTTGTTATAGAGATTACCTATGTTTTTGCACATGAACTTGAGATCTGTTCTGTCGCCCACAGTAGCCATGGTGGTGCTGTTCGCGACGCAAGCGTTCGCTCAGGATGATGTTCTGCACGAGGGTACACCCATCCGTCTGAAACTAAATCGCACTATTTCCTCAGCTACGGAACACCAAGGGGACAAGGTCGATTTTGAAGTGTTGGACGATGTGAAAGCCGGCAACCTAGTGGTGATCCCGCACGGCTCCACGGCTCTGGGCACGGTGACGGAAGCTGTTCCGAAGGGCCGGATGGGAAAAGGAGGCAAGCTGAATGTGAATATTGACTACGTCCGTTTGCCGAACGGGGACAAGTTGGCGCTCCGAGGTGTGCAGGATAACAAAGGCGGCGGACCAGCGCGGATGACATGCTGAGCCTGAAAAAGGCCGGCATTTCCGATGCTGTGATGACGGCGATGATGGAAGCGAAGCACTGAGAATGCCGAACGGAAGGTCGGCACGGCACGCTGAAGCGTGCGCCACAGATCTAATTCAGCTAATAGCGCTGGACAAAAACGTCGCGGAAACCCGCGGTCGTACGCAAGGAGTCGCGCGTGTTCGATAGATCGCCGGCGTCCCGCATGGGGCCGACGATCACGCGGTAAAGCTTTGCGTTGTGCGGACTCGGAACGGCATGCGCCCGGAAACCTTTATGGCGTAAGACATCGGCGATCCCGAAGGCTTCGTCGCGGCTCACAGCGGCGACCTGCAGATACGTTTTTCCCGCTTGGGGAGTGTACTCCTCGGCGGCCGCAGTGTGCAGGTCTTCGGGCGGTTGGGTCCGGGTGAGAGCCTTATGTTTGCGTGAACCGAGGGGTGGTTCCTGAGTCTGCGGTGCAGCTTCCGGAACTGGAGTCTGGCTGTTTGTATCGGAGCCTGCGGCCGGGACCGAATGCGTCTCACCGCCAGTGGGAGTTGCCGCGGAGTTCGTGGCCGCAGGTTGGGATGGTCCGGCCGGCGTCTCGGTTGCCTTCTTCGGCGCCGAACCGCGGCCTACCATGTAACCTCCCGTGAAAGCGATCCCGAGCAGCAACGCAACCACAATGAAAATGCCGAAGAGTTGCTTGTTGCCTAGCAGAATCTCCGTTTCGCTTTCGTCAGTTCGCAACATTTATACCTCAGATTGTACTTAAATAGAGTGCGTGGGAGCGGAGTTTTGTCGCGCTACCCTACGAATGAGTTATGTGCTTTTCAAAGAAGTTGACCGCCTTGGCGGGGACCATCGCCTTGGCGGCCGCCAGCGCCCGAAGTGTTTCATCGAGCGCGCTGCCCGGGATGCCCCCAGTGTTGGATCCCAATAACATTTACTCGGCCGACGGGCCGGGAATGCTCTGCCCGGCTGTGAAGAACTTTCCCTCGCGGGTCTATGTACCCAATTCGAAGAGCGACACGGTCGATATCATCGACCCGAACACCTATAAGATTATCGGACATTTTGCGCTGCCCAAGCACTCCAGGGGGCTGCTGGAACCGCAGCACGTGGTTCCCTCCTGGGATCTGAAAGAGCTGTGGGTGGCGCAGGACCTGGGCGATCAACTGACCATGATCGATCCGGCTACCGGTAAAGAGGGCAAAACCATCCACGTGGACGATCCGTATAACATGTACTACACGCCGGATGGCAAGTACGCGATTGTGATGGCCGAGCGGGAAAAGCGCATCGACTTTCGGGATGCGCACACGATGCAGGTGGTGAACCGGGTTCCGGTGAACTGCTCGGGTGTGAATCACGCGGATTTTTCGCCCGACGGCCGGTACATGATTGCCACCTGCGAATTTTCGAGCGAGATTATCAAGGTCGATGTTCCGGAGCAAAAGGTACTGGCGCATCTGAAACTGACGCCGAAGGGCATGCCGCAGGACTGCCGCCTCTCGCCCGACGGCAAAGTCTTTTACGTCGCTAATATGGACGCGGACGGCGTCCATCTGATCGACGGCGATGGGTTTAAACAGATCGGATTCGTTCACACGGGCAAGGGAGCGCACGGGCTTTACTTCAGCCGCGATGCCAAATACCTGTATGTATCGAACCGCGGGGAAGGATCGGTTTCGCTAATCGATCTGAAGACGCGCGAAGTGGCGAAGAAGTGGACCATTCCAGGCGGCGGCAGTCCCGACATGGGCGGCGTTTCGGCGGATGGTAAGTCGTTGTGGCTGTCGGGCCGCTACGACGGCAAAGTTTATGTGTTCGATACGTCCGACGGACATTTGCGCGCGCAGATCAAAGTTGGCGATGGACCGCACGGGCTCTGCATTTACCCGCAGCCGGGGCGTTATTCTTTAGGACACACCGGGAACATGCGATAGATGGCGCAAACAACGGAACCATGGCTGCGGGGTCCGCTCGCGGGAGTTCACCCGCTGGTGATGCCGCTCTTTTTCACCTTTGAGCAGGTGCGGGAAGATTTGCGGAAGCACACCGCCGGACTGACAGCCGAGCAAGTCTGGCGGAAAATAGGGGACTTGCCGTCGCTCGGCTTCCATCTGAAGCACTTAGCGGGCAGCGTGGACCGGCTGATCACTTATCTTTTTGGTGAACAGTTAACCCAGGAACAGCTTGACTCGATGCGCGGCGAATCGCAAGGCGAGGAGGGCATCCCCGAACTGCTGGAGCAGGTTGACCGGCATTTCGCGGCGGCCGAAGGGCGGTTGCGCCAGATCGAAGCTGAAAAGATGTACGAAGCGCGAAGCGTGGGACGCAAGGCGCTTCCTACTACGGTTCTCGGCCTGCTGGTTCACACGGCCGAACACACCCAGCGTCATTTGGGGCAAGCGATCACCACGGCGAAGCTGTTGCGGCAGACGCCGTAATGTCCGATTTCACCCGGTTACTGCGGCGCAACCGCAACTACCGGTTTACCTGGGCCGGGCAGATTGTCAGCGAAATCGGCGACCACTTTAACAATGTCGCGGTCCTGAGCCTGGCGATTGCCGAGACCCATAGCGGGGCCGTAATCGCCGGCCTGATGCTGTCGCGTGCGATTCCCGCCGTGCTGGCCGGACCGCTGGCGGGGGTCTTGCTTGACCGGTTCGACCGCCAGCGCATTATGATCACGAGCGACCTGGTGCGCGGCGTGGTGGCGATCGGATTCATTCTGGCGATCCGGTATCAGCAAACCTGGCTGCTGTATTTGCTGAGCGCGCTGCTGATGATTGCATCGCCCTTCTTCACGAGCGGCCGCTCGGCGATTCTGCCCTCGATCGCCACCGAAGAGGAACTGCATACCGCCAATTCCCTGACCCAGACAACGGGCTGGCTGAACCTGACGATCGGCGCGTTCATCGGCGGGACGGCAGTGGCGAAGTTCGGATACGAGCTCGCTTTTATCTTCAATTCGCTTTCGTTTTTCGTTTCGGCCTTCTGCATTGGGAACCTACGTTCGGTGCACGGCCATTTCCGCGCGGAGAATCGCAGCCTTAACGAGACAAAGGTCGCGCGCCCCTGGCGCGAATACCGCGAGGGTTTGGGTTACATGGTGACGAACCCGCTGATTCTTGGGATCGGGCTGATTGCCGTCGGGTGGGCCAGCGGCGGAGGCGCAGCCCAAGTCCTGTTCACGCTGTTCAGCGAGATCGTGTTTAAGCGCGGTCCGCAGGGCCTTGGTGAATTATGGGGCACCGCCGGGATCGGTCTTCTGATCGGAGGATTTATTGGAAACCGGATAGGCAAGACGATCGCGTTCGAGAGTTACAAGAAAACGGTCTTCTTCTGTTATCTGCTGCATGGCGGGTCCTATATCGTTTTCAGCCAGATGAGGCACTGGGGATGGGCGCTGTTTTTCATGGGGATGTCGCGGGCAAGCGTGGCGGTTAGCTCGGTTTTGAACTGGTCGAATTTGCTGAAACACGTGGATGACCGTTTTCGCGGGCGTGTGTTTTCGACCATCGAGACGATGAACTGGTCGACCATGATGATGTCCATGCTTGGGGCCGGGACGGCTTCGCAGTATTTCAGTATTCGGGCGATTGGAGCGGTTTCGGGGGCGCTGAGTTCGTCAACGGCGATTTTTTGGGGATGGGCGAATTGGACGGGAAGATTGCCGGAGCCGGCGGTGACTGAGGATGAGCAGGCGGTGGAGATTCATGGGGATCCGACGGGATGAAGTTGAGATCGGTATTTCGGATTCCGACTGAGATCATTCCAAACAACGTTATTTTGTCGTGTTGACAGCGTAATCGGAATCCGATATAGTTCCGATTAGCGCATGAAGTCTTTGACCAGCCAATTCCTTCCGCTGTCACCCGCAGCTTTGCACATCCTTCTGGCTCTTGCGGGCGAAGACCGGCACGGTTATGGGATCATGCGCGAGGTCGAAAGGCAATCCGACGGCCAGTACCGCCTGGGGCCTGGTACGCTCTACGACAATTTGCAACGGCTACTGGACAAAGGGCTCGTTGCCGAAACTGCAAAATCGGGAACAGACGAGGATCCGAGGCGCCGTTACTACCGGCTTACAAGCCTCGGGCAGCAAGTTCTCGCTGCGGAAATTGCGCGACTTGAAGATATGTTTCGGGAAGCAAAGCTTGGGTTGCAGGGCAGAAGGCCCCGGAGAGCATGACGCGTGCGGCGCTTGTATCAGCTCATCGTGCGAGCCCACCCGAGGGCGTTCCGGGACCGTTTCGGAGCGGAGATGCTTTGCGTCTTCGACGATGCAATCCAAACGGAAGGAGCATTTCGGCTGGTGGTGGACGGCGCGGCATCGCTTCTGCGCCAGCGAGTATTCAGATTGCAGTTGGCAGAACGCACAACGCAGAAACCCGCCGCTTGTCCGGATATATTCGGTTCCTTCCTGGTTGCACCTCAGCCGGGCCGGTTGAAAATATCTCGCGTCCTTATCGGTGGCGCGATCTCTTTCAATCTATTTGCGATTGCTTGCGCTTTGATCGGAGGCGGACGCGTGCATTCAGCGCAGCATCCGCAAATCTATGGGGATCAAGCCAACCCTGTGCGAGCGCTGACTCCGTCCGACCTCATGAGCGTTTCAGACGAATGCGCCGCTGGAATTAACGGCGACTGTGCTGTACAATCGGCACGCGCTGCGGGCGTACCGGATAGCGGAATTCCAGGCGTTCAGCCCAGGCTGGACGAATTACCATTTCCCTCCGGGCGCTTTGGTGTCGCACAAGTTTCCTATTCCTTTTCACCTTCCCTGAAACTTTTCGTTTGGTATCCGGCTGCAATCGATCCCGATACTTCCCTGCCGGTTCACAACGTCTGGAGCTTTTCGCGGTCCATGGCCAAGTTCGTTCAGACCCACACGGTAGAAAATGCGGCAATTGCTGCTGGACACAGTCGCTTTCCCTTGATCCTCTTTTCGCCGGCCGCGGGTAATGAAAGCGCCGCTTATCTCTCGCAGATAGAAAACCTGGTTAGCCATGGCTACATCGTGGCATCGCTCCAAAGCTCAGAAGCCGTCAATGCGATTTCGTTCCAAGACACCAGATTGACTACTTTCGAAGCAGACATGCGGCAAGCGTTCCTTCTCCCGGAAAATAGGAGCATCGAAACCGCTTTGGCTCATGTGAAGGGTTTTGAGCAGAACCGCGACAAGATGGAATCGGCCAAGCTGCGCTTCGCATTCAATCGGATGATTCTAATTGCAACCGATCGTTCCCGAAGTGCGCCCTTCGCGGGCCGAATCGATCTCGAACACGTCGGCGCCTTCGGACATGCATCCGGGGGAAATGCCGTGGCACAGCTTTGTACGTCAGATGCGCGCATTTCGGCTTGCCTCGATGAGGACGGATGGACGCCAAACGGTCTACTGACTGAAGCTAACCCAGGGAAACTACCTCGCCAGCCATTCCTATGGATCGATATGCCATTGAAGCGGCCTGACGAAGCCGAGCTGACTTACGCACATATCACTCGTGATCAGTTCACGCGTTTGGTAAAAGCCAGTGCAGCTCGGGCCGATTTGGAACTCAACTCGTTTGCGGGCGGCGCATATCGCGTTTCCCTGCTGCGTTCTGATTGGGATGACAAGAACTTCACGGACGGTCCGCTTGTTTGGTCGATGAAACGCGGCCAGAACGGCGATGCCGGAGCGCGGATAGCGTTAGCAGTTGCCAATGTCTATTCAAAAACGTTCTTTGACAAATACTTGAAGGGCAGGCCCGCTCCTTTGTTGGACTCGAATACGAATTCTCCCTTCACAGCTCTGGTTCTGAGCCACTCCGATAACCCTGGAAATTCGTGGAAAACTCGGCAACGTATACCGGTAACGCCTGGTACGATGCCAATGCATGCCGGGTTCTGTGACGGTCATGTGCAAGGAGAAGCATGGGCTTAGTTCAATTCAGAGCGACGCATTGGGTTCACCGAGTAGCTGTCACCATTGCGTTTACTGCTGCTGCCTTGGCCCTCTGCGGCGCCATTTCCGAACGAGTCGGGGAGTCGCGCGACGCCCAGCGGTTTCCCCGCATAGGCTGTCTCGTTCAAGCCGCGGGCTTGACGTTTAATATCAACTGCTATGGTTCCGGGAGCCCGACTGTTGTCCTGGAGAGCGGCTTGGGACTATCCTCGATTGGTTGGGTTCGCATTCAACCCGAGATCGCAAAGTTTGCGCGTGTTTGCTCCTACGACCGTGCAGGCTATGGCTGGAGCGATCGTGCCCAAGGTCGTCGGACGAGCTTACAGCTTGCAAAAGAGTTAAAAGCGCTGCTGGAGAGTGCAGGTGAAAAAGGGCCGTACATTCTAGTTGGTCCATCTTTCGGGGGTTTCATCATCCGCGTTTACACGGGTCTTTATCCCGCCGATGTAGCCGGACTAGTTTTCCTCGATGCGAGCCATGAAGACCAGCAACACCGAATCGACGAAATTGTACCGGCAGCGAAGGAGCCGCGAATGAAGGCGGAGGACAACGAGCGAAGACGGGAACAGCGGGAACTGATGCTATCGAAGTTCACTGTCCCCCTTGGCATCGAAAGACTTGAAGCCACCTTCCATCCTGACAAACCAGAACCGGCGTTCGGATTATCGGCGCACCTCATCGAAGAAATGAACTACCTGGACCAACAAGCGAAGACTAGAGAAGTGGTGTTAGCTGAATCCACCGCTATGCCGGAGAGCGGCAAAATGGCCAAGTACTCTGGTAACCTGGGGGATCGACCGACCATTGTTCTAACGGGCGGGAAGATGGAATTCACCCCCGACCCTCTGTTTACAGACGTTGTTCAGGAGAAACTGAGGAACCTTTGGATCAATGTTCTTCAGGCTGATGAAGCGCGTCTATCAACGCGAGGAAGACAGATTGTGCTCAAGGACAGCGGACACGTGATTCAGTTGGAGCGTCCAGACGCTGTCATCGATGCTGTTCGGGACGTTTGGTCTGAAGTACGGGCCAGCAAGCCGATAGCCATGCACCCTAATTCAGGTCGGTGATTCGTTCACCGGGCCGTAGACAGAACATACCCGTCATAGATCGCGAGATCTGCTTGTGCGGGGCATAGGCAATTGAAAAATCATGCCAAGTACAATTCATCCCGGCCCCGTGATCACAGCCGGTTCAACAAATCGCTCGGCATAATCCGAAACTTGGCATAATGCTTCTTATGCCGTGCTCAGCATAAGAAGCAATCCTTACCGCTATCCAACTTCGCCTTTGGATCGAGACGCGGCCGGAAGTACCGGAAGGTGACTGGTATAAGGATTTCGGCTCTTTCAAGATCTGCGGCAGCGGATCGTGGCCCAAAACATTCCTGCTCCGAGGACAAATTGCAAAGGGTGAAGCCCTCCGATCATTGCGTTTCGGCCTCACTCAACCCGCAACGCTTCCACGGGATCGACGACGGTGGCGCGGCGGGCCGGGAGGTAGCTTGCGATCCATGCGGCTGTGCCCAGTACAAGCGGCACGATGCAGTAGGTGATTGGGTCGAGCGGACTCACGCCGAAGAGGAGGACTGCCATTAAACGTGTCAGAGCGAAAGCGGCAGCGAGACCGAACGCGATACCAATCGCGGCCAGAATCAGACCTTCCCCTACGAACATCCGCCGGACCGCTCCGTGCGTGGCGCCCAATGCAATCCGGATGCCAATCTCCCGGGTTCGCTGCGCAACCGAATACGAGAGCACGCCATAGATGCCCACGATTCCAAGCAGCAGCGCCATCGCGCCTGCGATCGCCAGCATGATGAGTGTGAACGAAGTTCTTGCGAGCGACTTGTCGTAAATCTCCTGCACGGTGTGAACATCGGCAATGGGAACCTCCGGGTTCACGGACCAGATCGCTTTTTGGACCTGCTTCAGGAATCCGCTCGAGCCAGTGCGCGGACTGCGGATCGCAAAAGCCAGGGTGCGGTTCAGGCCGATGGCGTCTCCCCAGAATTGCGTTCGAAGCATCGGCCAATAGACGATGCCCGGCGCTTTTTTATCCACCCCGTCATCGCGTTCGTTCCCTACCACGCCAATGATTTCGCGCCAAGGCGAATTGGGACTTTCGCGAATGCGTTTTCCGAGCGCGGAAACCGGATTGCCCCAGTACTCGCGCGCAAAATTTTCCGATATCAAAACGACATTCCGCTTTTGATAAATATCGGTCCAAGTGAGATCGCGTCCGGCTAACAGCGGATTGCCCATCGTCTTGAAGTAACCCGGCGCGATGAACTTGAAACGGCGCAGCGGCGGCAGCTTCCCTTCGGCGGTAGGTCTATCGGCGGCAAAAATGGGATCGTTGTCGTTGCGTCCATCCATGGTGATGGAATTGGTGAGTCCCACGGAAGTTACTCCCGGCATTGCGGCGACACTCTGCACCATATCGGAATACATGCGGGCGACTCGCTCCGCATCCTTCACCTGTGCTTCGGGAATCGAAATACGCAGACTCAGAATCTGATCAGGACGCGTAAAGCCCGGCTGCACTTGATGCAAACTTTGGAGCGTGCGAATCATCAAGCCGGAACCGATCAGCAGCACAAACGCCAAGCCGACTTGAACCACAACGAGTACGCGGCGCGCCCGCTTCCGCTCGCGGCTTTCACTCAGCGTGCGGCCACCCTCGCGCAAACCGGTTGCAAGCTGCGATCCGGCATATTTCAGTACGGGGATCAGCCCGAATATCAAACCCGCGATCAGCGACACAACGAGCGTGAAGAGCAGAACGTGCCAATCGATCGATATCTGGCTGAGCCGCGGCAGATTGGCAGGCGCAATCGCAATTAGTCCACGGAGCGCAGCATACGCGAGCCCCAGTCCTACTGCACCGCCCAGGACGGCAAGCGTCACGCTTTCAAATAACAGATGGCGGGCGATCTGACTCCAACCGGCGCCCAGCGCCGCACGAATGGCCAGTTCCTGTTGCCGTCCTTCCGCCCGCACGAGCAACAGATTTGCTACATTCGCACACGCGATGAGCAGCACAATGCCCACAGTGGCCATCACTAGCCAAAGCGTTCGGCCGATGTCCCCCACGATCTCGTCTTTCAGTGGCTTCACATTCGGACCGATTCGCGCTGAGTTCAGCATTTGCAGGCTAAGGCCCGGAGCGGGCTGAAATTTGCGGCTCATCATAGGCAGCATGCGAGCGATATCGCCATTTGCCTGTCGAATGCTGATTCCCGGCTTGAGCCGCGCCACCGCCTGATAGCTGAAATTGCCGATGAAGGTTTTGCTCTCATCAAGCTGCAGCGGCAAGAGCAGAGCCGGTTTGCGGTCCATGAAGCGAAAATCGCGGGGCATGATTCCGATTACCTCGCGCGCTTTTCCATCGATCATCAAGCGCCGGCCGAGCACCGAGCGGTCTCCACCGAAGCGCCGTTGCCAATAGGAATACGTCAGCATGACGGTTTGCGGCGCATCCGGCGAATCGTCCTTGTGGGTGAACCAGCGGCCGAGCACAGGCTGCACGCCGAGCACCGGAAGCAACCCATCGGTCACATCCACCGCATCCACCTGTTCCGGCTCGGCGATTCCCGTTACGCTGACCGAATCGCCTTGCCACATGCCAATGTCCGTGAACGAGCGGTTCTGTTCGCGATAGGTGAAATACGTTGCGGGCGAAGCGTTCAAGTCCGCAATGCCTATGCCGGGAGCAGTCTGCCAGACACCCACGAGGCGACCGGGATCGGGATAAGGGAGCGGCTTGAGCAGGACTCCCTCGATCACGCTGAAAATCGCGGTGTTCGCGCCAATCCCGATGGCAATCGTAATCACTGCGACAACTGCGAACATCGGGGCGCGGGCAAAGCCGCGAAGAATGTACCTCAGTTCACTTTTGAGCGATTCCATTGTTGGTCATTTTGAGAATACGCTTTATCCCGAACTGAAGTTCGGCACGGCACGCTCTCCAGTAACCCACCTTTCCACCTGGTATCAAGTTGCGCAATGAGGCGTAGCAGGCCGCTCCCTCACGGTCGCGGTTCTGTAGGGGTGGGTTACTGAACCTTGTGGCGCACCACGGAAGGGGGTGTTACAGCATGCTTATGTAGTTCACTTTGATGGCGTTGCCGGTGACATCGCCGTTCACGACAACCTTGAGGTTGTCCTTGTCCGGAGTATTTCTCAAAAGCTCCAGGATGTGCTGATTGCCGGGGTCGTCTAACTTGTAAAACTTCTTGTCCTGGGTAATCAAGCCGTAAGACGGCCGGGTATAGTCCTTCATCAGCGAGCAGGCGCGATTGTCGTGCAGCGTTTTCTCGCGCCCGTTCTGGACCATATCCTTCGCGCAGGCCCAATCGACAATGGTTCCCTGAAGCTCTGCGGCGGAGATGCTTCCTGATAACGCCGCAGCCAAGCATACCATTCGCAATGTCTTGTGCATGGTTATCCGTCCTTTGCTGTAGATGCGAGAATAATTAGGAACTTTACTAATTTTCATTGAATCGAACGAGTGTGCCTGAAGACCGCCGCGAAGCCTACTACCACAACCGCATTCGGGAAGCAGGGCCGCAGTATCCAGGCTTCGACGTTCTGTCGGTCGAAATCGTTCTGAGTTTTCTCTATACATACGATATTTTTCATCAGCTCGCCTCGCGGTATATGGCGGAGTATGGGCTTTCGAAATCCACGCTCAATATATTGATGCTGCTACGGCATGGTCCGGCGGAAGGAATGCAGCTCCACGATCTCGGAGAACTGCTTTTGGTGAGCCGGGCGAATATTACGGGCCTGATCGATCATCTGGAGCAGAAGGGCTATGTCAAGCGGGTGGTGGACGAGCAGGACCGGCGAGCCCGCTATGCGCGCATCACGAGCAAGGCGGAGGCGCTGCTGGACCAATTCATGCCGGCGCATTATCGGAATATCAAGGTGCTGCTCGAAGACCTGACCATCGCAGAAAAAGAGATGCTGCTTACGCTACTACGGAAGACGCGCATGAGCCTGAAGGCGCATGCGGAAGAGCTCATGGGATACGAGCCCGCGGGTTTGCGGGCCCTGGAAGATTAGGACAGAGATATGGCGGACGATCAACACGAGCGACAAGCGGTTCAAGACCAGCCGGCGAGAGAGGACGAACAGCGCAGAACGGATGGTGAACCGAAGAGAAGAAGGCCGGCGAACCCGCGGCGCAAGCGAACCATTCGATTCGTGATTCTCGCCCTGATTGTGGTGGCGGCGATTGTGGCGATACCGATTTACGCCTATTACTCGGTTCGCGAATCGACAGATGACGCCCAGGTGGATGGGCACATCATCCCCATCAGCCCGCGGATCGCCGGCACCATTCTGACTGTACTGGTGAACGATAATCAGCCGGTGCGCGCGGGACAGGAGTTGGTACGGCTGGACCCGGCGGATTACCAGGTGGCGTTAACGCAGGCGCAGGCCATGCTGGCGACCGCGCAGGCCAATGCGCTGGAATCCGGCGTGAACGTGCCGTTGACCACAATTAATACCAGCAGCCAAGTCCGTACGAGTGTTACGCAGGTGGATCAGTATCAAGCGGCGGTGGCTTCGGCGCAACAAGCGGTGAATGCGGCGCGCGCCCGATTGAATGCCGCGAATGCGGCGCTCGCGCAGAAGCAGGCGAACTATGTGAAAGCGCAAAAGGATTTGGCGCGGTTCAAAGATCTGGTGGAAAAGGACGAGATTTCCCGCCAGGACTACGATGCGGCCGTGGCTGCCGCGGATGCCAATGCGGCGCAGGTGGACTCGGCGAAGGCGGATATCGCGGAGGCACAGCACATGGTCGATCAGGCCCTGGCGGGGTTGAACGAAGCCAAAGCAAAGCTGGCAACGGCGACGGTCCAGCGCCGCCAAAGCGAGCAACTCCGGCCCAAGCAGGAAGCCGTTAGCGCCGCCCGGTATAAACAGGCGCAAGCGCAGTTGCAGCAGAGCCAGGCCAATCTGGATCAAGCCAAGTTGAATGTCGGTTACACGGTTATCCGAGCTCCCGTTGACGGAGTGGTGAGCCGGAAGAACGCCGAGCCGGGCATGCAGGTGGCGCCGGGGCAGCAAATTATGGCGCTGGTGCCGCTGGATGATGTCTGGGTGACGGCGAACTTCAAAGAGACGCAGTTGAAGGGTATGCGTGTCGGCCAGAGAGTGGAGATCGAGGTGGATACGTACGGCAGCAGCCGGAAATACCGGGCGCATATCGATAGCATTGCGGCGGCTTCGGGCGCCAAATTCAGCCTGCTCCCGCCTGAAAACGCCACGGGCAACTATGTGAAAGTGGTGCAGCGCGTTCCAGTGAAGATTGTTTTGGAGCCGGGCGAGAATCGCGACCACTCGCTGCTGCCGGGAATGTCGGTGACGCCTACTGTTCTGCTCAATAGCGGGACGAATAATGCGTACTAGATGCTAATGCAAGCGATCAGCGGTCAGCCTTCAGACGCAATGCCGAAGGTTCCAAGCTGATAGCTGACGGCTGATAGCTGAAAGCTAATTGCCGATCGCTTTCGTATGCTCGATCACGACACCAAACCTGTCTGGCGGCCGCGCTTCAATCCCTGGCTGATCGCGCTGACGGTGACGCTGGCGAGCTTCATGGAGGTGCTCGATACGAGCATCGCCAATGTCGCATTGCCGCATATTGCCGGAGGCATGTCGGCGAGCGAAGACGAAGCCACCTGGGTACTGACTTCCTATCTGGTCTCGAACGCGATCGTTCTGCCGCTCAGCGGCTGGCTGTCGCTGGTGATGGGCCGAAAGAGATTCTACATGGCATGTGTTGCTATGTTTACGCTCAGTTCCTTTTTATGCGGTGTCGCTCCAACTCTGGGACTTCTGGTTTTGTTCCGGGTGCTGCAAGGCGTCGGCGGCGGAGGACTCCAGCCGAGCGAGCAAGCGATTCTGGCCGATACGTTTCTTCCGCAACAGCGCGGTATGGCGTTTGCGATTTATGGAGTCGCCGTGGTGACGGCTCCGGCCATCGGGCCCACGCTGGGAGGCTGGATTACCGACAACTTTAGCTGGCGCTGGATTTTCTTCATTAACATTCCGGTCGGCATCCTGTCGTTGCTTCTGACGAGTTTCATGCTGGAGGACCCGCCGTACTTCGTGGAGGAGCGGACGAGCAAGATCCGATCCGGATTGCGCGTGGATTACTGGGGCATTATTTTCGTGGCGCTGGGATTGGGCTTCCTCCAGATCGTGTTGGACAAAGGCGAGCGCGACGACTGGTGGGCTTCGCATTTCATCCGCAATTGCTCGCTGATTGCCGCGGCGGGCCTGATCCTGGCCGTGTACTGGGAGCTCACTCACAAAGATCCGGTGGTGGATCTCAGTCTCCTGAAGAACCGGAATTTCGGCATCTCGACCTTTTTCATGTTTATGGTCGGGGTTATTCTGCTGGGGAGCACGGTGCTGATTCCGCAGTATTTGCAACTGGTGATGGGCTACTCGGCGACGGACGCGGGCCTGGTCCTCTCGCCTGGAGGGCTGCTGGTGATGGCGGTGCTGCCGTTTGTCGGGCTTCTGCTGAGTAAGGTAGAGGCACGTTGGTTAATCGGAGTCGGATTGGCGATCACTTCGCTCGCGCTCATTCACATGACCAATTTCGATGTTCAGATGGATTTCAAATACGCGGTGCTGGCGCGTTGCTTTCAGGCCGTCGGGTTCGCGTTCTTATTTGTTCCCATCAATACGGCCGCTTATGCGTTCGTTCCTCCGACTAAGAACAATGCCGCATCGGGGCTTATCAATCTTGCCCGGAATATAGGAGGAAGTCTCGGGATTTCCCTGGTTACGACGATTCTTGATCGCCGGGCTCAGTTTCATCAGGTCCGGCTGACGGAACACACGACGCCGCTGAATCCTGCTTTCAATCACGTGATCGACTCCGCGACCCGGGTGTTCGGCGCCGGACACAGCGGCAATGGGCCGTACGCGCTGGTGATGCGCATGCTGCAGCGCCAAGCCGAGACGCTTTCTTATATCGATTGCTTTTGGCTGTTGGGAGTGGCGTTTTTCGCGCTTGTCCCGCTGGTGTTCTTTATGAAGAAGTCGAAGCCGGGGCGGCCGATGGCGGCGCATTGATTCTCGCGGACCCTCAGGGTTCTGTGCACCTGAGTTCCACGCCCTAGTAAAGACGATGTCATTACAATTTGCTACACTGAAGCGAGGTACAACACATGCGTATCGCACAACAGGAAACCACCAAGCGCGAAGCGCTGAACCTTCGCATTAAACCCGAGCTTCGGGAGTTGATTGATCAAGCAGCGAATCTCGCTGGCAAGAACCGGACGGACTTCGTGCTCGATGCTGCCCGCCGCGCGGCCGAAGACACGCTGTTGGAGCGTACCGTGTTTACCGTTGATGCTAAGACTTACCGTCAGTTTCTGGCTCGCCTGGATGCTCCGCCGAAACCTAATAAACGGCTGTTCAAGAGCATGCAGACTCCCGCGCCTTGGGAATGAGTGTGTCTCTTTCGGCTCCTAAACCGCTGGCCGATTCTCATTACACAGACGATTTTGATTGCGGCGAGCAGACTTTAAACGACTGGCTTAGGCGCCGTGCGCGAGCGAACCAGGCAAGCGAAGCTTCGAGGACCTATGTAGTATGCGAAGAGAAGTGCGTCGCCGCCTATTACGCTCTCGCGTCGGGAGCCATCGCCCAAGCAGATGTACCCGGGAGATTCCGCAGAAACATGCCAAATCCGATTCCAGTGGTGGTGCTGGCCCGGTTGGCTGTCGATCGGAATTATCAAAGTCGAGGAGTAGGGCGGGCGCTGTTTCGCGATGCCGGCCGGCGCGTCATAAACGCCGCCGATACCATCGGAATCCGTGGCATTGTTGTGCACGCCATCTCGGAGAAAGCACGGAAATTCTACCTCACCCTCGGTTTCGATCCATGCCGAGCTGATAGCATGACCCTGGTAGTTACGCTTCAAGATCTTCGTGCTGCCCTGGATTTAGCACCTGATTCCGCACTGACAATCTCCTGATTTACTCCTGAGGACCCTCGCGGCGGCAGCCTTCGTCTGAAGCCTTGTACGGAAATTGGGAACCAGTTTTCGTGAGACAAGGAGAGTGGTCGTGAAGTCGAGACTAAGTCAGATATCGGCAATCGCCGCGCTGGCGGTAGCAGCGCTGGGATTCGGCGCGGGGCAGGCGAACGCCGCGCAAGGCACATTCAACCTCCCATTTAAAGCGCACTGGGGACAGGCCACGTTGGAACCGGGCCAGTACAAACTTCATTTCGATACACCCGGAGCCGCTTTTCAGATCTTTTCCGTGACCGGCAATGGGCGAACGCAGTTCGTAGTGCCCTTCGTGGGGGAAATGCAGATCAATCACGAAGGGAAGAGCTGTCTCCTGCTGGAACACATTGGAGATAGCTATTACGTACGGGAATTCGATTCAGATCTAGCCGGTAGGAACTATGCTTTCGGCGTTCCGAAGACAGTCCGGCAACTGACTGTGGGCCGGGCAGAGGGGACAAGCCTGTTGACTATCGCTGTCCACACAGCGAAATAGCGGCTCAATTTTAGGCGCGAGCGGCACGCGAGCGGGCGGCTGCCCGGCTATGCACTTCCAGGAAAACGGTGCTTTCCGGACAGTCGCAGAAGACCGCGTGCCCGGCTGTGCGGTGTTCGGAGATCTTATTGGTCAGCCGTGCCATATCGAACTCGCTTCGATAGATTGGCAATTTATCCGTGTATTCGTAGCGTGGAGTAGAGTTGGCGAGCAGAAGTGTTCCACCGGGTTTCAGCATCAGCACCAGCGCGGCCACGACATTTTGCGCCTGCTCCGTTTCGAGCCTTTCGAGGAGCGTGTTGGAATAAATGAAATCGAAGGCGCCCAGGTCGGCGGATTGCTCGGCGAGAGAGCGCACTGTTCCACCGATTTTGACGGCCCCGTTTGCGGCAAACTTCCGGGCGAGGAAGTTCAGCGCCGCCTGGTTGTCGTCGAACGCGACAAATTCTCCGCGAGTCTTTTCCGGCGGGGAGGACAGAAGCGCCTCGGCCTCCTCGGCGCGTCCATTTCCTATGGAAAGGATTCGCGGACGGGTGGATGCTGCGTACACCCGTTCCAATTGCTCTCTGAAAACCGCCCGCTTTGACTCTGACCCTGTATAGGGGATCCGCTTCGTATCCATCTGCCGGTCTGATCGGCGGAGCCTCCGGATAACTTTATACCGGAGACCCCTTGCTCGCGCGCGGGGTTCTGTATAAAAGGCCGGCCCCTTGCTCACGCGCGGGGTTCTGTATAAAGGCTGGCCCCTTGCTTACGCGCGGGGTTCTGTATTATGTCGCACGAACGCGAGACTTCCAAGCTAACCGGCAGGCTGAAGAAGAAAGTCGAACCTACCCCTTCTTGGGATTGGGCCCACATCCGGCCTCCGTGGCGCTCTACCACTTTTCTGGCGATGGATAGGCCCATACCTGTCCCTTCTGTATCGCGGGTGTGCAGACGCTGAAAGAGCCCGAAGATCCGCTCGGCGAATTCCTGGTTGAAGCCACGGCCGTTGTCGGATATAGAAAACACCCAATTGCTGGAGTCGCGTTCGGCCTTAATCCGGATCACTGGCGCGATTTCGCGCCGGTATTTAATCGCGTTCGAGATCAGGTTCTGTAAAACCTGGGAGAACTGCACCCGGTCCACCACCAGGGACGGAAGCGGTCCGTGCTGGATTTCCGCGTGATGCTCGCGGATCGCCGCTTGCAAGCTGATCTCGGCTTCTTGCAGCATTTCCTCGAAGGAGGCCGGCGCGGTGGGTTGCCCCGCCTTGCGCAGGCGTACCAGCGTGAGCAGGCCATTGATCAGATCCGTCATGCGCCGCGACGAGCTGACGATATATCCGATGAATTCGTCCGCATCTTCGTCGAGTTTTCCCTGATAGCGGTTGGCGAGAAGCTGGGAAAAGCTGACCACGGTCCGGAGCGGTTCCTGCAGGTCGTGGCTCGCGACATAAGCGAACTGCTGCAATTCTTCATTCGCCTGGGTAAGGGCGCGCGTACGCTCCTCGATGCGCGCCTCGAGTTCGGCATTCAACGCCTGCAACTGCGCGTGCGCGGAATCGCGTCCGTGCAGATACGAGAGCAGCACATTGTAGAGCCACACCAGCACCACGACCATCACCAGCGAACCGGCGGCGAAGAAAGCGAATGCCCAGCGATTCAAATTGCGCTGCCTGTTCAGGCTGTCTTCTTCTTCCCGTTCGATTGCCGATTGCAGGTCCCCGGCGGCTGCACGGAGCTGGTTGATGGTCGTTTCCGAGGCTCCGCTCTTGATGAGGTCCAGGGCCGCGGAGAAACCGGCGGTCCGCTGCGTTTCGAGCACTTGATCCGCTTGGTTGAAGCTGGTTCTTACAAGCGCGACGAGGCGCTGCAGGCGCGGTTGCAGGTCCGGCCGCTCGCGGGCGTACGATTCACAGAACCGCGCCTGGATGGGAAATACGGCTTTGGCCTGCTTCAAGGGAAGCAGATAGCTGTCATCGCCGGTCAGCAGGAACCCGCGTTCGGCGGCATTGGCGTCGGTTGCCAGATACCTCAGTTGCGTCACGTTCCAGGACAGATTCTGCGTTTCGAGCAGCCGCGTATCGGTGCGTTCCGTTGCGAGGTTAACGAAAAAGAAGAGGAGACTGAGGGCCAGCGGCACAGAAAACAAGATGCCCAAACGGCGCTTGGGATCGGTCTGCACTGGCACGCTCATCAAGACACTCTCTCATAGTAAGCAGAGGATGCGGAACGCCGCTGCTCTCAAAATATGTGCAATATCTGGACGATTCTGTCTTGCCGGTCTGGTGCTAACAACCTCTCTATTACCGTGGACTTTGGGTTTGTTCGATAGGTTTCAGACTGGCCGTGATCGGAATTTGGCGGCGGCGGGAAGTCCCCTCCCTGACGGTTGGGGTTCTGCTGCGAGGATTATTTCTTGCTCCTGCTAAACTGAAGCCAAAATTCCTCTGTAATGGCCATTCAGACCCTTTTTGGCTCAGTTCCCACGGAGCCGGATCTACTCGACCGATTGAAGGCCGGAATACAAAAAACGCGTTCCGGGCTGGTGGACCGGCTGGAAGATGTTCTCTCCGGTAAGAAAGAGATCGATGCCGATCTTTTGGAAGAGCTGGAATACACGCTGATCACGGCCGACCTGGGCGTAAGCACCGTCGAAGACATTCTGGAACGGATTCGCCAGCGGGTGGATCGCCGCATGACCGGCGACGCCGCCGAAGTTCGCAACCTAATCCGCGAACAGTTGCTGGAAATCCTGCAAGCGTCCGAAACTCCTATCCGGATGGTGACGACTCCGCCGGCAGTAGTGATGGTGGTTGGGGTCAATGGCGCGGGTAAGACCACTACGATCGGCAAGCTGGCGCATCGTTTTCTGGGCGAGGGACGCAAAGTGCTCCTGTGCGCGGCCGACACATTTCGTGCCGCCGCCATCGAACAGCTCGAAGTGTGGGCGCAGCGCGCGGGTGTCGAAATGATCCGCCAGAAAGCCGGTGCGGACCCGAGCGCCGTGGTGTTCGATGGACTGCAAGCCGCGAAGGCACGTGGCGTTGACTACGTCATTATCGATACGGCGGGCCGCCTGCATACGAAAGAGAACCTGATGGCGGAGCTCGAAAAGATGCGCCGCACCTGCCAGCGTATTGTTCCCGGCTCTCCGCACGAAGTCTGGCTCGTTCTGGATGCCACCACCGGCCAAAACGGCCTGGAGCAGGCGCGCAAATTCACCGGATCGGCCGGAGTCACGGGCATCGTGCTGACAAAACTGGACGGTACGGCGAAGGGAGGCATTGTCGTCGCGATCGCGCGTGAATTGAATCTGCCGATCCGGTTCATCGGCGTGGGCGAAAAGATCGACGATCTGCTTCCGTTCGAGCCTGACAAGTTTGTCGAGTCTCTGTTCGATTAGCCAGGCGCGCCTAGTGAGCGATTCTTACATGCGCGAAGCTCTGGAACTGGCCGGGCAGGGCCGCGGCCGCACGAGCCCGAATCCCGCGGTCGGCGCTGTTCTTGTGCGCGGCGGAGATGTGGTGGGCCGGGGGTTTCATACCTGGGCTGGCGTGGATCATGCCGAAATTGTTGCGCTTCGCCAAGCGGGAGATGCCGCGCGCGGCGCCACTCTGTACATCACGCTCGAGCCTTGCTCGCATCATGGCCGGACTAGGCCATGTGCCGACGCCATCATTGAAGCAGGCGTCGGGCGCGTGGTCGCGGCGATGCAGGACCCAAACCCGCTGGTGAGCGGAAAAGGTTTCGAACGCTTGCGCGCTGCCGGGATTGAGGTGATTTTCGACGAGGAACATGCCGCCGAAGCCGAGCGCCTGAATGAGCCGTTCGTTCATTTCATGCGTGCGGGTTTGCCGCTCGTCACGATCAAGGCGGCTCTGACGCTCGACGGTAAGATCGCCGCGCCGCAGGACAATCTAGGCTGGATTACGAGCGAAATCGCGCGCGCCGATGTTCAGAAAGTCCGGCATTTCTCCGATGCGATCTTGACCGGCATCGGCACTGTACTGCAAGACGACTGCCTATTGACGGACCGCTCCGGGTTGGAGCGAAGCCGCCCGCTGCTGCGCATTGTGCTCGATTCACAACTGCGGATTCCGTTGCAGTCCAAGATGATGACAAGCGTGAAAGACGATGTGCTTGTCGTAGGAACCTCCGCTGCGCCCAAGGAACGGCAGACCGCCTTGGAGCGGGCAGGCGTACGAGTTCTCATTGCCGACGGACCGGGCGGCCGCACCGATCCGCGCAAAGTCGTCGAGTATCTTGCCAAGGAACGATACCTTTCACTCATGATCGAGGCGGGCAGCAAGGTGAATTGGACCATGCTCGATTCGCAAATCGCAGATAAGGTCCTGTTCTATTACGCGCCGAAAATACTCGGCGGCATGAAGAGCCTGCCGGTGGCGGGAGGGCAAGGACGCCAGCGGCGCATTGACGCGATTTTGCTCGAACGCCTTACGGTTCATCCGGTTTCGAAGGACGAGTTCGCGGTGGAAGCATATATCGTCAAAGCATAATGTTTACGGGAATTATCGAAGAGCTTGGACGCGTATTCGAATTGCAGCCCGGCCAGACCGGCGCGCGGCTGACGATTCAGACGCCGGCTATTTTGCACGACGCCACCGTAGGCGCAAGCATTGCGGTGAATGGAGCTTGCGTGACGGCGGTGGAAATCGCGGGCGAGAAGTTTTCCGCCGATCTTGCTCCGGAGACGCTGAAGCGCACCAATCTGGGCGATCTCCGGCCCGGATCTCCAGTGAATCTCGAGCGTCCGCTACGCGCGAATAGCCGGCTGGACGGCCACTTCGTGTTGGGGCATGTTGATGGGACTGCTTCGATTGTTTCGTTGGAGGCGCTCGGGGCGGATAACTGGTGGCTGCGGATTCGCGTTCCGGCCGAACTCACCCGCTATATCGTGAGCAAAGGGTCGCTCGCCGTCGATGGCATCAGCCTAACCGTTGCGGAAATTGAGGACGATGTCGTCGGTTTCACGATCATTCCGCACACGTATGAGCACACAACACTGCATGCCTACAAGCCCGGCAACCGCGTGAATGTGGAAGCGGATATCCTGGCAAAACATTTGGAGAAGTTATTGAGCGGCGACCGCTAGGGAGCGATTGTCGCTCACCACTTCAGCTCTTCGCGGATCTCGGCGGCCGCCTTACGTGCCTCCGCGATCGCCCCGATCGGGAAGCTGATGGCTCCCACTTTGGCATGCCCGCCGCCGCCGTAGCGCTCGCAAATGGTCGCCAGATTGTGCCGGAGCGGTTCGCGAACCCAGGGGTTCGACCCGACCGAGACCTTCGTCCGGAAGCTCGACGTCGAAACCGAAACCGTATAGGCTGAATCCGGGAACAAATAATAGGGGATGAACTTGTTGTACCCTTCGATGCCGTACTCGACCAGATCGAAATAGATGACCCCGCGCTCACAGGAGCCCGCCTCGCGAATGATATCGATATTGCGGAGATGGCTGCGGTATAGCCGCTCGTATTCCGCCTTGATCTCGGGGTCTTCCAAAATCTGCTCCAGGCATTGATGCTGCATGGCGCGGATGATCTTTCGTACCAGATCCGGCCCCTGGCTCCCCTCGATCACCAGCGTCAGTTTCATGGCGGGGGCCCGCATCTCGACGGCGGCTTCGGCGCTCTCATAAAGCGCTCCGTCCACGATGTCCGCCCAGGTCACAAGCTCTTCCAGATCAGGAGCTTCGAAGCCATAGCGTTGCTTCACGATGGTGGAGATGAACTTCGTGCAGGAGCGATAGCTCGGATCGAGGAGCTTGCGCCCCGAGGTGTCTTTTCGAAAATGCTCGGCGTCTTCGGGGCTCAGGAAGGCGCTCTGGTGATGGTCGAACCACCAGGTGAGATTGGGGTGGGTAGCGTATTTGAAGTCGACGATGACGTTTGCGTCGCCGTCAAACAGGCTATTTTCGAAAAGCTGATCCGCGCGGTGCGCGAGCCCAGTATAGTAGAACGTTGCATCCGGGTAGCATTTGCTTTGCAAAAATCTTGTAACAAATGCCGCGGAGGCAGCCCCATCAAAGCAGTGGTCATGATAGAGGACGCGCACCTTCATCAAGAATGTGTATTCTCCGAAAACCTTTTAGATTGCCTTACGTAGCGGCGAAAAGCAAGCGATAAGAGATAATTGTTGAGTAAGCCGGTGTGAAAAGCCTGGGCTCCGGCACCCGGCCGGACCGTCAGGCATTGTTGTGCTCCGAGTTGCGCCATGCAGTAACCGCTGTAGCGTTGTGCGCTTGGGGCCGGGAACGTATCGAAAAATTTACTTCGCTGTTCAAGCTGAATCGAGAAAATGCTTAAGACAAAAGAAGAACGCCAGACGGACCTGAACCCGCAGGAAACCTCGGAGTGGATGGAGGCCCTGGACCAAGTCATAGACGAGGCCGGTCCCGAGCGCGCTGCCTACCTGCTGAAAACGCTGCTCGACCGCGCCGCCGATTTCGGCGTGTCCGCTCCGCAATCGATCACTACGCCGTTCGTGAACACGATTCCGGCGCACGAAGAAGTTCCATATCCCGGCGACCGCGCCCTGGAGCGCCGCATTAAGAGCTTGATGCGCTGGAATGCCGCCGCGATGGTGGTTCGCGCCAACAAATACGATCCGAACATTGGCGGCCACATCTCCACGTTCGCCTCGCTGGCCACTCTCAGCGAGGTCGGCTTCAACCATTTCTTTCGCGCCAGTTACGATGGCGAACCCGGCGATCTGGTTTATTACCAGGGCCACGCGTCGCCAGGTGTCTACGCACGCGCCTTCATGGAGGGCCGGCTCACAGAAGAGCACCTGCTGAATTTCCGTCACGAACTGCGCGACAAACCGGGCCTCTCGTCTTACCCGCATCCCTGGCTCATGCCGGATTTCTGGCAGTTCCCCACGGTTTCCATGGGCATCGGTCCTATTAACGCCATCTACAATGCCCGTTTCCTGCGATACCTCGAAAACCGCGGGCTGCTGCAGCCGAGCAACCGGCGAGTCTGGGCCTTCCTGGGAGACGGCGAAATGGATGAGCCGGAGTCCACCGGCGCTCTCCATGTGGCCTCCCGCGAGAAGCTCGATAATCTGACTTTTATCGTTAATTGCAACCTGCAGCGGTTGGACGGCCCGGTTCGTGGCAACAGCAACATTATTAAGGAACTGGAAGGCATCTTCCGCGGCGCCGGTTGGAACGTCATCAAGGTGCTCTGGGGCAGCGACTACGATGAGCTATTCGCCCGGGACACGAGCGGTCTGCTTCTGAAGCGCCTGGAAGAGTGCGTCGATGGGGAATTTCAGAATTTCAAGGCGCGCGGCGGCGCCTATGTCCGTAAAGAGTTCTTCGGCAAATATCCGGAGCTGCTCAAGCTGGTGGAAGATAAGACGGACGAACAACTCGCCCGGCTCCATCGCGGCGGCCACGATCCGGTTAAGGTCTATAACGCGTACAAGCGCGCGGTCGAGCACAAAGGCCAGCCCACCGTCATTCTGGCGATGACCGTGAAAGGCTACGGGCTCGGTGAAGCGGGCGAAGGCAAGAACATCACGCACCAGCAGAAAAAGCTGAACGAAGAAGAACTTTTTTATCTTTCGAACCGTTTCGATCTGAATCTGCCCAAAGAGACGATTCATTCGATCGCGTTCATTCGGCCTCCGGAGGACAGTCCGGAAATCAAGTACCTCAAGGAGCGCCGTGAGGCGCTGGGCGGATATCTCCCGGCCCGTCATCCCAAGCGCATTGAACTAAAAGCCCCGCCGCTCGATATTTTCCAGGAAGCGCTTGGCGGCTCGCGCGGGCGTGAAGCGTCTACCACGAGCGCCTTTGTCTCAGTGTTGAAGGCTTTGTTGAAGACTGCGGATCTCGGCAAATATATCGTGCCGATCATCCCTGATGAGGCGCGCACGTTCGGAATGGAATCGATGTTCCGCGAGCGCGGAATTTACGCCGCTAGCGGGCAGTTGTATCGCCCGGTCGATAGCGACGTGCTCATGTACTACAAAGAAGCCAAGAACGGCCAGATTCTCGAAGAGGGAATCACCGAAGCCGGTTCGATGGCTTCGCTGACGGCTGCCGGAACCGCTTACGCAAACGTGGGCATTCCGATGATCCCGTTTTTCATTTATTACTCGATGTTCGGTTTCCAGCGTATCGGCGACCTGATCTGGGCTTTCGGCGATTCACGCGGCAAGGGCTTCATGGTGGGAGGCACAGCAGGGCGCACAACGCTGCTCGGCGAAGGGCTCCAACACGACGACGGTCACAGCCATGTGCTCTCGAGCGTTTATCCCACCTGCAAGAGCTACGATCCGGCGTACGCTTACGAAATTGCGATCATCGTGCGCGAGGGCATTCGCCGCATGTATGAGAACAACGAGGATCACTTCTATTACCTGACCGTCTGCAATGAAAATTACGTGCAGCCGCCTAAGCCCGACGTTCCGAACCTGGAGGAAGGCGTGCTGCGGGGCCTCTATCCCTATAAGCGCTCGGAGACCGGGCCCGCGCAGGTGACGCTTTTCGGAAGCGGCCCGATTTTGAACCAGGCCTTGCGGGCACAGACGCTTCTGGCGGAAAAATACGGGGTTGCCTCGGATGTGTGGAGTGTGACCAGCTACACGGAGCTTCGCCGCGAAGCCCTCATTGTGGATCGCTGGAACCGGCTGCACCCGAACGAGCCACCGCGCCGGCCGTACATTGCCCAGGTTTTGGGCGACGGCGATGGTCCCATCATCGCGGCGACGGATTATATGAAGATTGTCGCGGATCAAGTCGCGCCCTGGCTGCGCGGACGATTAACAGCCCTCGGTACGGACGGCTTTGGCCGCAGCGACAATCGCGAACATCTGCGCCGGTTCTTCGAAGTGGATGCCGAAAGCATCGCGGCCGCAGCTCTTTCCCGGCTTGCGAAGTGGGGCCGCTTCGATCCCAAGCGAGCTCAGGAAGCCATCCTGGAACTCGGCTTAAACCCGGATAGTATCGACCCGGCCCTGGCGTAAACTGAGTGCTTTTGTAACCACCAGGCCCGCAAGTCACGTCCAAGGTTACGAAACGAGCGCCGAACCATTACATAAGAAAAGCGCTTAACTTAGGGTCTGGAGGAGAAACGTGTTGAAAATTATTCGCGGAACCGTTCCGCTGATCTTGGCTTTATGTGTCTGTGCGGGTTTTGCCGGCGCTCAGGAGGGTCCAGAGGTTTTCTTCGGCGTAGGTACTGCCATGGCGCCTTCCAGTAACAATTTAATCGATACCTTCGGCACGGGAAACCCGTTCACAACGCCGCGTATGGGAGGAACCTTCGGAAAGTTCGGAGCGGACATTATGATCAAGCCGAGCTTTGGCATTGGCGGCCAGGCGGATTTTAAATTCTCGCAGGGTTCCTATGCCGGCTTGAACTACCGGCCCACGTTTTGGGATTTCAACGGTATCTTTGCCCCCAGCCGTTTCAAACGCGTCGTGCCTGAACTGGAAGCCGGACTCGGCGGGGTGAATCTTAAGTTTTACTATTCCAGCGCTTACTGCGATCAATTCGCCGGGTGCAGCACCAGTAACCAATTCATCGAGAGTTCGAATCATTTCCAACTCCACCTGGCCGGCGGGATCCGCTTCTACGTGACGCACCACATCTTTATCCGCCCGCAGGTGGATGCGCATTGGGTCAACAACTTCTATCAGTTCGGCAGTAGCTGGGTTCCTGAATACACCGGCTCCATCGGCTGGAGCTTTGGAGAACACTGAGAAAGCTCTCAGCTTTCGGCTGTCAGCGTTCAGCTTCATCAGCACGACAGAGCCGCGACCGCGAGGGAGCGGTCAGCAAAATTGATCCTGACCAACTCGTGTTAACAGTCGAGCCGCATGACCCGTCTTGTCCCCAGAACTTCAAGTTCTGGAAATGGAGACGTAGGATATGCAAACAGGCATAAAGTTCTTCCTGGCTCTCTCGGTTCTCGCGGCACCGCTCTTTGCCGGTACGCTGGCGCTCGAAGTCGGGAACCCGGCGGCGAACGCAGAAGCTCAGTCAAAACATGCGGCGGTACTCGCGCGAACTACCGCTTGCCAGTCACCCGAAAAGACGGAAATAACAGCGACCGCTGAAGGAATCGTCAACGGAATCCACCGTAGCGTTCCACTGAAAGTCATTCGACTCTCGACGCCGGGAACATTCGTCGTTACTCATGAATGGCCGTCCACCGGAACATGGGCGGTTAGAATCGTTGCACGGAATCCGGTATACAAGAACTACGCCACCGGCCTGCTGATACCGTTCGAGGGCGATTCTATCGATTGGGCCGCGGTCAAACACTATTTTCACGAGCCCACAGGCCAAGAACTAGCATCTGTGCTTCACTAAGGTAACGCCAGGAGCATGGGTGCTCACAGTTATCGAGACGCCATTGCCGGAAGTCGCGCTGATTCGCGCTGCACAAGGCGGGGATCGCGCGGCTTTCGGCAAGCTCTATGAGCAGTACGAGCGGCTGATACATGGGATTCTGCTGGCACATGTCGCGTATGAGGACGCGGAAGATCTCATGCAGGACGTGTTCGTCAAAGCATTACAGCAACTCCCGAACCTGCGCGAACCGGCGGCTCTTTGCAGCTGGCTGATCGCAATCGCCCGCAGAATTGCAACAGATCATCGGCGAAGCAGAAAACCGGTAACGCCGCTTGATTTGGTTCCTGTAAGGGCCATCAGGCTCGATCCGGAACCGGAGCCTCTGGCGTTGCTTGCCACTATCCGGCGATTGCCGGAAGCGTACCGCGAAACAATCATTCTGCGATTCGTAGAAGGCATGACCGGGCCGGAGATCGCCGCACGCACGGGCCTGACGCCCGATTCGGTGCGCGTGAACCTTTGCCGTGGAGTGAAACTGCTGCGTGTCTATCTCAAAGAGCGTGAGAAGGTGTAGACGATGAATGACGATTATCTCTGGGATCGTACGGGCAAGCCGGATGCAGAGTTGGTTCATCTCGAACGAGTCCTGGGCACGTTGAGCTGGTCCAACAGGCAGCGAAAACTTCAAAACAGGCGCATAGCGCTGCGAATAGCAGCCGCAGCAATTTTCCTGATTGTGGTTGGAAGCGCGATCTTTGTGTATCGCGTGAAAACACCTTCGCCGGCACCCTGGCAATTAGCAATATCGGGCGAGAAACCGGAACCGATGCACGCAGGACAGGTGGTCGAAACCACCGGGGAGATGCGCGGGAGCATAGAATCGCAGTTCGTGGGGAAGGTGGACATTGAGCCTGATTCGCGGCTTCGCCTGCTGGCTGCGAGCGGCGATAAACAGCGATTGGCGCTCGACCGTGGGACAATTCACGCGCTCATCTGGGCGCCTCCCGCCAAATTCGTTGTGGATACGCCATCCGCGAAAGCCGTTGATTTAGGCTGCAAGTATACTTTGCAGGTCGGGAAAAATGGCGCCGGTCTGCTTACGGTTGAGTTGGGCTGGGTCGCGTTTCAATGGCACCGCATTGAATCCTTTATTCCAGCCGAAGCGGCTTGCAGAACCAGACCAGGATACGGGCCGGGTACTCCGTATTTTCTGGACGCATCGCCTACGTTCAAGAATGCGATTACCGAATTCGATGCGCATGGGACGGAGCGGGCTCTGCGAGATGTTTTAGCCGCAGCGCGGCCACGCGATGGACTGACGCTATGGCACTTGTTGCAGCGGACGCACGAAGAGGAACGCGGGGAAGTCTTTGACCAGCTCGCGCAATTGATGCCCATGCCGCAGGGGGTTACGCGAGACGCTATTCTGCGCGGAGATAAGGCCTCGATGGATGCGGTCTGGAACGCGCTCGGTTTGGGTGATACTGGCTGGTGGCGCGAGTGGAAGCGGGAGTGGTGAATCTTTCACCTCAACCTCGTGACTGGCTCCGATGTGGCGTTGAGCGGAACGCCGCAGCAGGGTGCCGAGCTCAACGGGAATCCGATCCTGCCAAACGATCGCTCGACGGCTGCGAAGATAAGGCAATGGTTCAATGCAAGTGTGTTCTCGAACCCCGCGAGCGGTACGTATAGCAATCCGGGAAGGAACGCGCTCATCGGACCGAGGCAGAACTCAACGAATGTTGCACTCATGAAAAACTTCCCCATGTTCAGAAACGAGAGCAGGTATCTGCAATTGCGGGCCGGGCATTCGATGTGTTCAATCATCCTATGTTTTCGAATCCGACCAATACTCTGAGCGGAGGGAACCTGGGCCGAATCACATCCACAACGGGAACGGCGCGCGAGCTTCAGTTCGCGCTGAAACTGACTTTTTGATGTTGAATACAACGATAGCTAAAGGCCGCTCCCTCACGGTCGCGGTTCTGTTTCCGCTGGCTTTGGCTGGGACCTTGCGCAAGAAAATGGAACATGCGTTCTTCGTGCCCGATCCGCTCCCGATTATTGACGCCAAGCAATTCGGTTCGTTCGAAGTGGAGCCCGGCATTGTCGCCGATCGTGTGACGTATGCAACGGAATACGGCCTGCGCGTGCCTGCTATTGCCTATCACCCAAGTGATGAGTCAGTGGAGCGGCCAACCTTGATCGTTGTGAACGGACACGGCGGCGATAAGTACTCGTGGTATTCGGTTTACGCCGGCGTTTTGTTTGCGCGAGCAGGCGCGGTTGTGTTGACCTACGATGCCATCGGCGAAGGCGAACGCAACAGCCAGCACAAGTCGGGGACGCGCCAGCATGACCGGTACGTACCGCCTGACGAAAATGGCCCGCGCCTCGCCGGGTTAATGATGACGGACTTGCGCGGGGCAGTTAGTTACCTGCGAACCAGGAAGGATGTTGATTCCGCTAGGATCGCGGCGGCGGGCTATTCGATGGGATCGTTCGTTGTTTCGATCGGCTGCGCGGTGGAAACGCGCCTGCACGCGTGTGTCGTGGCGGGCGGCGGCGACCTGGACGGGCCAGGCGGCTATTGGGACACGAGCAATAAAAAGATGTGCCAGGCGCTGCCGTACCAGGCGCTCCGGTTTCTGGGCGACCGTCCGGCCACCATCTTCGCGCTAAATGCGGAGCGGGGCCCGCTCTTGATTTGGAATGGCAGCGCGGACGATATGGTCGCGATTCCGACCCACGGCGAAGAGTTCTTTCGCGCCATGCGCCAGCGAACCATTCAACTGCTTGGCTCGGATAAGAACGTATTCGAGTATGGCTTTACGCCAGGGAGTGGACATCGCCCGTATTTCTTAACGCGTCCGGTTGCTGCTTGGTTAGACCGTCAGCTTCATTTCCCGAATTGGGACGCCATTGCGCGGGATGCAACGAAAATCAGCGAATGGGCCAAGGCCAACAACGTCCCGATGGATAAGCTATATGCCACGGAATTCCGGGAGGGTGGAACAGTTGCGCTGGGCAAGAACGTTCCCTTTATTCAGCGCGACAAACTGAACGTTTTACCGGAATCGGAATGGGAGAAACAGAAATCGCATTTCACGCTCGAAAGCTGGTACCAGCATGTGCGCGCCGCGTCTACCAGCGGTCCGGCTGGCCAATCTTCAGCGGCCAGACTTCAATCCCATCGTTGACCAGTTTCTGCGCAAGCTGCTCCGGGCGCCCGGTAAGTACCGGAAAGGTTCCGTAATGCATCGGGATGACCCGTTTCACTCGCAGGATGCGCGCGGCAAACGCGGCTTCCTCCGGCCCCATCGTGAAGTGATCGCCAATCGGGAGAAACGCCAGGGACGGCTCATAGATCTGCCGGATCAGATCCATCTCAGAGAACACGGCCGTGTCTCCGGCAAAATAAGCGCGCGCGCCGTTCTTCAGTGTGAGAATGTATCCGGCGGCTTCCCCGCCATAGAGTAGCTGATCTCCATCTTTGATCGCGCAACTATGGAGGGCGTGGGTCATGGTCAGCTTGAGAAATCCGAGGTCCAGCGTCCCGCCCTTGTTGATGCCGATCGTATTCTTGACGCCTTTCTTTTCCAGCCAGGCGGCAGTCTCGAAGATCGCCACCACCTTCGGCTCGAATTTCTTTGCCAGCGGAATTACGTCTCCAATGTGGTCGAAATGCGCGTGCGAGATGGCAATTGCATCCACCCGCTCCATCTTGTAATTCTTGGGTGACGCCGGATTGGCCTCCATCCATGGGTCCATTACCAGCACTTCGCCGGAATCAAAGCGAAGCTCGAAAGTCGCATGTCCTAACCAGGTAATCTGTGTCATTCCGCCCGGATAGACGCCGTCTTTGCCTTCGCTGGTACATCCAGGCCGTCGCCGGCTTTGGCGAGACCGGGAATCGAAACCGGCAACCGGCCGGTAACGGCGATGTCTCCCAGAATGGCCTCCGCCGCGGCCAGTTCGGAAGTTTGCGAGGTGCTGAACGTCGCCAGGTAGGACGCAACGTTCGGAAAATCACGAAGGAGGTAGGGATTCCCGAGCGAAATCAGCGCCACCGGAGCAGGCCCTTTCACGACCGTATTCAGGAAAGCATTCAACCCGCCTTCAAGCGCTACGCTGCCCCGGTTAGCCGCAACCGTCACAAATGCCGCTACATAGACCTGCTTGCAATGTGAAGCATCATTTGCGATTGCGCCCAGCACGGCGTCCGTCATGGAGGGGTTCACGACGTAGGTCTGCAATCCAAGAATCCGGCGCTGAAGCTGAGTTGCCAGAATCTCACCGCGCTGGGAAAACTGGTTTTCCTCCATCACTACCAGGCAGGAATTCTCGGTCTGAGGTATCGGGAAAAGATGCTTGTCATCTTTCACCAGCGTGACGGCGCGATCGGCTACCCGCTGCGCCAGCTCGTCCGCCTGCGGGCTTTCAATCTGGTCACTGATCTGGTCCAGATTGACAAAGCGCTTGCGGTAGAGCCCCACGCGGTGCTTCGCAGCAATCACTTTCGCGGCGCTCGAATCGATTCTCCGCCGCGAAATGCGTCCGCTGCGCACAGCTTTCAGAATCGCTTCGATGGATGCTTCGGGGTCGCTCGGCATCAGCAACATATCGGCCCCAGCCTCAATGGCACGGACCGCCGCCTCGCCTTGCGAATAGAGCCCTGCAATCGCCTGCATCTCCATCGCGTCCGTCACTACCAAGCCTTTGAACGCCAGTTCATCGCGGAGGAGCCCGGTCGAGACTTTGCGTGAGAGGGTGGCCGGAACCGCCTCGGGTTCGATGGCGGGAACGGCCATGTGCGCCGTCATGATCGCGTCCACGCCGTGTTCAATCGCGGCGCGAAACGGAACGAGTTCCACGGATTCGATTCGCTCCCTGGTTTCCGCGAGCCGAGCCATTTGCATGTGGCTGTCTTCCGCCGTATCGCCATGCCCCGGAAAATGCTTAGCCGTCACCAGCACGTAATCCGCGGGATCCGAGTGCGCGCCGTCGATAAACGCTCCCACCCCGGCGGCCACCGCCTGCGGATCTTCCCCAAACGATCGGATATTAATGATGGGATTGTTCGGATTATTATTGACGTCTGCATCCGGCGCGAACACCCAATTCACTCCCATGGCGCGTGCTTCGCGCGCAGTTTCGCGTCCCAGCTCGCGTGTAGCCGTCAGATCGCGCGCGGCTCCAAAGGCCATTAGATACGGAAATCGTGCCGTTTCCGCCACGCGCATCGAAGCGCCGCGTTCGAAATCCGAGCCGACCAGCAGAGGAACCCTTGCCAGCCTCTGCATGTGATTGATGACCGCCGCCATTTCGAAAGGCTGCGCGCTGATCACGCTGCCATTGCGAATCCGACCCGCGACCACGAAGCCGCCGACATGATCCTGTCGGATCCAGCGTAGAAACCGCTTATATTCGGCGTTATCGGTTGGGGGGTAGTCGCCATAACCGCGCACTACGATGAGCTGCGCAATCCGGTCGTGCAGCGAGAGCGGAGCAAGCAGGGCGGAGGTGGTTGACCCTACGGCTTTCCGGGCAGGCGAGGCAGCCCAGCCTGACACAACGAGGCATGCGAGAAGCAAGGACGCAATCGCGCCCGCGTAAAGAGACTTACAAACAGCCATTTTCCTTCACTATAGAAGTGCTCTTTCAGCGAAGGATTGAACTGGAAATTATTGTTTCTTCAGCGGCCTTTCGCCTGCCTCTCTATAGCCGGCTCGACCTGTTTAAATCCGGCCGGAACCGCAAAGTTGTTCTCGTCCACTGAACCAGTCGAATAATTGCTCGCAAACGTGGTCACTTCCATGAGCAAACCGCTGTCTTGGGAACCGTTTGCATCCGCGGCCGGTTGGCTCGCCGTCGGTTGCTGTTGCTGTTGATCTTGATCCTGATCGTGCTTTTTGTGCCGGCCGAATCCTCCGAACCCGCCGAGCCCGCCCAAGCGGCTCAAAGCAGCCGAGCGCGCTGCTTCGGAAGCAGACGGTGCCGGGGCAGATTGCGATTGATTTGAGCTGGCTGTGCTGTTCGTGCCGGTGCCAGCGCTGTTGCCGGTTCCGCTGCCGCCCATCTGCACTACAGTTTCGACGGGCATGCCGTCCATCTTCGCCATCTCCTTGTAGAGTTCGCCCATATCTTTCGCCAGATCGGGACGCTGCATCGTAAAGAGCCCGCTGCCGCCCGGCACAAAACCGAGCTTCTCCCCTATCAACTTATGGACATCGCGCACCTGTTCATAGCCAGGCACGGCGGCCATCCACATATCCGATTTGATGTCCATGCTGCCCGTCTGGCCCGTTTTGGGGTCCGTCCCCTGCAGCGACATCGTCATGACAATCTCTTTGGCCGGCAATCCATTGATATCTTTCGTCTGGCCGGTGGGATTCGCCGAAACTTTCGCCTGCATGTCCACATTAGCTGCGTCCGGGTTCTTCTGCTTCTCCTCGTCCATCTTTTGCTTCATTTGCTTGGACATCTGTTCCATCTGCTCGCGGAATTGAGCAAAGGTCATCACCGAATACGTCTTGTGGTCGAAATCGATGTGGGTGATAGTTTCCTTATCCGCATCCATGATTTCGGCAGAACGTGTATGCACATGCGCAACCCGGTGGCCTTTCACATAAACATGCGACACCATCGGCTCGCGCGCCTGTTTCGAAAACGCCCCGGCGAACTTCATTAGTCCCGCCAGCGCGCCTCCCGTAATTTTCGAATCTTCCTGGTACGAAAAGTCCGCCCGCACGGGAAGCGCGCCAAGGCACACAACCAGCGCAGTCAATAAGAAAGCCTTCATAGCTGCTTAGTATATAGTTATTAAGCGCTCTTTGTCGCGTCTGCCGCCAAGCGCGATTTTCTGGTACGTTTAGTACTGCTGTTTCTGTGAAAAGCAGCAGGACGCCATCTCGTTGCGGGGTGTCCTATCGGGGAAGATAGCAAGCTTGGCGGGGCATGGGTTGCATTTTGCGCCGTATTTGGTGCGCACGTTGCGGACGAGGCGGCTACCGATGGCAAAATCTTTGCCATAATCACTCGCATGAGACTAGCAGTCTGTTGCTTCCTCGCGCTGAGCCTTCCGGCGCAATCCCCGCAATTCAGGCCGGTGAACGAATCGCTTTCCGTTCGCGAGGGTATCCGGCTCGATATCCAGGGCAAAACCACCGAGGCGCGCACTGCTTTCCAAAAAGCCATCGACACCGCCTCTACTCCGGCCGCCAAAGCGAACGCCGAGCGCGCCATGGCCATGTCCTGGGCCTTCGATGGCAATTGTCAGAAGACCACGGAGTACGAAGACAAAGTGATCGATTATTGGAAAACACAAGAGCAGACCGCTCCGGACCGGGCCTTCTATCAGGAAGGCGAGATGGCGGATGAAGCGGCGCGCGTGTGCCTCGATGCCGGCGATCTGGATGCCGCTTACAAGCTTTATAACGAAGGTCACGACCTTGGAACAAAAGAACCCAACATCTCAGCCGGACGCAAGGACCTTTGGGATTTTCGCTGGGAGCATGCACAAGCGCGCATTGCCGCCCGGCGCGGCAACACAGCCGAAGCAGCGCGACATGTCGCCGCCGCGAAATCGATCCTCGACGACATGAAGCAAAAAGATCCGCAATTGTACTCGCAGCAGGTGAACTTTCTGCCGTATCTCACTGGTTACGTCGCGCTCTACAGAGGCGATTACAAAGCCGCCTTGCAAGACTTCCAAGAGGCCAACCAGAACGATCCGTTTATCCAGGCTCTGATCGGCCAAACCTATGAAAAACTTGGCGACAAGGCGAAAGCTGAAGAAGCATATCGCAAAGCGGCAGCGGAGGTTCGCGGCCACAATCCTCCGGCGGCCTATGTCCATCGCCTAACGAAAGAAAAACTCAGCGCGAGCTGAACTTCACTCTTGCCGTGGTTCGCACGTTCCGCTCATTCTCGCGCCAGCGCGTCTCGCAGGAACGGCAGACCCCGAACGCCGTGAAATTCGTGCACACCTTCGAAGATCTCCTGTTGTGCGCGGTCGGGAACGCCGAAAATCCCGTACACTTTCTTCACCCGCGCGAAGGCTTCGCGCGTCGCATGCACCGGGAAAATGGGATCGCGGTCTCCGCCTTCCGAGAAGAACGGCCGCGGCGCAATCAGGCAGGCAACATCATAATTTTCGGCCCAATTGAGAATGCCCGGCACGTAGTTATCGATGCAGTGCGAGACGCTCATGATGCTGTCGCGAAACGTGTTCAGATAACCGCTGACGAACGCAGCTTTGATGCGCGGCTCGAGCGCAGTTGAGAATTGCGTGCACGTTCCGCCGCCGGAAATCCCCATACAGCCCACGCGCTTCGCATCCAAGTCAGGCCGGGTCTCAATCCAGTCAATGGTGCGCATCACATCCCAGATGCGCCAGCCAATCATCGTCTCGCCCAACAACAGCGCAGAGCCGGCGGACGGCTGGCACGCGGTGATTCCCAATCCTTTCGCACGCGTGATGGGATCGCGGCGGCAGCCGAAGGCCATCGGCTCGATCGCGACCGCCGCCATTCCATGCTCCACTACCTGGATCGCGAAATCATGCTGATAGCCGGGTTTATCCGTACGATCGTTTCCGTGTTCGTCGATGCCGACAATGTCATCGACGCCGCGCCCGTGGCCCGGCACACACACCACTACCGGATGTGGCGCTTTGCCATTTGAAGGGGTCAAGAGATATGCCAAAACGAATACACCCGGCCGGCTTTCGAACACCAATTTCTCCCGGCGATAGTTTGGAAAGTTGCGCGTCTCGAGTACGCTGGCAGAAAGAGGCGTTGGCTCGGGAAAACCACCGAGCAGTTCTTTCAGCTTGGCACGGAGCTCCTGCTGCCAGGCCTCAGCGCCTGCTTTATCGGTTGCCCGGAATGTCAGCCGCAACGGTGCCGTTGGATAGCGCTCCTGCACGGTCCAGTAGACCGGATCGAAATTCTGCATATTTACTTTGTTTTTGACATCGTCCAACGCGCCTGTATAACTACTGTTCGGAGTGGTCGCGGGCCGGGCCGATTCAAGTGCCGCGGTGGCCAGCGCCGCCAATCCAAGCTGCCTGCGTGTCATGCGATTCGCCATCACCGCGATTATATGGCGGTGCTCCGAGACAACGGCCGAATGGCATACTGGCATTTGTTAGTGAATCGGTCCACAGCGCCGTGGCAGCAGGCGCACCAGGTTTCGAGCGCTGCCCAGCGCCTGAAATCATTTCTCTCCGGCAACCGCGCCTTCTTCGTGCATCTCGCACTGATTGTCCTGAGCGCGTGGCTTGTCTTCAACTGGTATGAGACCGTCCGGCGGATTATTGCATCCTACCTGCCGCTGCCATTTATGGATTATTGGCGTGTGGTGCTGGACTATCCGCAGTGGCAGGCGCACGACTTCCGCTTCCTTTGGAACCAGCACAATGAGCACCGGATTTTGTTTCCGGAAATCGTGTTTTTGTTGGATATGTCGGTGTGGCATGGGAAGGAGTACCTTCCGCTTGCCGTTAGTTTTCTCTGTTATTTTTCCATTTGGGTTGTCATTGCCTGGACGTTAGCAGCGGATAACCATCTGTCTTGTTTCCATCGTGCCTTACCCATCCTCCTCACCGGCATTGTTATTGGATGGAAAGGCAGCGCTTCGGCTCTGCCGTTTCCGTTCCTTTTGCAGTGGACTCTCACGCAATTTTGCGCGATTGCTGCGTTGTTCCTGATTACGGATAGCAAGGGCCGGAACCGCTGGCTTACTTTGGCGATCACGTCAACGGCGATCGCTACCTATTCATCAGGAAACGGAATGCTGCTTTGGCCCGTTCTGGTCATCGCCGGATTTCTGTTGAGGCTGACAAAGCTGCAGATACTTGCGCTGATTGCGAGTGCCGTGGTTTCGGTGGGCCTCTACTTCGTTGGCTATCGTTTCTCGCACGATCTCAATCTTGCGAATTTTATTCGCCACCCGCTATATTCCCTTTCGTTTATCGGCGTGTATCTCAGCATGCCGTTCGGGAACATGAAATCGCCAACCTTCGGCGTATATATCGGGCTGGCCAATCTGGCAATTGCGATCGGCCTGTTTGCTTATGCAGCGCGCGAGCGGCTGCTTCCTACGCGGCAATCTGTTGTTCTGTTCGGTACATATTGCTTTACGCTGCTGACGGCGCTCATTACTGCAGCGGGCCGGATGGATGTGGCGGATGACACGTTCACCGCCGCAAAAGCCGACCGGTACGTGACGGTTCCGCTGGTCAACTGGGCAGTGCTCATTTCGCTAACGCTCTGGCTGGCCTCCCGGCGGCGCTGGCGAATCGCGCCTGCTCCTGTGCTGGCCTTCTGTTTCGCTGTGCTGCTGGCAATCGGATGTCTGCAACTCCGTGCCTGGCTGCGCACGGACGATGAATATTTCGCAGACGCCCAAGCCGCCATGCTGAGCATTGAAGACGATTTGGATGTTCCAGAGCTGATGAAGAAGGACTTCCCGGATCCGCGGCTGATTCGCGCCGGGCTCCCGCTGCTGAGACGCGATCATCTTTCGATTTACTACAAAGGCCGCACCCGCTGGCTGGGTCAACCTGCATCGCGATATGGCCCTCTCGCCACCGGCTCCGTTTCGGGAGCCGTCACCAAGACGGTACCGGTATCCGGTGGTCTGGAAGTTTTCGGATGGGCGGATGACCGCCCTGATGTTCCTCGCTATCGCTGGATCGTTCTGGTGAATGATGCCGGCCAAATTGCCGGTTTTGGCGAACGCTTCCCTGCCGGACCTGTTCCCAATTCTCCAGCGCCCAACACACCCCGTTCGTTGAGTTGGATTGGGTTTGTCAATTTGAGAGTGGGAAGCGCATCCTTCCATGCCTATCTGATCGATCCGGACCGCAGGGGACTGTTCCCGATCCCCGCCTCGCAGTTTTGAGCTTGCCGGCAAAATCCCGAATCCGACATATATTGGGATTCACCACGCTATTGGCGAGTGCCGGTGTAGTGCTTTTCTGTCTCGCGATGGTTATCCGAGCCTACATGCCATGCCCGTTCTGGGATGAATGGGCGGTGGTGAAGCAGATCGGCCAGGGCAACGGGCCGCTGTCCTTCCATTGGCTCTGGTCGCAACAGAATGAGCACCGGCTGGCCGTGCCGCGTCTGGCTGTCTGGCTGGATTTGTTTCGCTTTGGCGGCCGGAACGTATCGCTATTCGTCGAGATATTTCTCGTGCAACTGCTCCACCTTGGGGCGATTGGCCACGTCATTGAACGATACACCGAAGAACCCGTTGCTCTGAAGCGCTCTCTTCAGGGGCTGTTTGCGTTTGCTGTATTCCACCCGAATCAAATCGAAAACTTCACGTGGGCATTTCAGATCGGCTTTGTATGGCCGTTCCTGCTCGCAACGCTGGCGCTCATTGCCGTGGCTTTTTTCGAACGCTGGCGGCATCCGGCGTTGGCCATTACGCTCGCGGTATTGGCCCCAATCACAGCGGCGCTGGGTGTAGCCGGAGGATTGCTCATTGCACCCGTTTCCATTGTGCTCGCCGCCGCGAAGCGCCTGCCGGGGCGCTATATCGCGGCGCTCAGTGGCGCATTTCTGGCAAGCGCCGTTGCTTATCTATACGGGTATCGTCGTTCCGCGACGGATCTGCCCGCAGTCGCCGTACTATCGCATGCAAAGGATCTGTTCGTCTATTTCCTCACGTATTTTGGCGCAAGCTGGACCCGAATTCTGCCGCACAAAGAACGGACCATTGCCTGCATTTCGCTGATCGCCTATGCGGCGCTGCTGATCGGCCGCGTGCGCTGGGCTTCGAAGACGAGTGACCTGGAGTGGTTTTTGCTCGGCGAATGTACGCTGATGTTGGCAACGGCATTGCTAACCGCTTTTGGACGGATTCAGTTTGGGGTTGGCCAGGCGTTTGCGAGCCGATACCAGACACCGGCCATGCTCTATTGGTCGGGACTGGCGGGATTGGCTCTCATTCAAGTCCGTAGGAGCTGGCCCCAGCGGCTTGCAATCGCCCAGGCGATTCTACTCGTCGTGATGCTCGCCTCGATCGCGACGTTCCCGAAAGCGTGGCGTGCTACCAACGGCCGCGCTGCAGCATTAAGAAGCGCTTGCCAGGCGGTCATGGGACCGAATTTCCGTCCGGAGGACGCCCGCGAGCTGTATGAGAATCCGGAAGTGATCCGGGAGGCACGACCTTTTTTGCGGAAGATTTGGGGTCGAGGGAGCCCCAAAGGCGCGGTGGTCAAATAAAGTTCCGGTGACGAGGATAGCGATTGTGATTTTAAAGCTGTTGCTTGCGACGCTTATCTGGCTTGCTCCCTTGGGCCGCGTTTCGCGCTGCCTGCTGGCACGTAGGGAACGTCACGGCGTCATGACTCTTTACGGGATGTATGCCGCGTTTGAAAAGAGCCCGGATACTGTGGCTAACTAAGCGTCATCACTACACGCGTGCGATAACCCGCGCGGCATGCCCTGGGACCCGCAGTTGCCGCGTTCGCGCGATGGCGCTTCGCTGAGCCTCGGGAAAGAGCGTACACCACCGTTTTGCCACGCAGGACGGTTACGCCTTCGGCTCGCTACCGTTGTCTTTCTGTTTTTTGTAGCGCTCCAGCATTGCGCTTGCTATTTCGGGCGATGAAGGCCACACGCCACCCGGCGCTCCGGAGTGGCGCTGGTACTTCTCGAGCGCGCCAAGGTCTGGCTGCACGGCTTTTTCTTTTTCGAGAAACACAACGCCTACAGCATCGCTCGGGATGCGGCTGATAAACTCTGCGGCATCTTCGAGCATGCCTCGAATACGGCGGTGAAGATCGGGTACGTCAATGGGCCGCTCGGTTGCCAGCACACGAAATTCCTCCGCGGTAAAGCGGCTATGCCGCGTGATGTCGGCAAGCATCTCTTCCGGGGATTGACCGGGAAAACGGCCCACGGCGGCACAGATTGCGGCCCCGAGCGGAAGGATGGTTTCGTGGATAGTCACAAGATCAACGATGTCGCGAGGCTCGCGCCGGTCGGCGGCCGCGGATGTCTTGTTGGTCGCGAGATCCACGGGATGCAGCACGTAACCAAAGACCTCATCCCGTTGGGTGGGAAAAAAACGAAAGGCACTGTCGTGAACCCACTCGAGCCGCATACGGTCGCCAAGCCCTTCCACCTCAGCATCGCGTTTGCCGGTCACAATCTTTTTCCATGTGAATTTAAGTCCGGCATCGATCAGCGCCCTCGCATCGGCTTGAGCGGCAGCTTCCAGCCGTTGCTCCGTATCCTGAAAAATATCGATGTCGCCGGAAAAGCGCGGGCCTTCGCGATTAATGGCGATGCCGCCGGCTATGTAGCTGTCAGGGCTGCGTTCCGCCGCGAGCAGGCGCAGCACATGCGACTGGAGTTTAGTGAGGGGCACGGCAAGCCTCTTCAATTTGTTCGGCAAGCCGTCGGCCTTCCATCCCTCCATGAGTACGCAAGGCCCTGGTGATCGCTAAAGCATCGGAAGGGGTGGGGTGGTCAATGGGCCGCATGTTCCATAGCGCCTGCGTTCCATACTCCGTAAAGGCGCGGCGGTACAGGCTCACTAAATCATCCGGTTGGGGCAGTGCGTCGGCCATAATGCTTTTTCTTAGCATGGCATCGTGCCTGCTAATTTGGACAAGCAAAGGTCACAGTAAGCTATGTCCATGAGGCGCCGGGAAATGTTCAAGGGGCTACTGGCCGCGCCGCTGCTGGCAGGCGATGCCGCGTCAGACGAGGCATCCGATGCTGAACGGGCGGTTCCGCTTCCGCGTGTCGACATGATGCAGCGGCCCAAGGGGGCCGATGGCCGCGCGATGCCGAACATTCTCTGGATCTGCGCCGACCAAACCCGTTTTGACACGATCGAAGAACTGAACAATCCCTACGTCCATACTCCGAACTTGAAGCGGTTAATGGGCGAAGGAGTGACGTTCACGCATTACGCGGTCCAATGCCCCATTTGTTCCCCGTCCCGGGCAGCCTTCCTTACCGGGCGATACCCTCATACCACCGGCCTGCGCGCCAACGGACAAAGAATCCGGGCAGATGAACGGCTGGTCCCGAGGATTTTGGCCGATGCCGGCTACGAATGCGGCTTGGTGGGCAAGCTTCATTTGTCTCCCTGCGAGGGCGGACGAATTGAAGACCGGATCGACGATGGTTACGATCTTTTCTTGTGGAGCCACGATCTGAGCGATCAATGGCCTACGGCAAACATGTGGCGCGTATGGCTGCGGGAACAGGGTGTCGCATGGCCCAGCCAGGCGCCTCATACTCCGGCGTGGGGAGTGCCCATCGATCCCAAATACACCCAGACCGCCTGGTGTGCGGACAAAGCCATACAAATGATGCGGCAGGAGCGGGGCTACCGCCCTTGGCTCATCTCGGTGAATATCTTTCAGCCGCACCATCCTTTCTGGCCGGCAGAAGAGTATTTCCGGCGCTACGATCCGGCGAGGATACCCTCACCCAAGTACCGCGAGGGAGAATTACAAACCAAATCACCTTACGCGAGGACCGATTACGAAGGGGCATACGGAGGCCGGGACATCTCGTTCGCCAAAACAGATGACCTGACACATCGCAAAATCACCGCAGCATATTACGCCATGATCGAGCAAGTGGATCACGCGATCGGCCGCATGCTGGATGTTCTCAAAGAGACCGGGCAGGACGAGAATACAATCGTCATCTACAGCAGTGATCATGGCGAAATGCTGGGCGATCACGGAATCTATCTCAAAGGGCCATATTTTTACGAGCCGCTAATACGAGTGCCCTTGATCATTCGCTGGCCGCGTGGCTACAAGGCAGGTTTGAAGATGGACGCGCTGGTGGAAGAGATAGATTTAGCGCCCACTTTGCTTGAGGCCGCAGGGATTCCCATCCCGTTCAGGATGCAGGGACGGCCGCTGACGAAGCTGCTGAAGGGTGAGACAGATTCTCATCGCGCCTCAATCTATAGTGAGTTCTACAACTCGAATTTTGAATACTCGCCACCGCCCTGGGCCACCATGGTCCGGACGGAACGATATAAGTTGGTCGTTTATCATTCCCTCGGAGGTTGGGGAGAACTTTACGACCTGGAAAAAGATCCTTGGGAATTTAGTAATCTTTGGGATGATGGAAACGCCCGCGGTCTCCGGGAGCAAATGCAGGCATTGATGATCGCCCGCATGTCTGAAACGGTTGATCCGTATCCATTGCAGGAGTGCAGTTGGTAGGAGGCTCTGGTTGCAAGTTAGAGTCGTCTGCCGAGCTCATAAGAACCTGAAGACAATTTAATTGCCCGAGAAATAAACCTTTTCGCCAGAACTCTGTCTTGGAGAGCATGGGGTGGCACTTGCAGCACTCCGCCAGGAGATGAGATATATGCAAATAGCGAAGAAAGCTCGGAAATTATTCTTAGCGTGCGGGTTGGTGGCTCTTTTGTGCTCCGTGCCGGCTAGTTCGCCGGCGGGCGTGGCGATCTCGATCACCATTGCTCCTCCCGCATTGCCGGTTTATGTGCAGCCGGCGTGCCCTGCCGAGGGCTACATCTGGACCCCCGGCTATTGGGCGTGGGGGCCGGATGGCTATTACTGGGTGCCCGGCGTGTGGGTGCGGCCGCCGCGCGTGGGCGTGCTGTGGACCCCCGGCTACTGGGGCTTTGCGGACGGTATTTATGTTTGGCATGCCGGTTATTGGGGACCGCACGTAGGTTTCTATGGCGGTGTGAATTACGGGTTTGGTTATACCGGCGTGGGGTTCGTGGGCGGTTTCTGGTCCGGCAGCGTGTTCCGCTATAACACGGCAGTGGTGAATGTGAACCGGACCGTTGTCCGCAATGTATATGTTGACCGCACAGTGATTCGCAACACGACGATTGTCAACAATCGCGTCAGCTTCAACGGGCCCGGCGGAATCACGGCGCGCCCGACCGCGCAGGAGCAGATCGCGCTTCGCGAACAGCATTTCCAGCCGACATCCGAGCAAGTTATGCACCGGCAAGTGGCCGGCCAGGATCGCAGCTTCCTCGCATCTGTCAATCACGGGCGCCCGGCCGTTATGGCTATGGACTCGGTGAACGGCCGCCGCTACAACCAGCAAGGCCGGATTGCCAATGGGGTTGCCTCCGGTCAGCTCACGGCAAGCGAAACGAAGAATCTGGAGCGCCGGGAAGCCAATTTGAATGGCGAAGTTCGAGCGGACCGCCAGGCGAATGGCGGAAGACTCACGCCACAAGAGCGGCAGCAGGTGAATCGCCAGCAAAACAACCTGAGCCGGTCCATCTACGATGACAAGCACAACGGGGCAACGGCCCAGTACGGTAATAATCCGGCCGGCGAACGCCGCTACGAACAGCAGCAGCGGATTTCACAAGGCATCCGCAGCGGCCAGATGGCTCCCGGAGAAGCAGCCCGCGCGGAAAATCGCGAGCAGAACATTAACCGCCAGATCAATGCCGATCGCCGCAACAACGGCGGATCGCTGACACCCGCCGAGAGAAGGCAGGTCAATCGCGAGCAGAATGGCGCCAGCCGCGAGATCTACCGCGAGAAGCACAACGACAAGGTTGCGCCGCGGTAGCCCGCCACAGCTCCTCCCGTAGCATAGATGAGAGACCATCTATCCGGGAGGAGCTTTCTTTTTGCTACTGGCCAGCGGCAAGGCAATTCTTTTTTGTGGATTGAGTGTTTTATTCCTGAATGCTCAGCAACCGCAATTGCAGCTTTTGAATCATGGCCGGCCTGTGCCCGATGCGCACAACTGCTATCCCTACGAAGGGAAATGGGCGGATCGCATCGATCGCGCCTTGAAAGCAGGGTTTCCGGTATCGATCGAGCAGGATCTGGCCTGGTATGTCGATCCGGCCACCGGAGAAGGGCGCGTCGTCGTGAGCCACACGCCGAAAACGACGGGATCGGAACCCACGCTGCGGAACTATTTTTTCGAGCGCGTGCGCCCCATTGTCGAAAAGGCGCTGGCCGAGGATAACCGAAGCCAGTGGCCTTTGATCGTGCTCCATTTCGACTTCAAGGACAATGAGGCTCCGCTGCTGCGCGCCGTGTGGCAGCTTTTGGGCGAATACGAATCTTGGATTACGACAGCGGCCAAGACGGCGGACCCTCACCAACTAGCTCCGTTCGATTCAAAGCCACTGCTCGTCATTACAGAAGATTCCGACGCTCAAGAAGAAATCTTCTATAGCGAAGTGCCGGTTGGCGGGCGCTTGCGGCTGTTCGGCTCGGCGCATACGTATGCGCCTGAAACCAAGAATCAGGAAGAGCGCTTGCATCTGCTGGCGACGTTGCCTCCCGAGCGGCTCTTAAGCGAGAGACCCACGGATTACCGGCGCTGGTGGAATAACTCCTGGGTGGAGATAGAGGAAGGGGGCCAGCCCCGGGCAGGAGCCTGGACTGCAGCCGATGCGTCGCGCTTGCGGGCGCTGGTCTATCATGCCCACCAGCTTGGATTCTGGATCCGCTTCTATACACTGGACGGCTTCGCTCCCGGAACTGGCCAGGGCTGGGACGCCAGCTATAATTTCGGCTCGTTCGCTGCTGTTCGCTTGCGCTGGCAAGCTGCCATTGATGCCGGCGTGGATTTCATCGCGACCGATCAATATGAGGCGCTGGCGGCGCTCATGGCAAAGGATGGCTTACACAGTAGTAACCCTAACCGTTAGTACGGGTTAAGGATAATCCCTGAGAAAATCTTTCCGGGCTATATTCGGGTGGCTGAGCAGTTTCTGCTTAGACCAGGATTTTTCCGAGGCCAGGTGCAATCTACTTCGCCTCGTATTATCTTGTACTTATACGCCTATTGACGCAGCCTATCCGTTTGGCTTAATCTTTGCTTAACGTATCGGCGAACTCCCAGCTAGAAGGACCATGAACATGCCTACTGCCGCTTCGCTCCACTCGCATAAACACTCCGGTTGCTTTCTGGTCGAGTCCGATCCCGGGCTGAAAACCATCCCTCAGGATGAAGCGCAGCGCCAGTTGTTTGAGCATGTAAGCGAATGTCTCGATTGCCTTTTCGTGATCAGCCGGCAGCGCGAATCTCTGGTAGAGGGAGGTTGCGACCGGTTTCACGAATTGTTCGAAGCCGCTCATCCGCTCTTCGATTGTTCCGAGTCGCCACTGGGCAGCGTTCACCTCACCGAAGAGATGATTGAACACTACGATTTTCGGCGGCTGAGCGCGCTTGAGAACCGAGTATTAGAGGCTCACGTCAACCAGTGCAGCGAGTGCGAAGTGAAGCTGCACGATTACCGGCTGTTCCTGTATGCTCTAAAAGCCGCGCTTGCAGAAGATCCGTCCATTTACCAGAAACGCACCGGGGCGACCTTCGCGAAAGCCGTTGGAGCGGCGTAGTAGGTATCCACCTTTCCTGGACCCAAAACAGTAGTACGATAGTCGATCAATGGATCGACGCCCATGAACGGCAGACGCTGCTTGACCCTCGGGGCAGGTACCGCGTGCTTGTTTTTCGCTGCGTGCCACAAGTCTGCCGTAACGCCGTCCGTTCCCGCCGCGACCAATGCGCCGCCGGCAGCGCCGAGCATCGAATACTTCACGGCCGAACCGCAAACATTAAGCAGAGGTCAATCGTCCTCTCTGCGCTGGTCGGTGAAAGACGCGACCAGCGTTCAAATCGACAATAATCTTGGGTCCGTCGAGCCAAATGGTAAACAGGACATCACTCCGCAGCAGACCACGACATACACGTTGCGCGCCAGCAATGCGGCTGGATCGGTTCAAAAAGCAGTGACCGTTTCGGTGAGTTCTCCACCATCGGCCCCCGCTGCGGAGAATCCGGCAGAAAAGGCGGGAATTCTCGCCTCGGAATTACAGGACCTGCACTTCGATTACAATGCGGGCGATGTGCGCCCGGCCGACCAGACGGTTTTGCAGGAAGATGCGAGCGTGTTGAAGAACTTGTTTTCCGTGGACCCGGCCGTTGTGGTGATCATCGAAGGCCATTGCGACGAACGCGGCTCCGCCGAATACAACATGGCGCTTGGGGACCGCCGGGCGGCGGTGGTAAAAGGCGCGTTGGTGAATTTGGGAGTGGCTGGAGACAAGCTCACCACCATCAGCTACGGCAAAGAACGGCCGCTCTGTGTGGATTCCACCGAAGAGTGTCACGCGCGTAACCGGCGGGCGCATTTTTCGGTGGCGCAATAGCACGCCAGAGAGTGCCGAGTAGGGATTTTTGCGTGCTATGGTGTGACTAGTGTCGTCGCCCTTGAACTTCCAGCTTGCGCAATATGAAGGGCCGCTGGACCTGCTGTTGGATTTGATTCGCAAGCAGCAAATCAACATCTACGATATTCCGATCTCGCAAATTACCGCGCAGTATCTCGATTACATGCAGCGCGCGATGGAACTCGATATCGAACTCAGTTCGGAGTTCGTTTACATGGCGGCGACGCTCATCCATATCAAGAGCCGGATGCTGCTTCCGAAAGATCCGGAGCTGGAGAAGATTTCGCCGGAAGGAGACCCGCGCCAGGAACTGGTGGAGCGCCTGATCGAGCACGAGCGCTTCAAGAACGCCGCGGAGATGCTCCAGCAGAAGCTGGTCATCGAGGAAGCGATCTGGTCGAACCCGCAGATCCAGCAGTTTCAATCCGACGATGAGGGGCCGGGGTTGGCGGTTACGATTTTCGATTTGGTGAAGACGTTCCAGACCGTGCTGGAGCGCGCCAAGAACCGGCCAATCTATGAGATCGGTAAAGAAGACGTGAGCGTCCCGGAGATGATGCAGTTTCTGCGCCAGCAGCTTGCACGGGCACGCCGTCAGGAGCCGCTTTCGGCGACACGGCTATTCGAACGGCAGCGCAGCCGCCGCGCGATGATCTCTCTGTTTCTCGCGATATTGGAGCTGGTAAAGCGGCAGGTGATCGAACTGACGCAAGGCGAAGCCTTCGGCGACATCGGTCTACGGTGCGGTACGGGATTCGAAGAAGCCGAGCTGCCGGCCGAAGAGCTGGCTACGGTAGAACAGGAATATCACTGATCGGAAGCATGGAAGAAGTAGAAGAGCATCCGGAAATGCAAGCGGAGCCGCTCGCCGAGCAAATCGTCGCAGAAGCCATCACAGAGCCCGTTTCGCAGCAGGATGAGACGCGGTGGGCCTTGAAGGCGGTGATCGAAGCGGCGATTTATCTTACGGATGAACCGCTCAGCGCGGAGCAGATTGCCACGGCCATCGAGCAACCGCTCGACCATGTGAAAGAAATTCTGGCGCAGCTCGTGAACGAGTATGCAGCTCCGGATCGTGGCCTTTCGGTTCGCGAGCTGGCCGGCGGTTACAAGATGGCGACCAAGCCCGAGCATCATGAGGCCATCCGGCGGTTCGTCAAAAAACTTCAACCGCCGCTAAAACTGTCGCTTGCCGCCTTGGAAACCTTGGCCGTGATCGCTTATAAGCAGCCGATCACGGCGCCGGAGATCATGGACATTCGCGGCGTGCAAGGAACCGGCGTGCTGAAGACTCTGCTGGATCGCAAGTTGATTGCGGCGGCGGGAAGAAAAAACGTGCTTGGGAAGCCGATGATGTACAAGACAACCCGTGAATTCCTAGTGCAATTTGGGTTGAGCTCTCTGGCCGAGTTGCCCACCCTCAAGGAGTTCGAGGAATTGGGCAGGCTGGCGATGAACGAGACGGCAGAAGCGGCGGAAGCTGTGGCGGAACAGCCTCAGCCGCAAGAGGCTCCGGCACAGTAGTTATGCCCGAGGAGCGGCTGCAAAAAATTCTCGCCCACGCGGGCGTGGCGAGCCGGAGAAAAGCCGAAGACCTGATTCGGGAGGGGCGGGTCTCCGTTAACGGGCAGACCATAACGGAACTCGGCTCAAAAGCCGATTTAGCGGTGGACCGGGTAAAGGTGGATGGGCGCGTTTTGGCTGAGCCGAAACACCACCTGTATATCGCGCTGAACAAGCCTAAGAATTGCGTCACCACGGTTCACGACCCGCAAGGGCGCCAGACGGTAATGTCCTTCTTTAAAGGCTTCAAGGAACGCATTTACCCCGTCGGCCGGCTCGATTACGCGAGCGAGGGGCTACTGTTGTTGACCAACGACGGAGAGTTTGCGAACAGGATGATGTCGCCGGCGAGCCACATCACCAAAACCTACCTGGTGAAAGCGAACGGCGCGCTCACGCCCGAGCAGGAAGAGCAGTTCCGGCACGGCATTCCGATGCACGGACGCCGCACGGCGCCCGCGGGCCTGAAGCTGATCCGCAAAGGCGCGAATCCATGGTATGAGGTCCGGCTGGTGGAGGGGCGGCAAAACCAGATCCGGATCATGTTCAAGCATTTCGACCGGCTGGTGGAGAAATTGAAACGCGTCAAGATCGGATTTCTCGAACTGGGCAGCCTGAAACCCGGAACGTACCGCACGCTGACCAACGCGGAGGTCGCGCGGTTCCGCAAGCTGATGTCAGAACACAGAACCCCGGCCGTAAGGGAGGGGAGCCGTCCGGAGAACGCGCATGCTGACTGACCAAGAGATAACAAAGCTTCTGCAGGAGGCCAAAACGATCGCGGTGGTGGGGCTTTCGAGCAGTCCGGTCCGTGCCAGTTTCGGCGTATCCCGCTTCCTGCAGCGGCAGGGCTATCGTATTGTTCCGGTGAATCCAAACGAGACTGAGGTGCTGGGCGAGCGCGCATACGCCTCGTTGAAAGAGGTGGCCGAGCCGGTGGACATCATCGACATCTTCCGCCGTTCGGAAAAAGTCGGACAAGTAATCGACGATGCCGTGGAAAAGCGACCGCGTTGCATTTGGATGCAGGAGGGCGTGATCAATCGCGAAGCCGCCCGGAAAGCGGAGGCGGCCGGTATTCCGGTCGTCATGGACCGGTGCATTCTGAAAGAGATGGCCCGGCTGCTAAGTTAAAACTGGCTGCGAATTTCGGTTCGCGGGCCGGACTACTTTCCAGCACCTCTCCCAAATCCATGTGGTTTCGCCGCTTCACCGCTACACTTGCGTTCTCACTTGGCTTACTGGCGCTAACCGGCTGCGGTAAACAAGCGAGCGATGTAATGGGGCAGGCTTATATCGCGCCTGCTTCGGTGAACCTCCGGCGCCAATTAACTCAAAAGAACAGCCCGGTGGCGGCGCTGAAACACGGCGAGCGCGTCAGCATCATCGACGTGCGGCGGCGTTTTGTAAAAGTGCGCACGAGCCGCGGCCTGGAAGGTTGGATGGATTCCTACGACCTTCTCAGCTCCGAAGACATGGCGCGCATCAATAAGGAGCGGCAGCAGGCGCTGGCGCTGCCTTCCGAAGGTTGGGCCACAGTTTTCGAGCCGCTCAACATTCACATCGATCCAAGCCGCCAGTCTCCGGCGTTTGCGCAAATTCCGGAAAACGGTTCGGTCATGGTGCTCGGGCATCGCCTCACACCGCGAACGAATGGCCCGCCGCGCGCGCCTGCTCTCCTCTTGCAACCCCGGCAAGGTCCGGCGCACAAGCCGCGCAAAGAAAAGCAATCGCAGAGCCGCTTCAGCTTACCGGCGCCTCCGCCGCCTCCGAAGCCGCCGGCCAACTGGCAGGACCTTTTCGGCGAGCGAGTGGAAAGCGAGCAGCCCGTCCAGAAGCCGGCCGCTGTGCAGAAGGAGCCGGCCAAACCGGTGGTCCTGGAAGACTGGACGCTGGTGCGGACCAAGAACAACCAGTGCGGCTGGGTCTTATCGCGGAATCTGATGATGTCCATTCCCGATGAAGTAGCTCAGTACGCCGAGGGCAAGCGCATCACGTCGTATTTCGACCTCGGAGCGGTAAACGACGAGGAGAAGGGGACCAAGCACAACTGGCTCTGGACGACGGCTTCCTCTCTGGAACCGTACGATTTCGACGGTTGGCGCGTCTTCCTCTGGAATCGCCGGCGGCATCGATATGAGACTTCGTATCGCGAGCATGATGTCGAAGGCTACTTCCCGGTGCATGTCGATCCGGCAGAGGCCGGTTCCCCCGCTCGGGCGTTCGCACTGATCACCAGGGATGACGACAACCGGTTACGGCGGCGCACGTACCTGTTCGATGGTGTGCGCGTGCACCTGACCGCCACAGAGGACTGGCCGCCCCGTCGTGCTGCGCAATCGAAGCCCGCCGCACCGGGCGGAAACAACGTGCAGAAGGCAAGCAGGGAGCCGGGTTGGTTTCAGCGGGAGTGGAATGCGCTGCGGCACATGATAAAGCGGAAACCTTGATGCATCCCGATAACGAAGGCCGGCTACGAAATCGTGTGATCCATGCCGCAGAAGCGGCTCTCGCGCGCCGCACTACGTCAGCGCGATTGATGTGCTGTGCGGAATGGTCTGCTGGCGCCTACAAACGTGGACGCTTGGCGCAACGGTCGGATCGATTTTCTGGAGCAGGTGATTCAAGGAAAACTGCTCCCTCGGTTCGCGGCTCGTTACGCTCACTCCTGACGCAACGCGTCTACCGCACCCACCTTCATTGCGCGGCTTGCAATACCGCATCCAGCACGCTGAAGGTTCTTACGTAGCGTACGCAGCACATAGCGCACATCCGGCTCCCGCGCTAAAGCGAAGCGAGCCAGCGGCGAATCATAGTTTTCGTCGATTCGTCTAATTCGTTACTGTCCAGCCGCACCTGGCGCGTGTGGACCTCGAGAGTTTTTTCGCGGCCGCCGGCGGCCTCATCGCTGCGAGTGGCGCGCAGCGTCACGATCGGGCTTTCAGGTTCGTCCACCGTACGGACAATCCAATGCTTCGCTACGGCCTTTTCGTGCCCGATGAACTTTTCGATTGCCTCGCGTTTGGGTGTGTGTGCTTCCATGGCCTCATGCTACCCGAAGTGCAGCGTGGGTTCACCAAATCAGTTTTACTCACGCGCCACCGCATTCGACAACTCTGCCGAACGAACCACATAGATCTTCTCAATCTGCTTGCAAATCTCGTTTGCGACGCGCTCGGGCTTCTCATCCTCCTCCAGTTCGACTTCGACTTTGATATACAAATCCAATCTCCGCATCGGTCTGATTCGATAATACAGGTAGCCGATGCCCGAACCCATTCTCTGCAAAATCTGCGGCAAACGCCGCGCGAGACGCCCCTGTCCCGCCGTTCAAGGCGACATCTGTACCGTTTGCTGCGGCGCCGAACGAGAGGTGTCCCTCTCTTGCCCGCTCGATTGTGAATACCTGCAGGAAGCGCACCGCCGTGAGAAACCAGTTCCTCTCTCGGCGAACGAAATCTCCAATCCTGACATTCGTGTAACCGAAGAATTCGTCGCTGCGCGTGAGGAACTGCTTCTCTTCTGCATCTATTCGCTCGTGCAAGCGGCGATCGCGACGTCAGGCACGATCGACACCGATGTCATGCAGGCGCTTGAAGCCCTGATTCAAACGCACCGCACTCGAGAAACGGGTCTGGTCTATGAGACCCGGCCGGAAAGCGCCGTCGCTGCTGCAGTCCAGCGCGCTTTCAACAGCTCTCTCGACGAGTACGAAAAAGTCCAGCGCGAACGGGAGCCACTACATCCAGTTCGCAATGCAGACATTCTCGCGATCCTTGTCTTTCTCCACCGGATTGGCCAACAGAACCAGAACGGACGGCCGCGGGGACGCATGTTCCTGGATGTTTTGCGGCAGATGACTCCCGACACGCGCGTCCCAGAGCGGCAGCCGAGCATCATTTTATGAGGGGGTATTTCTCTGAAAGCCCGATTGCTTAGCTGGAACGAACTCGCGCCGGAAGTACGGCATTTCGAATTCGAAGCGCCCGCCCCCGAATCCTTCGAGTTCACGCCTGGCCAATTCGTATCAATTATTGAGCATGTCGACGGCAAAGAGATCACGCGCGCCTATTCAATTGCGTCGCCTCGCCATGGAAATCGGTTTGCCTTGTGCCTGAATCGCGTTCCCGACGGGCTGGTTTCGTCCTATCTCTTCACCCTAAGCCCCGGCGATGAAGTCGAAATGCATAAGCCCCTCGGCTACTTCACTCTGCGGCATCCAGGCCGGCGGGCGGTATTCATCGCGACCGGAACGGGAATTGCGCCGTTCCGTTCGATGCTTCTCGATCATCTGCCGAAAACACAGCCGCGCATCACTTTATTGTTTGGCGTGCGTTATGAACGCGGCCTGCTGTACCGCTCCGAATTCGAACAACTCGAAGCTCAGTACGAGAGCTTCCGCTTTTTACCAACCATCACACGTCCGGACAGCAACTGGAAAGGGCGAACCGGACGAGTGCAGGCGCACATCGACGAGGCGCTCGCCCTTCACACTCCCGAAGAACTCAGCACCCTGGACGTCTATATCTGCGGCCTCAAAGAAATGGTGGACGATGTGCGCAAGGAACTGAAGGGCCGCGGTTTTGACCGCAAGCAAATCATCTACGAAAAGTACGACTAAACCAACGCCCGGTGGGGCGGGCTTTCGAGCCGGCATTCACACCACAATCCTCGTAATCTGCGTCAGATTATAAATTTCCTTGCTTTGCTCCAGATTCGCCAATGTGATTCCAGGTAGCTTGGAAGAAGCAGTCCCCGCCGCCACGCCCCATCGCAAAGCCTCTCCAAAAGAATCGCCTCGCTCTAGCGACCAGACAATCGCGGCCGACATCGCGTCACCTGCGCCGATCGGACACACCGCATCAACCACAGGCGGCAGCACTTCCAGGATGCCTTCACTCGTCGTCGCGGCCATCACTCCGCGGCTGCCCAGCGATAAAACAACCGACTTCGGACCCAAGGACTTGATCTGCTGAACTGCCTCAATCAATTGAGATCGCGTAATCAGGGCTGTATTTAGCAGTCGCTCGGCCTCGGATTGGTTGGGCTTCACTATCGTCGGCTTGGCTTCCAGTCCGTAGAGAAGCGGATCGCCGTCGGTATCCAAAAGCGTTTCTACTTTGTGCCGCGCCGCCAGCTTGATCAGCTTCGTGTAGAGATGCGCGTCGATGCCAGGTGGCAGACTTCCGCATAGCATGATCCAGGAAGCGCTGGGAAGCAGCTTTTCGACCGCTTTCAGAATATTGTTCTGCTCCGTGTCTGTAAGCGATGGACCTAGCTCGTTCAGCTTTACCGAGAGCCCCTGGTGATCGGAAATGGTGAGATTGATCCGTAGATGGCTTCGGATGGGGACCAGTTCCTTTTCAAAGCTGTCCTCTTCCAGGTGCTTCTCGAACTCGCGGCCGATCTCTTCGGCCGAGGTCGTCGTAATCGCCGTGACAGGCGCGCCAAAACTGGTTAGCACCCGCGCCGCATTGATCCCCCGTCCTCCCGCCGCCTCGGTTGTAGATTCGATATACGCCCGGTCTTCAAACACCAACCGGTCAACCGTGATGATGCGGTCAAGCGCGGGATTTACCGTCAATGTTAGGATCCGTTTACTCATCGGAGCAAGCAAAACCAGCGTAGCAGTGGCGCACGCTTCAGCATGGCGGGCCGAACTTCAGTGCGGCGGCATTCCTTAATGGATTGTGAATTCCCGGTGAAACACGTCCGCCTTGATTTCAGGATGCTCCCTGGTCCCGGTAATCTTGATCGGCACTTCAAAACCGGCGCCGTTCTTCTCGAAAAATGGATCCAGCGGCTTGAGCAGCCAGTGCTTGATTCCGGATTGCGTATCGGAAAGAGTTGCCTTCATCGCAAACGTGCCCTGCATGCCGATCTTGCCCGATTGCAGATTGTACGTTCCGGCCAGCCGGATTCGAGCGCCGGGGACCTGAAACGATAAGCGCGAAAACGAGGCAACGCCGTTATCAAGCTTAAACCGGCCTTGCAGGTTGGAGGCGACTGTCACTTGCGGCGCTTTCTCCTGTTCGTCTTTTGAAATGCCGCGCGCCCGGTCACTCAGCGTATCGATCCGCTGCTGCACTTTGCGGCTCGTAAACTGCGCTGAAAACAAAGTGAATTGGCCTTGAAGATTCAGCTTGTCGATCACGTCCTGGTGTCCCGGTGGAATCAGAATGTGTGTCTTGAAATCCACCGCTCCCGTCACCACGGGCTCACCGCCAACCACCAGCTTCAGAATGTCTTCCATCTGCGCGTGAGTCGCATAGGCTTGAAGATCTACCGTCTTGCCGTTCGCTCCGGGATGATGCACAACGCCGCCCTTGCAAACAAATTCCGATCGCAAAAACTTGGCGTCCACCGGATCCAAAATGGTATCCCCGTCGGTCCCATTGACGATGGAATGAAAAGTCGTCTCCAGGTTCACCGGATCGCCGCCCCGCTTCAGACTGAAGTTCGGAGTCTTCGTTTCGCCATCCACCTCGATATGCTGCAAAACGCCGTGGTAGCGTCCCGTGGAAGATAGCGTTCCGCTGATCCCCTTGAACACGCCTAAATCGGCGTTTTGAAATATATATTTTCCGGAAACGGGAGTCGCCCGCGGGTCGTCCCGCTGCCACGGGCCGAAACTGCCGGTGGTGTCGATCAGACCTGGCGGTTTCGCGTTAGTGAGTTTCGCGATAAAACTCATCGCTTGTCCCGGACCCACCGTATGCAGCCTCAATTTGGCAATATCGAACAAAAGCGGATCGCGACCGGAAATTTTGGGTGCAATCTCCAGCACCGTTCCATCCGCAATGATCGTATCGATCAAAAAGCGCAAGCGCGTCGTATCATGCCCCGGTTCGCCTGAGGCAACCGGTTCGTTGTCTTCGATCTGCTCTCTTTCGCTCGAAGGGCCGCGCGGCGGAATATGAATCGTCAATCCCTCCAGCTTCAGCAGATCCACATTATTTTTCCGATTCAATATAGTCGAAAAATCCGTGGAGGCAGTAAAGCGGGCGATGTAGATCAACGGTTGAGGATCGGTCCACTGTTTATGCCGGATGGATAATCCCTCGCCCAGCACGGTTGGCTTCGGGAACAGCGACAAATCCAGCGACTTCAGCTCCACATCAGCGTCAAAACGATCTGCAATCGCCTGCACCACGCGGGCGCGCGCTTTCGGTTCCAGGCCGTTTATAAACTCGTGAATCGCAAGGCCCGCTATGACAAGAATCAGGCACAGCGCGCTTAAACCGATCCAAAGCCTTTTCCGCATGTGAAAGACGCAGGCTGCGAGACCCGTCGTCTTCCCAACCCCGGCACCTGCTATCTCCATCATAGGTCCGGTCTGGTAATTCTCCGTGAAGTTCCCGATTACAATGAGAGGCGGCACCGCTCAGTCCAGAGGGAGATTTGGCTTCCAAACCCAACGCGGGTCCTGAAATCCCGGACAAGCTCTACTTCCGCATAGGCGAAGTCGCCCGGCTCGCCGGAATTAAGCCCTACGTCTTACGATTCTGGGAATCCGAGTTTTCGGACCTGGGACCCAAGAAATCGGGTACCGGCCAGCGCCTGTATCGCCGGAAGGACGTCGAGTTGGTCTTGGAGATTAAACGTCTCTTATATGAGGAGCGGTTTACTATTGAAGGCGCGCGGCGGACACTCGAATCCAAACGTCGCGCCGGTCCGCCCGCCGCTGATGCTTCCGCGCTATATCAAGAGATCCGGCGCGGCCTGACTGAAATCTTAGAAATTCTGGAAGATCGATAATGCACTCCTGCACTATGGCTTCTGTGGCGCGGCCACTGTTGGGCGCCGCGTCGACAATCGTGTCGCTTGGTTGTGCTCTCTTTGTAACGGCTTCCTGTGCCATCGCCCAGACACCGCAGGAAAGCGACTTCGCCATCCCTAATTTCCGCTTTGCCAATGGCGAGCAGCTTCCGAAACTAAATCTGCACGTAACCACGCTGGGCCATCCAGCCCGCAACAATCACGGGCAAGTCTCGAATGCGGTTTTGATTCTGCATGGAACCGGCGGCAGCGGAAAGCAGTTCTTGTCGCCCCAATTTCGGGACGTCCTGTTCCGGCCCGGAGGGCTGCTGGACGCTTCTAAGTATTTCATCATTCTTCCGGACGATATCGGTCATGGCAAGTCTTCGAAGCCGAGCGACGGCTTGCGCAGCCACTTCCCGCATTACGGCTACGCCGACATGGTCAATGCCGAGTATCGTCTGGTCACCGAGGGTCTGAAAGTCAACCATCTGCGGCTGGTGATGGGCACTTCCATGGGCTGTATGCACACCTGGATGTGGGGTGAGCGCAATCCCGACTTTATGGATGCCCTGATGCCGCTCGCCTGTCTGCCAATCCCGATATCCGGGCGCAATCGAATCTGGCGCAAGATGCTGATGGATTCCATTCAGACCGATCCGCAGTGGAATAACGGTGATTACCGGAGCCAGCCGCCCGGTCTCACCAGCGCGATCTATCTGCTCATTATTGCCGGAAGCAGCCCCCTCCAGATGCAGAAGGCGGCGCCCACGCCGGAGTTTGCCGACAAGTATCTCGCCGCGCGCGTTGCCGCATACCGGAAAATCGAGGACGCGAACGACCTGCTGTATGCGGTCGCCTCGTCGCGCGATTACGATCCTTCGCGCGATCTCGAAAAGATTCAGGCCCCGGTGATGTATATCAACTCCGCTGACGATTTCATCAATCCGCCTGAGCTGGGAATCGCGCAGCGGGAAATTAAGCGAGTGAAAAGGGGCCGCTTTGTGCTCTTGCCCATCACAGATGAGACGCGTGGGCACGGCACGCACACGCAAGCAAAAGTCTGGCGGCAATATTTGCAGCAGCTCTTGGATGAATCCAGCCGCCGCTAAATGTAGGCGGAACCCCTGTTCCGCGGCCGGCGCCCCGCCGGCTTATCCCGCTACACTCGTCGCCTCGTTCTGGCAAACATCCAGAATCTCTTGCGCGAGCTTCAGGAACTCCTCGATTTCTGCCGGCTTCCGGCGATATAAATCCACCTTCAGCAAGGCCAGTTGAGCTTCTTCGGCAGGCGAGGCAACCGTCGTCACCACCGCAAGTTTAACGTGCGCCAGAGCCGGCGATTCCCGCAGCTTCTTCACGATCGTGAGGCCGCCGCACTTCGGAAGGTGTAAATCGATAATGATCAGGCATGGTTCCGAGCCCGGAGAGGTCCAGTGCCGGTTGATGTACTCGAGACCTTCCTCGCCATCTTGGAGCACATGAAGCTGATACGGCTCGCCGATGGTATCCAGCGCATAGCGGAACAGCATGATATCGCCGAGGTTGTCCTCGATCAGAAGTAGCTGCACTGGGTTGGATGACATTCTGTCTACTGTACCGCAACTGCTTCCGGCCGGGGCGCCCCCAGTAACTTCCCGCCAAGGAGTACCTCAGCCGGCCAAAGCCGTACTCGTATATCTTCTGAAGCGAAACCAGCCGGAACAGAACCGCGGCCGACACCTGCATGGCACGCCCGCTTCAGCGCCATACGCTTCAGCGCCATACGCTTCAGCGCCATACGCTTCAGCGCCATACGCTCAGCGCCACACGCTTCAGCGCCATACGCTTCAGCGCCATACGCTTCAGCGCCATACGCTTCAGCGCCATACGCTTCAGCGCCATACGCTTCAGCGCCACACGCTTCAGCGCCATAGGAAGCGGTTCCTCGCTCACGCAATCTGTCTGCTCATCGCCGCGTTTACATCCGTGCCCAGATTGTCTATCTCGCTGAAGTAAACGCGGCGTCCTTCGTCCATCGCAATATTGGAGAGAATTACCGCCGTTGAATCCGACAGCCCGACCTCTACATCAGCCTTTGGACGGGCGCCCGTTCTCGAATCCTTGAGGAAGCTTTCCAGTTCCGTATCCACCGGATTGCGCTCCTCCTCCGGCAAGAGAATGCCTTTGCTATAGAGCCAGCGCCGGGCCAGTTTTGATTCGCGCGTGAAAAAACTATCCTTCTTCCAATCCACTTGCGTTTCCGGCGTAAGAATGGGAATGCCCTTTTGCGGGCCGGATAGTGCAAACGTCGCGCCTGCCGTCGTCTCGGTCCTCTGCGTGGCTGGGGAAACGAGCGTTGGCTTCGGCTCGCGGTACCAGAGCGCCGTAGGAAGCGCATTGTCGCTGCCTACATTCATTTCCACCGCTCCCGCGGTGCCCATCACCACAATGCCGAATTCCGGGCGCTCGGAGCACAACATGGACAGGTGCTGGCACGTCGAGATCGCGCTATACGTCAATTTGCGGCCCTTCGGAAAGCTGTAAATAAGTTGGATGTTGTCGTAGATGTCGCGGCCGTCGCGCCAGGTATCCAGGCCGCCCACGCCCACCACAAAATCCGGGTGAGCGCCGAAATACCAGTTGGCCACGTCAACCTGATGCGACGCCAGCTCGGCCGTCAAGCCGCCCGACGTGTCGCGGAATAAGCGCCAGTTCTTCGGATTCCCTTTCCCGCCCGGTTTCATCGTCCATCCCGGATTGCGGTGCCATTGGGCGTGCATGTGCGTCACATCGCCCAGAATGCCGTTGTCGATCATGTTCTTGACCGACTGAAAATAAACGCTGTACCGGCGCTGCAAACCGACTTGCAGGGTCTGCTTCGGGTGTTGCGCCGCCAGTGCGCGCAAAGCATGCACTTCGTCGGGCTTGAACACCAGGCTCTTTTCGCAGAACGTGTGTTTTCCGGCGAGCAGCGAATCGCGAGTCACCGGAAAATGCACATACAGCGGAACGGCAATCAGGACTGCCTCTACGTCTTTATCGGCCAGCAGTTCCCGGTAATCTTTGTACTTCTTGGGATTCGTCTTAACGATATTGGCGGCGTTGTCGAGGGCATCCTGATCTAGGTCGCACAGCGCTACACAGCGGCCGCTGTCCATGCGGGCGAGGTGCTGTAGCAGGTACGTGCCGCGGCTGCCCGTGCCCACCATGCCGAACTTGACCTGATCCGTTGCTGCCCTTACTTTCAGAATCGCGGGCCCGGTAGCTGCGGCAGCGGCGCCGAGCTTGATCAATTGGCGGCGGCTTACTTCGCTTCGCTCTTCAGGGCTGTTCGACTGGGCCATGATGACCTAAGTGTAAGTCAGATTGTTCGGTAGCGGCGTTTGCGCGCGCAGACCATTCCGCGCCCGCCAGAACAATGAGCGTGCCCATGAACGACCAGAGAATGATGCTGATGGACTGCACAAAAGGAGGAACATCATTGCGCAGCTTGGCTCGCAGCCAGGGCCAGGTCAGAATGTTGAGGTATTGCAGCACCTCCAGCAGCACCGCAACCGCAACGGAAGCCGGGATGAGCCGCCTTACCGGGATCTTCGCGTTCGGAAGCATCCAGTAAATCAGGAAAATCATCAGCACGGTCACCGGAAGAGCAACCGCCCGGAAAACGATCGACTGAAGAAATGCTCCCACGCGACTGGTCCCGAGTTCTGAAGCAAGAAACTGGACATTCAACGTAGTCAGGCTCACCGAAGCCAGCACCAGGATGCCGCAGCCGAAAATGAGAGCCAGGCTGATCACCTGGTTGCGCAGAAAGCTCCGGTTCTCCCGGACCCGCCAGATGCGATTTAACGCCACTTCCAGCGGGACAAAAATTCCGTTGGCTGTGAACAGCAACAGAAATACCGAGAGCCAACTGAATTTGTGGTACGAGGCGGTCACCAGATAGGCCTTGAAGTTGACGCCAAAGCCGTCCGGAAAATAATCGTTCACCGTCTGGATGATCACCTCCACCGCGGCCTGCCAGTGGAAGAGCGATTTGCAAAGCAGAATCATCGCCACCAGGAACGGAAAGAAGGAAATGAGCACGTTGGCCGCGACCGCAAATGAGTAGACGTGGACTTCCGTCTGAAACAGGAACCGGAGCGATGGCCAGACGCTCGCCCAATTCAGCTTCCGCGCGGGGCAAACCGGAGCAGGCGCCGGGAGATTCTCCGTGATCACTACTTGCCTGCGGTGTCCGTATGGATGTTCGACAAATTATATCCGTCGTCGCTGACGTTTACGGTCGCCGTAATCTTGTCGCCCGTGTGCAGTTTTTGGAACTCCGCCCGCGACCGGATCGGGTACTCCATGGTCATCGCCTCCATGAAATTTGGTATCGCGGCGGCGTCAATCGTCGCAGTGTGATTTGCCGGATTCAGGGCCACCACTCTCCCGGTGAGCTGGTAGTGGCGCTCCGGCCCGGTCGGTTGCCGGTTCCCACCGCATCCGCACAACAATAGCGACACTGCCAGCAAAAGGAATAAATGGCGCACGGGATTCAATCCCCAGGGTAACCCGCGCGTGCCGTGCCGAACTTCAGTTCGGCATCCGGCTCGATATAATGCGGAGCGACCTACCCAAATAGGAGAACTCATGGCCACGTTAGTGCCGGATGTGCCAAGAGAGCAGCCCGAAAATTTCGCGGCCGATTTGGCCGGAATGGGCAATTTCTTCATCGACCCCGCGGGCGCGGCCAAGCGCCTCTTCAGTAAATGGTTCTGGATTGGACCTGTGCTGCTCTACTCCATCGTCTCCATTACCGCCGGGTATGTGCTGATGCCTATGGTGCGGCACGTACTGGAGATCTCGCCGGTCCCGCCCAACCTTTCGCCCGAGCAATACCAGCGCAACATCGAAATCGGCATGCTGATCCAGCGGGTCCTCATCTTCTGCGCCCCGATTACGACGGCGGCCCTGTTTGCCCTCTCCGCGGTGATTCTGCTGGCCTCCTCCGCCATCTTGAGCATCCGGACCAGGTTCCTCTGGCTGTTTAACTTTGTCTCGGGATGCGCCCTGATTCAGTTGCTCGCGCCCATTGCCTCGGTGGTGATTCTGAAAGCCAAGGGAGACGTCTCGACCATGGCTGAATTGCGCCCGCCACTCGGGCTAGACATCTTTCTGGCCGAAGGAACGAATAAATATGTGATGGCCCTGCTCGGCTATTTTTCGGTCTTCGAGATGTGGTGGATTGTGATGGCCGTTCTCACTTTTAGTACAGCATTCCGGGTCAGCAAGGGGAAAGCCTTCGCGGCGATTCTGCCACTCATTCTGCTAAGTATCATCTTCCGGTTGGTCGGCGCCGTCTTCCAGCGATAACAATTTGTGGAGTAGGCCTTTGGCCTGCATGCCGCGGCCCGCGTAACAGAGCCGGAAGACCCCAGATCGGAACGCTGAGCGTAAGCAAGGGGTCGCTGATTTTCAGCGGAGCGGCTTGTAAATAGTGGGTAACAACTCCGCTCCAGACGAAACCAATATGTCTACAATGGAAGTGTCACATCTGAAGGAGGCTCGATGAGAACGCTGGGCGGGCCGGAAATATTAGTCATCGCACTTGTTTTTCTATTACTTTTCGGTGGCAAGAAGCTGCCGGATTTGGCCAAAGGTTTAGGCGAAAGCATCCGGAACTTCAAAAGCTCCATCAAAGGCGAAGAAGACCGGGAAGACGAAAACAAAAAGGCCTGAGGAAAATTTCTGACACGTAAGAAAGGCCCCATGCAGGACGTCACGGGGCCTTTTTAATTGAAAAGCGCTGCTCGCCTACTTAGCCACCTTTTTCGGCGGCACGATCGAATCCTTCACGGACTTGGCAACGCGGAATTTCACCACTTTCTTGGCCGGAATCTTAATCGCTTCGCCGGTTGCTGGGTTGCGGCCCACGCGGGCCTTTCTCTCGGCGCGCACCAGCCGGCCAATCCCGGGCAGCACAAAAACGCCGTTCTTCTTCGTCTCCCGAATCGCCAGATCCGCCAGCGATTCCATAAAATGCTTGGCGACCTTGTTGTTGACGCCAGTCGTTTCCGCCAGTTCCCTGACAATCGCGGTCTGGGTCATTCTTTTCACTTCGGCCATATAAAACCTCCTGGAGTGTAGTTGGTTTTCAAAGAGAACTCTGCATCAGCCGTTGTTTGCCACAGATCCAGAATCAAACAGAACGCTGCCAAAATGTTTAGAGCTCTTCTTGGACACCTCGATAATACGGGACTTCGGGCGCGCTTGTAAAGCACAAATCGCAAAAAACGGGCATTTTTTTGATTTTTTTACGGTACAGACCTCTGCAGCGTACGGAATCAGCGCGCACGCAAGGGGAACGCGCTTCCCTTGTCGGATCGCAGACGGTCCTGTTTGCGACTCTACTGTGAACTGAAACGCGGATTGCAGCCTTACTAAGTAGGGCTGTCGAAGCGCCTGCCCGACAAAAATTTTCAGCTTTTTGTTGTCATGACGTGTTCGAGCCTGGCGCTGCGGCGCTGCCGGACACGTTCTTCTTCCTTTTCCTCGTCCTGGAACACTTTCGCTTGCACCTCAGCCTCGGCGAAGAGCACTGCGGAGTGCGGCGCCATTTCGTATCCCTTTCCGGGATCGATGAGCTTGGGCTGCTCGCTATCGGACTGGCGTGTGTCCAGAACAACGCTCCAGGAGCAGGTGGCGCTGCACGGCGGAAGATAGAACGTGATCGGTTCGTGATGCGGATTCAGGCAGAACAGAAAGCTGTCGTCCCGGATGGGATCGCCGTAACGGTCCACGTCGCTGAGCGTTCTTCCGCTCAAACGCATCCCGAGACAGCGGACCCAGCCGGCGGTCCACTCTTCCTCGGTCATTTGTTCTCCATCCGGGCGGTACCAACAGATATCCTGGATCTCCAGGCCGTCCACGTGCTGTTTTTCGACCGACGACGGACTGATTTTCCGATCCTGAAAAAATTTGCGGCGGCGGAAGTTGGGGTGCGCTTTGCGGAGGGCGATCAGATTGGCAGTAAATTCCAGGAGCGCTTTCTTACGCTCGTCCAGGTTCCAATCGAGCCAGCTTATCTCGTTATCCTGCGCATACGCATTATTGTTGCCGTTTTGGGTTCTCCCAATTTCGTCGCCGGCGCACAGCATGGGGACGCCTTGGGCAAGCATCAACGTCGCCAGCAGATTTCTTTTCTGGCGCTCGCGCAAATCGATAATGTTCGGGTCATCGGTAGGCCCTTCGGCGCCGAGATTCCAGGAGTGATTGTCGTTCGCCCCGTCCTTGTTGTCCTCGCCATTCGCTTCGTTGTGTTTCTCGTTGTAACTGACTAGGTCGTTGAGCGTGAAGCCATCATGGGCGGTAATGAAATTGATACTGGCCGAGGGACGCCGGCCGTCCCGCTGATACAGATCGCTGCTTCCGGTGAGGCGGTACCCCAGTTCGGCGAGCTGCCCGTCGTCGCCCTTCCAGTAGCGCCGGACCACATCCCGGAACTTGCCGTTCCACTCTGCCCACAAGGCGGGGAATTGACCGACCTGGTACCCGCCTTCGCCGACATCCCACGGCTCGGCAATCAACTTTACTTTGGAAAGGACCGGGTCCTGGTTAATCACATCGAAAAAGGCCGAGAGGCGGTCGACATCGTGCAGTTCCCGGGCCAGCGCGGAGGCCAAATCAAATCGGAACCCGTCGACGTGCATGTCGAGCACCCAGTAGCGCAGGCTGTCCATCACCATCTTGAGAACCTGCGGTTGGCGCAGATTGAGCGTGTTGCCCGTCCCGGTGTAATCCATGTAATAACGCGGATTGTCGTTGACCAGACGATAGTAGGTGGCGTTATCGATTCCGCGGAAACTCAGGGTCGGCCCCATCTGGTTTCCTTCCGAGGTGTGGTTATACACCACGTCGAGGATGACTTCGATACCGGCGCGATGCAGCTCGCGGACCATGCTTTTGAATTCGCCAATCTGCTGGCCGCGGTCGCCCGAGCTGCAATAGCGCGCCGCCGGCGAGAAGAAATTGGTGGTGTTGTAGCCCCAGTAATTGTGCAGCCCTTTATCCAGCAGGTGCTTATCGTCCAGGAAATCATGCACCGGCATTAACTCGATGGCGGTAATTCCGAGTTTCTTGAAGTACTCCAACATCGGCGGAGTGACCAAGCCCGCATACGTGCCGCGCAGAGTCTCTGGAACATCGGGGTGCCGCGCCGTTAGCCCCTTCACGTGGGCTTCGTAAATCACGGATTCGTGGAGCGGAGTTTCCGGCGAGCGGTCGTTCTGCCAGTCGAAGTGCGAGGTCGTGACGACGCCTTTGGGCATGCCGGCGGCGTCGTCCTGGGAATCGCAACTGAGGTCCTCCCGCGGATCGCCGAGTCGATACCCGAAGACCGGGTAGTCCCAGTTCACCTTGCCGGCGATGGCCCGCGCATACGGATCGATCAGCAGCTTGGCGGGGTTGAAACGATGGCCTTGATTGGGCTGGTACGGGCCATGGACCCGGTACCCATAGAGCTGTCCGATCGTCAGACCGGGTACGTAACAGTGCCACACGAAGCCCGTGCATTCGATCATCTCGATGGTGTCGTGCTCGTCGGTGTCGAGATCGTTGAAGAGGCACAGCTCCACTCCGGTGGCGTTTTCAGAATAAAGGGCAAAATTGACTCCCGTTCCGTCCCATGTGGCCCCCTGCGGGTAGGGAGATCCGGGGAGTATTCTGGTTGGCATTCTCTTCGGAGATGCTGAATAGTTAGCGGCGGTTACTTAGGGGGACGGATAGGCCAAATGTAGCTAGGGTCCATTTCCGTGCGTCCAATAAACGTGGCCATCGTAAAGGTTTTCGATCGTGCGGATGAAGTTCGCGTCGAGATTGCAGGACGGTTCGCCAATTCTACCGTCGAAGAAGTGGCCGCCACCTGGCGGGCGACCCTGTCGGAGACCGCGCCCCGGCGCTTCACTGTCGACATCTCCCGACTGACCGGCTACGACAGCGCCGGACGAAATCTTCTGGCGTCCATGTATCACCATGGCGTGCGAATTGCCGCTAGCACACCGCTTTCCCTGGTGTTCCTGAACGAGGTCTCGGCCATTCCGCGGCAGTCGCATCCGACGGTGGTGTACACGCGCCGCCCGGAGGAGAAAGTTACCGTTTTTCCACGTGCGCGAGCGGCCGCGGGCGCGGAATAGCGGAAACTGCCTTCCGCCTTTCCGCCCGTCGGGTCGCCAGTCCTGGCGACGAGCCGGTCTTTTGACCGGCTTTGATTCTTACACCGCCGCTGCTTGCGACCTCTTTCTTTCCCGTTCCGCCCGCAGTTCCTGTTCGGCGCGGCGCCAATCCACTTCGGGCGATCCTTCAGGGCACCCGCGTTCATGCCAGCACTGATACGCCCTGCGTGCGACCTCTTCTGCCGTTGGCTCACCGGCCCTGTCAATACCGCCACTGGGGCTCTGCCCCGTTCCCGAATCGCTCCGCGGTGTTGTGCCCACCCCGCGTGCTCCCGGAACAATATTCGGAGCAGGTGATTCGCCCGCCGCTCCCGGCGTCGTACTCGTCATCCCGGCGCCTGCCCCGGCTCCCGATTCCACTCCGGAGAAATCGGCTCCGCGTGAACCAACAGACAAGTTGGCGTCGCGCGCGATCGTGTCATTAATGCTGAGCCCCTGCCGCGGCGCTTTTCCCCGGCCGGCGTTCTGCTTGCTCGAGCCAGGCTCCGCCGCCTCATTCAATTTAGGATCAACCATTCCGCTTAATCCGCCTCCGACTGTTTGACAGATTTCGAAGCAAAATTTGGTCGGAAAGAATGTACCTTGTCTGGTTGCTCGTGTAGAGTAGGCGTTTTCGCCTGCCCATCAGAACCCCGCGCGTAAGCCCATCAGAACCCCGCGTGTAAGCCCATCAGAACCCCGCGCGTAAGCATCAGAACCCCGCGCGTAAGCAAGGGGTTAAATTCCATACCACTTACACATAGCTATGCGCCACCTCTCCCCCCACCCAAACCCGTCGTACCCCGAATTTCGCGTCGAACTGCACTAAATCCGCCGCCTTCCCTTCGCCAATCGAGCCGTACCGGTCCTCCAGCCCCAGCAGCCGGGCCGGCGTCTCCGTGGCCATCCGTACCGCCTCGGCCAGCGGCGCCCCTACCACCTGCGTCAGAATGCGCACCTGGTCAATCGATCGCGTCGCGCTCCCCGCCAGCGCCGATCCATCCGCCAGCATGCATACGCCCTCCGCCACTTTACACTGCAATTTGCCCAGCAGGAACGTGGTTCCCACCGGCAATCCCGTCCCTGCCAGTGCATCGCTGATCAACGTCAGCCGGCCGGCTCCCTTCGCCCGGTAAGCCAGTTTCATCAGCGTCGGTGCCACGTGAAAGTTGTCCGCAATCAATTCACAAACCACCCGGTCCTCCACCAGCGCATATTCCGCCAGCCCCGGCTCCCGAAACACTCCTTTTTTCGCCGCATAGCTCATGGCATTGAATAAATGCGTGATCTTCGCGATCCCGCGTTCTAAACCCGCCTTCATCTCCTGCTCGCGCGCTTCCGTGTGCCCGGCGCTCATCACAATCCCCGCCTCGGAGCCCTTTTCAATCAACTCCAGAGCATTCGGAATTTCCGGCGCCACCGTCATCTGCGCGATCGCAGCCGCATTCTCCACCACCCACTCGATGTTTTCGGAAGTGGGAGGCGTGATCAGTTCCGGGTTTTGCGCCCCCGCCTTGGTGCGCGCCAGGTGCGGCCCTTCCAGATGCAGCGGAAGCAGCCGCCCCTTCGCGCGGCCCTTTGCGCTTTCCCAAGTCTCCACCACCGCTTTGATGTGATCGTAAGTGGCGGTCGCGAGCGTCGGGCACAATGCCGTCGTCCCGTGCGCTAGATGGTAATCGGCCACCCGCAAGAATGCCTCTGCCGTGCCGTCCAGAAAGTCCGCGCCGTTTCCCCCATGCACATGCGTGTCGATAAATCCTGGCGCGAGGAACAAACCCTCCCCGTCCACATATTTGCCTCCGCCGGGCGGCGTGCCCTGCCCAAAGCCTGCAATCATGCCGTCTTCAAACGTGATCCAGGCGTTCTCGAGCACCGTCTCTCGAAGAATGAGTCGAACTGAATGAATCCCCTGCATGCTCTGGAAGTATATAATCCGAAAGGTTTGTGTGGGGTCGCCAGTCCTGGCGACGAGCCGGCCTGCCGGCCGGCTTCCCCGCTCCGGTGGAGTAAACACAATATGAACGATCTCTCGCGAAGACGAAAATTTCTTGCATCGCTCGGCGGAGCCGCGGCGCTCTTTACGGGAAAACCATCCATGGCTCAGCCGGCGGCGCCCTCCCCAGGCGCCATTCCCGCCGTTCCGGACTACGCCCGCGCCCAGAACTACCAAACCCGCAAGCAATCGAGTTACGATCGCACCGGCGGCAATCACGATTTTTGGGAAATCTCTCCTGGCCAGTCCCGAACCGTCTTTGAGTCGGAAGGCCCCGGCATCATCACCCACGTGTGGTTCACCATCAACGCGCAGAGCCAGCAGCATCTGAAAGAGTTGGTGCTCCGCATGTACTGGGACGGCAACGCCAAACCGAGCGTCGAAGTGCCCGTCGGCGATTTCTTCGGACTCAATCTCGGCGAATATTTTCTTTATCAGTCCGCGTTCCTGAACTGCTCTTCCATCAAGGCGCTGAATTGCTATTTCGCCATGCCCTTCCGGCGCTCGGCGCGCATCACCGTCACCAACGATGGTGAAAAGCCCGTGCGCTCTTTTTACTCAAACATTGATTACAAGCTTGCGGCCGTGCCCGACGATGCGCTCTACTTCCACGCCCAGTACCGCCAGGCCGCGCCCAACAAAGCAATCGAATTTCCGGCGGGAGCTCAAGAACTCAACCTGGACGGCCGTAACGATTACGTCTTTCTTGAATCGCGCGGGAAAGGACACGTCCTGGGTGTGACTCTCGGCGTTCTGCAAAACTCGGAGCACTGGTTCGGCGAAGGCGACGAGATGATCTTCATCGACGATGAATCAAAACCGATCATCACCGGAACGGGAACCGAAGACTACTTCTGCGGTGCCTGGGATTTTGGCGGTACCCCGTTCGCGAATCTCTATAACGGCGCCCCTTATATTGCTCTCCCCGAACATACGGATGGCAGGTACTGTCTCTACCGCTGGCATGCTGACAACCCGATCGCCTTCGAGCGCTATGTCAAATACACCATCGAGCACGGGCACGCAGATGATCGCGCCGATTGCTACTACTCCGCCGCCTATTGGTATCAAACCGAGCCCTTTACCGATTTCCCTGCACTCCCGCCGCTCGCGGCGCGTATCCCGGCTTTGAAATCATATACTCAGCAATGACCATAGATCTGCAAAAATACCGCGAACGTTTGCTCGCCAAAGAGCAGGAACTTCTTCGAGACATGGCCCGAATCGAGACCGAAGCTCGCGAATCCCGTTCCGCCGATGTAGAAGACCCGGTTGACGAAGCGATATCCTCGGAAGCCAAGGCCGCCGCCTTCCACGAGAGCACATTAAACATGCAGACCTTGCAGCAGGTGCGCACTGCCTTGCGCCGCATGGAAGAAGGCGATTACGGCACATGCATCGATTGCGGCAAACCCATCGAGCCCGCCCGCCTCGAAGCCGTCCCCTGGACGCCCTACTGCCTCACCGATCAGCAGCGCCACGACCAATTGGAGCAACAACCCTGATGCAACTGTAGCGCACGCTTCAGCGTGCCGTGCCGAACTTTAGTTCGGCATTTTGCTCTGTGAAATTCGAACTAACCCGTGAACCCTCCGCCCATCTCCCAAACGCCTTCCGAACAAGCCCCAACCTTCGCCTTGTCCGGTTGGCGCCGATGGTTGCGCGGCACCGGCGCCATCGACGCCGCGCACGCCGCTCAAGAACACTCGCAGCCCTGGTATCTCGTCATCTGGCTCACCGGTGTCGACTACTTTTCCACCTTGGGCTACCAGCCCGGCATCGCGCTCCTCGCCGCAGGTCTCATCTCTCCCATCGCGACCGCCGTCCTCGTGCTCGTCACCTTGGCCGGCGCGCTTCCCGTTTACTCCCAGGTCGCCGGGCGCTCTTATGTCGGGCAAGGCTCCATTGCCATGCTCGAAAACTTGCTCCCGGGCTGGTGGGGCCGGATCATGGTGCTGGTTCTGCTCGGTTTCGCCGCGACTGATTTCGTCATTACCATGACGCTCTCGGCGGCCGACGCCGCCACGCACGCCACCCAGAATCCCTATTTGCATCCCTTCGTCGGCAGCGCTCATGTCGGCATCACGTTATTGCTGCTCGCGCTGCTCGCCATTGTGTTTCTGAAAGGCTTTCGCGAAGCCATCCAGCTCGCCACCGCCGTCTGCCTTCCCTATCTTGTCCTGAACGCAATCGTCCTCGTCCGCGCTCTGTTTGTGGTCCTCATGCATCCGGCCACCTTCCTGCAATGGAAGCGCGCTTTGGAAATGCACGGAAGCTGGAGTCACATCGCCGCCGCCTCAATCCTCGTCTTCCCGCAACTCGCCCTCGGACTCAGCGGTTTTGAAACCGGTGTTTCCGTGATGCCGCTCATTGCCGGGGATCCGGACGACGCCTCCAAAGGCAAACCCGCCGGCCGCATTCGAAATACCCGCCATCTCCTGATTACCGCCGCCGTGATCATGAGCGTCATGCTCATGCTCTCCAGCTTTATCGCCGTCCTGCTGATACCGCCGGCTGCTTATAAAGAAGGCGGCGCCGCCAGCGGCCGCGCCATCGCCTATATTGCGCATCTGTATCTCGGCAATGTCTTCGGCTCCATTTACGACCTGTCCACCGTCCTGATCCTCTGGTTTGCCGGCGCATCCGCTATGGCGGGCCTTCTGCATTTGGTACCCCGTTACCTGCCGCGCGTAGGCATGGCGCCACAATGGGTAGCCTATACACGGCCCCTGGTTTTCGTCCTCTTCGCTTTCGATGTACTGGTCACGCTCGTCTTCCACGCCAATGTCGAAGCGCAAGGCGGCGCCTACGCAACCGGCGTGCTCGTGCTGATTACGTCCGCTGCCTTCGCCTCTTCTATCTCGCTGTGGAAGGAACGCTCCCGCGCCTTAAGCCTCTACTGCTGGATTGTCTTCATCGTGCTCGTCTATACCACCATCGTCAACGTGATCGAACGTACGGACGGCATCATCATCGCCAGTTTCTTCATCCTGTTCATCCTGATTACCAGCGCCTTCAGCCGCTACGCACGTTCCATGGAGCTGCGTGTGGAAGGCCACAAGTTCTGCAACGAGGAATCCGAGCGTCTCTGGAACGAAATGATCGAAAAGCGAGTCAATCTCGTTCCCGTCAGAACCTTGGTTTCGGAAGCCCGCCAGCAATATGCCCAACGCATCCGGCACTATTACCGGATGGAGGGCCCGTTGGCATTTGTACGTGTCACTCTGCTCGACAATCGCAGCGAGTTTTTGTCGCCTATTGAGATCCGTGTTCACCAGGAGAACGGAGACTATTTGATTGAAGCCTCCCAAGCCGTAGCGCGCGCGAATGCCATCGCTTATTTAAGCCAACTGCTTCATCCGCAGGCCGTCTTCTTGCGCCTGACACGCCAGAATCTGATGCGGCAATCCTTCCGTTATCTCCTGTTCGGCGAAGGCGAAACCGGCTGGATGGTCTATTCGATTCTGCAACACTACTGGGAAATCACCAAATCCGTCGTCGAACGCCCCTGCATCTTCCTCATGAGCGACTAAGGTCGCAGCTCCAAATTGTGCTGCATCTTCGCTTCCCACAACTCCAGGTCGTCGCCCTGCAGAGGTTCTGTCGGCCCCGCGCACAGCGCCGCTTCGGCCTCCCACAACCGCATTTGCGCGCGCTGCAAGTGCCAGTCGTTCAAAATCAGAATCTCCACCAGCCGCATTTCCTGATACTCCTCGGGTTCGAACTCCGCCATCCACCCGTCGTGGATCTGGTCGAAATCTTCCTGGCACTCGTCCGGCAAAATCAGCGTCTTCGCACAGCAGCCGTGCTTCGTCGCATTCAGACGGGAATTGCTCATATCGCCCCAGCATGCCCGATATTGATATCGCTCCACGCCCCGCCATTGCATCTAAGTAGCTGATTCTAAGCCAGATAAAGTTATTGCAACTTTTGAACTGTCCCTCCGCCGGCCCCCTCAAATCTCGTTTCGCAAAATTGGGGGGTACCTTGGCGCACTCACTGCTTCGGGAAATGCTCGGCCAGATAGTCGATGATCTTGTTGAACTCCGCATCCGTCCCGTTCGCGCCTTTGTCCACCATGTTGCTGACAATCACTGCCCAGCCCTCTTTCGTGTCGCGATGCCCTAAGACAATTTCGGGAGCATGACACCCGCCGCAGATCTTCTGCACCTCGGCTTTGCCGGGTCCATCGGGAAGCTGCGACGCTTTCGTCGCCGCAAAAACAGGAATAGCGAAAATCACACAAACAGAGCAGAGCAAGAACCTACGCACTCCTCCATTATCCAGGCAGCTACAGAACCCCGCGCGTAAGCAAGGGGCTCCCCGGCCGTGTGAAACAATGTACTCTATCTGGAAGTATGAAACGCAGAAACTTTGTTCGTGGCTTGCTCGCCACGCCCGCGGCTCCTGCCGTTCTATTAGGCCAGCAGGCTGCGCAGCCCCAGCCGCATCCAAAACCGAACACGCCCGCCCGTCAAAACCCGCGCGAGCCGCACAACGTTCCTCAATTGGCAACCGTTGCCGAAGATCTCAGCGCGCAGCCCGCACCGCGATACTTCAACGAAGCTCAGTTTGCAACTCTTTGCAAGCTAGGCGCGTTGCTCCTGCCGCCGCTCAAAGGCAATCCCGGCGCTGTCGATGCGCAGGCCCCCGAGTTTCTCGATTTCCTGATTAGCGTCTCACCCGATGACCGCCAGAAACTCTATCTGTGCGGCCTCGATGCGCTCGATGCGCAGGCGCGCGATAAGTTCCAAAAGCCATTTAGCGAACTGGACGCGCAACAGGCCGACGCCATTCTCCGCCCGCTTTTGACGGCCCGTCCGTGGCCCGCCGATCTTCCCAGCGACCCGCTGCAGAACTTCCTTGCGCAAGTCCACGAGGACCTCCGCACCGCCACCATGAACTCGCGCGAATGGGCGCTTGCGTCAGAGAAATCAGGACACCTGTTCACGCGCGGCTTCCGCACCAGCGGTTATTACTGGGCCCCGATCGATCCCATCTACGAAGGATAAAGAATGCCAATCAAGACTTATGACGTCCTGATCGTAGGATCGGGCCACTCCGGCGGTATGGCCGCGAACATTCTCACGGGCAAAGGTATCTCCTGTCTGATGCTCAACGCAGGCCCGGAAGCCGATTACGAAAAGGACCGCAGCCTCAAGCACGCGTACGAGCTGCCCTATCGTGGATTCAACAAGCCCGGCCGCTTGCCGCACGTGTTTCAAGCCAACGAGTTCAACGCCAACCAGTGGGTGGACGAAAAGGAAGTGCCCTATACGCATCCGGCGGATGCTCCGTACAACTGGGTGCGCGTGCGATTGCTCGGGGGCCGCTCGCTCTTCTGGGCGCGCCAGTCCTTCCGTCTCAGCGACTACGAATTCAAAGCTGGCGAGATCGACGGCACCGACAGTTGGCCCATCAGCCTGGCAGACCTGGCGCCTTACTATTCCCGCGTTGAACAGATCTTCCGCGTCTCTGGCCGCAAGGAAGGCTGGCCGCAGTTTCCCGACGGCGACTTCGTTGAAAGTACATTCCCGCCCGATACGGATTCTATCAAGCGTCTGACTGAGATCTGTAACAAGCGCGGCGTCGGCGTCTCGAAGTGGCGCTCCGCGCTCGGCAAAGATGGCCTCGCGAGTTCCATCAATCTGCTGCTGCCTGATGCGCTCGCTACAGGCAAGCTCGATATCGTTCAGAACGCCATTGTCCGTCAGATCACGACCGACAAAAACACCGGCCTCGCAAACGGCGCGCATTTCCTTGATCGCCATTCCGGCCGCGAGATGCACGTCAAAGCGCGCGTCGTGGTGCTTGCTGCGGGGTGCCTTGAAAGCACGCGTCTGCTGCTCAATTCCAAGATTGCGAATTCGAGCGGCGTGATGGGCCATTATCTGGTCGATCAAATGTACGGCGTGAGTGTGGTCGCGTCCGTGCCCGAGGCGCGCGACGGAAAAGCGCCTCCCGGATTGATGGGCGGCAATGCCTTTATTCCGCGCTTCCGCAACTTAAAGAAAAGCGAGAAATGCAATTTCATCAAAGGCTATTGCGTCACCATCAATAGCGGCGGCAGCGCCAGCCCGAATTTCTTTCCGCTCTATGGCGCGGAGCTGCAAGCGAAACTCGATAGCTACGCCAACTCCTGCGTCTCCGGCGGTATCTTCGGCGAGCGCGTGGCCCGCTACGAAAATCACGTCCGCATCGACGATAAAGTCACCGATCGCTGGGGCATTCCGGTTCTGCACATCGAAGCCCGCGATTCCGAAAATGAGCGCAATCTGACCAAGGACGCCGCCGACACTATTGAAGAATGGTTCCACGAAGCGGGCTGGGAAGTCATCTGCAAAACCGATCGCGTGAACCCGCCCGGCTACAGCATCCACGAAGTCGGTACGTGCCGCATGGGCAACAATCCGAAAAAGAGCGTGCTGAACAAATGGTGCCAGAGCCACGACATCAAGAATCTCTTTGTCGTGGACGGCGCCAGTTTTGTCACCTGCGGTTGGCAGAACCCGACCATGACAATCCTGTCGCTCTCGATGCGCGCCTCCGAGTATCTTGCGGAGCAAATGCGCACCAGATCGATCTAGGCGGGCCCAGATCAGAACCCCGCGCGTAAGCAAGGGGTTAGTTTACGATTTGTTTACAGCTTCCCGACATACGTCGCGCTGACAGTTCCTATATTCGGGCTATAAGCTTCGTAGGAAGCAAACGGGCCCGTGCAATTCAGAACAACGAGTAAGAAAGTCGTTTTCTTTTTCCCGGCGTTTTCCAGTCAGGAAGCGACGGCGCCGCTAGGAATCCTCGCGGTATCCACGCCGCTACTCCGGGCTGGATACGAAGTCAGAATTATCGATTCCACGATCACGCCGAACTTCCAGCAGCGCGTCGTGGAAGAGATGAGGGATGCGTTGTGCCTCGCCGTTTCGCTCGTCACCGGGCCGATGATTCGCGAGACCGCACAGATCGCGAAAGCCGTCAAAACCGCGTACCCGCAGACGCCTGTCATCCTGGGCGGCTGGCATCCTTCGCTGCTGCCGGATCAAACTCTCGCGTACCCGTACGTCGATGTCATCGTGAACGGCCAGGGTGAGGATGCGCTGCTCGAAATCGTCCAACACATCTCTGCCGGAGAATCGCTGAAAGGGATTCCCGGCGTCGGCTACAAAGAAGATGGCCGCCTGCTATTCAACGCGCCGCGTCCGCTCAAGCCGATTCGCGATCTTCCGCCCAAAGCCTATCACTTGGCGGATTTCAACGCGTATGAACGAGTGTGTGGCCGGCGCTGGGCCATGTACACGTCGAGCTTGGCGTGTCCGTTCAATTGCGCGTATTGCACCAACGAGGGTCTGTATGGCCGTAAGTGGAATGCGCTCGACGCCGGGCAGGTTGTAGAAGAAGTCACCGACCTGGTGACGCGTTACGGCCTGACTCTGCTGTGGGTTGTGGACGACAACTTTCTCGTCGATCGCGAGCGGGCCGTCAAAATCGCCGAAGGCCTGGTACGCAGCGGCGTGAAGTTCGATTGGAGCATTCAAGCCTCCACCAACCTCGTGACCCGGTTCACAGTGGATGAACTGAAACTGCTGAAGCGCGCGGGACTCTCGCAGATCGCACACGGTGCGGAATCGGGATCTCCGAAAGTCCTGCATCTCATGAACAAGGACTTTCAAAAAATCGAGACCATCTACCAGGCTGCGGACCTGTTGACACGCGCCGGCATCCGCCCCTCGTTCAACATGATCTTCGGCTTCCCCGGCGAAACCGATGTCGAGCGGCGTGAATCGATCCGGCTGGTCATGAATGTTTGCCGCCGCTATCCGACTGCCGAATTCTGGACCAACATCTTTACTCCGTACCCCGGTGCTCCGATCATGAAGCGCGCGTTCGAACTGGGCATTGATGTGCCAAAAACATTTGAGGGTTGGGCCGACTATTTCCCGCGCTACACTGTTCTCCCCTGGCTGAAAGGCAAGAAGCACAAACGCGTGCAGACCATGCGCGAATACATGCGCATCGCGTTCCAGCGAATTCCCATCGCGGTCGAACGTCGCCATCCGGTCAACCGTTTGGTGCACCGGCTCATCAGTCTCCCGGCGCAATGGAGACTCGATCACGATTTCTACGGCGCGCCAGTCGAACTCTGGTTGCGCAAGAAAGCCAATAAATGGTTTCCGCCTCTGAAATCGAAGGTGGATGCTCACCAACTCTCGGCGGAAGTGGTGTCGTGCCCATGAGAGTTGTCCTGCTATCGCCTCCTTACGAAGGCAAAGTCTTCGGGCCTCCGCTCGGAGTGCTCAGCCTGGCGGCTGCACTTCGCTGCGCAGGTTACGATCCAGTCGTCATCGATGGCGCAGTCGATGCGCATTTCCTGGATAGGGTGGCTCGTGAGATAAAGGACTGTCTTGCATTCGGTATTTCGCTGTTGACCGGACCCATGATCCGGGACGCAATCGCCGCCAGTAAATTGGTCCGCGAACTCCGGCCCGAACTGCCCATCATCTTTGGCGGTTGGCATCCGACCCTGCGAACCGCCGAGACGCTGCGTGAAGAGTTCGTCGATATTGTTGTCCGGCATCAGGGCGAAAAGACCCTGCTCGAGCTTTTGCAGCGCCAACGTGCCGGGGCTCCTCTCGATATGGTGGCGGGCTGCTGGTTCAAGCGGAACGGAAAGATCGTTTCCAATTCGGACCGCCCCACCTCGCTCCTCACCGAGCTTCCGTCTCCCGCTTACGATCTGGTCAACTTCGACGCGTACGCCTCGGCAACCGGCGCTCGAAAGTTGCCGTACGCCACCAGCATCGGCTGTCCGTATGCCTGCAATTACTGTACCGACATGGTGTTTTACAACCGCCGCTTCAATCCGCTTACCGTAGCGAGCGTGGTCGAGGACATCGTCCGCCATGTCCAGAAATACCGGCTGGAAGAAATCTCGTTAGTCGATTCGAATTTCCTCGTGGACACGCGGCGCGCCATGGCAATTGCACGCGGAATTTTGGAAAGCCAGGCGCGTTTCCGCTGGACCTTTCAAGCGTCTACGGATCTGCTATGCCGGTTGAGCGACGAAGATGTCCGTGTGCTGGCGGCGAGCGGCGTCAGCCACATCGGTTTTGGTACGGAGTCCGCCTCGCCGGAGATCCTCCACAAGATGCACAAAGGCCACCAGAAGATCGAGGACATGTTCGAAGCCGCGCGTAAGTGCTCGCAAGCGGGGATTCGCGTCACATACAACCTGATCTTCGGGTATCCCGGCGAAGAGGAAACGCATCGCAAGCAGACGTTGCGCATCATGGGCCTGATCGCCCAGCAGTTTGACAATGTGACCTTCTCGCCAAACCTGTTCACCCCCTATCCCGGTATACCGATCTGGCCGGAACTGATCGCGGAGGGGCTACGCGAACCCGCGTCACTTTCAGAATGGGCTTCTGTCGGGCTCGGGCAAGCCGAGCTTCCGTGGCTCGACAGCGCCGCCCTCACGGCCCTGGAGCGAAGTATGTCGTATTTTCTTCTTGCCAACCAGCTTGCTAAGAACGCAAGAAGTGCTCGCTTCGGGGCTATGAGGGCCGGATATCGAATGCTCCGAAGGCCATTGAGCTGGCGATTGAAGAATCACCGGTTCCAAGTACCGATCGAGCTCTGGGCTTCGAGAGCGCAACGCTGGCTTGTCGTGCGCCGCTCGCTTCTTACCGGGGAATCGCTCAGCCGGAAATTTGTGCCTGCGGTGAAAAACCATGGACGTGCTGCTCACGCATAGCAACCATCTTTTCTACGACAGCAAACAAGTGCAGAAGATGCAGCCGTACCCGCCGCTGCAAACGTTGCTGGTCGCTGGGGTGCTCCGCGAATCCGGCCTGAATGTAGGTTTATGCGATGTCACGTTCGACTCCCCGGCGGAAAAGCTGAGCCGGATATTGGAACGCGAGCGGCCACGGTTAGTCATCGTATGCGAAGACGATTTCAACTTCCTCACCAAGATGTGCCTCAAGCACAATCGCGAGGTGGCATTCCGCACGGCCGCGATCGCGCGGCACTTCGGTGCGAAAACGGCCGTACACGGGTCCGACTCCTCGGATCACGTGGCCGAGTATCTGGATGCGGGTTTCGATACTGTGCTCATCGGAGAAGTAGAAGAGACGGCTCGGGAGCTATCGGGCGGACATCCGCTCGATAGCATCGCCGGGTTAGCGTACCGGCCGTCCGGCACTGGATTGATCCGCTACACCGCGCGGCGCAGCCTTCGCACCAATCTCGATACACTTCCGCTGCCGGCCTGGGATCTGGTCGATATCGACCAATATCGGCGGGCGTGGAAGCTGCGGCACGGCTTCTTTTCGCTCAACATGGCTTCGAGCAGAGGCTGCCCGTATCGCTGCAACTGGTGCGCGAAACCGATTTATGGAAACAACTATCACGTCCGCTCTCCGCGCCGTGTCGCCGAAGAGATGCTGTTACTGAAGCAGCGCTACCAGCCCGACCACATTTGGTTCGCCGACGATATCTTCGCGCTCTCCGCACGCTGGACGCTGGAGTTCTCAAGGGCCGTCGAAGAATTAAACGCGCAGATCCCGTTCAAAATGCAATCGCGCTGCGACCTGATGACGCGCGATCGAGTCGCCGCGCTGAAGCGGGCGGGTTGCTGCGAAGTGTGGATGGGCGCGGAATCCGGTTCGCAGCGCATTCTGGACGCGATGGACAAGGGCATCCGTGTTGCGGATATCTATGAGGCGCGTGAAAACCTGGAGCGCTACGGTATTCGCGCCGCCTGGTTTCTGCAGTTCGGTTATCCAACCGAGAACTGGGAGGACATCGAAGCAACAGTCAATATGGTTCGCGAGACGAAGCCGCACGATGTCGGCGTCTCTGTTTCGTATCCTCTCCCAGGAACCAAGTTCTATCAACTGGTCTCGTCACAGCTTGGGGCGAAGACGAACTGGTCCCACAGCGGCGACCTCGCAATCATGTTTCGCGGCACCTATCCGAGCGAGCTCTATCGCGCGCTGTCGCATGCCTTGCATCTGGAGGTGCGCGAGCCGGAAAACCGCTCTGGAATTGAGAATGCATGGCAGACCGTGCACCGGCTGAGGGGCCAATGAGACTACTGCTTACACACGGATACTTCCTGTTCGAAGATCCCAAAGAACAGCAGATCATGAAGCCCTACGTGCCGCTAGGGATTCTTTATCTCTCTTCGCACTTGCGGCAGAAAGGCTTTGACGTCGAGATCTACGACTCTACTTTCGGCTCCAAGAATGAACTCTTCGCACTCTTAAACGACGGCGCACCGGGAATTCTGGGCGTCTATTCCAACCTCATGACGCGGCCGACCGTAATCGAGATTATTCGCCGCGCAAAGCAGGCTGGCTGGAAAGTGATCGCCGGCGGCCCGGAATCTTCGAACTATCCGGACGAGTATCTTGAATGCGGCGCCGAAGTCATTGTGGTCGGCGAAGGAGAGCTCGCGCTGGAGCGTTTGCTTCAAACAGAGTTTGATTCGCGGTCATGGCCCGAGATTACCGGTTTGTGCTTTCGTGGGGCGGATGGCCAGGTTGTGCGAACCTCGCCGTCGCCTCTTATAAAGGATCTCGATGCCCAGCCCTGGCCGGACCGCGAACGAATTGCCATGCATCGATATCTGGCCACCTGGCGCACGCATCACGGCAAGGGATCCGTTTCTGTGATTACTGCGCGCGGATGTCCGTACCGGTGCAATTGGTGCAGTCATTCCGTGTTCGGAAACACGCACCGGCGGCGATCTCCCAAAGCAGTGGTCGACGAAGTCGAATGGATTTTGGATCGTTATTCGCCGGAGATGCTCTGGATTGCCGATGACGTATTCACGATTCATCACGGCTGGCTTTTCGAATACGCCGCGGAAATGGAGCGGCGGCATTTACAAGTTCCGTTCGAATGCATCACCCGGGCGGACCGGCTGAACGAGCGTGTGGCGGACACGCTCGCGCGGCTCGCGTGTTTCCGGGTATGGATCGGATCGGAGAGCGGGTCGCAACGAATTCTCGACGCCATGCAGCGCGGGGTCACCCTGGAACAGGTGCGGCGCGCGGTCGGGTATTGCAAGCAGAACGGAATTCAAACCGGCATGTTTCTGATGTGGGGTTACGACGGAGAGGATATCGAGGATATTGAAGCTACCGTCGAACACGCGAAGCAATGCAGGCCGGACGTTTGTTTTACAACCGTTTCCTATCCGATCAAAGGAACTCCTTATTACGAGCGCATGTCTCCGCGGCTCGTGCAGTTGCAGCCGTGGACACAGAGCACCGATCGGGATTTGCGGATTCAAGGCAGGCATTCGCGGCGTTTCTATCAATATGCGGATCAGCTTTTGAAAAATGAGTTGTCGAGCGAGCCGGATCCCGCCAGCACGCTCGCGGCACGAGAAGGTCTTCGCGCCGTCTGGGACGAAGTGGAGGCTTGATGTATCAAGGAACAGCCGTCGCCTTCGACAAGATCGCCGCCGACTATGGACATCTCTGGAACAGGACTGCCATAGGCAGCAGCCAGCGAAGGGCGGTTTGGCGATGGACCGATCCGCTGTTTCTACCGGGCGATTCTGTGCTCGATATCGGCTGCGGCGATGGGGAAGACGCCGTACATCTACAGGCTCGCGGCGTGCACGTGCATGGAGTCGATGCATCGCCGGAGATGGTGAAACATGCTCGCGAACGTGGCGTGCGCGCCGAGGTATTGACGGCCGAGGATTTAGATTGCATGAGCGGGAACTTCGATGGAGCGATCTCAAATTTCGGAGTTCTCAATTGCCTTGAAGATCTGGAACAGCTCGCGTCAAACTTGAGGCGCTTGATACGTCCGGGCGGTTATGTTGCCCTGTGCATCATGGGCCGCTGCTGCGCGTGGGAAACATGTCATTTCCTGCGGAGGAAGGAACTGCGCAAAGCTTTCCGGCGCACATCCACCGCCAGCACGACTTTCGGTATCGACGTTCGGTATCCATCTACCGGGCGCATTCGGCAGGCCTTTCGAACCGGCTTTTCTCTGGTGCGGTGGTACGGAATTGGCCTGCTTGTTCCCCCGTCTTATATAGATGGGCTCAGCGAGGCCACCGTACTGAGGCTGGCCAAGGTCGACCGTCGAATCGCGCACTGGCTCCTGCTTCGCGGACTGGCGGATCACCGGCTTTACCTTTTTCAACGTGTATGAGTGCGCGCGAGCAATTCTTGAGCGAATATCGCTACATCCGCTACGCAGAGGGGCGCGGCTCGGACAGCAGTGACTATTACCGTGCGCTGCCGTATCGCGATTTAAGCGGCCGGCTCTCTACTATGTGGGCGATGCGCGCCAAAACCTACCGCTACTTCGAAACGCGTATCCTCAGGCCGATCGCACGAAAAGCGCGCAGGCCGCTTCGCATTTTGGACCTCGGAGCAGGGAATTGCTGGATGTCGTACCGGCTGTCGCTCGGCGGGCATCGTCCGGTGGCCGTCGACATTTTCGATGATGAGCGCGACGGGTTGCGCGCTGCCCACCACTACGGACATTGGTTTCCAGTGCTGCAAGCGGACTTCGACGATCTTCCGTTTCCCTCGGGACGGTTTGATCTGGCGATCTACAACTCTTCGCTTCATTATTCGACGAACTACCGCCGGACCCTCGCTGAGGCGAAGCGCTGCTTGTCCAGTTCCGGATGGCTGATTGTGCTGGATTCGCCGATCTATCGCCGCCGGGAGCACGGGTTGCGGATGGTGGAGGAGCGGCACTCGGATTTTCTAAAGCGTTATGGATTCCGCTCAGATGCCATTCCGAGTGTCGAGTTTCTGGACTTAGGAACACTTCGTGAGTTGAGCGAAGACTTGGGGGTGCGCTGGCGCGTGCGGCGGCCCTGGTATGGATGGCGCTGGCATCTCCGACCCTACGCGGCATGGCTCAAGCGCCGCAGGCCGCCTTCACGCTTTTGGATTCTTGCGGGCCAATTTGAAAGCAAATGATTATCCTGCTCCATCCGCGCTCCACACGGCCGAAGAACCGGCGTTTTCCGCTCGCGGTTCTTTCGTTAGCGGCCGTACTGGAGGGCCGCGAAGACTACGCGATTATCGACGGCAACGCCGATCCGGCGCCGCTCGACACCATCGACCGCATTGTGAGCCGCCACAAAGCCACTTTGCTTGCGGTCTCCGTGATGCCCGGACCGCAGATGAAAGCAGCGATTCCGCTCTGCCGCGAGTTTCGCGCGAAGTATCCACGCGTGCCGATCGTGTGGGGAGGATACTTTCCCTCGCTTTACACGGATGCGGCGCTGAACGCGCCGTATGTCGACTTTGCGGTGCGAGGCCAAGGCGAAGACACACTTGTCGATTTAATTCAAGCGCTGCGCAGTCAGCAGAAATTCCAAGGCATTCGGGGGCTCTCTTATAAGGACGATTTTGGACTCCACGTCCACAATGCCGAGCGCCCGCTACGCTCGCCGAACGATTTTCCCTGGTTGCCTTACGAGAAGCTGCCGAATGCCGGGAATTACATTCTGCCGACATTTCTGGGCAAGAGAACGGCTGTCCATCAGGCCAGCATCGGCTGCCCGTTTCGCTGTAGTTTTTGCGGCGTGGTGCCGGTGTATCGAGCGCGGCAGAAAACAGAAGACCCGGAGCGAACGGCCGCAGTGCTTCAGTATTTGCAGCAGCGATTTCAAATCGATGCGGTGCAGTTTTACGACAACAACTTCTTCCTGAACGAACGGCATACGACCGAGCTCGCCGAAAAGCTGGTTCCGTTGGGGCTGCGCTGGTGGTGCGAGGGACGCATCGATACGGTATTGCGGTATTCCGACAACACCTTTCGAACTTTGCAACGCGCTGGCTCGGCCATGATTTTTTTCGGGGCCGAGTCGGGTTCGGATTGGGTGCTGGAGCAGATGAACAAAGGCGTGAAAGCGGAACAAACGCTGGAACTCGCGGCCCGCATCCGGCAGTTTGGCATTGTCCCCGAGTTTTCTTTTGTCGTCGGCAATCCCAAAGATCCCGAAAGAGACACTCGCGAGACGATCCGGTTCATTCGCAAAATCAAGCGGCTGAATCCGGACGCGGAGATCATCGTCCAGCATTACATTCCGACGCCGCACCCGGACGGCATGTACGGAGATGTCGAAAGCAAAATCGAGTTCCCGCGCACGCCCGAAGAATGGGCCACTGAACGCTGGTATAACTTCACGACACGTCACGATCCGCATGTGGCCTGGCTGCCGCGTCGCTTAAAACGCCGCATCGACAATTTCGATCTGGTGGTGAATTCGCGCTGGCCCACCGTGCAAGACATCTATTTGCGGAGTTGGGGCCGAACCTTGTTGAAGACGCTCAGCAGTTGGCGTTACCGGCTCGGGTTTTATGGCTGGCCTCTGGAACTGCAATGGGCACAACGGCTGATCGCGTTGCGCAAACCTCGGCTGGAGAGCTTGTAATGCTGGTTTCCGCTGCCGAGGGGTATCGCATGTGGGCGCCTACCTACGACGCGACCGTGAATCCGTTGATTGCGCTTGAAGAGCGGGTTATGCGCGATTTGTTACCGGCTTACGCGCCGCCGCAGGTGATCGATGTCGGTTGCGGCACCGGACGCTGGATGAAGTATTTCGCCGATACGGGCAGCGCAACAGCAGGTGTCGATGCATCTGAGGAAATGCTGCGGAGCGCTGATTTGCCCGGACGAGTAGCGGTAGGCGAGAGCGGCAATCTTCCGGTTGCGAATGCAGTAGCCGGTCTGGTCATCTGCTCTTTCGGCTTGAGCTATTTCGGCAGCCTCGAGCGCTCTTTCACTGAAATGGCCAGAGTCAGCGCGGTTGGAGGACATGTCGCTATCAGCGATATGCATCCAACAGCGGTTTCGTCCGGTTGGAGGCGATCCTTTCATTTAGGCGATCAAGGCTACGAGATTCGACAATTCCGGTACTCACTCAGTGAGGCAATGGATGCCGCGGAGCAAGCGGGTCTGGATCTGGTCGAGTGCCGCGCCGCCTGGCTGGGCGAGCCCGAACAGCCGCTGTTTCAGAGGGCCGGAAAACCCCATCTGTTTGCCGCGGCATCCCGCATGCCCGCGGTTTGGCTCGCTTTATGGAAGAAACACTGATCCTGACGGGAGGAAGAGTTGCTTTCAGCACAACCGACTCGGTTCAGATGGATCTGGAAATCCGGCGAGGTTGTGCGTTTTACTTGCGCTCCGGGGCCCGGGGCCGCGTGCTCGATTTGAGCGGGTATCTGATTCTTCCCGGTCTGATCAACACGCACGATCATCTCGAATTGAATCTTTTACCAAGACTGGGAAACGGTCCTTATCGAAATGCAACTCAGTGGGCATTGGATATCTATCGCCCGAGCGAGCCTCCCGTAAAGCAGCATTTGGCGGTGCCGAAGCCGCTGCGGCTGCTGTGGGGAGGAATCAAGAACCTGCTCTCCGGAGTGACGACCGTTGGGCATCACAATCCGTACTGCCCGGAAGTGTTCGGAAACGGGTTCCCTGTGCGAGTGGTGCGGCGAATGAGCTGGGCGCATTCCATCCGGTTCTCTCCGGATTGGAGAAGCCGGTATTTGCAACGCCGCAAAAATGCTCCGTTCATCATTCACGCCGGAGAAGGGACGGATGAAGAAGCGAAGAACGAACTCGAAATTCTCGAGTGCTCGGAGGCGCTGGGACCAACAACTGTGATTGTGCATGGGGTTGCGTTCTCACGCGAGGAGATCGCGCTTATGGAGAAGCGGAAGGCATCGCTTGTGTGGTGTCCGAGCTCGAACCTGTTCACGCTGGGCCGTACGGTAGATCCGCAGGTCTTCAAATCGCGGATTCCGATCGCGCTCGGAACAGACGCAGCAATTACCGCAGCCGGAGACATGTATGACGAGTTATCGATTGCAAGCGGGATGGTTTCACCAGCCCGGCTTTATGGAATGGTGACGAGCGAGGCCGCGGCGGTGCTGAAACTGCCATCCACGTATGGATCGATTCAGAATGGCGCGTCTGCCGACTTAGTGGTGCTGCGGGACATTGGAGCGAGTCCGGCCGATACGCTGCTCCGCGCTCATCCGGAAATGGTCATCGCAGGCGGCCGCATCCGGCTGCTCTCTTTGGATATGGCTACCCACCTGCGGCTCACCGGTAATCCCAGACTGCAGCCCATCGATGTCGAAAATCGCGGCCGGTATTTGCTGCCCTTGGACGTCCATGCATTGTTCCAAGAAACAAAACAGGTGCTCGGCCAAGAGATTCGTCTGGCGGGGAAAGCGGTGGCGGCATGAAGGCTGTCTTGGAATCGCTGCCGGTTCTGATTCTCTGTCCTCATAGCCGGTGTAACTGCCGGTGCATGATGTGCAATATCTGGAAAGATGTGAGCGGCAACGAGCTGAGCACGGAGCAGCTCGAGCGCTACATCGATGAAGTGGCAAGCCTGGCAGTCGAGTGGGTCGTGCTTTCCGGCGGCGAACCGCTGATGCACTCGGGCCTGTCCCGATTCTGTTACCTGCTTCGGGACCGCGGTATTCGAACGACCATTCTGAGCACCGGCTTATTGCTAGAACGAAATGCGGAATGGCTGGTTGAGACGGTGGACGACGTCATTGTTTCGCTCGACGGTCCACCCGCGATTCATGACCGGATTCGCCGGGTGCAAGGAGCCTTTTGGCTATTGGAGCGCGGTGTTCATGCGGTGCAGAGGCTAGCTCCAGAATTCAAGATCTCCGCCCGGTGCACTGTGCAACGGGAGAACCATGCAGCGCTGGCAGCGACCGCCAGAACGGCAAAAGGCCTCGGATTGCACTCGATTTCGTTTCTCGCCGTCGATGTTGGCTCCTCTGCTTTCAACCGTCCGATTCCTTGGGGGCCGGATCGACAGAACGAGCTAGTCCTTGATTCGGAACAGATTCAACGGCTCGAAGCGGAATTGGATAGCCTGCAGAGTGAAGGGCCGTTTGTGGTGGAGAGCCGCGACAAGTTGCAAAGAATCGTGTCGCATTTTCGCGCGCATCTCGGATTATGTGAGCCGGTTGCGCCTCGTTGCAACGCGCCATGGGTCTCGGCGGTTGTGGAAGCGGACGGAACAGTCCGGCCGTGCTTCTTTCACCGGCCGATCGGTTCCGTTCGCGAGCAGAATCTGTTAAAAGTGATCAACGGTCCTGAGGCGATCCAGTTTCGGGAGAAACTAGATGTAGAGACCGATGCCATTTGCCGCCGGTGTGTGTGTTCGTTGAACTGGAACTCTAGCAGGCCACTTGCTCACGCGCGTGGTTCTGAAAGAGAGGGCCATTACTCGCGCGCGCCGGGTGCTGCCAGCCTCCAGGGTGATCGCTCGGGCCAGGACGCCAGTTGCTGAGTTGCCCAAGCGGTGGACTTGTCCTTGTGGCAGGTTGTGCATGGATTCGGAATCTTGTAGGTATCCGTCATCCAGGGCGCAACGAAGCGAAATGTGTGGCTATGGACATTGATGTCAGCAATCGTTTGCTCGATGGCCGGCATGTGACAGGCGATGCACTCACCCCCGGCACTACCGGGCTTGTGGTGCGTGTGTTCTTCGATTGTGCTCGTGTGTGGTCCATTCGGCGACCTTGGCCCGTGGCATTCCAGACAGATGACATCGGGTGGTTTCAGTAGTTGCGCCGTGTTCGACGTGCCATGTACGTCGTGACAACTAAAGCACTTCACGCCGTGCGTGTACATAACGCTCTGCACGAAGTCGTTGCCCTGCATGCGATTCTTATGAGCCGTGCCGTCGCTGAAGTACATGAAATTCGTCTCGCCTAGTTTGTGTTCTTCGAGCGACCAGAAATCCTGCAATTTCTCACCCGGCTGAAATCCGACGGGCCAGTCATAATATAGCCCGCGAATCGGATTCTTCAGCGGCTTGCCTTGCGAGTGGCACTGGATGCAGATATCGTTTGCGGCGACGTAGCCAAGCCTGGCGGGGTTGATGATGGCGCCGGCGGCGGGATGCGTGATGTGCTCGCTTCCAGGGCCATGGCAGCGCTCGCACCCGACATTCCATTCCGTAACGCTCTTAGCCGCAATATCGTAATTGACAGAATGGCATCCGTCACAGAGCGGGCCAGTAGGACGCTTCATGTTGTCCGGCGGGTAGAGCGGCGCCCACCAGTCGGTGCCATTCTTGACAAAATACGGTCTCCAGATCTGGTGTGTGATGTCCCACTGGGCGGGCAGCACGAAATAATCATTCCCGACCTTCTTGAAATAGCGTTGCTTCCAAACGCTCCCATATACAAGCGCTATATCGTTTGTTTTGAAAGTGACTAAAGGATCTGGTTTCGATAAGTCCGGAATAATGGCGTCGGGGTGCTCATGCGGGTCGCGCACCACGTTCGCCATGGGTGTTTTCTTCCAGCGGTCGTAGATGTCCGTATGACAGGTTCTGCAGCCAGCGGAGCCGACGAAGGTTGCAGCCGCGTCTACTTCGATTGCGCAGCAAAGCACGAAACTCAAAATCGCGAGCCGTGGGATCATAACGGCACTCGTTCAAAAACCGCTCCCTAGCGGTCGCGGCTCTGTTCCGATTTTGTTCTCATTGCCATTGACTGTTATTGGCGCGGTCACGGGCAAGCGCATCATGAATCTGGCTCCGGGGCCGTTCGTTTTTTCCGCCCAGAGATCGCCGCCGTGGTCGAGCAGTGTTTGCCTGGATAGCGCCAGGCCCAAGCCTAACCCGTTCTTCTTGCCGAAGCTGGCGAATGGTTGGAACAGGCGCGGCCATGCATGGGCCGGAATGCCAGGGCCGGAGTCCTGAACCTCAAGGATGGCAGCGCCTTCCTCCAATCGCCCGGAGACACGTAGAGTACCGCCGTCGGGCATCACATCGAGCGCGTTATTCATCAGGTTCAGGAATACACGTTCAAGGCGATCCCGATCTACAACCACCTGGATATCCTCGGGAATATCGATCTGAATTGTGACAGATTGAGCAGCAGCGGCATTGGCCACGGTGTCGCGAGCCCCTCCAACTAACTCAGATATTTTGCAGAGTTCGGCTGGTTTTGTCTTTGAGCGCGAAATGTCCAGGAGATCCTGAAGAAGCTCCTGAATGCGCCGCGAAGCGGCGTAAATGGTGCTCACCAAGCGACGGGACTGCTCGGGTGAAAGGTCGGCATCGATGAGCATCTCGGCGCCGCCATAGATTGCGGCAAGCGGATTTCTCAAATCATGAACAATCGAACTGGAGAGGCGGCCGATGGTGGCGATCTGCTCCTGCCGGATCAACTCTTCGCGGGCGCTGCGGATGGATTCGCACATCTCATTGAACGTGCGAGCCAGGCGGCCCAGTTCATCATCGGTCTCCACGGGGACGCGATAGTCGTAGTTATGGCGAATCACCTCCTCCGCGGCACGATCCAGACGTTTCACAGGATCCAGAACGCGTCTAGCCAGGAGATACATGAAGGCAATCGCGATCAAGATCGCGAGTCCCCAGAAAATGGCTACCGTGCGTTTTAATTCGGTAACAACGGCTTCGGCAGCGGCAAAGGCGCGGATAATATAGAGCCGCCCTACCCTGGCTCCAAGCGGATCGTTCAGGTCCGTCCCCAGGAGCAAGTAATCCGCACCATGTAGTCTGGCGCTTCGGATGTGTCCTTGAAGTTCTCGTCCGGATCTCAAGTCCTCGGCTGTTATCGGCAGCAGTGTGGAGGCAATGACATCGTTGTAACTCACGAAGGCAAAATCGCTGCCGTGGGTCGAATGTTTCAGTACTTGCGCGAGCTCGTTATCAATATCGAAAGCGACTAGTAATACGTTCAGCAGTGCTTGATCGTGCGCGGTCTGAACATAGACGGGCGTCAGCACGATGTAATACAGATGTTTGCCGCGTCGGAGGTACCCGGAAACCTGGTTGGGGAAGCGCTTGAGCGAACTTGCCATCAGGGACTTGCTCAGAGCTATATCAGCATCTCCCCCCAACGAAGCGATAACTTCGCCGGTGGGATCGAGCACAAGAAAACTCGCATCCTGCTCGGATACTTGCGACCACAGCTCCTGGGCTGTGTCTCGAATAGTAGCGCGATCACGCGTCATGAAGGCGGCACGAACGTCCGACATGGAACTGATAATCCGGCTGAGAGAACCCAAGTTGTGGACGCGCGCAGCCCAGAGCGATTCGTAGGCCTGCAAGCTGGTCTGGACTTCCTCTTCGATACTGCGCCGGCTGACACTCGCGGCATATTTCTCTATCAGCCAGCCGGTAAGTGCGAAAACTACGCTAATAACCAGCGACGTAGAAAGCAGAATACGCCAGAGAAGAGAGCCGCTTTTCACGCGCGGAAGTTTCATTTGATGGGAAGCGAGTAGCTGTCCGATGTTTCGGCATCGGGCGGATAGTCTCGTCCATATTTGTTCTTGTGAGCGACAGGAATGTAGCCTGCTTCCGAAATTGTGACCTTCGGGAGACTATAGCCCTCATCAGGTACAGTGATCAGTTGGGTGAGGTGGGCAAGTGTTTCCGGTGTTGCCCGTTCATGGAAGAAGTGAATCCGGTAATCGCCAGGTTCGACATTGGTAAACCGGAAGCTCCCATCGCTCTCCGTGGTGACAATGTGGTTCGAATTGGCGACGACAATGACGGCGGACATGGATGGATGAATATTGCAGAAAACCCTCACGATTCCAGGCCGGTCAAATAGCACAGACCGGGACGAGCCCGGCGGGTAAAGAGCAACGTCGAAGATCTGGCCATCAAAGTTCGAGAATGCATTGTGGAAAATAGGGTCAAGATTCGGGAAATCTACCGTTGTTCCGGTTGAAATAGCAAGTACGTGAGGGATGAATCTTTTATCCTTTTGAAGCATCTGGGCGTGTCTATGCGCTATAGTCAGAAGCCGTCCGTTTAAGGCAGTTAGCCACACTGCGACACCTGAGAAATCTTTTTGTTTGCGCACCGCCGAGTCTTTTGAATCGGCAAGTGTGATTTGTCCGGTGATGGTGGCGGGGAATGCATGGGCGGAGGACAAACAGAACAGAGCGGCGATGGTGAGGATCCGCATGCAGGCCAAAGGCCTATTCCACAAGGATCGCAAGTTTAATTACTCCTCAAAATAGATATCCAATTGCGAGATCATAACTATTATGCAGGTCAGTGTCTCCGGACAATGATCGAGTGCGTAATTGCAAGGCCTCCAACCCGAGGACCACGTTTGGCCCTAAATGGTAGATGAGATTCGACGCGTAACTCAGGCCACGGACTGTGCTATATCCGTTCAGCGCAGCAGACCGGTCGCTTTCCAATCCGCTGAACAGATTCCACGTCAGCCGGTTTGTAATTGGAACGGAAAATTGCATCCATCCGCCGGAGCTATGGACGGGCACTACATGCCCGCTGGCAGTGATGGCGAATCCGTTGCCGAGCGATCCAAGTCCGCTAATATCCTGCCCGTGATAAAAGGTTCCGGTGATTTTGAGCCGCGAAATAGGAGTCAATAACCAATCGACAGAGCCGATTCGCGAATCGACCGATTGTCCGTTCACATGCGTGGTGCTTACGTGAAATCCCGGCGCGATTTCGAAGCGCCGCACATCATCGAACTTATGCCAAAACGCCAGCCTGCCTTCGAGAGCAGGACGGGCTTTATCCAGGGTGCTCGCATATGGGGAGGGAACAGCGGAACGGCTCTCGTCGGTTTGAATGAGGGCAATTTGTCCAGTAATACCGGTGTTTTGCGTGAAACGAAAACGCTCCTCGTATTTCGCCTGCGGTAACCAGAGCCAGAGATTCCCAGCTCCAGCAAGCGGCGGAACGCCCACTTCGGCAAGAGATGTGGGCTCATAGGGCGAAATAAGGGGTTTATCCTGCCCGACGGTAAAGCTTCGATGAGCCCAGTCCAGCGATAGATTCGCGCGGCGAAGCCGAAGCCAGTTATTTCCGGGTTGGGAGGGGCCGGACCAGAAATCCATCATGAGCGTTCCATTCACGCGGCCATCCCCGGGCAAACGAGGGCCTTGAAAATTGAAACCGAGCAGTGTCTGCCGCGCGGTTGCGCCGGACCTGTCCGGCCCCGCCAGCAGACCGTAGCTGGTGGGATTTTCTCGATCTCCGGCATTGAGAAAAGCGTTGAACAACAGCATCCCGGTAAGTTGAACGGGAAACTTTTGGGAGGTCTCCACTTTGGTCTGCGATTGTTCGGCAATGCGATGTTCGTTCGCGGTCACGCGATCGTGCAATGCCTGTTCATTCGATTGTGCGTTTTCGGATGAAGGAGAGGGGGAAGATCTGGTTTTTTCGAGTTCCTGGCGCAAGCTATGGACTTCCTCGACGAGCTGGCGATTTTCTGTTTCGAGAGCATCGAGGCGTTGCAAAATGCGGTTCATGATTACGGCTGGGTCCGGCTTGTCCTGAGCATAGGTGATTGATAGGCAGAGAGCGAACACGATAGGGATTCTAAGATACATGAAGAAGGCCCTCCAGCATGTGACGTATCTCGGTAGGCGAGTATGGTTTGGGGAAGAACGCATTGGCCCCTAAATGACGAACGCGCTCGGGAGTATCGGGATGGCCATCCCCGCTTACAACGACTATGGGCAGCCGGGAATACCGTTCATGCGTGCGTATGGTTGCGATCAGCTCAAAACCATCGACGTAGGGAAGGTGCAGATCGGTTACTACGGCAGCGAGTTGGACAGAGGGTGCTGCGAGCAGTTTGAGAGCATCGCGTCCATTTGAAGCAGTTTGAATCGCGATTCCTTTGATGGAGGCGAGTGCGATTTCCAGAGGCGCGACACTATCCCGGTCTTCAACGATAAGGACGGTGCCCGGCATTCTCCACCTAGGGAAGAAACCGATACCCGACTCCGTGAACCGTTAAGAAGTGACGAGGAAGGCTGGGGTCCGGCTCAAGTTTCTGGCGCAGCCGGACGACGTGTGCATCCACGGTTCGAGTATTTGGGTACGAATCATACCCCCAGACGGAATTTAGGATGACATCACGGCTCAAAGCCCGGTCCGAATTGTGGAGAAAGAAGACAAGCAGGTTGTACTCAGCCGGAGTAAGTTTTACTTCCGCTCCGCGAAAGGTTGTGGTCCGGCGATCAAAATCGACTTCCACTTCCCCAAACCGGATCGACTTCGTTTCGGGATTGGAGCGCCGCAGTAGCGCGCGAATGCGCGCCAGAAGTTCGCGAGCGCCGAAGGGTTTGACGATATAGTCGTCGGCGCCCATCTCCAGTAGAAGCACCTTATCTACTTCTTCGCCGATGGCGCTCAAAACTATAATCGGGGTCTGTACGCGATCTGCACGAAGCTGCCGGCATAATTCCGTCCCGCTCATGCCGGGCAATCTCAAATCGACCAGCAAGAGCTGAGGTTTGAGCGTGACGGCCTTTTCGAAACCGCTCTTCCCGTCGGCCGCAAAGAGAGGAACGAAGTTTTCGCGCTCGAGCATGACGCCTATGGTTTCACGCAAGCTTTCATCGTCGTCAATAACGAGTATCTTCTGCACCGTAGTTCACATTCTAGCCAGTTTCCAGCGGGTCTGCGAAATCGGCCAACTGCCCGTCTGACACTTTACAAAATTTTTACAGGCTCGGTACTGGTCTGGATTTGCGCTGGTACTCGCTTGGATTTACAAGAGTTTTACAGCGCCAAAACACGCCTGTCCTGTGCGGCTTTTAGCTTCAGAAGCATGATTCCTGTGGGAAGCACGCCCGCTCCGGCGCTCTCTGTGGATCGCCCATATGCAACGGACGAGCGATTCTTCTGGCGTTTCGTATCTGTGCTGGAACGAATTACCGCGGCTGCTCTTTTGCTCGCCATCCTGCCGCTTCTCGCTGTAGCGGCGCTCGCGGTTGTTGCGCTTTCCCGGCGCTCTCCTTTGATCGCTCACCGGAGAGTCGGGCAGGGCGGGCACCCAATCTGGGTTTACAAGTTAAGAACCATGTGGGACGGGAAAGGCCGTTCGCGAATTTGTTTCATTGAGCGGGTATCAAGGAACGTATTGCCGGTGCGCAAAAGCGAGAAGGATTTTAGAGTAACCAGCCGATTCGCGGCGTTGTGCCGGCGTTATTCCATTGACGAGCTGCCTCAGTTGTATCAAGTCGTGATTGGACAGATGAGTCTTATCGGACCCCGGCCGCTAACGAAGCTGGAACTCGAGCATTATTACGGACGCAACGCCGCCGAACTCCTCACCAGAAAACCGGGAATTAGCGGTCTGTGGCAGGTCAATGGACGAAGCCGGCTCACCTACCGGCAGCGTCGCCGGCTGGACCTTTTTCTGGTTCGGAAGTGGTCGGCAGGTCTCTATTTCCAAACGCTGCTTGCCACCATACCCACGGTGCTAACAGGCCGGAATGCGTGGTGAGAAGCGGAGCCCTTCACGAATGCGTACCGCGATTGTCCATTACTGGCTGCTGGGAATGCGCGGCGGAGAACGAGTGGTGGAAGCGCTCTGCCGCCTGTTGCCAAATGCGGATATATTTACACTCTTCTATGACCCGGAGCGCGTTTCTGAAGAAATACGATCGCACCGGGTGTTTTCTTCATTCCTCAACCGATATCGGCGTTATTACCGCTCGTTATTGCCATTAATGCCGCTGGCGCTGGAGCAATTCGATCTACGGGATTACGATCTGGTAATCAGCAGCGAGTCCGGGCCGGCGAAAGGAGTGATTACGAGTTCGCGAACCCGCCACATCTGTTATTGCCATTCGCCGATGCGCTATCTGTGGGACCTTTATCCCAACTATACGCGGGATTGGACGCACTCTCGTTTCAGACGGCTGGCTATTCCGCCCCTAGCAAATTATCTTCGATTGTGGGATTACGCGTCAGCCGCGCGAGTAGACGAGTTCGTCGCGAATAGCCAAAATGTACGCCGCCGGATTTGGAAAACCTACCGGCGAGAAGCCCGCGTTATCTATCCACCGGTGGATGTAGGCAGTTTTTATAGTGCCGATCCGGACGATTATTACCTAATTGTGTCCGAGTTGGTCGCCTACAAACGCGTCGGCGATGCCGTGGCTTCGTTTTCAAGGTCCGGGCGGAAATTGAAGATTGTTGGGGACGGACCGGAGTTTCGGTCATTGCGGGCAGCAGCAGGGCCGGAGATTGAATTTTGCGGGCGTGTTCCGGAGGAACAACTCCGGCAACTCTACGCGCACGCGCGGGCAGTCGTGATTCCGGGAGAAGAGGATTTCGGCATTGTCGCGGTGGAGGCCGTAGCGAGCGGAAAGCCGTTGATTGCTATCGGACGCGGGGGTGTCCTCGAAGCCGCGCCCCCTGATTACTCTCGCGGAGCTTTCCTCTATAAAGAGCCCGGCGAGTGTTTTCTTACCGAAGCCGTCGTGGAGTTCGAGAAAGTTGAACCATATATTTCGGCCACCGGCATTCAGGCTCACGCCGCAAAATTTTCGGAAAAGCGGTTTTTCCGAGAGATGTCCGATCTGATTTGGGACCCGGAATTTGTCTCCGCGACAGAGTCGGGCTGCTTTTACAAAACCTTCACAAGTGAAAAATGACAGGAGTGTGTCATAAATCCTAACCTGTGCTTGGTGCAACGAGCGTTATTGCTGCTGTTTGTTGTCGTCTTTCTGGGCCAGGCCGAGCCCAACACGCAGAAGTACGTGGGAAGCATGGCTTGCAAGACATGCCACTCGGATATCTGGTTCAAGTTCTACAAAAATCCTCACTTTAAAAGCGTGGCCAGCGGGAAAGAAACGCCGGAGAATACCGGATGTGAAGGGTGTCACGGGCCGGCAGGAAACCATGTGGCCGCGCATGGCGGAAAAACGACGATCATTTCCTTTTTCGCGCTGACTCCCAAGCAAACCATCAATGCGTGCTTGCGATGCCACTCCGATTCACTAGCCCGCGCGAACATTCATTCCTCTCCGCACACGCTAAATGGCGTCGCCTGTACGCAATGCCACTCGATCCATAAGGCCGCCGAGCCAAGAACGCTTCTGGCAAAGAAGCAGCCCGAGCTCTGTTACACGTGTCACGGAAACGTTCGGGCGGATTTCTCCATGCCGTTCAAGCACCGGGTCAATGAAGGGTTTATGAGCTGCGCGGACTGCCACAATCCGCACGGAACCTTCCAGCCAACCTGGCGCATGGCTGGACGCCCAGCGTTGGTGAAACAGAGTCTGGCAAACGAAGAAGCTTGTCTGAAGTGTCATTCCGATAAGCGCGGACCGTTTGCGTTTGAACATCCGCCAGTGCGTGTAGAGGGATGCGAAATGTGCCATGTCCCGCACGGCTCAACGAATTCGCGGCTTTTGCAGAGGCCAGTGGTGTTCACGATGTGCCTGGAGTGCCATAACGGGGCGGGAACGTTTGGCCGGACCGGCACCGGCGTGCCAAGCCTTTCTCAATCTCATAACATGGCCGACCCCCGATATCAGAACTGCACGAATTGCCACGTGCGCATTCACGGATCGAATTCAGATCCGCTCTTTTTGAGATGAGGCCGCTATGATACGCGCATTCCTAATCGTGAGCGGTATTTGCTTATTGTCCATCTGTTGTGTTGGACAGCAGCCGGTTGCTCCGACTCCCGAGGCGGTGGGTTCGCCACGCGGTGAAAACTGGAGCGATTACAACTTCGTGAATTCATTCGAGACCGGCTATCGATTCCTGAGCGTCAGCGGAAACGAGGGAAAATATCGAAGCGATGAAAACTTCGGCAGCGGCGTGCGGCTGCTGAGTAGCTTCTTCAGCATGGATTCGAAAGACGGCCACGGCCGCTTTCTGGATCAGATGATCGTATCCACTTCTGGATTGGGCGGGGATCCTTATAGCAGTGTTTCCGTGCGCGTCGAAAAGAATCGCCTTTACAACTACAATCTGCTGTGGCGCGAGAACGACTACGTGAATCCGGGATTAGTCACGGACGGCGGCGCGGGGCTGCATCTGTTAAACACTTCCTACACTCTTCAGGATCACGACCTGACACTGTTTCCGCAGAGCGCCGTGCGTGTGCTTTTCGGATACACGCGGGACGCACAATCCGGGCCGGGAATTTCTAGCGTTCAGCTCTTCAATACCAGCGGCCCATTTGACTCAACTGGGGACGTGTTTCCGCTGTTTACTAACGTCAAGCGCACACAGAACGAGTACCGCCTAGGCGCCGAGATTCACTGGCTCGGGTTCACGCTGAACGCTCTGCATGGGTGGCAGGATTTCAAGGACGACTCGCCGTTGCAGTTCAGCGGCTTTAACCCGGGGGACAACGGGCAAAACGCGAGCACGCTGAATTCCTTTTCGAGAAGCATCCCGTACCACGGAACCAGTCCCTACTGGCGGGTTGGCTTGTTCCGCGACAGCCGGTGGATCGATGTAAATGCAAGATTCACCTATACTGCTGGGGTTCGCGCGTTTCTATCCAACGAATCCGCGGTGGGGACCAATCGCTTCGGAGCATTGGCGAACCAGCAGATCTTTACCTTTGGCAGCGCGCGGCGTCCGGTGACGACCGGGAATCTCAATGTGGCATTGCTGCCGGCGAGCAAACTAACGTTTACCAGCCGCACATCGCTGTATAACATTCGCACCGATGGAGACAGCACGTTTCTTCAGTTCGACAACGCTACCAAGTCGGCGGATTTGTTGTATTTTCAATTCCTTCGTATTCGAACTGTGGAAACAGATCTCGATGTTCAATACCGGCCGTGGACCTGGCTGGATCTCTACGGAACGTACGGGTACTCCAACCGGAGGATCGCCGCCAGCCCGCAGGTTGCTTTTGCCGGTTCCACTCCCGGCGCCCCCTACCTTCAAACGAATCAGTTACATTCGGGTGCGTTTGGTTTCCGAGTGCGTCCGTTGAAGTCATTAACGATCGCCACGGAGGGAGAGGTCGGCCGTTCCGACCGGCCATTCACACCGCGAAGTCCACGCGACTACACCACCCTCTCCGGGCGGATTCAGTACAAATGGAAATCTCTCCAACTGACTGCCTTATCGAACAGCCAGTACAATACAGATTCGATCTCCCTGTCTTCGTACAGCTCTCACGCGCGAACGTATTCTGGATCGGGCTCATGGTCACCTCGCTCGTGGTTCTCGATCGATGCGACTTATTCAAAGCTTCATTTGGATACATTGGGCGGGATTGCTTTTTTCGCCGGCCCGCAGTTTCTTACGAACCAGCTCTCGTCTTACGTCAGCAACGTTCATTCAGCCACTCTTGCGACGCGGTTGGGATTCAAACGTCTGGATTTATATTTGGGCTACAGCCGTGTTCAGGACGTGGGGGACGGCCGCAGTAGCGCGATCAGCACGATTGTCGGACCCAGACTGCCCGCGTTCCAGACCGCACAGACCTTTCCACTGACCTTCCAATCGCCATCGGCCCGGCTGTCCGTTCGGCTCACAGAGAAGCTGCGGTGGAACGCCGGGTACCAATATTACGGCTACGACGAGGTGTTCTGGCACGGAGAAAATTATTTAGCGCATACCGGCTACACAAGCATCCTCTGGAGTTTCTAACCGCTGGGCAGCCGCGCATACAGCCGCCAGCACGGCGAGATGCACCCAGAGATACGGGCGAAGGATGTTTTGGTTGAACTGCAAGATCGCCCAAGTAAAGAGTAAAGCCCGCACTGATGCGCGGATCAGCACGGAATCCGACGGCGATACTTGCCGCGCAATATTCAGTGGTTTCGCTGTCGTTTCGATCAAGAACCAGATGAAGGGTAGGATGCCGATAACTCCGCTGGCGGCCAGCGCTTCGGCAAAAATATTCATTCCCTCAAACGGCTTTGAATCTTCAAACGAGTGCACCGTATAGGCGTGCAGAGCGGCAATCCCGGAGGACACTCCACCGAGGCTCTCTCCTATTAGGGGATGCTCCGCGAAAACCGTCAGAGTATCCGAGAATGCACTCTCACGCTGGATCACGGAATGGGCGGCTGTGTCGGACACGCCGGTTCCATTCAAAAACAGGAGTACTGCCGCAGGGTTGCGTTCCCAGACCATCACCCCCACAGTCACCAGTACCGCTGCGACGATAAACAGAACGCACGAGGGGATCAGGGCCAAAATATTCGCCCTTACCAAGCGCCGGTGGAAGACATCCCGCGTTACACGGAGCCACCTGCCGCAATGACGCAGAGCGATGTCGAGAAACAGAAAGATGAGAGCCATCCGGCTTGATGAAACGATAATGCCCAGCGCGCATAGCCAATAAACGGACCTAAGAAGATGCTGGCTCAGAACCGCCTCTGGCTTTTTGATGAGAGCTCCGACGAAAACGAATCCGATTAGCAGGTAAGTACCTAGATACGACGGTTCGTAGCTAAAGCCGTTCGCCCGCGCCAACTGATCTTTGATCCACCATTCCGTTACAAATGGCGATGGATAGCCGAACAGCGGAAGAACAAACTGCAAAATGGCAAAGGCCGCGACGATCGCAAACGAAATTGCATACCAACGGATGAGCGTTTGAATCCTGCGGCGGTCGTCTCCAAATAGCTGCACAAACGAGAAGATCAAGCCAATATCCAAAATCAACCAGAAGCAGTACCCGACACTTTTCAGCCAAAAGTCTGCGATAGGAAAGAAGATCAGTTGAAAAGCAAGCCAAAGCAGCAGGGGGCCTAGACCGAGTGTTGGAAGAATCTTTTCACGACCGATGCGTAAGAACGCGAGAGCGAGCAGCGGGACCGTAGCGATTTGGCAGAAGCGGAAGTTTGCTCCCGCCTGGATCACCAGGAAAACATCGAAAGAACTGGTGATCATGATCGTGACCGCAGTCACGAGCGCGATTTTCTTAGCGGTTATAGCGAGGGGACGTATCGCTCGTACTCCTTGCTCCGCGCGCGATTACTGGCGGTCACGGCCCAAAAGCCGGAAATGAGACTCGCAAGGGCCGTGCTGATGAGGACCATGAGAGTTCGTGGCGGCCAGCTCTTTCGTTCCGGCGGAACGGCTTTGTCGATGACCTGGACGAGCGATCCTGATCTTGCTTCATCCAAGCGCGCGGCTTCATATTCTTTTGCCAAAATTTCGAACAGGGTTTCGTGATACTTGACTGCCCGATAGCTCCGCAAATACTCCAATCCGGCTTGTGGTAAATCTTCTGCCGGCACTTCCGGATTTCCAGGCGAATGTTTTCCCTGTTCGAGCCGGGCCAGTTCGCCGCGCAAGGCTGCAAGCTCACGTTGCAGCGCTTGAAAGTGTGGGTTGTCATCAGTAATATATGTCTTGATTGCCTGCAATTGCGCTTCACGAGTCAAAATTTCAGTGTGTAATTGAGTAAGTGCTCTCATTAGTGCGTCTGCTTGTCCGCCCGGCGCAACTAACCCGGTCGATTGCTGCGTGTCTCGTAAAGCCGCCTCCGATGTCGCGAGCAGCGCCTTTTCCTTCGCAAGCTGCTGTTCAAAGAACACACGCCTCTGCGCCGCTTCGGTCAACGCGACGGTCGCATTCTGTCGCGCCAGCTCCTCCACGTAACCATTTGCGATTTGCGCGGCTCGCTTCGCGCTGCCATCTTGTACCCGAACGTGAATGAGTGTGTCACGGCCGGCTCGGATCGTGGTGTTTCGGGCCAAGCGCTTGCGCGCTCCGTAGAGATCCCGGTCTCCGTAGATCTTTTGAAGGTTGAACTTCGTAATTAAAGCATCCGCTATGGACCGGCTTTCGAGAATGCCAACATATAGATCGGTTTGACTGTGAAAACCCAGGCCGGCGAGCAGAGTTAAGCCGGAAAGCCCTCCCGCCGCGCCGGAACCTGCCAACTGGGCCATTGTCGAAAGGGAGGATTGCGATTGTTGCGGCGTCAAAATAACGGCCTCAGCCGTGTACTTCACGGGTAGTACAAACGCCAGGATAGTTGAAAGGACGGCCGTGATCAGAACGGCGCGGCCGATTGGTTTCCTGCGCCGTTTCAGTGCCGATGCGATCTCGCCAAAAGAGATCTCGTCGCTCAACAATCGCCTCCGCTCATACTAATGCAATACATTCACAGCCGCTGCGCCGAGCGCCAGATTTGTGAATATCTGCGACCAGTCCGTCAAATTCCGGACAAACGTCGACTTGTTTATGTAGGCCGGCACGACCAACGTGTCACCGGGATACATGTGTAGCGCATCAAAGCTCTTTCCAAATAGGACGCTGCCCGCGCTGCGGCTCACCACGGAACCATCCGCGCGAATTACGAACATATGGCTGCGGTCGGCAGATCTTTCCGGTCCCCCTGCCTTCTTCAGGTAGTCTCCGGTTCGAAGGTCCTCCTGGTAAAGAAAGGAGGCCTGCTCGAATACGTTTCCAATTACATTCACGGTAGACGGGCGGCTCGGAATATAAAGCCGGTCGCCATTTTCCAGCGGAAGATCCGGCAATGCGGCTTCTCCGTGACTGTTCGGCTGCATGTCGAGCACGATGCGGCCGTTCATCGAAACCTTCCGCAGGCGTTCAATCAGATCGCGTTGGCTGGCTAGCGAGGTTTGGGCGGTTGCCGCCTGTTGGGGCGAAGTCACCCGGCTCGATAAATTGGATCCGGCTTCGTTGATCTCTCGCTCAAACTGTGAAAGAAAATCGTCATATCGCTTCTGCTGCTCGCGACGCGTGGACTCCCGGGTGAACTGAGCGCCGTACAAATAAGCATTGCCCGTGATGCCGCCCGCGCGCTGTACCAATTCGCGTAACGTTTCGCCGGGGCGTACGGTGTACACGCCGGCCCTTGCGATTTCACCTTCCAGGCGTACCTGTTTACTTTGTTGCGCGCGCGGCACAGAGAAGTCGGCTTTTGAGAAGATGGTCACCACATCGCCGCGCTCCAGCGGCAGATCTTCGGTCGGATCATGATTCAGCACGAGCTTTCCGAGATGAAACGGAACGATATGGGTTGCGAGGGTCGATCGGTCGGTCCTTTCGATCGACGCATATTCCCAGTCGATATCGGGGGCGGCGGGCTGAACGGTGTTGCGCGGCGTAAACTGACGCAGCGGCGGCACATCGTCACTGCTCATGGCGGCACCGAGAGAAGTGTCTCCCTGCGGGTTCCGCGTCTCCTCGCGATAGGCCACATGCTGCAGCGTTGTTTGCTGAGCGGTTTGCGCAGCGCCCTTTTGACCCGCGGCATCTGCGGGCGCGGAAATGTCTTCCTTTGTGCTCTCCTCGTTCGTACTCTCCTCGGCGAGAGCGAAAGCTTTGTTCCGTTCCTTCCAGTAATCGCGCGTGATCAGCGCTTCTTTTTCGGGAAGCAATTCGCTAAGCCGCATGCCCGGATGCCACGGAAACCGCCCGGGATCTGCCACGTTCCCGCGCAGCGTCACTGTGTTCTCGAAGCGAGGTACGATCGGCAGAACACGTACAATATCTCCCGCTTGCAACCCGGTACAAAGTCCCGCTTTGTCCAGCGCGATTCGGAGAGTTGTCAGAGCGGAGCCCTCGGCCACGCGCTCCAGTACGACTTGCTTCGTGGCGGCCACCGGAGAGAGCCCATCCGCAACCTTCAACACATCACCGAGCGTGTCACCCTCTCGTATCTCATATATACCGGGCCTTTCGATGCTCCCGGTGACGGCGATTCGCGGGCCGGCCGACCGTATCAGAATTACGTCCCCTGGTTCTAACCGCGCATCCCTCGATTTATCGCCGTTCAGGAGCAGATCGTAAAGATCGAATTTGGACACCGCGGTTCCATTGCGCTTTAGCTCGATATCGCGCATCGATCCGCGCGCCGACGGCCCACCGGATGCAAATACTGCATTCACCAGAGTGCTTAAGGAACTGACGCTATAGCTGCCGGGCCTCCGCGCCTCTCCTACCACAAACACCTGAATCGCATGCAATCTTCCGAACGTGATACTTAAATCAAAATTCCGATACAGGCGCGACATGGCCTGCTTCAAGGCTGCGGTCGCCTGCGCGTCGTTCAAACCGGCCACCATCACGGGTCCCGCTTGGGGGACGTTTAGTTCACCAGTACGGCTGACCACGAACCGGCGCGAAAAATTGAACTGCCCCCACATGACTACCTGCAGTTCGTCGCCGGGGGCAATTACATAATTCGGCCCGACCGGTACATGATCCACCGGGGCGAATGTGGCAGGAACCCGTTCGAACAGCGAAGCGCCGTAGATAGGAAGCACTTGTCCGAGCGAGGCCGCGGCATATCGTTGAAAGTCGGTCAACGGCTCTTTCTCGTAGTGCTGCGAGGCTGGTGCGGAAACCTGGCGCTCGGCTCCAGGAGCCGATAAGCTGCTCCCCATCGGATATCCGAAATCCCCGCTCGCAGGATAGCCAAACCCATTGTCGAAATCGAACGGGCTCATCGCAGCGTATCCTTGTTGATATCGAAGCCAGGGAGGTACGCAGCCACTAGCCGGGTCTCCAAAACTGCCTGACTCGCAAACTTCGCCTGGACTCGACACCATGCCGCGCGGGGACACACTCTGGTCCGGTCGAATTGCGGTTTGAGAGGGGGACGACGTAGGGATCTGCGCGAAGCAAGGCAAGGCCAGCGCTGCACCAAGTATTGCCATCCACGCCGGGTTGCGATGAATCTGGAGCCGTCTCTTCACCATTCGACCGTTCGTGTTAGTCATTGTGTAACTTGGGGGCATTTAGTTTCCACATCATCCTCGGCGATTCGCTGGAATTTACAACGGTTTTACAACTCGGAAACTCTGCGCCTGGCGTGTCCGCTATGTATCATTCCGGAAGAGCTGCCAAATAGCGCATCAGAGCGTCTCGATCCTTCGGGCTGAAGCGATACGGAGGCATAATAGAGCCCGGCGAGAGCTTCTGAGGATTGGCGAAATGCGCTTCCACCCAGTCTTTGGTTCTCCGGTCGAATAGGCCGTTCAGAGGCGGGCCAATGCCCCCACCCGCTCCGTTCACCTTATGACAGCTCGCGCACGCGCCTGTCACGTACACTTGCGCCCCCCTGGTGAATTGCGATGAAATTTGCTGCAGGCGTTTTGCTGAATCGGGTTTCAAGTCCGCCAAAAATAACGAAAGTGCATTCAATTGCGGGAGAGAAGGGCGGCTTGCCGACTCCTCATTTGCTCCGGAGCGTCGGTTCTCATTGAAATGGTGAACGAGCCATTCCTTCCTGTGGTGCAACCGAGCTGCGCTGAGATTTGGTCCGGCTTTCCTGGGCCCGCCGATCAAGTTGTGACAGCTTCCGCAGCCCCACGCCTGGAAATACCCGATGCCGGCGATCTGCTCCGGCGGAATCGATGCCCATTCTGCGGCCCGAGTATCGTTAGTTGACACGCCGGTATGCCGCGGTTCCGAAACAATGGCTGTGGCCGTTAGACCAGCCCAGATCCCGAACACAGCTAGAACAAACGCCCCAGCGACGAGCTTTCGATGAGAGCGCAGAAACTCCGGAACGCGTACAAATGGAATTAAGAACAGAAGAATCACTGCTGCGGTCGGAAGTACAACGGTACCGACCACTTCGAGCGAACCTCTAAATATCTTCAATAACTGGAAAAGAAAGAGGAAGTACCATTCGGGCCTGGGCACATAGGTGGTATCGGTAGGGTCTGCCAGGCGGCCCAGCGGCGCGTTCAGAAAGGCGGCGCAGAGGAACAGCATCGTAAATGCTGCGAACATCGCAACGGTATCTCGAAATGCCTGTTTCGGATAAAACCTTTGATTTTTTCGCTCGCCGATGGACGCCGGTGTGATTCCGTGACGCCGGACCATGTAGATATGGAACGCGATCATTAGGACAATCACAAGAGGCAGCAATACCGTGTGCAGAGTATAGAACCGCGCGAATGTCAGCACGCCGACCCCGCTCTGTGCTCCCAGTAAGTGCGTGAGAAAGGGACCAAACACCGGTACGGAAGCAACTATCTGGGCGGTGACAACCGTTCCCCAATAGGCTCGATTGTCCCAAGGCAGAAGATATCCGGTTAAGCCGAAGGCAAGAGTCAGCAGCAATAGAACCGCTCCAGCAATCCAGGTCGCTTCACGCGGCCTCTTATAGGCGCCGTAAAGGAAGACCTGCGCCATGTGGAGGAAAACCACGATTACCATCAAGCTCGATCCCCAGTGATGCAATCCGTGAACAAGCCGGCCGCCCGCCACATTTCGGATTACATACTGCAAACTGTCGTAAGCATCTCCGGGAGTGGGTGCATAATTGAACGCCAGCAGAATGCCGGTGAGCGCCTGAACCAGAAACAGGAACAGGGCTACGCTACCGAATACCTGCGCCCACCCTGCAGAATCCGGAATGTCCTCCAGGAGAAAATGCCGCCAGGCGGTTGGCACGCCTGTACGATCGTCAAACCATTCAGTGGCGGCCAGCAAGCGGGATCGCATGCGCCTAGGCACCTTGCGATTTCTGAATGGGCCCAAGCCACAGGCGCGGCCCTTGCATTTTCACTGCATACCGGTCGAGAGGCCGTTGGGCCGGACCCGCGATGACGTTCCCCTGCATATTAAAGGCAGAGCCGTGACACGGGCAGACAAACGCATGTGCACCGGCTTCCCAGTGGTATGCGCATCCCAAATGCGTGCAGAGCGGGGAATATGCAGTGACCGATCCATCGTTGTTGAGAATGACCCAGGCGCTCGCCTTCTCGTGCCGGGTTTTCCAGGCATCGACGCGGTTCTGCTCAAAGGTGATTTCTTCGGGCTCTCCGGCCTGCAGCTTGGTGACATCGCCTGCGTCCGACCAGGACTCCCGTTCACTTGCTTCCGGTGTCCCGAGCAAATATGTGCCGGCAGAGCCAGCCAGCACGCCCGCGACCAAAGAACTGAGCATCGAAATCGTCGTTTTGAACCAATTGCGCCGGTTTATATGAGTTGAACTTGACACCACGCCAAAATCCTAAGTCTTTAATGGGCCCAATGCTGTTGTCCTCTTGTAAAAGCTAAGTAACGTCGCGCGCTTTCACAAATCTTTTACAGATCCTGTGTGCTGCCTATATGTATCTCAGCCACAATAGGTCACGTCTGCCAAGATTTGGATCGCATTACCTCTGCATTGCCCTATTAGGGCTCGCCGCCAGCCTCAACGCTGCTTCAGACGTGAATTCCGCGATTGCCGCTGGACCGGTGTATGTGCCCCTGGATAGCTGGGTCTATCCGGCTCTGCGGCGGCTTGCGGCTTTAGGTTATGTGCCGGATGCCGATGTTTTGGTTTTGCCGTGGACGCGCCAGCAGTGCCTGACGTTGATCGAAGAAGCAGAGGATATTGCGTCCCGAAGATCCAGGAAACTGCTCGCTGGAGCCGCTAATTCCGAAGCTCTTGGAATCGTCGCTGCGCTGCGTGCGGAGTTTCCTCCCGCGGAGCAGGCCCGGCAAATGGCGCGTATTGAATCGGTCTATACGCGGCTGACAGAGATCAGCGGAACACCTTTGCGGGACAGCTACCATTTCGGCCAGACCATTATTGATGATTACGGCCGGCCATACAGCGAGGGTGCAAACACCGTAACTGGCGTTGCCGCGAGTGGTCTTTGGAACCGCTTTTCAGGTTACTTACGAGCAGAGTACCAACAGTCGCCTGTATTGGCTCCATACAGCGCGCGCGTGCAGAATTTCATTGCGCAAGCTGATGGCATTCCTGCTGGAAGCAACATCCATCCATCCGCAACCGGCCGCCTCGACCCGTTAGAGATGTATATCGGCGCGGAACTTGGAAAATTCGACGTGACCATCGGAAAGCAAAGTTTTTGGTGGGGACCCGGACAAGATAGCGCGTTTCATTTCAGTGACAATGCGGAACCAATCTATGCGCTGCGAATAAGCCAAAACACGCCAATCCTGCTACCCGGCCCCTTTCGGCTGCTCGGTAGGATCCGGACCTATTTCGTGCTCGGCCGGCTGTCAGGGCACGACTTTCCTCCGGAACCGTGGATCAACGCCCAAAAGATCACGCTCCAGCTTACGGAAAACTTGGAGCTCGGCTTTGCCCGCAGCGCAATATTCGGGGGCGTCGGTCATCCGCTAACGGTCGATAGCTTCCTTCGCAGCTTTTTCAGCACCTCCAGCACGGGAGGTACTGCATTCGGCTCGCGAAATGACCCAGGCGACCGGAGAAGCGGCTTCGATTTCAGATGGCGTCTGCCCATGTTACGGCGCTATGTAACACTCTACTCGGATTCGCTGGCGGACGATGAGCCGAGTCCGCTTGCTAGTCCGCGCCGGTCTGCCTGGGGTCCTGGCATCTCGATAGCGCAGATTCCGTCGCTGCCGAACGTGGAACTTCAATTCGAAACGTATTCGACCTGGCTATACGCACGGGATGAGGGCGGCCGCTTTATCTATTGGAACGATCAATATCACGATGCCTACACCAATGACAAACTCGTCCTGGGTAGCTGGGTGGGGCGCGATTCGCGTGCGTATGTCGCCTCAGCGTCTTATTCAGTCTCGCCTCGCAATCAAATCACGGCGACATATCGTCAGGTAAAGAGCAGCGGCGCATTTCTTCCCGGCGGAGGAACCCAAACGGACATTGGGCTGCGAGTCCAATGGCAGCTTCGGCCAGATCTGTCCATGGACACATTTGCTCAAGGTGAGCGCTACGATATTCCCATCCTGGGAGCGCCTCGTAAGAACCTGGCCGCGGGCTTGCAATTCACTTTCTGCCCGACCAACTGGATCGTTCGCCGGTAACCTGCGAGTCAATTTTTACACTTTTGTTGCGATTCCTTGCAGTATTTCAACGAAGTCTCCATTTATGCTCGGTACTCAGTGGAACAGGTGATTCGTCCGTGAACATGCTTGTATCGCCCGATATCGCGGCGGCCGATCCGCTCGAGGCATCTATGCCGCTGAAGCTGCGGCACGTTTTGTTTCCATACGGCTTTCCACTGCATATTAAATCCACTGATCCGGAGGTGATCCGGGCCGCCGAACTTAGTTGGGGATCCTTTGAGCAGCGCTTCCGTGAGCCACCGCTTGAGATCCGTTTCATTATTTCCGAAGAGACTGAGCGCCGCAGGCTGCGGCCGCCGCGCTTTCGTGCCCAGTCGAATCTGCTGGCCATCGTTGCCGGCTTCGATAACTTCGCCTGCTGTGATCTTTCGCGCGGTTTCGGTTTTGCCTGCCTGACCAAGGCGGCGCTGGCCAATCAGGATTACTTCCGGTATCACTTTCTCGAAGCGATGGTCTGTACGCTCTTGGACACACAGCACTTGGTGGCTCTGCACGCCGCGTGCATAGAAATGAATGGCCGCGGCGTGATGTTTGTTGGCGAATCCGGAGCCGGAAAATCGTCCCTGGCTTACGCTTGTGCCCGCCGAGGTCACGTTTACATTTCCGATGAAGCCAGTTTGCTCGTTCGGCGCAGGGCAGAGCGTCTGGTCTTGGGAAATCCTCAAGTCGTGCGCTTCCGCCCCGCGGCTCGTGCCTTGTTTCCGGAATTGAAGGGACACGTGCGGTCGAGAAACGGCAAATTGAGTATTGAGATCGCAACGCGAGATTTGCGTCATGTGCAAACCGCGCCCGGCTGCAATGCCGAGTACGTACTGTTTTTGAATCGTTCGGACGCGCCCGGCTTGGGCGCTTCACTCACTCCAATGAGCCAAAGCGTGGCGCTCCGGCTGCTCTTCCGGCAAGTATGGCCAGGCGAACTTCCCATTCACGAAGAGCGTCTCAAGTCCGTCGAGCAACTGCTGAGCGCGCGGTTATATCAGTTCACCTACAGCGACCTGGACCGTGCGGTTGATTTTCTGGAGCAGGCGACTCGTGCCTCCTAAAGTTCCTGCCTGGGCTTTGGCGCTGTTCGAGGCCTTGCGTTTTACAAACCCGGACTCTGCTCGTCTGCGCTCTCTGTCTGCTTCAGAATGGCATCAGCTCCTGAAATTCTGCGATGCGGCTCAGCTCACATTACTGCTGGGCTATATTTGCCAGGAGCATCTTCCGGCTTGGGTCCGTGGCCGCATTTCGCGCGATCGCGCTAATTACTCCCGGCGCTTTGCAACGCTCCAGGCAAGAGTTTGCGAGATAGCCGCAGCATTCGAGGATTCTTCTATTCCATTTGTGCTGTTGAAGGGGTTCGCCCAGGCTGATCTCTTTACTCCGGATCCCATGCTTCGCGCGCAGGGCGATATCGACATCTGGTGCCTGCCGGAATCCATTGATCGAGCGAGCCAAACGCTCCGCGCGCTCGGATACCGGCCGTTTGGCAAATCCCGCGGAAGGCATTTAGCTCCGATGATACGCGAAACGCACTGGGACTGGCGGGGCGATCACTTCGCAGCCGATCTGCCTATCCCGGTAGATCTTCATTACCGGCTCTGGGATAGCGAAATGGAACGCTTTTCCGGTCCTGACGAATCCGAGCTCTGGAGCAGACGCGCCGTCTCGCCCGATGCTCAGGGAGTGCCGGTGCTCGGTGACGCCGATATCGTAGCTTTTTCAGCGTTCCATCTCCTCATGCATCTGTTGCATGGCGATCTGCGTCTCCAACGCGCCTGGGAAATCGCGTTTTTTCTGGAGAATCATTCAACCGACGAAAACTTCTGGAATCGCTGGGCGGGATCATACGCCCCTTCCGTCCTGAGTACACAGGTTATCGTGTTCGTACTGATTCGCTTGTGGTTCGAATGTAAGTTGCCGCGTTGCGTCTCAAACCTTGCCAAAGAACTGCCTGGTGAGGTAATCCTCTGGATTGAGCGCTTCGGTTTCTCACCTGTTGCGAACTTGTTTACTCCGAATAAGGACGAAGTTTGGCTTAATCTGTGCTTGCTCAAGACTCGGCGCGATAGGGTTCGCGTGGCCCTACGGCGCTTCATTCCCTTGAATTCGACAACCTTGCCCACAAACCAGGTTCGGACCGACGCGAGCTTTCCTGCCTTTATCCTGCGCCGCGCCTTATATCACGGCCGTTTGCTGTTGCCTGCGTGCTGGAGCGCGATCCGGTGGCAGTGCTTGCGGATCTTCGCTTAAGACGTAGGCGCCTTATCGGTTGTATTTCTTTGAGACTTCAACGTATTCCGGACCTGCACCCGCAACGCGCGCACCTCAGCTTCTTCAGCCTCGCCAAAGTGCTGCTGCTTTTTTAACAGAGCCGCGTACTCATAGAGCCAGGAAGAAAGGATCGGTGCATCTTCTCCGGCTGCACGCTCGAAAGTGTGAATGGCTTTCCTGTATGCCGCGCAGGCATCTTCGAATTTTTTCGCAGCAGCGGAAACAATTGCCATATTGCGCCACACCGCGGCCGTTTGAACGCTGTTCTGCCCGAACGTGGTTGTTTGTATCTTGAGCGCTTCCGAGTAGCGTTCCAGCGCCTCACTATATTTCTTTAGATGAAACAGTTCGGCAGCCATTCCGGAGAGATTCTCACCGGATGCCGGGTGGGCCGGACCGAAATGCGCCTGGTTGATTTTCAAGGCCTTCTGATACAGCGCGAGTGCCGCCTTATGATGGCCTTGCCTGCTTTCGGATGAGGCAACATTAGCAAGCGCCGCTGCATAATCCGGGTCATTGGGACCGCGTGCGTTAAGCCACAAGACGGCGGCTTGTTCGAAGAGCTTTCGCGCATCCCCGGGCTTGTTCTGCTTCAACGCGATCAATCCAAGTGTATTTGTGATGGTCGCCTCCACTTGGCTCTGGCCGGATGGCGTATTTCTGTAAATGGCCAGGGCTCGCGAAACATCTTCCCTCGCCGCCTCCGTGCGGCCGGTCTCGCTTTCGGTGAGTGCCAGATTATTGAGCGATTTCGCAAAATCGAGTGGATTAATGCCAGGCTGTTTGTTCTGTAAGGCAATCGAATCGCGATATGCCGATTCCGCTTCACTATTCCGGCCAAGTCTGGCAAGCACCAGGCCCATATTGTTCAGAGTTGTCGCCTTATCAGTGCCGCTCACAAAAGGCAGACTGTTCTCAATATTGAGAGCCTTCCTGTCTTCGTCGAGTGCTTCCTGGAACTTTCCAGTTTGGAAACTTAATAGCGCCTCGTTTTTGAGCAGCATCGCGAAAGGTTCGCTCTTCTCCCCCGCGTCCATCGCGATCAATTTCGAGGCGCGCTGATACATTTGCTGCGCCTCTTGATATTTCCGGTGTGACACGAGATTCAGTCCCAAATTGCTCAGTACGGAGCCAGCAGCCGGCAATTCTGTGGCGTGGTTTTTCTCAAGCAGCGCGTACGCGCGCTGAAAGAGTCGATCGGCTTCTTCCTGCTTTCCAAGGTCCCTTTTCAGAGCGGCTAAATTGTTCAGTGCGAATGCAGCCTGGATCTGTTCGGATCTGGTCCCTGTTTCGCCGTATTTAGCCACATGCAGAAATGCCTGTTCAGCCTCACCCAACCGCCGCAGGAACAGAAGCACCCGTCCGAGTTCGTTCCAGGCGAGTGTGGCGCTATCGGCGGTTTCAGCCTGTGGTAGCGCGACTGCGGAGCGTAACAGCGCTTCGGCTTGCATGTAATTCCCCAGGCCCGAAGCGCGTGCTGCTTCGGTTCGAAGTTGTTCATAAGGTGTTTGCGGATTGTCGAGCGCAGAGCTTACCTCGCCCAAACCCAGCATAAGGAGCGAAACCGGAACTACGGTGATGAACCGAAACCTGATCCGGGGAAAACAACCAAACATGGGCGCCCACTCCCTCTCTCACAGCCGTTAGGCCGGCAGTTAACCGAGTGTGAGATGGAAGCAGCGTATTATTCAATAGAAACTATGTAAATACATTGTAAATATCAAGATATTATGTAAGTTACAAGTGTAAAATACACTTTCCTTACAAAGAATTTATCCGCCTGTTTGATGGGTGGCGGCATCGGCACTTAGCCGTAAATTCCGAATCAGACGGCTAAACCTGTTAGTAGCCCGAAGCGGATCGAAGCGCGGGTCCTGCCGCAACCATAGCAGCCAGACATCCCTTTCTTCAACTGCCTTGTCCAGCCATGCAAATGCAGCATCATGATCGTCCAGACCCGCATAGGCAATGCTCATACAGTACGGAGGTACATAGCGCCGCTGCAATATCTCATGGAGTTCATTAACAGTTTGCAGCGCCCTGTCGCGCATTCCCAGCGCGCCGTACGCGTGCGCGAGTGAGGCAATTGTCACCGGATGCTCGCCGGAACAGATCCTGGCATTCTGTAACTCGGTGATTGCTTCCTGATCCATGCCGAGGTGTTCGTAGGCCATCCCGAGCGTATGTTGCGCAGGCGCATACTTTGCGTCCATGACGAGCGTTTTCCACGCCTGCTCCACCGCGCACTGAAAATCACGGGCCATGAAGTGATTCCAGGCGCAATCGGAGCTGATTGCGAGAGATACTGGGTCGAGCCGCTGGGCCGCTCTCATTTCACGGTTTGCGTCTTCTATGCGCCCCAAAGAGCAGAGCAGGGCGGAGTACCAGCGATGCGCATCGGCGTAATTGGGGTTTAGTTCCACCGCACGGAGATACTCTGCTTCCGCTCCGCTCCAATCCCAATCGAATAGCTTTTTGATTCCGGCAAGCGAGGCGTGCGCCTCCGCCAGATCGGGTTGAATCTCGATCGCCGTCAACACCAGGTCCATCGCCCTGGCACGCGCGGTGGCGGGTTTCAGGACCCCAAGCAGCGCAAGCAGTGTATAGGTGTCCGCCAGCCCTGTAAACGCCGGCGCATACTGCGGATTGTGGGCCAACGCAGCCTCGAAAAAGGCAATGCTCTTCCGAAGGTCCTCCTCCGTCATTCTCTTGTAGAAATATCGCCCCTTCGCGTAGTGCTCATGCGCTTCGAAAGAATCTTGATCGTTCTGGAAAATCTCCAGCACCTCAGCGCGCACTCCCAGGGCATCCGCTACGCCCAGGCAGATGTTGCGTCCAGCGGCAAGAATGCCCGAGCGTTCGGTCTCGTAGTCTGCGCCCCAGAGCCTCCGGTCCGACCGCGTTTCCACCAGCGCCGCGGATATGAGCAGCGAATCGCCCCGCTGTAAGACCCGGCCGGTAAGCACCGCTTGCGCGTTCGATTTTGCAGCCGTGCTGTCGAATTCTTGAAAATTGCCGCTGAAATGGAATTTAGTTGTTTGCGAAATTATTCGCAATTCCCGAATCTTGGATAATTGTGCGGTCACCGAATCCGTGATTTCGCCGGCAAGCAACCCTAGCTCCGGAATCGCTTGTTCACTTTCGAACGGCAGCACGGCTACGGATTCAATGGCTTGGTGGGCGTAGCCGGACGTAGCCCCGGCATAGATCGCTTGTACGGGAGCAATAAAGCGGTATCCCAGGCCCGCCCGTGTCTCAATGTAGGCGCTATCCTTGTGTGATTCACCCAAGGCGCGACGCAGGACATTGATGGCGGTGTTGAGCCCGCGGTCAAAGCTCACGTGCAGGTTCGGCCACAGATATTGAGCGAGTTCCTGGCGCGTGACAAGCGTGCCGCTCTTGCGCAAAAGTAGTTCCAGAACGCAAAAAGGCTTCTGCTGGAGCGGAACTCTGACCCCGCGATTGCGGAGTTCGCGCTGTTCCAAATCAACTTCAAACGTACCGAATCGAAATAGTCGGACTTCCCGCCCGGCGGGGGCAGGCTGATTGCTCGGCGCAGCGCTCATATGCGTTTGGCGGCACGGTCTCCCGTACTGCTCCGTTCACCGCCTGATGTTCTACTTGAGCTTTTACGAATTCGAAGGCCAAATAGTTCCTTTGCCGGTTCAAAAAACGCTCGGATCCTTTCAGATTACACTGAATCCCGGCTTCGATCCGAACAACGAGCGCAGTCAGCGCTTTGATGCCGATTTGCTCAGATCAGCTCTGCCGTGGCGAAAAAAAACGGAATCTCTTGCGCCGCAGTCTCGGGAGAATCCGATCCGTGCACGCAATTCCGCTCAATATTCTCCGCAAACTGCCTGCGAATCGTTCCTTCGGCGGCATTCGCCGGGTTCGTAGCGCCCATCACTTCGCGCCAGCGCGCGATAGCGTTTTCGCGCTCGAGCACCATCACCACTACCGGGCCTTCGGTCATAAACGTCACCAGGCCCGAAAAAAACGGCCGCTCTCGATGAACCGCGTAAAAGCCCTCGGCCTCTCGTTTCGAGAGCCGGCGCATTTTCATTCCAAGGATGCGGAAGCCGTCCCGCTCGATGATGGCGAGGATCTCGCCGGTCTGACCCTTCGCCACCGCGTCGGGTTTGATGATTGCGAATGTGCGTTCTGAGGCCATAGGATCTTATTTATTTTCGCGGCGCGGCGCTCAGCGCCTCCTGCATCCGTTCACCCATGAGCGCGGGCGACGGGCAGACCAGAATGCCGGCCTCCGTCATGGCGGCGATCTTGTCTTGGGCTTTTCCGGAGCTTCCGGAGATAATCGCACCCGCATGGCCCATCCGGCGTCCCGGAGGCGCAGTCTGTCCCGCAATGAATCCAACCACCGGTTTGCGCACGTGCGCCTTGATGTATGCGGCTGCGGTCTCTTCCGCGTTTCCGCCGATCTCGCCGATCATGATGATCGCGTGCGTATCGGTATCTTCGTTAAAGAGTTTAATTGCGTCGGTGAAGCTGGTCCCGATGATCGGATCGCCGCCAATGCCTATGCATGTCGATTGGCCGATACCCGCCTTCGTCAACTGCCCCACCGCTTCATACGTCAAGGTTCCCGAGCGCGAAACGATTCCTACATGACCCGGCTTGTGGATATGCGCCGGCATGATGCCGATTTTGCATTTGCCGGGCGTGATGACACCCGGGCAATTGGGCCCGATCAGCCGCGTGGCGGGCTTCGTCTGGAGATAGGCCCAGACGCGCACCATGTCATTTGCCGGAATCCCTTCCGTGATGCACACCACCAGCGGAAGGCCGGCATCGGCCGCTTCCATAATGGCGTCGGCTGCAAACGGAGGCGGTACAAAGATGACCGACGCGTTTGCTCCGGTTGCCCGAACGGCCTCATCCACTGTGTTGAATACGGGACGATCTAAATGTTTCTGGCCGCCCTTCCCAGGCGTTATGCCGCCGATAACGTTCGTGCCGTAATTGATGGCCTGCTCGGCATGGAATGTGCCTTCACGCCCCGTGAAGCCTTGAAACAGAACTTTTGTGTTTTCGTCGACCAGTACGCTCATTGTGCAAGCCTCACCACTTTCTCTGCCGCGTCTTTCATTCCGTTGGCGACGGTGAAGTTGAACCCGGATTCCGTTAAAATCTTCTGGCCGAGTTCCACGTTTGTGCCTTCCATCCGCACTACCACGGGAGTCTTGAATTCCAGCTCACGCGCCGCCGAAACCACTCCGTTCGCCAGCGTGTCGCAGCGCAGAATGCCGCCGAAGATGTTAATCAGCACCGCTTTCACGCTCGGATCGGAAAGCAAAATGCGAAACGCGTTCTTCACTTGTTCCGCGTTCGCGCCCCCGCCCACATCAAGAAAGTTCGCCGGTTGGCCGCCTGCGTACTTAATGATGTCCATGGTCGCCATTGCGAGGCCGGCCCCGTTCACCATGCAAGCGATGTTGCCGTCCAGCTTGATGTAGTTCAAACCGAAGCGCGAAGCCTCCACTTCGAGCGGGTCTTCCTCATTCAGATCGCGCAGCTCCAGCAGATCTTTGTGACGGTAGAGCGCGTTGTCGTCCAGATTGATCTTGGCGTCGAGCGCGTAGGCCTTGCCGTCTTTGGTCAGAATGAATGGATTGATTTCGGCGAGCGAACCATCGATCGCGTCGTACGCTTTGGACAGCGCAATCATGGCTGATACCGCAGCATTTGCGCTGGGAACGGGAATGCCCATGCCGAACGCGAGTTTCCGCGCTTGAAACGGTTGTAAGGGAACGCCGGGGATGAGAGGCTCTTTCAGAATCAGTTCCGGAGTGGATGCCGCAACTTCCTCGATCTCCATACCGCCGGCGCTGGATGCCATGAAGACCGATTTGCCAAGCGAACGGTCCAGAACAATGCCCAGATAGAATTCCTTCTCGATGGGCAGTGTTTCTTCAACGAGCAGACGCTGGACGACGCGTCCTTCGGGACCGGTTTGATGCGTGATCAGGGTCATTCCCAGCATTTTTTTCGCGATCTCAGCGGCTTCGGAAGCGTTCTTTGCAAGCTTGACGCCGCCGCCTTTGCCGCGGCCCCCCGCGTGGATTTGCGCTTTAACCACCACGCTCCCGCCAATGGACTTTGCCGCCGCTTCCGCTTCCTCTACCGTGTATGCAACTTCTCCGCGCGGTACCGGGACGTTGTATTTTGCCAGGATCGCCTTCGCCTGATACTCATGGATCTTCATAGCTGTTTGAGGCCAATCGCTAGTGTATCTCGCCGCTCGAACTTAACACCGCTCTGCATGGGATAATTTGAGTGTGGACGATACAGAAAAGTTTGAAATCAGCCAGCCGCCTGAGTTGTTTGCGCGAATGGATCAGGATGAAGCGGCGGCTTTCAACGAAAGCATCATCACCACGACTCTGGATTCCGCGCTGAACTGGGCACGCAAAAACTCGCTCTGGCCCATGACCTTCGGCCTCGCTTGCTGCGCGATCGAAATGATGTCGATGATGGGCTCGCGTTATGACGCAGCGCGCTTTGGCGCCGAAGTGTTCCGCGGATCGCCCCGTCAGTCGGATCTGATGATTATTGCCGGACGGGTTTCGAACAAAATGGCTCCGGTGATTCGCCAGCTTTATCGCCAAATGCCAGAACCGAAATGGGTGATCTCGATGGGCGCATGCGCGACTTCGACGGGCGTGTTCAGCAATTACGCGCTAGTCCCCGTGAACCAGGTGATTCCGGTCGATGTGTATGTTCCCGGCTGCCCGCCGCGGCCGGAGCAGCTGCTGTACTCGATCATGCTGCTCCAGAAGAAAATCCAGAACGAGCGCGGGACCGTCAGAAAGACTCTTAATCTGGCCTAGCGCTTCAGTGGATCTTCCACCCAGGGCGGTGTAGCGTCGATCGCATCTGCCAGCACCGGCTCGACTTTTGCGAGCGCCTGCTTCATTTCCCAAGCGACTTTTCGATAGGAGAAGTGGCCTTTCACTCCGCTGCGCAGCCGCGAGATGTATTCGAGTTCCGCGAAATCCATTTTGAAGAGGAACCGCGATCGCGACGCAAACGGCAGCAGGTACTGCGCGGCGGGCTGCGGAAGTTTGTCGATGGCGTCACCAACCAATTGAATCGCTTCCGCGTACAGCTCCTCTGCGCCGCATTGCCGCAACATTTCGGGCGTTTCATATCCAAGTCGGTTTGTGTACTGCTGACGGAATTGGTGGCAGCGGCGATGGCGGTGCAGGTCCCGGTACGCGCCGATGTCCATCACGAAATCGAAAACATACGGAGCGCTTCGGAAATGGCGCGGAAGTTCGTCGCGCCGCGTGCGGCTTCCGAGCGCGAGACCGATCAGGTCATTACGCCGGGCCGCGGGCCACGCGCAAACAGCCTCGTATAGCTCGCGAAACGGCCTGTCCGTTACCGGATAGAGCAGTGTCGCGCACATCTCGGCGATGCGGTCTGAAGGCTGTAACAGGTCGACAGCCGGTGCTGTGCCGTTTCCCTGCGGCAGATGATCCTTGGCCCATTCCGTCAAGTCCGCGCGCAAAGTGCTCGCGTAATCGTCTGCCTCCGTATGGCGTGCCAGCGTTGGAGCGACCGGCTCGGTCTCGCCACTCGTCCACACGCACTCGGGCGGCGCGGCGCAGGCCCTTGCCATTTCCTGTGCCAGTTCGCGAAGCTCTTGAAATTCCGATGCCTGCAACCGCCGGATCTGCTTTTCCAGAGTTCGGATGCTGGTGACTTGACCGACGCCGGTCGGAATGCCGAGGGGAAGCAGATAGCGCGCAACATCGAACGCTCGTGCGTTCAAATTGCGCCGGTAGGCTTCCGGCTTCATGTCCGCCGGCTGCGGCAATTGCTCCTGAAGGTATTCGAAGGCTCGCTTCTGCACATCGCGATACGCGTTTAGCAACTCTTGTGCCGCATTCCCATAAACTTGCATTTCATCGGCGCTGAGTTCCGGAGGAGTAACAACGCCAGCCTTCGAGAAGTCCTGATAGCGCGAGCTTCTGGCCTGCCCGTCCCAGAGCTGCTCGTCTTCTATTTCCGTTGCCGCGAGTTCCGAAATGTTTTCGAAACAGACTGTCAGATGCCCGAGATCGGCAATCGAGGCATGGCCGTATTGAAAATAAAAGCTCTCCAGAAACTTGCCTGAATCGTGCGTGCGCACCCATTCGATGGAATCACGTATGGAATCCGGCGAACGGCTGTAACGGGCGAGAGCATAGGCGATCTTCTCGGGCGGCATCGGCGCAACGGTGATGACGCGTCTCTTGGCATCCTCAGGCATGAAGCCGCTATCATAACGTTTGCGCATTCGAATCAAGAAGCTTCATCCGGACGCCCATCTTCCGCAATATGCTCACGGCCCCGCTGAAGATGCTGGAATGGATATCCGCTGCCTCGAAGGTGTCGTGCTTGAGCCGGGAATTCCGCAAGCGGTCGCAACCGGTTTAGCTCTGGAGATTCCTTCCGGCTACGAAGTACAGATCCGGCCGCGCAGCGGGCTCGCGTTGAAACACGCCATTACGCTTCCCAATTCGCCCGCAACAATAGACCCGGGCTATCGCGGCGAATTGAAAGTCATTCTTCTGAACCTGGGCAAGGCCAGTTATCAGATTCATGCGGGCGACCGCGTCGCTCAGATGGTGATTGCTAAGTACGAGTCGGTCGAGTGGGAAGAAGGAGAGCTAGCCGGGTCGGTGCGGGGCCCCGGCGGGTTTGGGTCTTCCGGCCGTTAACCTTCCTTATCGACTTCGGCGGTGAGCTTGCTCGCGAGCGGCTGCGTTTGCCCCGCGTATTTGTTGCCGGCCTTTTTGTAATACGGAACCGACACCTTGGACGAAAGCTGCTCAAAGGTGAAGGAACAGATCCGCATGCCCGGATAGAGCGCTACGGGCATGATCCCGAGATTGCTGAGTTCCAGCGTGGCTTTGCCGCGCCAGCCTGGATCGAAGAGCCCGGCCGTTCCATGCACAATGATGCCGATGCGTCCGAGGCTCGAACGGCCCTCCAGCCGGCCGAGAACATCGTCGTCCAGTTCCAGCACTTCTTCTGTAATCGCCAGCGCAAATTCACGCGGCTGCAGAATAAACGGCTCGCCGGGATTCACGTGTATCGTCCGCATCAGATCCTGAATGGCGCTTCTGTTGCGCACATCGATATACGCATAGCGGCTGTGCTCGAAAATGCTGAATTCCTGGCCGAGGCGAAGGTCGATCGAGCAGCTTCCGAACTGTTCCGGTGGAAGCGGGGGCGAGATGCGGATTTTGCCCGATTCCATGTAGCGGCGTATATCGACGTCGGAAAGAACCATAAGGGACGCGCGTGAACAGCCATCCTAACATGGGGGCGGAATGCTATAGTGAGGGGGAAACGCGCAAAGTGGGCGGCTAGCTCAGCTGGGAGAGCACCACGTTCGCAACGTGGGGGTCGTGGGTTCGAATCCCATGCCGTCCACCAGGGAAGGTTTTGTCCAGCCCGGAGACATGGGTGACAGATTGTTCCTAAGACATAGGTAACACTTTCGGTCCGAAAGGATTCGTCAAGGGCTGCAAAGTTTTCTCCTCCAGGCCGATATAGCCGAGATCGTAATCCATAAAGCTAACGAGCCAGATGCCGTTTGGCCCGGAAACTCGAATGCAGGTCTGAGATCAGATGCATCAGGCGGCCGCACGATAGTAGTAGTTCAACATCCCACCGAATCGTTCGCGGCGGTGGATGTTGCCTGATGTCTCCGAGACGATGTCGGAAACGATCAGCCGATTGCCGAGCCCCTGATGGTTTCTCTCATGGTGATAATGCGTTGTGAACTCTCGAATCGCTCGCCGCAAGGAGTGCTCGCCGAAAAGTATCAAGCGGTCCAAG
>DASRGE010000023.1:0-14865 GCA_035651215.1 Bryobacteraceae bacterium
AAGGAGACGCTTGAAGCATGCCCTGATTTGCTCGCCCTATTGGGGCTCACTCTGTATTGGAATCAAACCTGAATTTTGGGCTCATCCTGTATTGGAATGAAATCTCATTTTCAGGCTCATTCTTGGATTGGAAAATGCTGGTCAGGCTATCGGGTACATCGATCGGTAGGCCTTGGCGCTCGAAATGCTTGCGCGCCGCCTCGATGGCCGCGCTTTCAGCGTCTTGCGCGGACGGGTGAATGCCATCGTGCGAGAAGGGCACGGGGCCCCAGACCTGGAAGGTCCATTGCTGGGGCCGTTCTTCCGAGACGATCAGCCAATAATCGGGATGGATTCGAGCACTCCGTTTGCGCACAAAAGACCAACCTCCCTCGGCTGCTCGTTAGATGGGCGGCCCTGGGTTTCGTTACCCGACTTACCTCGATGGGAGAATTGAGTGCATACCGCAGCAGGTTAGTAAGCGCGCGCGGAAACAGCGTCGGATTGTCGCGGTGCGGCTTCGACTAGCGCCCCCGTTATCGATTCCGAGTGAAAGGGAGGGTGAAATAGAAGGTGGAGCCGTGGCCAACTTCCGACTCCACCCAAATACGTCCGCCCGAACGCTCCAAAATATTCTTACAAAATCGCCAGCCCAATGCCAGTGCCGGCTAGCTCCGGACCATGCAAACGGTACAGCGGGGCAAAGATACGTTGGTGCTGCCCCGACTGAATTCCGATGCCGTTGTCGCGCACCGAAAAGACCCACTGATCCGATCCTTCCTGGGCGGCGATCGTAATCTGCGGCGGCTGTTTCCCGCGATATTTCAGAGCATTGCCGACTAGATTTTGAAAAACTGAGAAAGCTGGACAAAATCCCCTTCCACAACGGGCAGCCCTTAATATTTCAATGTGTGCTCCGGTGGTCTCGACCTCCAGCAGATTCGCGAGGACTGTTTCCGCAACGCTGGAGAGATCGACCGCACCTTTTCTAAATTTAGAAGATCTCTCGACTTCGCGGGCGTAGGCGAGCAACGCCTCGATGAGCTGTTGCATCTGCTCCGCACCGCCCACAATATATTGCAAGAGCTGTTCGCCGGTTTTATCCAGCCGACCCTGGTGAGATTTGCCCAGGTACTGGGCCGAAGTCATGATATTGCGCAAGGGCGCTTGGAGATCGTGCGCGGCGGTATGCGCGAACAGCTCTTCGTTCCTGCGGCGCAGGTCCTCTTCCGCCTGCTTACGAGACGTGATGTCTTCGATGACCGCTAGGTTGTAAATCGCCTGTCCGCGCGAAATCGGTAATCAGCACCTCCCGCACGTTTCCCCAGCGGACTTCGCCGCTCCGGGTTCGATAGCGCTTCTCAAACTGCGCGCGCGGCAATTCGCCGCGAAACACCCGCTGCTAATCTCTCAGCCCCCATCTGGCGATCTTCGGGATGGGTGACATCGGCGACCGTCAATCCCAGGAACTCTTCCGGGGGATAGCCGAGCATCTGCGAAAAGGCTGGGTTAACTCGCAGACAGCGGCCCACATCCGGCCGTACGAAGGCTTTTGCGACCGGGCTTTCCTCGAACACTTTGCGGAAGCGCTCCTCGCTTTCGCGTAGCCTCGGCTCTACGGTTTGCCGCTCCGTGATGTCGTTGTCACTTCAATAACAGCAAGCGCCTCGCCGACCTCGTCGCGATGGAGCACCCAGTGACTCGATACGAAGATCTCTCGTCCCGCTTTCGAGCGATGCTTCAGTTCTCCCTCCGAGGAGCCTTCGCGCCGCAGTCTCTCCTGAATTTGGGCCAGGGGCGCCGGGAACTCCGCACAGAGCAGCTCATGAGAGATAGCGCCCACGGCTTCCCCGGCCGTCCAGCCATATAACTCCTGAGCGCCTTGGCTCCAAACTCGAATCTTTCCCCTCGATATCGCGGTTCATGGTGTGCGTCAGGTCCAGGCCGTGGGCCAGTTCTTTGTATTGCGATACGCCTCTATCCGCCGCTGCTCCGCTTGCCGGCTGGCCGTTTGATCCCGCATGATCTTAGTAAAACCGGCCAGCCCCCGGATTCGCTACAGGCGGCGATCACTCGGCCGCTCACAAAGAAGCGCTCCCCGTTTTTCCGGATGTGCCATCGCTCGTCGGAGGTGGATCCGTTTTGCTCCGCCAAAGCGAGCTCGCATTGCGGGATGCCGACGCGCTGGTCTTCCGGCGCAAACAGAATCGAGAAAGGCTCGCCCAAAAATTCGGTTTCGGAGTAGCCAAGGATGCACTCGACGGCGCTGTTCCAACTGGCAATCCTGTCATCTGGATTGATAAAGAAGATGGCGCAGTCGGACAGGTCCTTGATCAAGAGCTATACCGGTTCCCCGTCTTCGCGGCGCCTGTCTCGATCGCCGGAAAACGTACCTGGCCGACGGTTCACGGTATTTTCACGCGGACCGCTCGAAAGCGGAGAGTATAGCTTGCCGCCATCACCGGAATACCCGAAGCATGAATCTTGCGTTACCCAAAGCGAATCAGATTGGGTTCTCCCTCGACACAACGGAAAAAGGAACCCAGTCCGTTCCTACCAAGATGTTTCTTTATTAATTATGGCAATCTCCCGGCCAGGGGAAGCCGAGGCCTTCCGGTTTATGAACACCAGGGTTCCCCACAGTCTATTCGATTCTTCGCATACAGAGTCTGAAGCCAGTGGTTATGAATGCGTGCGCGCTCTTGAAAAGAATTCCGGCGTTACGAATCACAGTGTTCATGCAGTTGCCCTACCCGTCCGTGGTCCGGGTGTGCGGCGCCGGGTTTAAAGACCGGACCATTTATTTATAAGGTGCGCAATGCAGGTTATTTATAAAGTGCACAATCAGGCAAAACCGATTTTTCGATCTTCTCGTCTTCTGTTTCCTTCACCAAGGAATTCAGTTCGTGAGGCGCCTGGCACCGCCCAACTTGGGCCAGGAATTGTCGAAGCTCTAAGCTGAGCTTTTGGGATGTCTCGATCTGCAACCCCAAACCGCTCAGCGTTAGGGGGAAATCGGAGGTTGGCGCGGGGCTCATGGCTTCGGTTCAGTCAGCACATCACAAACGATTAGTCCTGTAAAGCAGAAAAAATAGCGAAGCGCCTCGTTTTGTTGAATTAGTGAACGATTCTTATTTGCGAACGGATGACATTTCTTATAAATTGCAGTTCTTAAGGCTCGGTCCGCACGCCAATTCTGCCTGACAACCGACCGGACGGGATTCCCGTAACACAAGCAGAGAGAGGTTCGTCCAACCTTTTGTAAGATCGCCGGCCCCATCAACCGCCAAGGGCGATTAGCCTGCTCGACCGCCATGTCCAACGCTTGATCGACTTATTTTGTAAAGCGCAATGGGAACCGCAAATCCGGTCTGTTTTGCCGGATGTGATCCGTTCTCAAATTGAGCGGTCGTGATCGTTCGTAAGTTCCTCATTCTGCCGTCATTTGCGTTTGGGAACGCCCTGCATGCACGAGGCCGAAGCGGGAAGAACACCGGAGGGATAAGTTGGATGCCGTTACCGATCCGCGTACTCATTGCCGATCACTCGCCCGTTATCCTGGAAGGCCTTCGCAGCGTGTTGCAGCGAACTCCGGATATCCAGGTGGCGGGAGCAGCCGGCAACGGAGTAGAGATCCTCGATAGGGCAGTCCAGGTAGACCCGGACGTGATTCTGATCGATCCGAATTTGCCGAAAGTGGAGGCATTGACTGTGCTGCGCAGCCTTAAAACCCGCGCGCCCAGATCCAAAGTCATTCTGTTCGCGCCGGACCGGAACGAGGACGAGTTCGTCGCCGTAATCAAGTGTGGCTGCTCTGGCATTCTGCTCAAAGATGCTGGTCCGGCGTTGATCGAAAAAAGCATTCAGAAGGTGCATGCTGGCGAAATCTGGCTGGATTCCCAGACGATGGCCACAATCATCCGTCAGCTCGCTCATCCGCCCGAAACGCGTTCTGCCCACCGCAATGGCAAAGCCAGCCGTTCTGCAGAGCTGACCCGGCGCGAGCGTCGAGTAGCGGCTTTGGTTGCGCACGGATATAAAAACAAACAAATTGCGGAAGCAATGTTCGTCGGCGAGCAGACCGTAAAAAACCACGTACATAATATTTTTGAAAAACTGGGCATCTCCGATCGCCTCGAATTAGCCTTGTACGCCATTCACTATGGCCTTCATCTCGAAGCGGGCACAGACTGAATCAGCCGTGCTGTAGCGGCTGGCTAATGGTCGAAGCAGCTACCTGACTGGCTGAGTAGAGTTCGCCCACTTTCTCCCCCTATGTTGGTGTATATCTGCTGTATCTCGGGACACGGGGCTCCCGTAGCGAATCGGTGCCGCATTCCCGCTTGTGCCTTCTGAGGCTCGCATACAAGCCCTGTCATCACCTCGTCAATCAATGGCATGTACTGGTTGATTTCGAACTTAGTTAGTTTGCTTGAACGCTTCCTCGGCCCAACACGCAAACAACCTCTTCCTCGGAAAGCTCTTGCAATGCGCGTACATCGCGGTGCTCCCGGGTCGGGGCGAGTACGCGTTCGTGGGTCGCCCCAACGCCCCAACGTCCGAGTCTGCTCGGGTGAAAGCATATACGTACGTACCGTTCGATAGTCTCTGGATTACATTCGTGGATGCCACTGCCTCATCTCAAGCCGGTACACAGAGCGATCGCCGGGAGGACTGTTTTCATGAATCTTTCGGTATCTCTGGGGCGCAAGATTTTCGGGCTTCCAAGTCCCCGCTGCTCTATTTTTCAAATTTGCGAGCCGATAAGTCTGGCATGCCAAACGGCCGCCGTGGCCGCCGCATCTGCACGCCAGTGGAGCCTATGCCGTCGGCGACCGCGCAGGCCGGCGTCACGAAGCATTGTAAGTGGCGCCTGCCGTGGCCGGGGTAGGTTGCGCCTGGAGCATTGAAACCCGAAAATCGGCTGCTCTACGCAACCTTGTTCTTTTTATATGCGCGGCGCTCTTGGGGAACGCTTTTGCTTATGGCAAGGGGCCACCAATCAAGCGCTCGAAATCGGCTTTAGACGCGCGTTTCAAGAAAGGCTGGCTCGGCTGTGCGATTCCCACCTGTGCCTGGGAACGTAGCGCTTCAAAGCCGATACCAAACGTCACGAGATCAAAGGATTGGCCGTTTTCCCGGCCCCTCTCCAGTACACGGCGTAGCCTTTCCGGTGCCTGCGCGCGTGCCGGCCGGTCCTCATAGTGTTCCATAACAACCAGGCGGGCGGCAGGGATGTCGGGCCAGCGCTTCAGCACGGCACGAACAGCGTATTCGATGCCATTAGTGATCGACAATCCCGGATTCTTGTCTCCCAAGTCTGTGAGCAAAGCGATAGTCATGGGCTCATTCTGAAAGATCCGCGCGCGGAATTTCATCCGGCTCCGCTTATATGCGATAGTCGTCAGGATTTCATCGTGTACTGGATCTGGCATCGCGTTGACCCTTCCAGCTCGCTGCACTCCTTCGCAGCGCCGCCGCGCCAGCTATGCCGGACGCTTCCTTTTGCTTACCAACGAAGCGATCCGAATAGGAATGCGTCCGCCAAAGCAAACCGGGAACAGGAAGCATGTCGGCGTAGACGTCCTCATCGACGGGCCAAAAATCTACTGGGTTCCATCCGCTGTTTTTTATTGCATTATGGCAAGCCAGCAAAAATCAGACCCTACTGGCCCGGCCGGTCTTTTGGGTCGTAGTAGGCTCGCCGAACCAAAAGTGCTACCGCTTTCACGGAGTGCCTTTGATAAAGAGCCGTTCCATCCGGATTGAACTGCTCGACCGGCATCCGTCTAGCCTCACGTGCTGCCGCGCGGCCCAACGCGAAATCCCCAGTCCCTGCATGACCGGTTCGAAATCGATGATCAGAGCTCGCTGCTTTGAATTCCGTGTCAACGGGCTTCATGACGGTGTATGCTCCCAGAGCAGCAGACAGCGCAGGAACGTATAGAGGCGAGCTGCTTCTCCGGCAAATCCGAGGCTGAAGATTCAATCAGGGGCACACGTCCTATATAGTTCAACTGTGTTCAACTTAAGACAGCCGCCTGTTCAGCCCTCCTGAGGACGGCCGTCTCCTTGTTGCAGCGCAGCGGAGAGGATAGCCGGGTCGTCTGTCATGTTCGGCTTCGGCTGCCCCAGCTCCGCTGAATTCGCCTTGCCACTTTGTGTGTCCAATGATCATTGGTCGGGCCCTAAACGGTAACGCGATATCGCAAATTAGTCGCGTTGAATTTAACAAGTTGCGAGGGAAGTACCATCCGTTCTGAAACCCTTAGCCCATCAAGTCCAATTTCGCCCTGCGACAACCGCGCTTACTCTCAATTATGGCAGCACGCATGTCTTCACTTCTCGCGGCGATCGGCAAGTTCTGGTGCACCTTTGCGCACCATGAGTTAATGTGGCCCATTCACGGACGCTACCAATGCCGCCGTTGTCTCCGGTATCATTCAGTCGCCTGGGAGCAGAAGACCGTCACGTACTGCAGCAAGTAGCTTCTGTCTGTAACGCAGGCTGTTATGCCGCCGCTCCCATTGTTCCCGTGGAATCTCCTGAAATTACTCACACAGCCGGGCGAAGAGGAATCGTTCGGTGTGGTCGAGCTTGAAACACGAATCTGGAAGTCCGACCTGGATTCCAAGACCGGAATTGATCTCCTTAAAAACCCAGAGCCGTTCGGGGTCCCGCGTGTACGTCTAAACTAGAGAGCCGCTTTGTTTGAACCTATTCCGTCCTGGCCTACTCACAAACCGACAGACTTGATGCCGGTGACCCAGAAACTGTGGCAGCCGATGTTGGTGGGAATGCCGGCCGCCCGCGCGCGGCACCGGGTCATTTCATGGACATTCGATTGGTTCAAACCCTTGCCTTGCATTTTTCCTCGGCGCCAGGCGCGAAAGAGCGGTCCGCTGCGATCGGCACCGATGCCCGCCGCTTGGAGATGCTCTTCTAAATACTTCTCGAGGTTGTGATGGCAGGGCATCTCGTTCACCTTGCCGCCTTTTTCGTGCAGCCGCATCCAGCTGCGGCGTTTCTGGACGTAGTAGTCTTCGACCTGCAAAGACAGCACCGCGCCGATGCGCGCAAAGCTGTACGCCATCGTGCCAAGCAGCGCCCGGTCCCGCAGATCCCGCACGGACGTGGTGGGAATGCTGTCGAGCAGGTCGCGCATCTCGTCGCTCCCGAGCACGGCAGTCTTGCCGCGCTTGACGATGTGTTTGGGCCCACGCACTGCGTGCGCCGGGTTGACCGGAATCACTTGGCCGGTGACCAACCAGTCAAAGAGCATGCGGATTGCCGCCAAGTGCTGCTTCACGGTCGGCCGGGAGCGCGATTCACTCGATTCTTTCACCCAGGCGGCCACGTGAATCGGCTGGACCTGAGCGAGATCGTCGACCCGTGGTGGGCCAAGCCGAGAACTGAGAGACCGCGTGGTAGTAGGCGCGCCGGGTATGGTCGTTGGGGATCTGGGCGGTAAAGAACTCACAGAACCGCTTCGCGGCGCGCGGTTCGAGCGCGAACAGGCACGGCGGGGCCGAGGGGTTTGGAGTTCCCTGCCCTGGAGCTCGGGCACCGTCAGTTCCGGTTTAGGAGCCGGGTTTAAGAGGTCAGCCATCACGGTCAGTATACCTGATAACGTCCTTTATCATCAGTGACTTAGCTCTTCCGTACTTAGGGGCACCCATCTGGCCCTCAGGTAAGAAGGGTACTCATCTGGCCTTCAGCTAAATCGAAATAGACAAGTTACCATTGCCCTGCCCTATAATTCGATGTAGTGGCAGCGTTCGCCTTTTCTTTATTTGATACTCCCTGCCCTCTGTGCACAACTTGGCCAGTCCGAAAAGGGGACCTGTGCCTATCTTGCTATCGCCGGGCTTGGTACTCGAAGACCTACTTCGGCGGCCACCGCGAAGCTGTACTCCAGCGGGACAACTACACCTGCCAGACGTGCAGCGAGACCGAGCGCTCGATGCTCCTGGTTCATCATCGTAGCTACCGGGAAGATCCGGAGCTGATGATCACTCTGTGCCGCCGCTGCCACCCAAAGATTCACTTTCTGCAGTGGCTCACCTGCTATAAACACCCCTACTTCGTCCGCTTGTGGCGCGAGATACACGCCAACCGTCCTTTCCAACTCCAATTCGAGCTGGTTCCCGAGGTCGTCGCGATCCCTGCTTTGGCTGCGTGAGCACAACCATGTTCAATAGCACGATCTGTCTTCGCAGAATTTGAACGCGAGGTTCTACGTGAGCGCATTCTGGCCGGTATTGCGCCGGCCCGCGGAAAGGGAACACGCTTGGGATGGCCTTGCACGGCATCAATTAAAGCGACGGAAGCGCGAAGGCTCTTTACAGAAGATCTCTCAAAATCTGAAATTGCACGCCGACTTTCCATCAGTTGCGCAGCGGTTCGTCGCTTACTGAATGCTGATAACGGGATGTTAGACGTTTCGTTGCTTTCAACAGAGGCCGGAACGACCTGAACCGATTGCATGACCAGAAGACACTTTCATCATTTTAAGTTTGCTCGCCGGCGTAGGGTTTAAGTTGAGGGCGAGGGCGTCATCAATCAACGGACCATATACCGAATGGACTGGCGGGACGGGGCTATGGCACGATGCGGCAGGTTGGTCCGCCGGCGTCCCAGATGTTTTCAAGGGAGCCGTCGTTAGCGGTCACAGTTCTGTGTTGATCCCTTCGGGCAATTACTCGGCAGCGCTGTTGGAGGTAGGGCCAAACTCCAGTGATCGCGCACGAGTAGAGCTGAACGGCGGTGGATCGACACAGAGCGCAGGGTTCGCGTGCCACGGCCATCAGCGTACTTGAGTATTTGGCGATCCTTGCATCACCGCGTTGCTCACGAAACGCAAACTGGAGCAGGACACATTATTGCGTCGGTGGATGAAGCGGGCGGCTGGCCGAGATCCTGAACCGTTCTGAAGATTAAAGATGAGTATAGTTTTTGCAGGAATCGTTCTCACGGTTGAACATGATTCAGATCAGGGAGATGTCGGCCAGTTGGGGGGTCCGGCAGCAAGTCTGCGGAAATTTACTCTAGCACATTGTACGCAAGGCTGACCCCCTCGATACGAGCTGCGCTTATGTGTTAGCGCATCGATGAGATCCGATTCTAGCCACATTGATTGAGAACAGGGGGATCTGGAAGATTCTTGGCGGAAAAAAGAGTTAAAGGGGTAACCGCGTGAAAAGTACCGTGCCAGCACCAATCAAGTTGTGTATTTATCTGTTCCGGGTAGTAATCCGCACCGTTTCCATCATGTCTTTTCGTAGCGGCGTTGTCTATCCAAGGGCTGCAACATACGGCGCGCTTTGAAAGCAATGCATCAATGGCCTTCATCAGTCGCAAGCTCAACGGAAACATCGCCGGAAGGGATGGCCCGAAGAGATGCAAAGGCGATCCACCAGTGGTCAGTATCGAGGAGGCGAGCCTGTAACACGTTACCGGTGTGGGCGTCAATGCGAAGCATCTGGGCCGGGGCCTGCATGTCGGGCACTTCAGAAGTTATTCCGTAAATTTCCGATCCGGAGCGGTTCGGAACGAGTTCCCCAAAATACAGGGTGGATGCCACCAGCCGTGCAAACTGCCCCGTGACAGGGTCCATGACCCAGGCGCCTCCTGGCACGTCCTTGCATTGTTCTCGGCGGTCGATTTTGGCCACGAAAATCTCATACAGCAACAGACGATCTCCCGCTGCGGTGATTTTTGTGAGGCGTCCACCCGAACATCCAGGGACCAGGCCCAGTTCCGGAACGGGAGCGCCATCGCCGAGTTGTGTGCTTTCAGGAGATACTGTCCACAGTCGGCCAGAACCGCGGGGCTCGGCATAAACGAAGAAGCGATTTCCTAGCCAGGTTCCGATTGACCAGGAGGTCTCATCCAAAGTAGTAGCTGCGACCGAACGAGTGATCTCGCCTCGCGCCACGTCATACAGATCCAAGGCGGGACCATTCCTCAAGCCGAACCACCAGCGGCCATCCGGTGAGGTCTGCCATTGATCGCCTTCGGGCTTCTCTGTGGCATTCGCGGCTGTTGGAGAAACAGGCTGCATTAAGCTTGGACCGACATTAACGAAGCTGCGCCTGGACCGAGTTCCCCAGATCCCGGCGACCCTTTTCGTTTGCAAGGTGGCTAAATCAATTGAGTACAACCAGCAGCAACCCGTCCCGGCGGGGCCTTCCACGTAAATCGTGCGGCCATCCAGATTCGCAAAAACACCGTTCAATCCTGTACGGTTCGATGGAGGAACATTTACGGTGATGCTGCCAATCGTGCTAAGAGTCATAGGATCAAGAAATTCGATGACTCCTGTCCGGCGCACCGTGATGACGTAGTCGGTAGCAACCTGAGCCTGGACGCTCATGGACACGAAAATAACGGCGAACCAAAGAATCGTCTGCGCTAATCGGCCCATGGCTCCAACTCCGTTTCCTACACTGGCGCCGTTCCTCTCAGCTTACAGCCGCATATATACGCTCCGGTTACTCCTGATCCAAGAAGCGGTGGGTGCCGTTCGGGATCACGTGCGCGTGCATGAGGGGCGATACGCGAGCCAGATCGTGATCGGTGATTGTGTGGCCAGCAGCCCGCAGTTGAGTCACAATTTTCTGTAATCCGCAGCGCATTCCATACGAGGACTGCATTCGACAACAAGCTCAGGCAGCTGGCCTTGTTCATGATTTCTTGTTCATGACTTCTTCGGCGTCGCCGCTGCGGAACTCACCCCGGTTCGCGAAGAAGAGGCAGCGCCCGACCAGCTCGTGCCGCCCTTTCCCACGGTTCAACTATAACTGGATCCGGTAGCGAAGCTCCGGATCGGAGAGAAGCGCAAAACGAAGATGGTCTTTACGATTGCGGCCGAGGGCGGCGAGCGCACCTGCGAGCCGGTCTGACGAGAAGGCGTTTGCCAACCGCTGCACGATGACATTGGCCGGCGCTGTCCGGTTTTTGAGCGAAGCCGCCACGCGCACCAGGAAGTCCCATTGCTCGCGAATCAAATCGGTATCTGCGGCGCCGTGAAACAGCGGATTGAGGCACCCATGATCCGCCTGGCGGTCCATCTATAAAGATGCTGATCGGCCAGATCGCGCAGCCGCGGCATAAATGAATAGCCGAGCAGATAACACAGTCCGAAGATGTGCTCGGTGGAGCCGCGCGTATCCGTGTAGTGCTCGCGCAAGCGCAGGATGGTATTGTTTTCGAGGAGGCCATCGAGCACGTATACAGCGCCTCGCGCGGTGAGCAAGAGATGATGCGCGTGCCGAACACCGAATACCGGTCTAAGTTGTGCGTGTACGCGGTGACCGCCCGTTCGTAATACCTGAAATAGCGTGGGTAATAAGAGGCAAGCGATCATCGCCCTCCGTTGCTGCTGCATCAGCGGTAAATTTGAGAGCTATTGGGCAGAGCGGGCGAGTTGACCGCCACTTTCATGTCGCACACTCACCACCCTCTGCCAAGCGGCCCGTCTCGTCTAAGCCTGAATCTCGACGACAAGCCCTTTCGAAAAGACGGAATTCCTTTATGCTGCCGGTGAACGGCACACCCCAGCCGAAGCTGCCACTACGGCTCATCTCCTGTGAGTCCGCGGTTTTTTTTTGAATCAACAAAGGATGTGTACTACAACATTGGCCGCACCGGAGCAAGATGGCGCTCTTCTCTATTCATTTTCGCGATCATTGACTTTCGTGATCGGAGGGCCGATGGCTCCGCACGGTACCTGCCCACGCAGCGGGCGGCATAGCGTAAGGCGCTCTTACTTGCTTCTTGGTTATTAGTTGGGAGACGGCTTTTCGACGTGGTCAATCACAACCACATCAACAGGACCTTTCTGCGGAACAAGTCTCAATCCGAGTTGCTCACGCACTGCTGTAAATATCGAGGGTCCATCCGGTTCGATCTGAGCCGGAGCCTGGTGTTCCTTGTCTCTATTGATGAATGGATTGATTGCCTGCTGTTCCAAAGGCGTAAACCGTGTGTTGCCTTGTCTCGTGATGAATCTTCAGTTGCCAACGATCTTGGAGAAGAGACCATATCCGCTCCCGCCGCTCCTTTGCTGCTGCCTCTTTATCGGTTGGCTTTACTGGATTATGTTCTGAAACCGGAGGATCAGTCTTGGCCACAATGTCGTAGTATTCCGAGTAAAACCAGTTCGGCGCTCCTATAATTTGGAACTCCTGCAGATATTGCGGAAGGGCCATTTCAAGCAGACTCTTGATCGTCACATGATTCAGGATCATCGTCGCAGGGGAATACTGAGCGTAACCATGCGACCCGTTTCCACTTGACTTAATGGAAGCAACCTCAAAGTGGTTCTGAGCCTCTGCCGTAAAGCCTGTGAAAATTGCAATAAGACTCAACAAAGAGCCTGTGCGTGCCCCACTTGTGTGTCTCATTGTTTCTGGACGCTCGCGCCGCGCCACTGTTCCCAAGCCGTCCGCATTTCGGAACGGAAGCCTAGCTCTCCGGCATACTCATGCCGCACCCGCGGGAACTGGAGGACGGTCAAGATATCATCCGCAATCTCATCATCCACGTTCCATAAATCGGTGGGATCCCAGCCGCCGTTCTCGGCGGCGTTGTGCCAGCTCAGCAGGAAATCGGCCACCTGGCGCGCTTGGCCTGTATCGGTCATGGCGATGCGAAACAGACGTTTCAGGGCCTCCAAAACCTCCGTATACTTGCTCATCCTCGATTCTCTCTCTTTGATTCTCTCTCCTTTTCCGCTGGTAATCGCTTGCGGTTCGTGACTGCTCCGGCTGGTCGGAAATCCGATGCGGCACTTGGGCTCGTCAGCCGGAGCTTCGATCAGATGCTGGATAGTCTCAAAAACGGTCTGAATCTATTGGCCCTGCTCATTGCGCCGCCATTCCAGCTGGCCCAAGCGGCGCGCCAAGTCCTCACGAATCGCCAGCAATTGCCGGCGACGCACAAAGGTGCGCATGATAGCGATATTCACCTCAATGGCCCGCTTGCTGCGCAACACCGAACTGAGCCACGCCTTGTTCAGTGAAAGCATACGGGCGGTGTCGCCGGGTACTGCGGCTAGTTGGGTTTGATATGACAGTTTGTGACGTCAAAGCTTCGCTTTCTTTTCGCGTCAGTTGGGCATGAAATCCTCGGACAAATACTCGCGATTCCGTTCTGACGGCTGATTGAAGAAGAGAGTCTCGACGTCGCAGAGCGCCGCGAGGCCGGCGTCGAGTAGGACTTTCTGCCCTCGGATCGGGTAATTATTGATGGGTCCCGGAGTGATTTCAGCGGTGGGCATCGGGGATTGCGGGTTCAGGGCCAGTGTACAGCGTGATATTGGGCAAACCTCTTCATGTGAATGATAACCCGTTGTTATCATTCGGCAAGCACCCAAATAACTGTAAACACAGATACTTACAGCCTGTAGTTAGGCGTGGCGTTGCATAAGGCCAAAGCCTTCTTTTCCTACGTACACCAGGGCAGACTCGTTTCTGGGCCCTGCTGTTTTTCCATTAATCTGCCGAACTTTACCTGATCCCATACGTATTCTCACTTTGGGAGACAATCATGCGGCGTACGACTACAATGACTCTCGCACGCTCACTCGCGGCCGCCCTGCTGACTTGTACTCTGCTCTGCGCAGCGGATTCAAGAACCATCGATAAGACTCTGCCGCTGCAGCCAACCGGCTCCGTGATAATCGAAAGTCATAACGGTTCGATTAAGGTGAACACTTGGGACCGTCCCGAGATCGACATTCACGCGCGAATCGAGATGAATTCCGGCTTTGGATTCCAGCAGGACGCCAATCGCCGTCGCTTTGATGAAACCAGCGTGGATATTGACAGTATTGGTGATTCCATCCGGATCAGATCGAATTACCCACAATGGGACACCCTGCGCGATAACAATCCGGAGATTCACTACACGATCCATGCGCCGCGCACGGCGCGTTGGACGATTCACGATCACAACTCACAAATCGAGGTGAATGACCTCCATGCGGGGCTGAGTATATCCACTCATAACAGCCAGGTGATCGTGAACGGACTTGCCGGCGCGCTGGAATTGGACACACATAATGGCAACGCCAGAGTGCAGTTCGCATCGTTTATTGCCGCCAGTAGTGTCCAAATGCACAACGGCGATGTGGAACTAATCATGCCGGCCAGCAGCAAGTTCAATCTCCAGATCAGTTCGCACAACGCGCGGATTCAATCGGAATTCCCGGTAATGACCCGCAACATTGGCCACCCAGGGGCCAGTCTGGCGGGCACGGTGAACGGAGGCGGCCCCACGCTGCGCCTTAATTCACAAAAGTGGAGTTTTCGGATTCGCGCCAGCTAGTCAACATCTAGCGAGCCTACCCCGGCGGATCGGTACAGGTGCTTGTTGGTTTCTTCCCTGCCGCACAACCTTCCGCCAATCTCAGCAGGGTCGGCATACGATGATCGCCGGAGAATCGCCATGAAAACGAAGGGTGTGGCCGATCGCACTTTTTCCCCAAACAGCCCGATGAGCCATGCTCTCGTTTAGAACGATGACACGAGGCGAATTTTCGTTCGTGTAAACTTCTTTCTGTAAATTAGCTCCGAAGCAATTCGGGACTGTTTTGTTCTAGGCCGTAGCGGAGGCGAGCGTAGCGAGCCGCAGCGGAGGGCCAGAACAAAACAAGGGCGACTTGTTTTGGCGGGCCGAGTTTGATTTCCTTGAATGAACGAGCGATTCATCGAAAGGAGCAAACCATGGCCCACCAGGCCAACGATAACGTAATTGAGACGGTAGTTCAACTTCTTTGTGAAAATGGGCTCTCGCACATGGCCGACGCGATGCGCGTGATGCTAAACGAGGCAATGCGGATCGAGCGCTCGCAGGCGCTGGAGGCTGATCCGTACCAGCGCA
>DASRGE010000024.1:0-16651 GCA_035651215.1 Bryobacteraceae bacterium
AAGGAGACGCTTGAAGCATGCCCTGATTTGCTCGCCCTATTGGGGCTCACTCTGTATTGGAATCAAACCTGAATTTTGGGCTCATCCTGTATTGGAATGAAATCTCATTTTCAGGCTCATTCTTGGATTGGAAAATGCTGGGCGCCTCTCCTGCGCCTCAGTAGAATGTAGCCTATGATCGTTCGGGCGTTGCTCGCGTGCCTTGCTTGCAGTTTGTGCGTTTCCTCACAGGAGTTGGACCGCGCCGTCAAAGAAAAGGTCCAGGGGTTTGCGGGACAAGTGAGTCTCTATGCGAAAAACCTGGATACGGGCGCGAGCTATGGATTGAGAGGGGACGACCCGGTACGCACGGCCAGCACCATTAAGCTGGCGATCATGGTGGAATGCTTCGCCGAGGTTGCGGAAGGCAAGCTGAAGTGGACCGAGCCGCTCGCCGTCACGGCGGACGAGAAGGTGTCCGGCAGTGGGCTGGTTCAAGATTTCTCGAACGGCGATCAGCTTCCGATTCGGGATATGGTCGATTTGATGATCGTCGTGAGCGATAACACGGCAACGAATCTGATCCTCAACCGGATTGGCGGAAACGCGGTAAACGCGCGCATGGCGCAGCTCGGACTTCGACAGACGCGCGTGATGCGCAAAATTCTGGGCGACCGCAACGATTTAAAACCACAGCCGAGCGGCGTCACCGAAGAGGGCGCCAAGCCGGAGAACAAAAAATGGGGCATCGGCCGCAGCAGCCCGCGCGAGATGGTGACGCTGCTCGAAAAGATCTATCGGGGAGAGTTAGTCAACAAGGACGCCTCGCAGGGCATGCTGGCGATTCTAAAACGGCAGCGCGACCATAACTGTCTGGGCCGCGATATGAAAGATGTGACGATCGCGAATAAATCCGGCGCGCTCGACCGCTTGCGCAGCGACGTGGGCATTATTTATTCCAAGCGCGGTCCGATTGCGATAGCGGTCACAGTGGACGACATGCCCGAGGTGAACTGGACGCCGGATAATCCGGGCGATTTACTGATTTCGAAGCTGTCGGAAATCCTAGTCGACGGGCTCGGCCGCGCTCAGACCACAAATTAACCCCACGATTAACACCTTGACCTTCGACCTATCATGCTGTATGCTGATCGGTAGAAGGTTGAGGCATTGACGTCTTCCTCGCGTTTTCCCATCCCGCAAGGTACGCTCGACATGCTCATCCTGCACATCGTGTCGCTGCAGCCGGCGCACGGCTATGGAATCGCCCAACGATTGGACCAGATCTCGCGATCGGTGGTCCAGGTAAATCAAGGCTCCCTGTATCCTGCGCTACACCGGCTGGAACAGAAGGGATGGCTCAGAGCCGAATGGAAGCAGTCAGAAACCGGCCGCGAAGCCAAATTCTACGCCTTGACTGCTTCCGGACGGAAGCAACTCGCCGCCGAAAAGGATAGCTGGGCACGCTTGGCTGGCGCGGTGCAACTCATTTTCAGTGAGGGCAGCGGGTCATGAGGCAATTGGCGAACTGGTTCCGCCGCAAAAAGCTGGAAAGCGGCCTGGACCGTGAGTTGCGCTACCATCTCGATCGGCGAATAATGGATCTTGAACGAGCGGGTCTGTCCGCCGGGGGAGCTCGCCGGCAAGCCAGGCTGGAGTTGGGCGGTGTCGCGCAAATCCAAGAGGACGTGCGGGATGTCTGGCTGGCTCGATGGCTACGAGATTTCGTTTACGATCTCCGGTTCTCCGTGCGTTCGTTTCGCAGAACGCCCGCGTTCACCATCACGTCCGTGCTCTCGCTGATGCTCGGCATTGGCGCGACAAGCGCAATTTACTCGCTGGTGGATCAGGTGCTCCTGCACGCGCTTCCGGCACGCCAGCCGGAACGCCTTGTCCTGATCGATTGGAAAGGTGATCAGGTCGCGAGTGGGTTCGGCAGTTGGAACCTTATGTCTTATCCCATCTGCCGCGATCTGGATCAGCAGAAGCAATTTTTCGAAGGTGTATTTTGCCGCGCGCTCACCACGATCAATCTCTCGACCGGCGGCGATTCTCGCGCGGCGACAGCGGAAATTGTTTCCGGTAACTATTTCTCAGTGCTCGGGGTGGGGCCAGCCCTAGGACAGGTCTTAACGAACGATGACGACCGTAGGCCGAACGCGAATCCGGTGACCGTGCTTTCCAACGACTTTTGGAAGGCGCAGCTCGGAGGTGCCACGGATGTGGTAGGCCGCAACATGCTGGTAAATCGCCACCGGCTCACCATCATCGGCGTAGCTGCTTCCACGTTCCGGGGAATCGACGTTGGCGAGGTTCCCTCACTCTGGATTCCAGCCTCCATGTCGACGGAGGTCATTCCCGGCTTCAATGGTCTTCACGATCGTCGGACTCGCTGGATGCAGGTGCTGGGCCGGCTGCGGGACGGCATGACGTTGCAAAGGGCTCAGGCAGGGCTGCAACCGTGGTTCAAAGCAATGCTGCACGAAGACATGCGCCGCGCGGGATTTCCCGTGATCACACCCGAGCGCCGGCAGAGATTCCTGAATTCGTCACTCGTGCTCACCGCGGCGCCGCAAGGCCACTCCACGCTGCGGCGGCGATTATTAGAACCACTCTGGGTGCTATTTGCCGCAACGGTCGTATTGTTAGGACTGGCCTGCTTGAACGTGTCCGGTCTGTTCCTGGCGCGCGGCTCGGCCCGCGACCGCGAAATAGGCACCAGGCTGGCACTCGGCGCTTCGCGCGGGCGGCTGGGCCGTCAACTCCTTGCGACAGCCTGCTGATCGCACTCGCCGGGGGAGTGCTTGGAATCGCAGCCTCTCCGATCGCCGTGCAAGCTCTTATCGCATCCCTCCCGAAGGACAACGCCGCTACTGCCTTGCACGCGGCCATTGACTCACGCCTTTTGCTGTTCGCGTTCCTTGCAACTGTAGCGGCGGGCGTTTTGAGTGGTCTTGCGCCGGCGTGGCACTCAGGGCGTCGGTCGCTTGTATCGTCGCTCCGGGAGCGAGGCGGCACGGCATTCGGCGGAGTCCGGCTCCGAAAGACCATTGTGACCGCACAGATCGCTTTGACTTTGACGCTCGTCATAGGAGCAGCCTTGTTTGTTCGGACGCTGGATGCACTGATGGCGAAGGGGCCAGGCTTCCAGGAAGTCACCAGATTCGCGGCATATCCAGGTCGGAAGAATTTCTCGCACCCATGAAAGACGCTTTCGTCATGCTCGTGCCAGCCCATGCCCGCGCCGGTCCGAAACGAATCGGTAATGCGCGGAACGGCCGCCAGCGCTCCCAAAGCCAGTTGAAAAGCGCCAGGTAGGTAGGCGGGACTGTCTTCCATCGCCAGCGTAAAAGCCTGCTCCTCGCTGAGACCGAATTTGTCCGTTTCGTCATGGTACGTAACGTACCCTCCAGCCGCTTGCGACGCCAGCCACTCGCGCAGATAACGCTCATCCGTTTGGGTTTTGGCCGCAAGTTCGGCCACGCTCAATGGGCCTTGCGCAAGTGCTCGATAGAGCCCTAGTTTTTCCCCAATTACGACCATACCCGTGTGGACGGTGGCTCCCAAATCGCCCACAAATTGGCCGACAAACGTGTTCAGCTTATCCATATCCAGTGCCATAGGATCATCCCCTTACCGATACCTGCGCAAAACGGAGGCGGTTTTAGCACGCCGCCCAAACTGCGCTGGTTCTATCTGACTCAGCGCATCTGTTGCAATCTTGCGTGCACTAAATGGAGCATTCCTGCAAATACGGCACCGGCTTGCCCCGAGCGGGATTTTTGGCCAATCTCGTCTTTGATGAGCGCGGGAAACGTCATGCTCTGCGCCCGGAGCAGGTCGATCTGCATCAGCACGTCCCGAATCCCGCTGATCAGCCTGCCCGTCGCCGTGGGCCTCGCTTCTCGGAGGCTTGCAAACGCGTCTCTCCACATCGCTGGGCGGTCAAGCGTTCCGGCGATGCCGGTGACCGTGCTATACAGTGCTCCCTGGGTGGGTAGACTTTCCGTTGAAAGACTATCGGCAATCACGACCAGCGCGGCCGCCGGATCGTAGGTCGCATTAAGCATCTGTTGGCAGGCGATGCTGACGGCAGGTATGGCTGCTCCTGAGGGTTTGGCGCCCGGCGCCACAGCCGCTTCGAGCGAACGCTGAACTAACGTGAGCACCTCTCGTTCATAGCGGTCGGCCGCGGCGCCAAACTGGTCGGAGTTGCGAAGGTGAATCTCGCGGAGCAGGGCCGGTGTGATGCGCGCCAGCGATGGATAGCGGGAGCGCAGGCGCGCAAACTCTCGCAAGGCGTTCTCTTCGGCATTGGCGGAAGCTACAAACTTTCTTGCCGTCAGGACCGCGGGCGCCTCGGCCATCTTTCTCGCCATGCTGTAGCAGTGCAACAGGTAGTCATGCAGGAAGTGTTCGCCGTCCACATTCACGGAGCGAAGAGAGCGAATGCTCTCGAATGGGCGCAGCAATGCGATATCAATCGCGTTGAAGACGTGATCGCCCTGTTTGGGCGTGGCGCTGCTAGACATCGGCATTCTCCGGTGATCTGGAAGTATACCGAACCGCGAAATCAGGCGGCCTCAGTCCGGCAAAATCGTGATTGTTTCAATCGTCCGGTCGGTGCGCCAACCGGCCCAGAAGCCGAGCGCCGCCAAACCGCCAATCAGAGCTGCCGCTGCGCCGTCAAACCGGCTGCTGCCTTCGTTGTGCGTTTCGGCCAATATTGGATACGAAAGAGCGGCCCCGGCTCCGGCGCCCAGCGCGGTCGCAATAACCCGCCACTTATAACCCGTTTTCCGGGTTACGCGAACCTCGCGAATCGCATTGCGCGGCACAGACTCTCGCCCTCTGGCGTTTGTGACGACAAGCGAATCAGCATCAAGCGATGCGGTGCCTTTCAGGCGTGTGCCATCTGTCAGTCTGACCATGACTTCTTTACCCTGGATGATCGGGCCCAGATCACGCCAGTGCACGGACGTTGCTCCTGCAAAAGCGATCTGTACGAAGCTCAGGATTAGCGCAAGAACGCGTTTCATTGCTACAAACCTAGACCGTCAACCTGCGTTGCCGGCGCGCTGCTGGAAAATCAGCGCCGCTCCGGAGAGCACACCGGCCCAGATGGCCCATATCTTCAAATCGTGTTGCTGGATCAACCATCCGGCCAGGACCGGCGCGGCGATCTGCGCAATCGAGGTCAGCGATTGCGTCAACCCGATGATCACGCCCTGTTCACGCCTGCCCGCCTTTTGCGTGATAAGGCTAGTCAGCGCTGGCCGTAAGCCGGAGCCGCCGATCGAAGAGAGCCCGAGCACCCAAAGCAGTTGTCCAATCGTATACGTGAATCCTACCGCCGCATACCCGAGCATCGAGGTGGCAAATCCCAAAGCAACAACTCTCTTTTCGCCCATCGCCTTCACCATGCGGCCTACCAGCCCGCCTTGCATGATCATTCCGATGAAACCGTTAAACGCAAAAATATAGCCCACCTCCCGCACTCCTACCGGATGCCCGTTCCAGAAGTAACGGCGCTCCGCAAACAGCGCGAATCCCGAAATAAAGGTGGAGAACGAGAGCGCGAACAGCAGCCACTGAAAGAGCAATCGCGCGAGTTGCGTATCGCGAAAATATCTGCGGTATTCACCCCAGGAGAGCAGTGACAAGCGTTTTCCCCCCGGGCCAACTTCGCCTTGCGCTTCCGCCGCGGCGTTCTGCTCGTGCACAATTTCCCGGCGCGGAAGCAGAAACGTCGTGCAAAGGATGCTGGTGAACGACAACCCGGCCGCGGTGAAAATGGGAGCCTGGTAGCCATAGTGCGCCAGAAATCCCGAAATAGCTGGTCCCACCAGAAATCCAAAACCGAAGGCCACTCCGATGACGGCAAATGCCTTGGCCCGGTTTTCCGGCTTGGTCACGTCACTGATGTAAGCTTGCGCGATGCTTAGGTTTCCGGCAGTTGCCCCATCGATGGCGCGCGATAAGAACACCATCCAGATCTGCGTAGAAAACGCGAGGATCAGAAATCCGGCGAGTGTCCCAGCTTGGCTGATCAACAGCAGCGGCCGTCTGCCAAACCGGTCCGAAAGCTGGCCCAGAATAGGTCCGGCGATCAGTTGGAACACTGCATAAATAGAAACGATTTCCCCGACGACTGTGGCGGAGGCGCCCAATCGCTCCGAATAAAACGGCAACAGCGGGAGGATGATCGTGAAGCCGAGAATATCGACCGCAACAATCAGGAAAATAGGGATCAGGGGTGAGGCGGATCGTTTATTTTGGGTGGTTTCGATGGCGCCAACCTGCGGCGGAGTCACAATACGATCTTACCGGGACAGAGCTGCAGAACCCGAGCGTGAGCAGGAATACTCGCTACGTTTTCTGGATTGTGCAAAAAGTACCCGGTGTATTTACGTGCACCTTTTCTAACTGCATGCAAACGAACAACAGGCGAGTTTGGAACATACATTGCAGTAACGTGTATATGCGCTCCCTCGTATGTACCCTACTCCTTCTGCCGCTTGCGTTGTGGGGCCAGGAACAGAACCCGACGCAAGCGAACGACCAGCAGAACGGACCGGGAGGCACGACGCCTATCTACCGTGTTCAGGTGGTCTCCCGGTCCATTCAAGCTGTCAGCTACCGGAACCGCAGCGGGTGGACCAAGATCGATTTTCGAGGTACCACACTCGCCCCGCAGGCCAAGGGTACGGCGGAAGTTCAGAGTCAGCTAGGGCACATGGAAATCAAGCTGGACGTGAAGAAACTGCCGGCTCCACGTACATTCGGCTCTGAATTCCTCACTTACGTGCTGTGGGCAATTACGCCGGACGGCCACGCAGCGAATTTAGGTGAAGTGCTGGTGGATTCCGACGGCAACTACAAGGGCGATGTCACTACGGAACTGCAGTCGTTTGGGTTGATCATCACCGCCGAACCATACTTCGCCGTCCGGGAGCCTAGCGACGTGGTGGCGATGGAAAATATCGTCCGCACGGATACTCTCGGCAAAGTGGAAGTGGTGAACGCGAATTACCAGTTGCTGAAGCGTGGTCAATATACCTATCACGTTCCCGAATCGCAGCAGCACCCGATTGATCTGAACGCGAACAAGAAGAGTCCGCTCGACCTTTACGAAGCGATGAACGCGGTCCAGATCGCCCGGTACGCAAAAGCGGATCAGTATGCCACTCAAGTGTTTCAGGACGCCGAGCATCTGCTCACGCAGGCAGAAGATTATCAGCACCGGAAGCAATGGAATCCGGCTAAAATGACCGCGCGCGAGGCGGTTCAGAAGGCGGAAGATGCGCGCGTGATTTCGTTGCGGACGCAGCAGCAGGTTGCCCAACAGCAGGAGCGCGAAGAGGCGGCGGCCCGCCAGGCGGCAGCGCAGAAAGCCGCGGAAGAGGCACAGCAGCGCGCGCAGCAGGAAAGAATCCGGCAGCAGGAAGCCGAGCATCAGGCCCAGGTAGAAGCCGAAGCCCGCGCTCAGGCGGAGGCGGCAAAACGCGAGGCGGATGCCGCGCGCGCTCAGGCTGCCGTCGAAGCGCAACGCGCGAATCAGGCTGCCGCCGAAGCGGAGCGTCTGCGTCAGCAGGCCGAAAACGAAAAGAACCAGCTTCGTGAGCAACTGCTTCAGCAGTTCAATGCCGTTCTGCCCACGCGCGAAACACCGCGGGGCCTCGTCGTCAATATGCAGGACGTGCTTTTCGATACGGGCAAATACACGCTGAAGGAGCCGGCCCGCGAAGCCCTCGCGAAAATTTCCGGAATCGTGATTTCGCATCCCGGATTGAATCTACAGGTGGAAGGCTACACGGATAGCACCGGAAGCGAGCAGTTTAACCAGAAGCTCTCCGAAGAACGAGCCAACACCGTTCGCGATTTCTTAATAAGCCAGGGTCTGAACCCCCAATCTGTGACCGCTGTCGGCTACGGCGAAGCCTACCCGGTCTCCTCGAATGACACGGCCGCCGGCCGCCGCCTGAATCGCCGCGTCCAGTTGGTCGTGTCCGGCGAAGTGATTGGGACGAAGATCGGAATTCCGCCAAACCAGGGCAATCAAAACCTGAACCAGGCGCCCGGGCCCAATCCAACGCCGGCAGTTCCACCGCGATAGCAAAGATTTTGTCGGGCCAGCCTTTTAGGCTGCCGCCGCCAATCTTGGCGGCGTTCGGTTGCGGCTTCGCGGCCCCTCTTTGCTTTACCAGAGTAATTTCAGCCCAAATTGAATCTGACGCGAAGTAGTAGACGTACTCGTAATTACTCCCGCCGTCGGCGATACACCGGTGGGCGTAAAAACGACGGCATTGGGTGTGTTGAAGTTCGCCCTGTTCAGCAAATTAAAGAATTCTGCGCGGAACTGCAGGTTCGCGCGTTCGTGAATGGACGTGTCCTTCATAAGAGAGAAGTCCCAGGTCCCGAGACCCGGACCGATCAGCGTATCTCTGCCCAGATTGCCGTAAAAACCGCTGTTGTTTGGAGGCGGCAGGAAGGCTGCCGGGTTAAACCACTGATGCACGTTGCCCAAAATCACTGGGCCGCTGAATGACGGATTGACAAACGGCCGCACCGGGTTGCGTGTGTCTCCATTGTTTGATGGGTTGTAGCTCAACTGGGGCGTGAACGGAAATCCACCCTGGATCGTCACGACCGAATTGACGGTCCAGCCGCTGCTAAGAAACTGTTTGCCGCGGCCGAATGGCAGCGCATACACCAGCCCGAGGGCAGCCACGTTTCTAACATCGAAGTTCGCGAGACCACGGTCCGCCCGCAGGTTGAAAGGATTTGAGGCAAGCGCCGGCTCGCCGCCGGACGTTGTGGCGTTCAGCGAGTCTCCGTCGTCGATTGTTTTCGACCACGTGTACGATCCGCGTAATGAGAACCCGTGCTCGAAACGCTGGTTGACCTCGAACTGCAACGCATTGTAAGAACTGTCCGCTTCAGAAAAGTAAGTCCAGGTATTCGCGATGGCTGGATTTGCGCGGACACTTGTCGGGACATAGTAAGTTCCAGCGGGCACCCGAGTACCCGCCAACCCCGACGGAAAGTTTGTCGGGTAAGTGGCTGGACAGGGAGAAGCCGGACAGATCACGGGAAACGGTTCGTTCGCATCGATACCCAGAATTTCGTGGTAGCCGTGAGAACCGACGTATCCGGCCGTTAAGACCGTGTTAGCCGTTAACTCCTGCTGAACGCGCAACGACCACGAAATCAGAGTCGGGGTGTACAGGTCCGGTTGCACTCCTCCAGGAACCAGGCGAGCGGTGGGTTGAGTGGGAACGGTCCGAGCAAGAGGAAGCGACGATACGGGAACATTCGGCGCGCTGTATGTCGGGTTGAACGGCGTGTTCTGATCGGTGCGATACCCGAGGGCATCCTGCAAATCGTTATAGATTCCAAAGCCGGCGCGAACAACCGTTTTGCGGGTAAAAGGACTCCAGGCAATGCCCACTCTGGGCTGGGGAAGAAAAGTGCCTCTGTTTTTTGTGAACACTGAGCCGCCGATATGAGGCTCGGTCACAATCACACCGTTCGCATAAACGTAGTTGGAGGCCCGCCCGTGCGCTTCGTTCCAGCCGGTCGTGAACTCGTCCCGAAATCCAAGCGAAACTGTCAAGCGCGGCCCCACTCGAATCGCGTCCTCTGCATAGATTGCTCCGAAAAGCGAGCGCCAGCCAAGCGGAGTAGGCGTGGGGTTGAAAAGAAGTGTCCCGATGGTCCCTTGTAGCAGAGTTTGAAGACTGGTGAACGTTGCTTGGCCGTACTGACTCAGTGCAAGGTTTTCGTTCGATTGGAACTGCTGAAACCAGACGCCGAAATTCAATTCGTGCCGCCCGGCGGTTAGGGATACACGATCCTCGTACGTATAAATATTGCGATGGACGTCCAGATTGCTGCCGTTATTGCTTCCGGCGAGACTGATCTGCGCTGTGGGATTGGAGGCCGCGCTGCCTCCCACAACCAGCGCTCCGACCGGCAAGCCGGTCAAAAATCCGGGTAAGCTCGCGGCTGGAGTACCCGGCGCCGGCTCGCCCGAGAAGAAATAACTCGCTCTCGAGTAGCCGGCTCGCGCGGTATTCAAAAGACTCGGAGAGAAAACATGCGTTTCGTGTAGTGTCGCTACTTGCTCGCGCAGGGTTTCGGCATCGGCGCTGTAAGCGTTCGTACTTGTCGGCGTGAAATCGGCGCTGTCATCGACCGTGTAACTGGCGCTTACCGTATCGTTCCCGCTGAATACCTGATCCAATCGTACGGTTCCGAAATCGTCACGAATGGTTTGCAGCGGATTGTTGAATGCTTCCGAGATGCCGCCGTAATCCGGAGCGCCCGGCGAAGGCGCTGGCCAGGCGTTGATCAGCGGAGAGACACCCACGAACACATTTCCCGAAGCAGGGCAAGGCTTGGGCGCGGGCGTCACTAATGCACACGGAAGGTATCCATGGCGCGCATTGTTGTCCGGAACCAGATCGACACCCGTCTGGTGGAGATGCTGACGGAGTTCCTCCCAATTTCCAAATAAAAACGTCTTGTCTCTTTTCAACGGGCCGCCAAGCGAAGCGCCAAACTGGTTGCGCGTGAAGCCGGGTACGGATGGACCGTCAAAGAAGTTACGTGCGTCGAGCGCATTATGTCGCAGGAACTCGTACACCGAACCATGCAGTTGATTGGTTCCGGACTGCGTCACGATCAGGACCTGCGCGGCCGGGCGTTTGCCATATTCGGCGCTGTAGCTATCGCGCAGAATATTAAACTCCTGCGCTGCATCCACACCCAACAACTGCTGGCTGGTTCCTCCGGGCTGCATGTTGTTCTCAGCCGCGCCAGTAAACTCAATGCCGTTCAGAAGGTATAGATTCTGTTGCGGGCGATTACCGGAAACCGCGAAATTGTTCCCGACCGTTGAATTTGAAACACCGACACCGCCTGTCTTTTCAAACGTAAAATTCACCACTCCGGGGCTCAACGTCATCAGCAGATCGAAGCTTCTCCCGTTCAGCGGCAGATTCTTGATCTCCCGCTCACCGGCTAACCCCGTGATGTCGGCGCCTGTCGTGTTCACAATGGGCGCGTCTGCATTTACCGTGAGTTCCTGGCTGGACGTGCCAATCCTAAGCGCCAAGTCAACCCGTGCATCCTGGCCCACAACCAGATCCACGCCTCTGCGAACTTCCTCCGCGAAGCCACTTTTTCGAACTCGGACTTCATAGCGGCCGATCGGAAGCGCAGCGAACTGATATTGGCCAGCGCTGCCCGTAACGCTCTTGCGGACTGCGCCGGTGCCCTCGTTCCTGACAATGACCGTTGCACCGGACACCAGCGCGCCGGAAGGGTCCGTCACCGTTCCCGCAACGGAAGCCGAGACCTGGCCCTGGGCCAAGGATCCGCAAACGAGAAAGAGCAGGCAGCCAAAGCGGGAGCATTGCATTGTCACTTTTAAGGTACTTTGTAAAGTATAAGCGACACGGAATTTGGAACCATGATCATCCGCAACGGTCTGCAAGAGATTCGAAAGAGGCGAGGAATGTCCGCGGCTGACCTGGCGCGCCGTGTGGGCGTCAGCCGGCAAACGATCTACGCCATCGAAGATGGCACGTTCGTGCCGAACACGACGGTTTCCCTGCAACTCGCACGTGCGCTCGACGTAAAAGTGGAGGACATCTTTTCCATATCCGAGGAACAAGCGCCCGACTCCATCCGCGCCGATTTGCTCCCGATCGATCAGGTGAACGAGGGGCAACCCGTAAGGCTTTGCCGCGTGAATCAGCGGCTGGTCGCCGTTCCCACGGCGTTCCTGCCGGCTTACCTGCCATCGGCTGACGCTGTTGTGGAATCTCAGAAAAAACTCAGCGTCCGAACCAAGCCGCCACTTGCATTGCCTGAGGAGGGCACACGGCTGTTGCTGGCGGGATGCGACCCGGCGCTTTCGCTGCTGCAGGATGCGCTACGCCCTTCTGAAATAGAAATCATCAGTGTGCCTGCTGCAAGCCGGTTGGCGCTTCAATGGTTGAAACAAGGCCGAGTTCACGCAGCAGGCTCGCACCTCCTCGACCGGGCAACCGGAAAGTATAACCTTCCGATCATCCGGCGGGTCTTCCCGAAAGCCTCGGTTCGAGTCGTAACTTTCGCGGTTTGGGAACAAGGCTTGGCCGTGCGGCGCGGAAATCCGAAAGGCATTCGATCTGTTGCGGATCTGGCGCGCAACCGTTTGAACATCGTGAATCGTGAAAAGGGATCCGGCAGCCGCGACTTGTTGGATTCCAAGCTCGGCGAACTCGGCATTCCTTCCAAACAGGTCAATGGCTACGATTCCATTGCGCAAGGGCACCTCGCCGCGGCGCATGCCGTTGCAACGGGAGAGGCAGACTGCTGCATCGCTCCTCAGTCGGCAGCACGCTGTTTCGGATTGGACTTCGTTCCGTTAGCCGTGGAGCGCTTTGATCTTTCGTTTACGCGAGCATCGTTGGAATCCCCAGCCGCAAGAGCGTTGCTGGACCTACTGCATCGCTCTCATTTCAGAAAAAAACTGGAATCCATTGCCGGTTACGACACAGCCCACACTGGCGAAGTTTTAGTTTGATGTTTGCCTGATTCTTCTCAGCCTGCGAATATTTCACGTGGGGCAGGCGCGAGCCCAGCTCTAGCGCGAAGTCATCGCTTGGGGCGTCACATGGATCAGGGCGCCGGGATTCGCGTCTTCCAGCATCCACAGCGAGCCGTCGGGTCCCTCTTCCACATCGCGGATGCGGTGTCCCACGTCCCAGCGCTCGGCGGTTTTGGCGCCGCCATGGCCATCGAAGATGATGCGAAGCAGCGCCTTGCTACCCAGACCGCTGATGAAACCATTACCGTTCCATTGCGGAAATGTCTGCGTGCCGTGGTAGAACATCAGATTGCCCGGCGCGATCACCGGCACCCAATAAATCACCGGCTTCACTAAATCGGGCCGCGTATCCGGACTGGGAATCGGCACGCCATTGTAGTTGTGCCCATAGGAGACGAGCGGCCAGCCATAATTCTTGCCCTTCTCGATCAGGTTCAGCTCATCGCCGCCGCGCGGGCCATGCTCGACTTCCCACAGTTCGCCCGTGGGTGAAAACGCTAAACCGTAGGGCGTGCGGACGCCGCTAGCCCAGGTTTCAGCCGGCGTCAGGTTAGGGCCGGGAAAGGTATAAGTGCTCACCACTTTCGCCGTCTTGGCGGCCTCGGTGTCACTTGCCGGATCGATCAACGGAATCGTGCGGGCTCCGGTTTTGCCGAAGTTGGGATTACCGGGCGCGGGTTTGCCGTCCAGCGTCAGGCGCAAAATCTTGCCTTCCGGCTGGTCCGGATCCTGGGCGGGAGTGAAGCGCTGGCGGTCGCCAACCGTAAGAAACAGATACTCGCCATCGGGCGAAAAGGCGATCTGCGCGCCTTCCTGTCCGCCTTTGCCTTTGGGCATCTGCCGCCATAACACTTCGAAGTTCTGCAGTGCAGCCCCGTTGCTGGTGGTGTGCAGCTTGGCGCGGGCCAACGCCAGCCCGCCGCCATAGTCGCCCGGCTCGGCATACGTGAGATAGATACTTTGGTCGGTGGCATAATGCGGCGAAACGAAGACGCCCAGCATGCCGTTCTGCCCCTGCCAGTAGACCGGGGGTGTATTGCGCACCCAGATCTTCTCTCCCTGCTGCGATACCAGCCACAGAGGCCCCACCTTTTCGGTGATCAGCATGCGCCCATCGGGCAGGAAGGCTATCCGCCAAGGCAGCTCAAAAGTGGCCACCGTGGTCATGGTGAAGGGCAGGCTGGGTTCCGGCTTCTGTTCGCCGGCGTTGACTTGCGCCCAGGCTCCCATCGAAGTCACAGCAACGAGCAGCGCCGCTTTCACCAGGTTCATCGTCATTTTCTCCGGAGTGCTATTGTCGCTCGATAGTAGCATTCGGGTCGTGCCAAATCAGAACCCCGCGCGTAAGCAAGGGGTAGTTGCTTGACGCAACCCTGCCCACACTCACCAATCGATACACTACAAAATGCCTTCTCAATCCATCGCAAGGAGAAACTGAGTGAAGCAATCACGACGAGATCTGTTTTTGGCCGCATGGACCATGTGTGTCTTTGCCGCCGTGCCGCGTCTCGATGCGCAGGCACAAAGCACGTCCGCTCCGAGACCCGCGCCGCGTCTCGTACTCTGGGTCACCTCGAATGCCTGGGCGGATGGAGCCGAAATTCCCATGACCTATGCAGCCCATGGCGAAAATAAGTCGCCGGCTTTCGAGTTTCATTGGAATCTTGGCGCCGAGCCGGCATCGGCGCCGCCGAATCTGCAAACCTACGCCGTGATCTTTCACGACGTGCAAAATTCAACGAATAAAACCACCACGGACACACTGCATTGGACCGCATTCAACATCCCCGGCACTGCAAAGGGATTACCGGAAGGATTAGGAGCCGGCGATCTGCCGGACGGAACACGCAACGGTCCGGGCATTGCGGCGCGCATGGGTAAGACGCCCGCATATTTCGGCCCCGGGGCGGGTCCCGGTCCGCTTCATCACTATGTGTTCGAATTCTATGCGCTCGACACAAAACTGGATTTGCCGGCGAACACCACGCGCGAAGATTTGCTCAAGGCGATGGACGGTCATGTCATCGGCAAGGCCGCATGGTTCGGGCTTTTTCATGGGCCGAGCCATTAGACTGCTCTTCTTGCGAGGAGGATTGGACGAGTCTTAAATCGAGTCATACGGTGGAAAAGCCGGGAGCGCTGACCGAGGTCCCTGACGCCAGGTTTTCGCAAATGTGATTATCGAACTTCCACCGCGACGGTAACGGTGGCGTGAATTTCTATTTCGCCGGGTTCGATAGGTGTCGCCTCGACCGTCTGCGCAGCCATCTGCGATTGAGCGGCTCTGAACAGGGGAACGGGATTAGGCGCTTGAGAACCGGTTTGTGCTTCCACCACGCCAACCACGGTCAAGCTCAGCGCTTTTGCAATCGCCTGGGCGGCATCGTAAGCCTTACGGCTCGCTTCGGCAAGCGCCTGCGCCCGAACAGCTTCATCGTTCTTAAGCGAAAAACTCACGCTCTCTATCTGAGTAGCACCGGCCCCGATAGCGGTATCGACAACTTTGGAAACGAGCGCCAGATCATCCAGCGTTAGCGTAAGCCGGTTAGTTGCGGCATATCCGGTGATCTTCGGCGTGCCGCCGTTTTTTTCATACTGCATCTGCGGGTTGGCGACAAATCCGCTGGTTTGGATCTGTCCCCTGGAGCCGATGACTTGCTTCAATGCACTAAGCACGCGTGACGTGAGCGTTGCGTTCTGTTGCGATGCCGCATCCGCTGTAGGTGCTTGAGAATACACCCCAACTGTAACTTGGGCCCTGTCGGGCTTGGCGTTTACGGTAGCGTCGCCGGAAGCACGTACCGTATGAGGGGGCCGCGCCATTGATTGGCCTAGTAGTGCCGGCGGTAAACAATAAAGGGCGCAGGCTAGCAAATATCCGGTTTTTAGTTCCCTTTGAAACACCATTCAAATGTACGCCACTGCAGTATTAGACCCGTCTGCGGAACCGTGGGTGACCCCGGCGCTTGGGAGGAGCGCTTGTCTCTTGGTGGAAGCGAAACGCTGATCGTGGCGCACGCTTCAGCGTGCCGCCGTGGGCTTCAGCCCGCGGTCTTCCCCAGGCGTAGACTGTGCCTATGACTTTCACCAAGCGCCTCCGGGAGGGCGTGCGCCGTGGCGAAATCACGTGCAGCGTTCGCATCTGGACCCGTCCCCATGTGAAAGTGGGTGGTCGCTACAAAATGGAGGAAGGTGAGATCGAAGTGGATTCCATCGAGCCGATTGGCCTTCCTGACATCACTCCCGAGCTGGCCCGCGCGTCTGGATTCCTCGGGGTGGTCGATCTCCTCAAGGTGGCGAATCACGGCCGCGGCAGAAACATTTATCTGGTGCGGTTTCATTACGTGCCGCCGCTAATCAAATCAACAACTTAACCCCACCGCGCGCTCCACCCAAAATCCATTCACAACCTAGATCACTTTTAGATTCATGAATTTACCGGAAAACGCTTGGAACGGCATGCGATACTGGTATCGAAATAAAATTTAGAAAACGCCGGACGAGACGCCGCTCTCCTCCGGCGTTTTCTTTTAGGAGTCAACCCAAAATCATGTCCACACCTGCCCAAATCGCCGCGAATCAGGCGAACTCGCAGCATTCCACCGGTCCGAAGACCGAAGAAGGCAAAGCCGCTTCCAGCCTGAACAACTTCCGCCACGGCCTGGCGGGCGTGCAATTCTCGGTGTTACCCGGAGAATGCGAAGAAGAATACGCCACGCTCGTTGCCGGACTCAAGGCCGAACATCAGCCAGGGACCATCACCGAATGCATTCTGGTTGAAAAACTCGCTCAGCACTTCTGGCTCAGCCAGCGCGCGCAAAAATTCGCCGATCTCTCGATGGAGAACGAAAAACAGTTCTCGCTGTTCCTGCGCTATCAAACAACCAACGACCGGGCTTTCCACAAATGCCTCGATCAGCTCCTAAAACTCAGAGCCGAAAAGAGAAAAGCCGAAATTGGGTTCGAATCGCAAAAGCGCCAAGAGGCCGAAGCGGCCGCCAAACAAGAACTGAACCAGGCCAAAGCTCGTCTCGTAAATGCCAAAGCCGCCGACCAGGAATTCGAAACCGA
>DASRGE010000025.1:0-17328 GCA_035651215.1 Bryobacteraceae bacterium
ATGAGCACGGTCCGACGCTGACTGCGTGTGCTGCGCGTGAAGTCTGTCGGAAAGCCGGATGCTGGAGATCGGCACGTCCGGTTTGATGAGCGGGGAGGGGAAACGGGCCTCGGCACCGCGCCTCTCCTCGACTCTACCCGCGGGGTTCTGCCTTTTGGCGCTCACTCCCACAGCGCGCGATGACGAGATAAACCGCCCACGCCCAACAATCTCAGACTCTCCACCCGGTTGCGCGCGCCAATTCCAACAATGCCGAGGCTTCGGAATCAACCGCTAACGCGGCTGCAGCGGAACTCGGACAGGGTGCCCCAAAGAGGCCTACCGGCACTGAAAACTCCGGAATGTCCGGATTGAAACTTTCCAGATCGAGCGCGGTGGCCAGATTATTCGCGGACGCATCTCGCAACGTCAGCGGCTTTAGGTCCCAGCGCCACTCGATCAGCTTCAAAACAGAAGTATGATCGAACGTCGTATGAGAAATGTACGAGCGGCGCGCGTACGGCGAGATCACGATGCACGGCACTCGAAACCCTCTTAGCGCCATGGCCGGATTGTTGTCCGGCGCCGGGTGCGGCGGCACGTGCTCAAAGAAGCCGCCCCACTCGTCGAAATTGATAATCAGAACCGTATTCGCCCAGTTCGGACTTGCTGTCACGGCTTCATAAATGAGGTTCAGGAACACCTCTCCATTGCGGATATCGGCGTGAGGATGATCGTCGCCGGAAGTGCCGCTCTCTTCGTCAAGAAAACGCGGGTCCACAAACGAAACGCTCGGCAGTGTTCCGGCTGCGCAGTCAGCGAAGAAATCCGCGATGAAGCGGCTGATGGAGATGTACTTTGCGCCCCAGAGAGCCAGCACGGGAACATCGCTGAAGTAGTAGCGCCCGCTGATTCCGGCGGCGGCTAGCCGGTCCCAAATGGTCGGCAGCGTGGAAATGGTAGTCGTATCGGCATCGCGGTCGGTCTGCGCGGCGTGTTGATAAATGCGGTTCGGGTAGGTGGATGCCATCGTGGCCGCAAAATAGCGGGCGCAAGTCGTCCAGGCCGGTGCTGCTTGCCCCAAAAACGGCAGATCGGCTTGCGTGTAGTAGCCGATCGAGTAGATATCGTTTTCCCCGGCGCGCAGCCAGCCGTCGCAGCGCCCATCATCATATTCAACACGGCCGCCGCTGTAGGAGTGGTCGGGGTCGGGATGGCCGCAGCCCTGATAATCGGGTGCGAGCGGGTAAGTGGAATGCGAAACGCCAAGAGAATCCTGATACACAAGGCCCGTCTGGCGGCCATCGGCGTTTTTCATCCAACCCAGAAAGTGGTCGAAGGAGCGGTTCTCCATCATCACCAAAACAATATGCTGGATTGCGGACTTATTCGACCTCTGCGTGTCCTTGGCAGCCCCCATTCTGGGCTGAATCGAGAGCGCCCCACCGGCGCCCAAACTGGCTAGAAAGCCGCGACGCGAGAGCTTCATGCCAATTTGTTGATTTGCTGCGAACGAACGTTTCGCGCCGCTTCGGGTACTAAAGTACTGCCCTGCAAAAACAAAACGCGGTCGCGAGATTTACTCGCGACCGCGTTGAATTAGTAACAATCCTGACAGCTAGCTCTTCGGGCTGCTCTCGGTGCTGGTGGTCGAGGAAGTGCTGTTCTTGCCCTTCTTGTGCTTGGTCTTCTTCTTGCTCATCGTGCTGGTTTCGGTCTGGCCACTATTCTGAGCGGCGAAAACAGCGGTACCGGAAAGCAGTGAGAGGCCTAGGGCGGCGATCATGAGTTTCTTCATTTGGATATATCTCCTTGTATGCAGCTTAGTGATAGCACTATGTGCTCTCAATGAGTATAGTCGCAAACCAGGGTGAAGTAGTTCTGAACACTACATTAAAGTTGCTTTATAAAACGATCACCAAATCGAATACGTGTTTTCACGAGTATCTCTGTCCCAGCCTCGTTCTGAGCGCCGGATTACCATATCCTCACACGGACTTCCTTGATGAAGATCACTCATCTCGAAACCATACGAATTGCCGATTTTCCACAACTTGTTTGGCTTCAGCTTCATACGGACGATGGATACACCGGATTGGGTGAAACCTTCTTCGACGCCGCGGCGGTTGAAGCCTATCTTCATGACAGCGTCGCTCCCCGGCTGATCGGGCGCGATCCTTTGGCCATCGAAGCGGTTTCCCGCGACCTCGTCGGATATCTCGGCTTCGGGTCGACCGGTGTGGAAATGCGGGCGGCCTCGGCAGTCGATATCGCCCTTTGGGATCTGTTCGGAAAATCGGTCGCAAAGCCAGTGGTACAAATGCTAGGCGGCTGGACGCGCGGCCGCATCCGGACATACAACACCTGCGCCGGTAGCCAGTACATGCGCAATGCCGAAACCCAGTCCACGCGCAACTGGGGTATCGCGGAGCAGCGCAAGCCCGCGCCGGTCAGCGGCTTTGACGATCTGAATGATTTTCTGACGCGCGCCGATGAGCTGGCCGAATCGCTGCTCGCCGAAGGCATTACGGCCATGAAGATTTGGCCCTTCGATATCCCGGCCGAACGCACGCAGGGCCAATACATTTCGCGCGAGGATCTCAAAAGAGCCCTGGAGCCCTTCGAAAAAATACGCCGGAAAGTGGGCGATCGCATCGAGATCATGGTTGAGTTCCACTCGCTCTGGCAGCTCATGCCCGCCATCGCGATCGCTAAATCGCTCGCTCCGTTCCGCACCTTTTGGCATGAAGATCCTATCAAGATGAACGACTTCAAGAGCCTCAAGCGATACGCCGATGCGTCGCCCGCGCCGGTCTGCGCGTCTGAGACTCTGGCTACGCGCTGGGCTTTTCACGAGCTGCTCGAAAGCGAAGCCGTCGGCATTGTGATGTTCGATCTTGCCTGGTGCGGCGGCTTGTCGGAAGCGCGCAAAATTGCCGCGATGGCCGACACCAGGCATCTCTCCATCGCTCCCCACGATTGCACCGGGCCGGTAGTATTTGCCGCCTCCACTCATCTCGCCTTGCATGCGCCCAACGCGCTTTTGCAGGAATCGGTTCGCGCCTTCTATAAAGGCTGGTACAGCGAAGTCGTCACCGCCGTGCCTCCCGTAAAAGATGGATTCGTGACCGTTCCCGAAGGCTCCGGCCTCGGCTGCGAATTGCTGCCTGATATCGAAAAGCGATTCTCCGTTTCAAAGCGCGTCTCCCCCGCAACGTGATGACAACCCGTGCCACGGGCACTCTTGGGAAGGATCAGAACCCCGCGCGTAAGCAAGGGGTCCATTTTTTTGCCCTCTGGCGTCCGCAAAACACCCAAACACGCCCGCTTTCATCACAACCCGCCGGCATTCGCTCACGCCCTCACTGACATTTCTGCAAGCACCTAACTTGCAAGTGTTCTTCACGAGTGCGCATGAACACCCATCCGGCTCCCTCTTCTCGCAGCCTGCATGCGCTCGACTGGCTGAACTTCTTCGTCGCCGACGTGCAGACCGGCGTGGGGCCCTTTCTGGCTGCTGCGTTAGTTACCAGGCGCTGGAAGCCGCAAGAGATTGGCGTGGCGCTCACCGTAGCCGGGCTCGTCGGCATTTTCATGCAGAGCCCCGCGGGAGCGGCGGTCGATGCAACGCGCCGGAAACGAACGCTCATCGCCGCGTGTACCGCCGTCATCAGCATCTCGGCCCTGATGCTTGCCTTCTTCAACAGCTTCGCATCCGTCATCTTCGCGCAAACGCTCATGGGAGCGGTCACTCCCTTTCTGGCGCCCGCCCTGGCGGCCATTACGCTCGGGCTCGTCGGCAGGAGAATGTTCGATACCCGCTTTGGAAGAAATCAGGGATTCAACGCAGCAGGCAACGTCTTTGCCGCGCTGCTAATGGGCTGGGCCGGCTGGGCGCTTAGCCCGGAGGCCATCTTCTTTTGCATTCCCTTGCTCGCGGTTCCCAGCTTCCTCAGTTTGGCCGCTATACGCCCGGACGAAATTGATTATTTGCGTTCTCGCGGCGCTCGCAGCGACGGCGAACCGGGCCAGATCGCCGGGTTGCGAGTACTGCTGAAAGATCGCGTCCTGCTCGCCTTTGCGGGTTGCGCGATTTTGTTTCATCTTTCGAACGCCGCCATGTTGCCGCAGCTTGGCGAGATGCTCTCCCGCGGGCGGCCGCGCGATGCCTCCCTGTTTATGTCGGCAGCGGTGGCCGTGACACAACTCGTCATTGCATGTACCGCGGCATGGGTCGGCAGACACGCCCAAAAGCATGGCCGCAAGCCGCTCCTGTTGCTCGGCTTCGGGGTTTTGCCGCTTCGTGGCGTGCTCTATACGCTCACCAGTTCGGTGCCCCTACTGGTTTCCATTCAGCTCTTGGATGGAGTGGCCAACTCTATTTTCGGAGTCGTCTCGACGCTCGTGATTGCGGATCGCACGCGCGGAACCGGACGTATGAATCTCGCGCTCGGCAGTTTCGGAATGGCGGTGGGCATCGGCGCGTCTCTCAGCACAACCGTAGCCGGCGCCATCGCGCAGCGCGCCGGTTACGGGGTCAGCTTTCTCGCTCTTGCCGCCATCGCTTTGGTGGCCGTGTGCTTACTCTGGCTTCTGGTCCCCGAAACCAGGCACGAACAGAACCCCGACCGTGAGGGAGGGGGTTCCATGCCCTTTCTTCCGCAACTCGAATCCCACTAAAACGCCCCAATCTCCGCCACCTTGCGCGCATCCAACTCCCCCAGCGCCTTCACCAGCAAATCAATCGTCCGGTCGAGATCTGCACGCTGAATCTCGCTATTATGCGAATGCAAATAACGTGTCGCTACAGCAATATTGGCCGCGGGCACGCCCGTACCGTAAGCCTGCAATTCCCTCGAATCTTCAAACCCGCCGTTCGTTACTTCGGTCTGAAGCGGTATGTGGTTTTCCTGCCCGACGTGAAACAGAAAATCGCGCAGCTTCAGACTCACCAGCATGCCGTTGTCTGCCAGATAGATCACCGGTCCCGCGCCTAATTTTTCTTGAGCGTAATCGGCCCGGCCCCCCGGGTGATCCGCCGCAATACCCGCTTCCAGCGATAGCCCGAGCGTCGGTTTCACCACTGCCGCGGCCGTGTGCGCCCCGCGCGCTCCAATCTCTTCTTGCACGGTGCCCACGAAGTAAATAGTGTTCGGAGTATGCATGCCTTGCTCTTTGATCCGGCGAAGCGTCTCGAGCAACACGACACAGCCCACCCGGTCATCCAGCGCCTTCCCCACGTAGCGCCCCCCTGCGAGCCCGGCAAAGGAACTGGCAGGCGCGATCGGATCGCCCGGGCGAATCCCCAGAGCCTCCGCCTCTTCTTTCGATTTCGCGCCTACATCCAGAAACACATCGTCGCGCGAGGTCAGGCGAGTCCGCTCCTCGGGCGGTGTCACGTGAACGCTCTTCAATCCGCTGATCGCGAGAACCGGCCCCTTGGCCGTCAGGATCGTCCACCGCTGATCCACCAAAGCCTGGTCGAGCCAGCCGCCCAACAACTGAAACTTCACCATCCCTCCCGGCGTCACGTAACGGATCACCGCGCCCACTTCGTCCATGTGCGCCGCCAGCAGAATACGTGGACCGCTGGACTGTCCCGGCATCACGCCGATGATCGACCCCAAGCCGTCATAGGAAATCTCCAGTCCGGCCGTCTGGAATTCGCGCTTCAAAATGTCACGCACGGGGCCCTCAAATCCTGAGGGCGCCGGAGCATTGGACAGCTCCGCCAGTAACTTCTCAACGCGATCTCCCTGTTGTGCGCCCGCCGGCAGCGCCGCGGCGAAGAGCAACAGAGCGAAAGCTGAAATTGATCTGCGCAACATGACCTCCACAAACTGTTGACGTTATCCTCAATACAGGTTCACACGGTGAGGCGAAACGTTTACTGCCTGGCAATCGCAATAGTACTTACCCTGGCCGCGAGCGCGCACGACATCATCACCACCAACCTGACCTACACGCGCGATATTTCGCGCATCATGAACCGCCGGTGCCTGTCCTGCCATGCGCAAGGTTCGTCAATTCCGTTGACAAACTACGCCGAGGTCCGCCCCTGGGCCGTCGATATCAAAGAGCAGGTGCTTTCGCGCGCCATGCCGCCCTGGGGCGCAGTCAAAGGTTTTGGCGACCTGAAGCCCGATCATGCGCTGACTCAGGAAGAAATCCTGATCATCGCGGCATGGGTGATTGGTGGTGCGCCTGAAGGGAATCCGGCATTGCTCCCGAAAGCCGCTCCTCCGCAAACTCAGCCGCCGGCTCATCCCGCGCAAGACGCTCTCACCGTGCTTACTCGCAAAGTGCTCGACAAGCCATTGCAAGCGGTAGGAATCCGGCCGGAACAAACGGTAACTTCCGCGCGCGTTATCGCGCATTTACCGGACGGCAAAATTGAGCCGCTCGTCTGGCTTTATAACTACGATCCGAAGTGGAACCGCACGTTCCTGTTCCGCAAACCGCTCGACTTACCGCAAGGGACAGTCATCGAGTCCTCAGCCCCCCTCCGCTTCGCCCTTGAACAGAACCACGACCGTTAGGGAGTGGCCTACACCTTCCTCAACTTACTAACTCTCCCCACTTCCACCCACTCCACTACATAAATATTCCCCGCATGATCGAAACACGCCCCGTGCGGGCACACAAACTTGCCCGGCTTAAAATGATCCCGCGTCAATTTCCGCGTCTTCATGTAATCGCTCGACGAATCGTCACCGAGATTCACGATAATCTGATTGCCTTTATCCATCAACGTGACGCGCGCAAACAGATCCGGCACCACCATATCGCCGTTCTTGTAAATATTGAAATGGCACGGGGCGTTAGTTCCGTACAGGAAATCAATATGCTTCCCATCCAGCGTGAACCGCTGAATGCGCTTGTTCGTGCGGTCCGCCACCACCAGAATCGGCTCCGGCCCGCGCGTATCGCAGATAATGCCGTGCGGACAAAGTAACTGGCCCGCTTCTTTGCCTGGGCCTCCGAATGTTCGGATATACTCGCCCTTGCTGTTGTATTGAAGGATGTAACTCGAACCGTAACCGTCGCCTACGTAGATGTCGCCGTTTGGCGCGACTGCAAGATTCGTGGGACTCCACTTCAGTGGCTTCCCATTTGGCCCCTGCTTGGAATAAGGCTCCGACTCTTTCGGATAACCGAGCTCGAACACGTGTTCGCCGTTCAACGTGGTCTTCACGACCAAGCCGCGCTGAATATCGCAGAGATAAAGAAATTCCTGCCGGCCTTCTTTCCGGATATAGAGCCCGTGTGCGCCGCCTTTGAACTCTTTGCCCCAGCTCTTGACGAACCGGCCCTTATGATCGAACACCACCATGCTGTCCGGCTTTTCGCTGGTCGCATAAACGGTGTGGTGGATGTACACGTGTTGCTGTGCATCCACACAAACCCCATGCGTGTTGCCGTACTTAATGTCCGCGGGCAAAGCGCCCCAGTCGTGCGTCACCTCATACGTGTGCTCGCCTGTGCCGAGCACCGGCTTGCGGCTCCCGGACTTGTTCGCGGCACCCAAAATCAGCGGAGCACTCAGGCCCGTACTTGTACGAGTAAGAAAACTGCGGCGGGAAATAAACACTTGCATTCTCCTTAAGAACGGCTCTTGCTCTTGAGTTCAGGCAGGGCAGCGATGTGCCACAGCGCTTCCGGATTGGCGATCGCCTCAATATTCCGGATCTTCAATCCATTCACCGCGTCACACACCGCAAGCTCCACCAGTTTATTACTGCGCGTCCGAGGCAGATCATCGACCGCCAGAATCACGGCCGGTACATGCCGCGGGGTGCAATCCGTTTGGATTGTGCGCTTGATTTCATCTTTGAGTTGTTTGGTCAGCATCACGCCGGGCGCGAGCCGTACCAGCAGCACGACTCGCACATCGTTGTCCCATCGCTGTCCGAACGCCAGGCTTTCCATTACGGACGGAATCTTCTCCACCGCCCGGTAAATCTCGCCGGTGCCCAAGCGCACGCCTCCCGGATTCAGCGTCGTATCGCTGCGGCCGTGAATGATCATCCCGCCGTGCGGAGTCCAGGACGCGAAATCTCCATGCGCCCACACGCCCGGATATTTTTCGAAATAGGCTTTGCGATACCGGTCCCCGCTCTCATCGCCCCAAAACCGCAGCGGCTGGGACGGAAACGGCCGGACACACACCAGTTCCCCGCGCTCGCCCGGCCGGTCGCGCAAACTGTCGCCATTCTCATCCCAAACATCCATCGCCATGCCGAGCCCCGGACGCTGCAATTCGCCCGCATACACCGGATCGATCGGACTGCCCAGCAGAAAACAGCCGCAGATGTCTGTCCCGCCGCTAATCGAGGCCAGATGCACATCCTGCTTGAGCCGCGAGTACACCCACTCAAAGCTTTCCGGCGACAACGGCGAACCGGTCGAACAGATCGTCCGCAGCGCATCGAATGAATGCGTGCGAACCGGCTCCAGCCCGCTCTTCTTGAGCGCGTCGATGTATTTCGCGCTCGTTCCGAACAGCGTGACCTTCTCCCGCTCGGCTACATCCAGCAGTGCCGAAAGCTCCGGATAGAAAGGATTCCCATCGAACAACACTAGCGTCGCGCCCTCCGCCAGCCCGTTGATCAGCCAGTTGAACATCATCCAGCCGGCCGTCGTGAAATACAGCACCCGGTCCCCGGCTTTCACATCGCATTGCAGAACATGTTCTTTCTTCAAATTCAGGAACACGCCCCCGGCGCGATGAACAATGCACTTCGGCTTGCCCGTGGTGCCGCTCGAAAAAAGCACCAGCCAGGGATGATCGAACGGAAACCGCTCCCATCGGGCAATTGGTTCACTCGCGCTGGCCCATGCCTGCAAGTCTTCCGCGAGAACGAACTTGCGGAGTGACGGCAACCCGCGTTCGATCTCCTGCAGCCGCTCCTTGCAATCGAACCATTTCCCGCCATAGTGATATCCGCCGGTCGCGACCAGCACTTTCGGCTCAATCTGGCCGAACCTATCCAGCACGCCCGCCGCTCCAAAGTCCGGCGAAGTCGAACTGAAAATGGCTCCCAGCGCAGAAGCAGCCAGCCAGACCAGAATCACCTCGATGCCTAAGGGCAGCAACGCCGCCACGCGGTCGCCCGGCTCGACTCCGGCATCCCGCAACGCACCCGCCACGCGAAGCGCCTGCTCGCGCAGTTGATCCCAAGAGACCTCGTGCCGTTCCCCTGCCTCATTCACAGCGATCAGCGCGGGTTCCGGCCCGCTGCGCCGCAGAAAATTCTCCGCCACGTTGAGCCGCGCTTCGGGAAAGAAGCGGCTCGATGGCATATCCGGTCCGGGCTCGAACGCCCGGCCGCCCATGTCCCCAATGACTTCCGCAAACATCCAGAATTCCCGCCAGAATTCTTCAGGCCGGTCAATCGACCATCGATGCAGCGCCGGATAGTCCGCGAACCCGGTGCGGCGCAGAAACGCCGTCAGGTTCGCCTGCGCAACGCGTTCCGGGCTCGGCTGCCATAGAGGAACGTCAGATCGTACTTGCACTGGCATTAACACGGTTATACTGAATAAAGCTCCCCAGAAGTATGCATACCTACGTGAAGTTTGGGATTTTGATGTCCCTGATTGTCGGCTCGCTCGTATGGCTGGCCGTAGGCGGTGTGAAGGATACCAAAACCTACTACAAGACGATCCCCGAACTTGCAAGCATGGGAAGAGCCGCCCAGGCTAAGAACTTGCGTGTCGGTGGAGATGTGCAGCCCGGCTCGATTGTTAAGCATGGGACGCAGGTCTCCTTTGTCCTTCACCAGGGCGCAAAGACATTGAACGTAATCTATTCGGGAACCGACCCGCTGCCGGATACATTCCGCGACAATGCGCAGGCCCTGGCAGAGGGACGCCTGGGACCCGACGGTGTTTTCGAAGCAACCAAGATTCAGGCCAAATGCGCTTCGAAATACGCCCCGAAGGTTCCGCAGCGCGGCATGACTCACGAAAAAATCACCAGCACCGCACCAACGCAGCAGAGCCGCGACCGCGAGGGAGCGGTTTTCAGTGCCTCCAATTCGCCTAAAGCTAATCATTAGGAGCAGTTAAACAACCATGGAAAATATCGGCGCGCTGGCGGTCTTGCTTGCCTTTTGCCTCGCGGTATTCGCGATCATCGCGGCAATCGCCGGCAAGTACGGGCGGCGTCCTTTCCTCATCGTCAGCGCCGAACGTTCCGTCTACGCCATCTGGGTCCTGATCGCCACCGCCTCGGCCATTCTGGTCACCGCTCTCATCCAAGGCGATTACCGGCTCGCCTATGTGGCCACGCACAGCAACCGGGCCATGTCCGGCATTTACAAATTCACCGCCTGGTGGGGCGGCCAGGAAGGTTCGCTCCTGTTCTGGTGCTTCCTGCTGTCCACCTACTCCGCGATTGTCGTCTACACCAACCGCCGCAAATTCCGCGAGATGATGCCCATCGTCATCAGCATCATGATGGCCACGCTCGCATTTTTCATCGGCATGATTACCTTTGTCGCGAGCCCCTTCAGAGTTCTGATGATCGGGCGCGGCATCATCGACGTCGGCGATGGCAACGGCCTCAGCCCGCTCTTGCAGTGGTGGACCATGGCGATTCACCCGCCATTCCTCTATCTCGGCTATGTCGGCTTCACCGTTCCGTTCGCGTTTGCCATGGCCTCGCTGCTCACGAAACAGCCCGGGGAAGCCTGGATTCACACCACGCGCCGTTGGGCCATTCTGACCTGGCTATTCCAAAGCACCGGCATTCTACTCGGCATGGGCTGGGCGTACACCGTTCTCGGTTGGGGCGGCTATTGGGGCTGGGACCCCGTCGAAAACGCCTCGCTGATGCCCTGGATCACCGCCACCGCCTTTCTGCATTCCGTCATGATGCAGGAAAAGAAAGGCATGATGAAGGTCTGGAACATGGTGCTGGTGTCCGCCACGTTCCTGCTCAGTATTCTCGGTACAACGTTGACGCGCACCGGCCTGGTCGCCTCCGTACACGCCTTTGCCCAATCCCCGGTGAAGCCGTACTTCACCACTTTCGTGCTCACCGCGACCGCGCTCGTCGCCATCGCGATTATCAGGAATCTTCCCTATCTCAAGAGCGAAGTGAAACTCGAAAGCGTCGTCTCGCGCGAATCCAGTTTCCTGTTCAACAACGTCATCCTCCTCGCGAGCTGTTTTGCAGTCCTCTGGGGCACGCTCTTCCCGGTCATCATGGAAGCGCTCACGGGCGAAAAGGAAACCATCGACGCGCCCTATTACAACCGCGTCAACGTCCCCATCGCGCTGTTTCTGATTTTCCTGACCGGCGTGGGTCCGCTCATCGCCTGGCGCAAGAGCTCTCTCAACAGCTTGAAACGCTCCTTCCAGATTCCGACCATCCTGGGTCTCGCCGTCATTGCCGCATTGGCGGCGAGTGGCATCCACCAGATCGCGCCGCTCATTTCGTTCGGCCTTTGCGCGTTCGTAGCCGCCAGCATCATCGGCGAGTTCTGGAAAGGCTCGCGCGCCATTCAACTCAAAGAAAAGCTGGCGCTGCCCCGCGCTGCCTTCGAACTTACCTGGCGCAACACGCGGCGCTATGGCGGCTACCTGGTCCACATGGGCATCGTGCTCATGTTCATCGGCTTCACCGGCAGCGCCTTCAATCAGCACGAAACGCGCAATCTCGGTCTGGGAGAAACCCTGCGCTTCGGCCATTACGATCTGAAACTCTTGAGCGTGAACGATGGCGACAACGGCAACTACCAGTTCAGCCACGCCATCCTGGATGTTTCCAAAAATGGCGAGCACGTCGGCCAGCTTGAACCGGAGGTCCGCGTTTACAAATCCAGCCAGGAGCAAGCCTCCACCATCGGCATCCGCCGCCGCTTGAACGAGGATCTGTATGTGAACTACTCGGGAGTCCTGCCCGATAATTCCAAAGCCATTTTTCAGCTCTACATTTTCCCGCTGGTGTCCTGCATCTGGATCGGCTATTGGGTCCTGCTGTTCGGCACCATCATCTGTTTAATTCCTGGAAAAGTGCGCCTGCATTATGCGCGCACGGAGGTAGTAGGCATTGCCACAACGCCCGCGACGGTTCAGTCTTAAACTTGTCGCCGCATTTCTTTTTGCTGTCGCCTTTTTAATCGCGCAGGACCCCACGTCGTATCTGACGCCGGATGTCACGCGCGTGGGCAACAAACTCGCCTGCCGCTGCGGAGGGTGCCGCAACACGGTTGGCACGTGCCCCATGCTGCGCTGCGATTCGGCGGATCCTTTGCGCCGCCGCATCCACAGCATGCAGTCGAAAGGCATGAGCGACACCGATATTGTGAACACGATCGTCCGGGAGCAGGGAATCGTCGCGCTGGCCTCACCTCCGGGCGAAGGTCTGGGCCCGATCATCACCTGGGTTATGCCGGGCGTCGCGCTGCTCATCGGTTTTCTGATCTGGTCGCAGTATGTGCGGCGCAACCGCAAGCAGCCCGAGCCCCTCACGCCCGCCGACCAGGCGGTAATTGACCGCTTCCGGGCGCAGATCGACCGTGAGCTCGATGAATCGAAATGATTGTTGTCATCGCCATTCTCGTAGTCGTCGGCGCGTTCGCGTTCGTGCTGTTCATCCGGCCCAAAGATGTTCCCGAGCCGCTGCCCGTGTCGCCCATCCAGCACCTCGAAGACCGCAAACAGGCCATCTACGAAAATCTGCGCGACTTACAGTTTGAATACCGCCTCGGCAAGCTGTCGGACGAAGACTATCAACAGACCAAACAAGCGTTGCAGAAAGAACTCGCCGGGGTTCTGGCGAGCATGGAAGAAACTGCGAAACGCCTCGGCCTGATGCCCACGCGCGTTCCGCCCAAACCCGCAGCCGCCAAGCGGCCCGCCCCTACCGGAACAGTCTGTCCCCATTGCGGAGCCAGTTTCCCGCAAGCGCTGAAATATTGCGGCGAATGCGGAAGAGCCATTGCATGAAGAAGTTCATTCGTATCGCCGCGCTGTTCTCGTGCGGCGCGCTGTCCCTGTTAGCCGCGATCGACGGGACCGTCATCAACCGCACCAGCGGCAAACCGCAACCCGGCGTAAGCATCGCGTTGATCAAACCCGGCCAGAACGGAATGCAGACGCTCGGCGCCACGGTGAGCGATGCAACCGGACATTTCGTGTTTGAAAAAGACCAGCCGGGCGGCGGTCCCCAGCTTTTGCAGGCCAAGTACAAAGGCGTCGATTACAACAAGCTGATGACGCCGAACATCCCAACCTCGAACGTCGAACTCGATATCTATGAAGCAACCGCTTCTCCGGCCGTGGCCCATGTCGCCGAGCGCATGCTTGTCTTGGAGCCCACGAAAAGCCAGGTCGGCGTGAATGAGACCGTCGTAATCCAGAACGAGTCGAACACCACTTACAACAACGACAAGCTAGGCGCCTTGCGCTTCTACCTGCCTCCCGAAGCGAACGGTCAGGTACGCGTAAGCGCACAAGGCCCGCAGGGAATGCCGCTGCCTCGGCCCGCCGAAAAAACGAAAGAGGCCGATGTCTTCCAGGTGAACTTTGCCGTGAAGCCCGGCGAAACGCAGTTCCAGGTCAATTACGTCCTGCCGGTCGGTTCGCCCGCTGTTTATCATGGCCGCGTCGTCGGTGTGCCGGGCATGCCCGCCGGTCCGCTCCGTCTTGTGGTCCCGCAAGGCGTCACCTTGAGCGGCAAGGACATTCAAAACGTCGGAACCGAGCCCAAAACACAAGCCACCATCTACAACGTAGTGTCCTCCGGAATCTTCTCGGCGGACATCGCCGGAACCGGCTCGCTCCACAGCGGCGACGAAACCGCCTCGACGGACGACAGCGATGCGCCCCAGGTCAAAGAAGGCAAACCGCGCATCTATCAACACGAAGGCTGGCTGCTCGCCCTCGCCTTCTCGATTCTCGGCGTCGGCCTTGTCGTCCTGTTCCGCAACTCCCCCGTCCGCCGCTAGCCTATTTGATGCCCGCAGCCATCGAACTGGACCACATCTGGAAATTCTACGGCGATTATCCCGCCCTCCGCGACTACACGCTCGATATCGCCGCCGGTTCCTGCTGCGCGCTGTTGGGCCGCAATGGGGCAGGGAAGACCACATTGCTGCGCATTCTCGCCGGTCTCACTCATTTCCAGCGCGGAGCCGTTCGCATCTTCGGCGAAAAGCCGCGCAGCGACAACGCCCGCCGGCAGCTTGGCTTTCTGGGCCACGGCATCGGCGTCTACGAAGATCTCTCCGCCCGCGAAAATCTGCGCTTCTTCGCCGAAATCGCGGGCCTGACCGCGTCACTGAAAATCTCCGATGCCTGGCTTGACCGCGTTGGCCTCGCGCGCGTCCGCGACATGCCCGTCCGCCAGTTTTCGCGCGGCATGCGCCAGCGCCTGGCTCTTGCTCGAGCCTTCCTGCACACGCCAAAGGTCCTACTTCTCGACGAACCCTTCACTTCGCTCGATGACCGCGCGATCGCCATGTTGAGCGAACTGCTGCTCGAATCTCGCAACCGCGGCGCAACCATCATTCTCTCCACGCATCAGATCCGGGAAGCGCTCTCGATCGCCTCCCACGTCGCCCTCATCGAAAATGGCCGGCTGCGTTATTCCGGCGAGCGAACGCAGGAGATGCTCGATGACCCTGGATTTCTTTACAGGACGCATTCCGCCGGATGAGGCCCATCCGGCAGGTGTTCGCCGTCGCCCGCAAAGACCTTGCGATCGAGCTGCGGACCAAAGAGTCGTTGAACGCCGCGGGCGCGTTCGCCATCGCTATCCTGCTGCTCTTCAGCTTCGCGTTCGATCCGGATTCCGAGCAGACGCACCGCATGGCGGGCGGCCTGCTCTGGCTCGTGTTCACGTTCGCCGGAGCGCTCGTCTTCAATCGTGGCTTTGCGCGCGAACTTCCGAACGAATGCCTCGACGCGCTCTTGTCATCGCCGCTTTCCGCGCCCAGCTTGCTGATCGGCAAGGCGCTCGCGAATTTCGTCATGCTGATTGCCGTCGAAATCGTCTCGCTCATCGTATTCGGCATCTTCTATAACGTCCAATGGCTCAATCGCCCCTGGGAACTCGCCGCCCTGTGCGTACTCGCAACCTGGGGGATCGCCATTCTCGGCGCCGTCTTCGGCGCCCTTACGGTGAATCTGCGTTTGCGTGAGCTAATGCTGCCGGTGATCATCTATCCGCTGCTCATTCCGTTGCTGATCGCCGCCATCGAGCTCACCAACACGCTTCTCTCGAATCAGCCGTTAACGCCGGACCAGTTGCTCTGGGGCCGCGTGCTGGTTGTTTTCGATATCGTTTTTACCTCGCTGGCCTTCGCGCTTGCGGAAACAATTTTGGTCAACTAGTAACAATAGGAGTAGAAATTTCTATGCGCGAAAAAGTCGCCATCGGCCTGTCAATCGCGGCTGGCCTGCTGCTAACGTATACGCTTTATTCCATGTTCCTTGTGCTGCCGGATGAAGCGATGCAGGGAGCCATCTATCGCATTCTGTTCTTCCATGCTCCAGCGGCCATCGTAGGCATGATCGGCTATTTCGTCGCACTAACGCTCAGCGTCTTGTATCTGAGTTCCGGTAATTTCAAATACGATTCGCTCGCTGCCTCGGTGATTGAAGTCTCCCTGGTGTTCTCCGTCGTGAACATTGTCACGGGCAGCATCTGGGCCCGCATCATTTGGGGAATTTGGTGGACTTGGGATTACCGGCTGACGTCGGCTCTGGTCTGTGTCCTGATCTTTGCCGGTTATTTGATGATGCGCAAGGCCATCGAAGAGCCCACCCAACGCGCCCGGCTCTCGTCGGCGCTGTGCATCTTCGGTTGCGTCGACGTGGTCATCGTTTGGAAATCCATCGAGTGGTTCCGCAACAACCATCCCGGGCCCGTGCTTAGCATCCGGACGGGCGGCGGCACCATGGACCCCGCCATGGAGCACATCTTCTATTGGAATTTCCTGGCCTTACTTCTGATCGCCGCCGCGCTGGTTCTCGTGCGCACGCGCCAGGAAGCCACCGCGCGCGAAATCGATTCGCTGCGCCGCTTAGCAAACGCAATCTAAAGAGAGAAGAGTTTTATGGACGCCCGCAATTTCACTTTCATGTTTTACGGCTTTCTCGCCGCCTGGCTGATCGTGCTGATCTATGTCATCAGCCTGGCCCGGCGAGGCGCCCGCCTCAAGAAAGAGCTCGACAACGTCAAACAACTCCTGAAGGAACCCTCGCTAACAGAACCGCGACCGTGAGGGAGCGGCCACTACTTCTCCTCCGGCACACTCTTCAACTCACTCCCGTTCCCATCCAGCCGGAGCGCTTCCAGCAGCGCTCCGGCCGCCGGTCCATAACGCGGTGGAATCACTGCGCAGCCCGTCAATTCCCGAACCCGCTCACCAAACTCATTTCGCAATTTCAAATTCCGAAAAACCCCGCCAACGGTCGCCACCGGCACAACTTCCCGAAACAACTTTCGATAAACTCCTTCCACCAAAATCGCCAACTCCCTCGCCGCATCCCGCAAAATGTCCCGTGCAACATCGTCCCCCTGCTCAGCCGCTTGCGTCACCAACTTCGCCATCCCTGCGATAGCCACCCTGTCGAAATCCGCATAGAACCGGTGCAGCAAATCGTTCGCATTCGCCGCGCCTGTCGCCTCCAGCAACAACTCCCGGAGCGCAGTCGCCGGCCCCCATCCCTCTTCCGCCTGTAACGCCGCCCGCAGTGCCCGCCGCGTTAAATCGAACCCGCCGCCCTCATCTCCGAACACATACCCCCAGCCCCCCGCCCGAGCCGTTTCCCCCCGCGCATTCTTCCCAAACGCCATCGACCCCGTCCCGCCGATCACAATAATCCCGGGCTCTCCTGCAGTTGCCCCGGCAAGCGCTATCTCCGCATCGTGCGTAATCTTGTACCGCGCACTCCGGACTAACTCGCGCGAGTAAGCGTCCTTATCCTGCGGCCCCCCGCTAAATCCAAAACAAGCCGCCGCGAACTGAACCGTATTCGCATCGATCTGCGCCTGCTCGCACGCGCTCGTAAGACACGCGTTCATCGCGCGAAAAAACTTTGCCCGCCCTTCGGCCGCCGCAGCGTGATTGCACGGACCGCCGCGCCCTCGCCCGATCACCCTTCCCTCGCCATCGGCAATCAGCGCCGTAGTACTCGATTGACCCCCATCAATCCCCAAATACAGCTTTCCAGAATCAGGCATCCGTCAATCCAGCATTTTCCAATCCAAGAATGAGCCTGAAAATGAGATTTCATTCCAATACAGGATGAGCCCAAAATTCAGGTTTGATTCCAATACAGAGTGAGCCCCAATAGGGCGAGCAAATCAGGGCATGCTTCAAGCGTCTCCTT
>DASRGE010000026.1:0-16304 GCA_035651215.1 Bryobacteraceae bacterium
AACGCAACCGGCTCCTCCTCGCGCACAGCCCGCCGCCACCAATAAAAAGAATGTTCTCCTAAGTTCCGTTCCCGGCAGAAGTCGCGAATCGATTTTCCACTCGCCTCCTGCTCGGCAATTACGCCCTGCCAATACTTGTGCACCGTTCAGCTTGTTGCTTTCCCATGCCCCCACTATGTGGCCATCGCCAATACTCGCGCCAGTGGTGTTCACGTGATGCTTACGAACTACCACCAGAAACGTCAACATTTTCATCACCCAGGACATCGGTGACGAAAGTACCCAGGCCACAGTGGCCCAGATAGCAATTCCACCAGCCAGCGCCAGCGACTTTACTATACCGGAAGGCCTAAAGAGTACAAGTGCGCCGCAGTCCCTGATAGTAGTAGCGGATGGCTCTCCCGGGGATGTGCTCAGCGAGGTACAAACGCTACCGGCAATCGGCTATGCAGGCCAGGTTGCAACAGTACTGCCCTGGAAAGACTTGCAGCAGCTATACAACGGCGGCGAGCACCCGTGGGAGCTCAGCCCTTCACAATCCGCCACACTGCTTCTCTTCAATCCTAGCCGGGATACAGCTAACAGAGCCGTGCGCGTCACCATTTTTACTGAATATGACACATGGAGCAAAAACGTACCAGTCGGACCGCTCACTACGAAAGCCATCTCGCTCGACGACATCATGCAACAGCAGAAAAAGGATGACCACGGTCATACTCTATCGAAAAATAGCACACATGGAATTATCACCTGGTATACTCTTGCAGCTCCAAGAATTTTTGGCAAACTTCTCCAAGTAGATGTTTCTGGCGTTGACCGTAACTACGCATGCTCAAATTATATGGCACTCTGCAATATGACTTTGTCAAACCAAGTTGTAGTCCCGCTCGGTGGTGATGCATCGGATTATCCCACTTATTCTGCCTGCGAAACAAATGGGGCGGATTGCAACTGTATTTCCTCGTGTACCGCCAGCGGTGATCAAGTGGTCTCAGCCTCTTATTGGATTGGCGATTCATCGATTGCCACTATAAGCGGCTCTGATACGTGGTACGTTACTTACCATGGCCAGAGCCCGGGCGGCACGTCCGTTATCGCGTCAGCAATGGATATAAATGGTTGTACCGCCCCAATGGATTGGGTGGTGTCGATGTAGGTAGCGTGTCGATTCAAAGCGCCGATATCACGCAGGATAATGTAACGATTCAGCTATCTGGGCCAACATTGGCAGGTCAACTCACCGTGTCCGCCACAGGAAGCGGTGGCGGAGCCCCCATAGACCCTATTTTCAATGGTAATGCGTCGGCAGGCACATATAGCTATAGCTTTGGGCTGGCGAACATTCCGATAGGCGAGTATCAACAGATAACAGCGCAATGGGCAGTCGGCAACGGGAGGTTGACAGCCACATTCCCATATCATTTTAAAGTCCTAGGAACCTATCGGCAGACGCGCTATAACACCCCGGCCGAGAGCAGCTGTACGGGCGACCCGCAAGGAGTAACAGTCTACAACGACTCATGTGGCATTATTGGTGGTACGATGACAAGCGGATTCGTATCGCGCGTGGCGGCACCGGGATCAGGCACTGGAAGCGGACACTCCAATGATTATGGAGATGTCAAAGAAGAGTTCTATTGTGCAACTGGGCCTACGGCGTTCCGTGGTTTCCAAACGATTACTGGCAGCCTGGGAACATTGAACGATTCGACAGTGGCAGCATGTCAATCCAATCCCGACCTTTATGTGACGGGTGCCCGTGTATTTATCCAAGGGGAAGGCGTCAAAACGGTCACGGATGCGTGTCCGGCATGCTGTTCGGACGGTACGCATCTCGATAACTATAGTACAAGTACACAGTGCAGCGGGTTGGCAAGTCTGCCAAATGCACTAACGATCCGCCTATATTGAGGAGGGCATATGGCACGCTATTACTTTGTGGCAATGTTGGTTACCTTTTGCGCTCACGCTGCTCCTGTACAGGTTAAAACGACCACGGACAGTTGGAACGTAGTTAGTCTGACATTGACGCCGGATCGAAATCCGGCTCATGTACTCCCACTCAACGAAATACCCAATGTGCTGAATGCGACTGTATCAAACGGGGTTACACAATTCACCGTGGCGGCGACTGTCCGCATAACAAGCATCAAGGACTCGTTTGTGTCAAATAATAAGCTCGTTGCAATCGGTGATGCGGGCGATGCATCTAACGTTGTGGTGATCGATCTCATGGCCAGGCGTTTGGCAGATTGGTTCTTTTGTTATGCGCCCAAGCACGTTTCTCCAAATTGGATTGTATATGTGGAGTGGTACCAAGGGCACGGTATCCCCAATCCGAACGAAGTCGTACTGTTATATGACTTGACGCGAACACCGGAAGAAAATAGATTGCCCGCTGCAGGAAAACTAGAGATTCCAGCACCGATTCAAGCTGGCCCCGTAGTAGTAGGTATACCGATCTATCCCGAATCAAACGCGCGAGCGAAATCATACAGAATGGAGACCGAAAATGCGCTAGAGAGTGAATTGATTTTAAGAGGACCTTCCTTTCTTTTCCTTCCGCCGGCGCGTCTGGTATTCGTTGCCTTAAAGGGTCACGATGCTTTGGATTACTCGGATTACCTAGTGGTAGTGGATCTCTCGCGTGGCATAGAGAATGCCGCTATCCAAACTATCGACATCCCTAAGGATCAGTTGAAGAGATCTGGTGCGAACCCCAACTACATTCAAGTTGCTGCAATGCAGGCAGTATCTACAGATATGGTGCGCTTGCTGGTGCCCGAGGCCGAGTATGGGGTGAGCAGTATTACAGTTGCAATTCCATAATGTAACAAGGATACCTCACATAGTTTTTTTTCAGGAGAACGGGTCCGTCGTGGTTTGCTTGCCCGAAAAGCCCGAGGAGGTAGTCGTCCTTTTATTACGGTTGTGGGGGCGGGATTCGGGTACTCACCGGACTCTAAACACTCCTACTTCGTCCGCTTGTGGTGCGAGATACACGCCGGGCCGTCGTTTTCAACTTCAATTCGAGAAGATCACTGAGATTCCTGCTCTGGCTGCAGGTGGCGTGGTGTGGACATCCCGTGTCGAAACAGTCGCGGCGATTGTGTTAATTGAGGGCAAACCAAAGGTTCACCAAGATGAGCCTGCCTCGGCCGCATTCAAAGCCCCAGATCAATCGAGGGCGATTTCGACGGTGGAAGCGGACCTTCGGCGCCGAAACAACCGAAACATCAGACACGGGGAACTTCGCGCCGTTCGTATCCGCGTGGCAGTTGGCTTGAGGTCCAGCTAGCGCCGGAGGCGGCTACGCGGTGCGGAGAAACCGACGGAACCAGAGATCTTCAGCGCATGCGCGTGCAATGATCGCAAAACCGAGCGCCGCGATGAGCGCCAGGGCGAAAGCGAAGCTCGCGCAGTTCCGAACCATGCCTCGATGTTACCGCGGCCACCATTACCGTGCGAGCTACAAAAGTTACCGTGGCTACCAGCAATCCCTGTTTAAGGACGACCTCAAAACAGACGGTGATTTCACGGATACAAATCTCGGAACAGGAAAAAAGCTGACCTTTTCTCCTCTGGTTCCGTACTACTGTTGCCTTCGTAGAATCCATAACGGGCAATGCCGGAACGGGAGAGCCCAGTGAAGCACTCCGTTCGCTTCGGCGCACCTGCCCTACAGATTCGTTCTCATCCGAAATTCTATGGACCAGTAAACGCCTTCCTGTCCTGCTGGTCTTCCCATCCTAGCTCCGGGGTCAAGGCTGAAATGCACTCCGCTTCGCTCCGGCCTTGACTCCCTTCGCTCCCGACGATCGCTGTCCAGCAGGACAGAAAGGATCGTCATGAATATTTCAGAAATCACCACGCTCATTGCATCTTTGCTCGCAGAACAAAGAATTCCAGCACTCGACGAAGGTCCATATCAGGAATTCACTGAGTACCTGTTCGCAACCGCCGGGTCGGCGCTGCGCTTCGAAGTGGCCGAAGTTGTGATTCGCCACGACCGGCAGCATCCCCGAGCCCTTGGTCTGTTTCTTGCATGCGCCTGCCCTTTGGCGCAGAAAACCGCGCGCAGAATGATGGAGAAGAGCTTTTCGCAGCCGCCAGATCTCACCGAAGAGCTTCTGTACCACGGCGCGATCGATGGCGCTATCAGAATGTTCCAACGGGACCAGATCCGGGATGAGCTTCCCTTCCGGCAGGCTCTACATCACGCCTTGAAAATGGGCGCAATCCGGTCTGCGTTCCGCCGCACCGAAAACAAGGGGGTGTCCTGCATGGGGAGCGTGGACCACCACGCCCGGACGCAAAGAATGGAACAGCAGTTCATCGCCAGAGATATGCTCGACAAAATTGCGGCGCTCGAACCCGAACCCCAGACAGCTCGCCTCAACACGTTTCTGCGGTGCCTGGTAGCTCTTGGACCACACATAGTCGTGAAGCCCTTGACACGGAATTCAAAGCGGGGAGCTCTGATTATCGATTTCGAACCGGTCATGAAAGACCTGGGGATTTCGCGCTGGGCGGCGCGGCAGTACATGAGCCAGGCCAGACGGATGCTGGTCAAGCAGTTCAATCCGGATGGAGCGCTCTTCATCAAAGGCGATCCGCGAAAGCGGTAGCATTTTCGGGCGGGGAGAACCCGCCCTCTTTTTCGTTTGCACGAAATGCCGCGATCCGGATAATACCCTATTCAGCAACCGAACCAAAGCCCGCGCGGGGATCGCCGCCGGCGATCTTGTTGCGGAAGCACAATCAATTCAAGGGAAAGGTAAACACTATGCATCGCCATACCGTGCGTCCCTGCGGATCCAAGTCCCTCGAAAGGGCCGCGCAAGTCCCGCCCGCCTCAATGTTCGAGCAGTACCAGGAGGCGCGGCTGGACGGCTACTCCATTGTGAATGCCTTGCTTCAATTGAAGTTTGAAGCTGGAATTCGCGATATCTCCGAATTCGAAAAGGCGATTCAAGAAGAACTCGCAAAGGAGCCGATCCAGGTCGCGCCCTGGCACAATTCGGACCCGCTTACGCACGAAGCTTGCCGCGACGGCATGCGCCTGGCTGCTCTGACATTCTATTGGGATCGCCGGCATGAAGTGTTGCGGCTCTCTGCTGAAAGCGTGTAGTGAGAACAGAAAGAACCGAAAACTCACTTATCTCCATGACAAGCCCGCGGCTGAGAAGCGGAAAAAGCATCTGTAAGCTGCTTCGAGCCGTTGTGTCCAGCGAATGCTTATGGCCAAGTTGCCGGACTTGAGTCCTTCGGCGCCGCCGCTGGTACGGCTCTCGCGTGGTGCGTTCTCTCCATTGGGTGCGCCCGCACACACCGGGCCGATAACGGCCAGGTTCGGTAATGTATTTTTTTGGACTTCGCAACGCCCTTGATAGGTGTGAGGTGAAATTACCAGCAGCAAGATTTCATCTATTTTCTTGAACACCCGGGGAGAGCCGTTCCTACTCCCGAAGGAGAGGAATTTGTACCGTGACTTGCACCGTGTCGCCCATGTGCTGCTCGTGGAAGACAATCCGGCAGATGTCATGCTGCTCAAACTTGGGTTGGAGGAAACCGGCGCGGCGTGCCGGTTACAGATCGCTATAGACGGGCAGAACGCGATTGAACTGCTACGGCAAGCGGCGGAAGAGCTGACCTCCCCAGAGGCTGGACTGCCCGATCTCATCCTGCTCGATCTCAATCTTCCAAAACTCAATGGCCATCAGGTGCTTCGCATCATCCGATCCGATCCGCGGTTTCGGCTGATTCCGGTCGTTGTCTTAACTTCTTCCATTTCCCGATCCGACGTTTTGTCCGCGTACGGAGCAGGGGCAAATTCGTACTTGCAGAAACCAAAATCGCTCGAAAGCAGTCTCGATCTGCTACGCACAATCGAACACTATTGGCTGGAGCTTGCGCTGTTACCGACCAATGGTTGCGGAAACAGTCTGTAAGTGTCGCTGGCCGGTCGACAAGAGAATCGCTCCGTCTATCCGCTTGCGCTCCAATATGGGGAGAAACCACCAGAGGTTCTGCGCCGCTCCAGCCTGAATTCTATACTGAATGGAAACCGCCGGGAGGTATCTGTGTCCCGAGGAAAACCGAATTGGCAGCCGATCAGCAAGCTTCCGCTGATCGGCCCTATGATTGATGGCTTGCTGGAGGAGACGGAGAAGCAATGCCAAAATCTTCAGTCCATCCGAGCCACTCCGCAGTTGCTCGACAATTACACCATCGGAGGCATTCTTGAGGTTTATTCCGAACAAGCCGGGGATCTCTGGCTTTTCGAAGAGCAGCTCTTCCGCTGGAAAAGCCTGGATCTCACACCTGCTCAGCGCCACGAAATCGAGCGGTTGGCCAACCAGCTCGCTATCATCCGTGAGCGAATTGCCACGATCCTCTCGCTGGCCCAGGAATGGAAGCAGGGCCTGATCGAAACCGTGCTCGCGAAAGGCGCTCTGGAACGGAGCCTCGAATTTCCGCTTGGAAAACAGAAACCCAACTGAGGGAGATAGGCCCTCCACTCCGCAGCCCCGGCATGGGAATAACATCTCGAAACGCGTAGTCACGACTCGGTTCACGTCCTTTCGTGCGTGTAATACTTGATCCCTAACGGCTAACGGCGGAGGAATCCAGAATGTCTGAGCCCCAAAACAGGCGGTCGCCTTTGTTTAGGCAGGAACCGTCCACGGTTCGGACGGATGCTGCCCAAAACCAAAAAGTCAAGATTCTTCTGGTCGACGATAGGCCCGAAAATCTGATCGCACTCGAGGCCGTGCTCTCCACTCTGGACGAGGATTTCGCCGCGGTGCTGCTCGACGTAAGGATGGCGGAGATGGACGGCTTTGAAACGGCGTTGTCGATTCGCAGTCGGCCGCGGTGCCGCCACATTCCGATTCTGTTTCTAAGCAAATACAACAGTGACGCGCAGTTAATTCGCGGCTACGATCTCGGCGCGGTGGACTTCTTATCTATGCCCATCGTTCCCCAAGTCTTGCGATCGAAAGTGGCGGTTTTTGTCGAGCTGCACCGGAAGGCCGCACTCCTACGGGAGCAAGCGGCAGTGCTGCAAAGAGCCGAACAGAGCGGTACACGTCCTGGCTTTCGTTATCTTCTGGCAAATCTAGGTCACACACAGGAAGCTGAAGCTCGCGTAACGTGCGTGCGCCTGTCCCATAAGAAACGAATAAAATATCAATATCATCTCGCCTGTTCAGTATGCGCCGCGCAATACTTGCGTCCGGTACAGCATGGCCACGCCCGTGGCCTCTTGAAAAAAATAGTAGCCCTCGCGTTCGCCCATTAGCTGATAACCAACTTGTTATATCTGCCGGTATTCTCTGCCAACTGTTGTAATTGCTCATGACTGAAGAGCCAGAGCACTCCGAGGCCGTGGAGGTTCTGAGAAGCCCCATGGCCATCATACGCTCGACAAATACCCTGCCTACTGACATCTCAGGCCCAGCTGCCACGAAGTCGTCTAAAGATACTAGACCCTGATGCTCTACGAGACGTGTCCATAATCGCGACTCGGCGCCATCTAGAGCACAATAATACCCCGTATTAAGGTTCAGCACTACAATGCCCCTTTGTGTATGTAGCCAGCGGTTTGTGCAGCAATTTGGAGAGTATCACCCATGTGACAGAGCTAGGTATTGCTTTTCCACCTAGTCCTTGAAGTCTGATATGCAGTTCCATTGTAGTATTGGCCACATCTGCACACCGATCGAAAACGGACGAATGCTCGGCTATCGGCAAGAGGAATTCGCAGATCTGACAGCCACGGATATGACTCACCCGGAGAACCGTGAGTTGGACCGTCAGGGGCGCTCAGCAGGTGTTTCGCGGCGAGATTCCCGGCATCCACTTTGAGAAACGTTATGTAACGAAAAGCGGAGCCGTGATGTGGGCCAGCGTCCATGGGTATCTGTCCGGGATGTGCAGGGCCACACGCTCTACAACATGGCCATTGTGGAAGATATCACGCCGCGCAAGCAGGCGGAACAGGCATTGCGCCGTCTGAATGAGGAGTTGTCGGAGTTCGCGCAGATTGCCGCACACGACCTGCAAACACCTTTGCGGAACATGAAGCAGTTCGCCCAGTTGCTGGCGAGCCGCTATCAAGGCCAGCTCGATGAAACTGCGGACCGGTTTCTCGATTACCTGATCAGCGGCGCCGAGCAAATGCAAGAGCTCATCCATGCGCTGTTGGCTTATGCGCGGCAGGGCGGCCAATCTACAACCGGAGACCGTGCTTGCGAATCTGAGGCCCGAGATCGAGCAAACAGGGGCAACGGTCGTTTATCAAGCCCTGCCAGCCGTCCAAGGGGATTTCGTCCAGCTTACTCAACTTTCCAAAACCTCGTCGAAAACGCCTTGAAGTATCGCGGCGAAAAGCCGCCGCGCATCACGATCGCAGCCGAAAGGCAACCACGCAAATGGCTCTTTGCCGTGCAGGACAACGGGATCGGCATCCCCGGGGACCAGCGCGAGCGTATCTTCCCGCGATACGGGGAACAGGAATTGGACTGGCAATTTGTAAGAAGATCGTCGAAGGCTCGGGCGGGCGTATTTGGGTGGAGTCGCAAGTAGGCCACGGCTCCACTTTTTATTTCACGCTTCGGGGTAAGGAATGACCGGGAAATTGCCGAATTTCTTGCTTCGCATGATGGCCCTCCTGAAGCGAGCGGCTTGCTTGATGCAACATCCCAATCATCAGAGAAGGTCGCGCTGTATCGGATACCGTAACTGATTAATAGAGGGTCGCCTGGTCAATCGGCAAGCCGCCGCGGAGCGCCGCCAGATTGATTGCCTGTTCAAGCGTAGGGGCGGACTCCGAATGGAGCCTCACAAGAAGTGTCCGGCCGTCTACTGCAAATTCGGCATAGTCCAGCAGATCCGAGAATTCGGGGCGGTGCAGGCAGCGCAATTCACGGCTCAAGACCGAACGAACAATCGATGCCTGTTGACGCGATAGCGGATAAATCCATTCCACGGTGAAATGCTCCTACGGCAATAGTACACTAACCCAAGGTTTGTGTAAATACTTCCATCGATGTCTGATGACGGTAATTGCTCGGCGTATTTATTGCCCGGAAGCCCGGCTCCCGGCGCGCTAGCCGCGCTTTTGTCGCTTGGGGTTTTTAGAACAACGGGGTATATGCTCGCGCATCTCCCGAGCCGAGAAGCTCTTGCCGCAATGCCGGCAGGCGGAAAAGACCTTGGGGCGTCCGCCCGCTCGCCCCGCCATGCGGCTGTGAGCAGCGGCAATCCATCGATCCGTTAGGACGTGATCGCAATAGGGACAGCGTATCGAGCCCCGTTCCGGCGATGGCCTGGCCTTCGAGATAACAAGTACCCTAAAGATTCACAAACCTAAGGTTTGTTGCGAATCAATTCTCCTCAGGATATCTCTTGCGCTCTGGTTTGCAGCGCAAGTGTTCCGGGCGGAAGAGTAGCCGACCGGAATGGAACTTATCGCCGGAACAGGCGCTGCCAGAGGCTCTTCTTGCTGTGGACTGCGATTCCCATTTCTTTCTCCAAAGCCTCCAGATCCAAACGGACGATATCGGCGAAACGGCCCTTCAGCACAAAATCCGGAACGGTGCGGGTAAACTGATTGGCTTGATTCGTATCTCCGCCGAAATTCACCACAATCTCGCGGCTGGTACGATCGACCGTAACCCGCTCTTCCGACTGCGCCAGAATTGCCGCGAGCTGCTCGCTGAACTTGCGGTGGCGGATTCCGAAGTAATCGTGAAAATCGAGTTCGCGCGCCCACTCCGGGACCGCGCCGAGATGCTCCCGAAAGAGTTCCCGCAAAGTTTTCGAGGAAGCAGCCAGCAGATCGGGAAATCCCGGCTGGCCTTCATCGAGCGCAGCGCGCATCGAGCGCACCTGGGGAATCAGTTCCTGCATGTAGGCGCGGAACAGCGCCGTTCCCATGCCCTTCAATACGCGCCGGGCAATGGTCCCCGTAACCGAGCGGTTCTCGGGAATCGCCGCATCGATATGGCAGGTCACCATGCGCTTGCTGACGTCGGCGGGAATGGCGGTGACGTCTTTATTGGTAGTGATGACCACCGGCGCATAGCAACCGCCGATCTCCTGGTCGGTTCGCACAAGAGACGGCACGTGCTCGGTGAATTTGTCGCGGGTCACATCGTCGATGAGCAGAGGAACGGCCCCGAATTTCTGGCGGAGACCGAAGGTCCGTGTGGCGGTGAAGACGCCTGAGCGGATCATCTTCTCAAAACCAAACATGGAGCGCGCCGCCACTCGCGTGAAAAGAGTTTTGCCGCCGCTTGAACGACCATATAAAACCGCGTACACCGGATAGACCCATGGATCGATGCCCGCCGGCACGGCGGCTTGCCGCAAATGCGGCGCCGCCGGAGCGCTGTACAGCCAAACCAGGAATGCCCAGTACGCATCCACCGCCCGCGCGCGTCCCCGAAAAAGGCGCCGAAACTCGCAATATACTCCGCCATCAGCTCCGCGTCTCTACGGATCTCCTCTCGCGGGATCACTTCGCCGGCTCTGAGCCACGGAGCGCCATCGAGCGCCACCTGGCCGGAGCCGAACAGAATCTGCGCATGCGGCAGGCGGTCTTCGCTGGGCTCCATCACCGGCCGGGCCTGATGCTGCCGCAGCACGCGCACGAGCGTCTGCGCATCGACGATCGTGTGGCCCGACTTCGATTTAGGAAGAGCAATTTCCTTCAGCTCCGCTCCGAGCTTTTCGGCTTCCCGCAGCGCAGCCACACTCGGCTCCAGCGCTTCCACCCTGGCCGGCTCTTCCCGAATGACTGTCCCTGCCCGAATCACGCGGGCTAGCGGCGTTTCAATCAACTCGACCGGACCGGTCCGCGCCTGCGCTTCGCCTTGAACGTTCTGGACCACCAGCAGGTCGGCATCGACTGGGCAGCTCTCCCGCCAATCGCGTTGATAATAGCGTTCCAACTCGGCCCAGGCCTTTTCGCCATCGAATGCCACATAGACTTCCTGTTGCTGCGCTTCGAAGGCATGGCGGCTGAGATTGGCCGATCCCGTAATCACGCGATAGCCGGTGGACCCCGAGAGCAAATACAATTTCTCGTGACTGGGCTGGCCGCGCAATAACCGGAACCGGACTGAGCCCTCCAGCACGCGCGGCAACAGCGCCTGGCCGGCTTCCCCAAGCTGTCGCGCCAGCGCCTCGGTTAGCGCTTTGTGATCCGCCAATGCGTCGGCGATCCCATAGGCTTCCACGACTTCGCTCGCTTGCACCAGTAAAGCGTGTTGCCGGGTCAGGATGCGCTCGGAGCCGAGAACAATTTCGGCGTCCTCGAATTGCGGGAGAAATCGAATCAGGAAATCGAGGCTGCTCGAAAACGTAATGGCCTGTAGCCGCTCGAATCCGGCGAATAGCCGCATCCAATCCGTCTGCTCCGCGCCCAACAGCTCGGCGCGGAATACGGTTAAATTCCCAGTAATCTCGTGCGGCTCAAAAAGATTGCCAGCCCCGTTCGAGGCACTCCAATCGCGTGTTTTGATCTCTGAACGCGCCAAGTTCTAGGTTCTCACTCTAGGGGCCGGAAAGCGGGTGCTGCTGCTGGTCTTCCCATCCTAGCTGCCGGGTCAAGGCTGAAATGCACTCCGCTTCGCTCCGGCCTTGACCGGAGCGCGCTTCGTAAGAGGCGTGTTCCTTCTAAGATGTCCCCTCAGCACGAACTCAAATTTCTGTGCTTTGGCTGCGGACTGGGAACCATCCGTTTGGCCGCAATCGGGAAGCATCGTTTGGCCACGGCGGCGGACCGGACCGCCCATCCATACGCTGTCTTTACCCAGGCGCTCATCTCGATCGGCTTTGAATGCTCCTCTTTCCCTACCGCCGTCCATCGGTGCTTGAACGGAGGCGCCGCCCGGTATTGTGGGCGTTCCCCTTTCGCGGTGACTACTCCTCGCCCTCTCATGCCGCCAGATTTCTTGCCATATCCGTGCATTGCGGGTCTCATTCGCCGGGTATTCCATCCAGCCCATTTCGGGCGACTCAAAGGCGTGATTGGAGTGGCCCTGATCCCGCTATTTCCAGCGTCCTGAATCCCAGCGCGCCTTCGTTCTCCTTCGTTTTTCGCCCGTGTGTTCCTTCCCGCCCGTGCCGGCGCCGCTTCGGCCAAAATCCCCCGCGCCCTGGCGGACTGCGCTCCAAGAGTTCTGGTTATGCGTGAACGCACTTGGAGGCCCTTCGGGTTTCGGTTTCCCGGCCGTCATTTTGCAAAACCAGAAAAATGACGGGCCCGGACCCCCCGAAAAACTCTTTTGCTTGCCTGGGGAGCGGGTGGCCTCGCGTCTTGGGCGCCCGGCACGGGCAGAAGGAGACACAACTTTTATGCAGAAAAACTCGGTAGAACTCATTGGCTATTTGGGCCGCGACGCGGAAATCAAGCAGGCCAACAACTCCAATTTCACTCTTCTCAGCGTCGCCACCAGTGAAAGCTGGAAGAGCAAAGAAACCGGCGAGCGCCAGTCCCGCACAGAGTGGCATTCGGTAATCTGCGCCGGCAAGCTCGGCGAGTACGCAGTCACCTTGCAGAAAGGCGCTTTCGTTCAAATCGAGGGCGCCCTCCGCAGCAAGCCCTATCAGGTCGAAGCGAAAGGCAGCACTTCCAAAAAGCCGCTCTACAAGACGATCACCACCTGGTATATCCGCGCGGACGTCATCCGCCGCCTCGACCGCAACGCCAATGCTTCCCAAGACGACACTCCGGCCCACGAAACGCCCGATGAGTCCGCACCCAACCCCAGCGAGGAGGTCCCCTTCTAAGGGGGCCTCTTTTCTTGAGAAAGGAATGATGCCATGACTCAGCGCAAATCCGGTCCTATCTGCAATCCGTATCGTCTCTCCCTCGATCAGTTTGTGAAGCTCGACGGCCGCACGCTCGATGAAATCCTCGCCGCCGTCGTCTGCGATGTCGAACCGGCTCCCGCCCTTTGCACGCAATTGTGCGAAGTCGAGTGGGACGGTACCTGCCCCCACGGTTGCCCTTCTCTCCTCCGCGCAGCGGGCCTCGTCTGAGGCCCGCTTCTCCGTGCTGCGCTGCCTCTCGCCCGCGCGCGCACACTGCTCAGCTTGACCTGAGAATCAACAGTACACTGCTGAATGGAACTGACCCGGATCATGCAATTCTCGACAGATGATGTGCTGAGCTTATTGGCGGCTCGAAAAGGCCATTTTCTGCTTGAATCCGGGCACCATGGCGATCTCTGGCTCGATCTGGAACTGTTGTGCCGCTACCCCAATCGGATTCGCCCGTTGTGCACTGCGTTGATCAAGCGCCTCGTGCCATTCGATCTCAACGCGGTCTGCGGTCCTCTTGTCGAAGGAGCCTTTATCGCGTTGCTCGTAGCCTCGGAAGTGGGTCTCATCTTCTCGTATTCGGAGCGTTTTGCCAGAGCCAGTCAAGATGGCCTGTTCCCGGCAGGTTATCGCGTTCCCCACTCTCTTCGTCCGCTTCTGAAAGGAATGCGCATCGCGATCGTGAATGATGTCATCAATGCTGGGTCCGCTGGGCGTGGCACGTTCGAAGATCTCGAAGCCTGCGGCGCGGAGATCTTCGCTATTGCGAGCCTACTCACTCTCGGGCATTCCGCTCAAAGATTCGCTGATAGCAAGAATGTGGCGCTTGAGAGCCTTGTCCAGCTTCCGAACAATTTGTGGCTTCCAGGAGTTTGTCCGCTATGCGCGACCGGCATTCCCTTGGAAGATGCCGGTGGCTTTCGCAATGCATTCACCACACATTTCTCTGCCGTGCGGTGATGGCAAACAGTCGCGGCGATGGCGTGCAGCTCCGCGTTGTTACCGTTTGAGAACCAGAGCGAAACGGTAGCGGGAAGGGGGCGAAACGCCGCCCTTCCCGCGCTCCAGCCGGCATATACGGCGCCGTCTTCCGCTCCCATCCCCAGCGGAGACGTTCCCTCTCCGCAACGCCTCTCCCCGGAAGCTACGGTGGCACTCCGCCGCCGCGGCGAGCTCCGCACGATCAGCCTGCGGCAGCGCGGCCGAAGAACACTTACTTAAACCCCCTGGGCGGCGCTATTGTGTGCGTCCAGGCAACGGCGACTACCTTTCTTTCGCTCATCGCGCACACGACCCCGAGCGCAAGCGGATCGCCCTCCGGGTTTTCGGTCCCCCCAATTTTCCGAAGGCTGCCGGCAAAAGGCCGTTTCCAGAAATCGGCTCCCCCGAAAAGGTTGCAAGCAACCCGATCCGCTTGCGCCCGGGGCGCCCCGTGGTGCGCCCAACCCATTCGTGAAAGGCAGTCGCCGCGCCTGTACCCTTCTAAATAGGACTGAGCCAAGCGCCCAGTTCGATTGACAGCCGCCGAGAGTGCCTTCGCCGCGCCGCGCATAAGAGCGCCAGGAAAGGACATGCACCTCGGCGGTAGCGTCGTGATGCACTTCCAGTGGGGAGTCGCGCCACCAGTACAGCAGCCTGGTGCGCGCCAGTACAGGCGTTGATAGCAGCATTACGAGAACCGAAAAGAAAGGATTATCGACTACTTGAACGAACGATTGCAGTATTTTGTTGGCCTTGATTGGGGAAGTGAGAATCATCGCATCATAGTGCTCAATTACGAGGGACGAGTGATTGAGCACTATGATGCACCGCACAGTGGCAGGGGTCTGGAGGCCCTGGTTGATCGACTTCGCAAAACTTGCCGCTGCCTCCCGGAGGAGGTCGGAATCGCTATCGAAGTGTCCTGGGGAGCCGTTGTGGAGACACTGTGGAGACACTCACGGAGGCAGGTTTCTCAGTCTTCTCCATCAATCCGAAACAGTGGACCGTTTCCGCGACCGTTATACCGTTGCCGGTGCAAAAGACGACTCGCGAGACGCCCTCGTTATTGCAAGCGCGTTGAGAACAGATCGAAAGAGCTTCAGGCGCGTTCAGCCGGACACTTCGGAAATCATCCGCTTGCGAGAGCTTTCTCGCCTTGACGAAGAGCTTAAGAATGAGCTGCGCCGCGCGACCAATCAGCTTTGGGAGCAGTTGCACCGTTATTTCCCGCAGCTCCTGAAGCTCAGCCCCGGTGCCGACGACCGGTTCGTCTGGGATTTACTGGATAAGGCTCCGACGCCGGCGAAGGCGGCAAAGCTCACCACGAAACGCATCACCCAGCTCTTGGCACGTCACCGAATCAGTCGCTTCACTCCGGAGCAAGTGGTAATGATCCTGCGAGAGCCATCACTACAACTTGCACCGGAAGTATCAGAGGCCGCCAGCGAACATATTCTCTTCCTACTGCCCCGAATTGTTCCGCTCGATCAGCAAATCAGAGATGTAGAACGCCGAATTGCACGCGTTTTGAAGGATCTGCGCGAAAACGCGGGCGGCGACCCTGGCAAACCTCGCGATGTGGATCTTCTCCTTTCATTGCCGGGCCTCGGCCCTACCATTGCTTCCACCATTCTTTCCGAAGCATCGCGTCCTATTCGCGAGCGGGATTGCCATGCCCTCCGCTGCTATGCCGGCACTGCTCCCGTTACTAAGCAAAGCGGCAAACGGCGGACGGTCAGCATGCGATACGCCTGCAGCGCGCGAATTCGACAGGCTGTCTTCTATTGGTCGAGCCGCAGCATTATGTTTGATTCTCAGGCTCGGCAGCACTATGACAGATTGCGGGCCGCCGGGCACGCACACGCCAGAGCATTACGGGGCGTGGCAGACCGCTTGCTATATAGCAGTTCTGATCGCGATTCTCAAATCTGGAACACCCTATGATGTTGATCGCCGCGGAACGTCTACTCGCGAGGGGAACCGCGTGCTTGCGATCACTTAAATCAGACGACCGGTTCTACCCTTTACCTCCGACAGAAAACGAGGTATGCTGTTGTCGAAGTAAAAGGGAAAGTAAAGGTTTGACTGAGGATACTCGTATCGAGCTCCCACAAGGAACGCTCGACCTTCTGATTCTAAAAATCGTCGCTTTGGAGCCGCAGCATGGCTGGCGATTTCCGAGCGGCTTTACCAGACCTCGAACAACGTTGTCCAAGTCCTGCAGGGATCTTTGTATCCAGCTCTGCACCGGCTGGAGCGCCGTGGCTGGCTTCGCGCCAAGTGGGCCACTACAGAAAACAACCGCAAGACCAAATACTACGAGATTACCGCAGCCGGGCGCAAACAACAGAATTGTCCAACACAAGATGAGCCTGAACGAGGGGTTTGATTCCAATACAGCGGGAGCCTGAAAAGGGGAAGTGATTCCAACACAAGATGAGCCTGAGAATGGAGGGCCAGTGCATGCTGCGGGTGAATGACCATCAGGA
>DASRGE010000027.1:0-75946 GCA_035651215.1 Bryobacteraceae bacterium
CAATTTGCTCCAGCCCGTACTCAAAAGTTCTGACGTTTTACTTCTTCTTTGATGACCCCCTTCGCCTCGCTGCGAGGCGCGGGCTCATCGTCGTCCAACCAGATTGTCAATCATCTGCGCAATCCGCCTCAACGATAGAAACCTAAAATCGAAGCAATTGCCCGGCCTCGAAAAGCCGTTCGAGGCGTGTTCTACCAGCCCGGCATCTCCGGGGTCCGATACCCACTCTCCTCAAAAATTTCGGGGTTTAACCCTGCTTATCGGTAGTCTGGATTTACTTCAGGACTGCTTGAAACTGCTATGGAGTCCAGCTTCGTTTAGCCGCCCCATGCTGCTAAACCTACTGCCTGCTACTTAGGCCTGCCCTACTACCTTCGGCGACTTAACATCGCCCATCTGTTAACTTATCAAAACTACTGCGGCCGTTGCAAGCGATTTCAACATCTGTTCGCCTCTCACCGCTTCGCCTTCCACTTTCGCTTCAGGCGACTTGATCAGAATATCAGAAGGTCCAGGACCGCGCAAGGTCCTGGGTAGTACTTTCTGTGGAAAACCGTAATGTCAATGATTTAGCCGAGATGCGCCCGCAAATTCCGGCGTTTTCCAAAGCATTTCCACCGGCTTTCCGGGTCAATGCACAGCAGCCGCGACAATCCAGCCGAGCGCCAAAGCGACCGCCGCGAGGATGATCGCGGCCCCCAGTTTACCTTCGCGAACGGCCTGCAACCAAAGATCGCCCGGCAACGCGCGCCCCACCAGAAGCAGTGCCACCGCATACACAACCACCCCGGTTACCACGTATGCCAGGGCATTTGCCAAACTTTTAAAACTCATCGGGCGACCAGTTCGGCGTAGACCGGATAATGGTCCGACCCCTTCACATCCCGCCGCACCCGCCCCTCTTCCAGCCGGACCGGACCCTTCGAGAAGATCCAGTCCAGGGCCATGGCAATCTTGTGCGTGCGTTCAATTCGCTGGCCGGTGGCATTTTGGAAGCCGGCATTTTCCAGCTTGTGAAGGAAGATGGACGGGAGATATTTGGTATTCAGATCGCCTCCCAGAATCATCGCCGTACCGGGCGGATAGCGCCTGGCGTCAGCTAGCATCTCGTCCAACTGCTCCGCTTGGATACGCCCGAAGCTACGGCTCTCCAGGTGAGCATTGTAGACAACCAGGAGACGTCCGGCGAATTCGAGTTCCGTCACAAGCGCAATACGGTTCCCCAGACGGCGCTGCATGAACGGAAGAGACGAAGGAATCCAAGCGCGAGGCTTCCACCAACCCGATTGCTGCTTGAAGCGAAGGACTCGCGAGTTCCGAATCGGCAAGCGGGTCAGAGTGGCCTGGCCAATGAAGGCGGAACCATTCCGTTCCTGGCTGAGCTCTTCAAATTCGACCCCGTATGCCACATTGAGATGCAGACGCTGGGCCAGGTCCAGCGCCTCGTCTTTCAGCCCGCTGCGCGCGGCGTTCCAGTCTACTTCTTGAAGCAGATAAAGATCGGCGGGATTCTGTTCGAGCTCTGTGCCGATGGTGTTCAGCTCTTCCCCTCGATCGATGTTCCAGGTTACGACTCGAATCGATTTCAGATCGCCGTTCCCATGCACCAATTTGAATTCTCTCGGCTTGTTGAATTCGGCTGATAGAGGGGACCGGGTGAACGCGGCGGCATTCTGCGGGGTTTGCGCGTCCAGAAAAGCCGCAGCCGCAAACGCCACGCTCGCAATCATGATAAATCTCACTTAGAACCGCGACCTCCGCTCCATTCTATTTGTGCATTGAGCATGCCAATCATCGCGAAATACCAGGCGCACACGCCTAGCCGGGCAAAAGGATAATCGACCAAAGCGTGCAGGCAGATGGCGAGAACACCAATGCCCCAGCCGGACCGGAGCGCCGGACGGATGCTCCAGACAAATAGAATGAGCATCAGACCGGAAAACGAGACACCGCCCTCCGCGGTCCATTCGAGCCAGTCGTTATGGGCGTGATTCACCCAGCTCCCGTCATCATATGTCGCAAACATCGGGTAGACGGGAACATAGGTTCCGAGTCCCCACCCGGTAAGGGGCCGGGCACGGATCATCGCGAGAGACGAGGCATTGATGGGCCGCCTCACCGCCAGTTGATCGCTGTTTTCGAGCTTCGCAGCCACGGTATCGAAGCCTGCGGCCCACACAAAGACTCCGCTGAGCAGAACAGCCGCTCCGGCAGCGTAGGCTAGCTTCAGGCTCCGCTCCCGAACACAGGCCATGGCCACGATGGCCAAAAACTCCGCAATCACCAGAGCCGTGCCTGCACGCGACCCCGAGCTGATTACTGCACCGATTTCCAATGCGCTCAGGAGCAGATAAGGGATAGCCGGTTTCCGGCCGCCCAACCCCATCCAGAGCGTCACAGGCAGCACGAGTTCGACGAAAGCGGCGAAGTTGTTCCAATAGGCAAAAGGTCCGTATACGGCCGGATAGCGGCTCGGGATGAGCCAGTAATAGCGGTTGGTCCCGGAAGCTCGTTCGAGCAGTTCCAACGCGCAAACCGCTCCTCCAAAGACAACTAGCAACGAGCGAAACCGCGCCGCGCTCAACGGATTCTGGAATAGTTGCGTGCACAGCAACGTGATAATTGCTGCGGTGAACCAGAACAGAGTTCCGGTCCAGCCGTTATAGGCGATTTTCTGGGGAAACCAGAGCGTCTGCACGATTCCATAGGCCGCCATGAGGAAAAGACATACGGTGGGAAGACCGAACGCTAGTCGCTGGCGTCTGGAGACGGTGAGAAAACCGGCAGCAAACAGCAGAAGAGCGGCGGAGATGGTCCGCACAGGGATTTCACTGCCGTCGAGCGTGGATAGCGTGTAAAGGGCGAGAAGGCTGAAGAGCGCGAACAAAGGAATTCGCGTTCGCGCGGCGCTGGCGAAATAGGCCGCAGTTCCGGGGCGAATCTCGGCTACGGCCATGGGTGCTTATCGGGCGGCCTAAGGGGCCGCTGCAGGCTGGGAGCCTGCCCCACAAAGATTCTCGCCGTGAGCAATGACATTGACCTGTAATAGCACAAGCTGAGTCCAACTACAGCTATATTTTGCGGACACCAGTAGGATGTCACTTCCCGGTGTAGACGACGCGCCAAATCGATTCGGAAGCGTCATCGGTTACCATGAGCGATCCGTCGGAGGCAACCGCAACTCCGACAGGGCGTCCCCACACTTGCCCATCGGAGGTGACAAAGCCGGTCAGAAAGTCTTCGTAAACGCCGTTCGATTTTCCATTCTTCAATGGCACGCGAATCACTTCATAGCCGGTGCGCGGCTTGCGGTTCCAGGAGCCATGTTCTGCTGCGAAGATATCACCTTTGTACTGGCTCGGGAATTGATTTCCCTCATAGAAGGTGAGTTCCAAAGACGCATTGTGCGGCGAAAGCAGAACATCGGGAACGATGACTTTATCTTTTAGCTCCGGGTGCCTTCCTTCGAGACGAGGATCCTGATGATCGCCCATGTAGTACCACGGCCAGCCATAAAAGCCGCCTTCCTTGACCGAGGTAATGTAATCAGGAACCAGATTGTTTCCGAGCATGTCGCGCTCGTTTGTGGAGCACCAGAGTTGGCCTGTCGCGGGATCGATTGCGATTCCTACCGGATTGCGGATACCCGAAGCGTAAACGCGAATTAATTTTCCATTAGGCGTGAATTCGAGAATATCTGCGCGGTGGAATTCGCGAGGGTGCGTATCCGGATCGTCTACGTTCGAAGCCGAGCCAACCGATACGAAGAGCTTGCTGCCATCCAGCGAAAACGCGAGATCGCGCGTCCAGTGGCCCCCGCCCGCCGGAAGCTGCGGGATCACCGTTTGAGCCGGACCGGACGCTCTCAGGTCGCCATTGTGATATGGAAGTTTCACAACGGAATTGGTGTTTCCGATGTAAACCCATTCGGGATTTTGCCCGAGCGGATAAAACGCGATCCCAAAATTGTCATGTAGCCCGGCCGCGAACGTAGATACCTGCTTCGGCTTTCCGTCGCTGGTGATGCCGCGAAAGATCTCGACTTTGCCCGCGTGGCTTTCTGAAACAAACAAGTCGCCGTTGGGCGCCTTTCGAATTTCGCGCGGTTCTTCCAGGCCGCTCGCATACAGTTCCACCTTGAAGCCATCGGGGGCTTTCGGCCAGGCATCCGAAGGGCGCGGAATGGGGGACGGGCTGTTGCTGAATCCTTCTGTCGCGTAGGGCTTGGGCAGGTCCGCGACGGTGATTTTCCAGAATGTGCCGGGCTTCTCGCGCTGGAAGTCATGAAAGGCATCCGTTCCGGTGATGACGTTCTTTTCATCCGAGTAGTTGGGAACCGGTCCGGCCGCGCAGAGGAAGAACGCGGCTGGAAGGATTACAAGGCCGGAAACAGCGGCCCATCGAACGGGATTTTTACTCATCAGTTGGCATACCTCGATTCGAAACTTACTCAATTTCATCATCAACCACGTCATTCGACGTTCGTTGTGGAATTCAGCCTTCGCAATTCATCGAGCGGCAAACGGCCTGTATAGATCGACATGCCAATGGCGCAGTGAATGTCCATTGCCGTGAGCGCCTTCACATCATCAAGCGTGGTAATACCACCCGCCGCGATGATCTCGTGATTGGTCGCACGGCGTAATTGCTCGAACCAATGGAGATCGGTGCCTTGCATCATTCCCTCTTTATCGACATACGTGCAAAGGAAACCGGAACAGTAAGGCGCAAGTTCGGCCATCATGTCCACGGCCCGCCACCGCGTCGCTTCCTGCCAGCCTTTGACAACAATGTGCCCGCCGCGGCTGTCGAGCGCAATGGTAAGACGTTCCACGGAAATTGCATCGCGCAGTGCGCGTAGCAATGCGAAATTGGGCCCGTCAGTTGAAAAAGCCGCGGTGCCCACAACGACACGATAAACGCCCTGTCCGATCAATTCCCGGGCGCGCTCGACAGTTCTTACTCCGCCGCCCGCACGAATGGTGGCTTCTCGCGCGAGATACTCAACAACCGCATGATTCGCTCCGCGCCCCATAGCCGCATCGAGATCGATCACTTGAATCTGCGGAAATCCCTCAAATAGTCGCAGCATCTCCTCCACAGTCCGTTCCAGAGCCTTGTCGCGGCCCTGCACAAGCTGCACGACCTTGCCGTCCATCAAATCGATGCACGGAATAATCACGCAGGCCTCACCGGGACATGCGCTGCCTGGAGCGCGCGTTTCAAATCTGTAACCGAGTATTTGCCGTAGTGGAAAATGGAGGCCGCGAGGGCAGCGTCCGCTTGTCCTTCGGTGAGTACGGTTACGAAGTCCCGCGGCTGCCCTGCTCCGCCCGAAGCGATAACAGGAATGGTGGTGGCGTTCGCGACCGCACGCGTCAAGTCGCAATCGAAACCGGTTTGCACGCCGTCGGTATCCATCGAAGTCAGCAGAATCTCACCCGCGCCCAGTGCCTGGCCGCGCGCAGCCCATTCCACTGCATCGATCCCTTCATCGTACCGGCCTCCTTTTGTGTACACGTTCCACTTGCAATCGCCGGAACGCCGCGCATCAATCGCGAGAACCACGGCTTGCGCGCCAAACTCTTCGCTGAGCTCGCGAATGAGTTCCGGGCGATGCACTGCGGCGGTATTCACGCTTACTTTATCCGCACCGGCCAGGATGATCTTGCGCGCATCCGCCACGCTGCGTATGCCGCCGCCAACCGTGAGCGGAATGAAGACACGGCGGGCCGTTTTGGCAACGACATCGGCCATGATCTCGCGCGCATCGCTCGAAGCCGTGATATCCAGAAACACGAGTTCATCCGCGCCTTGCGCGTTATAGCGTTCGGCGAGCTCCACTGGATCTCCCGCGTCGCGCAATTCAACGAAATGAACTCCTTTCACCACGCGGCCTGCGGTGACATCCAGGCAAGGAATAATTCGTTTCGCCAGCATTTATATACGCAGAAAATTATTGACCACCTGCAGGCCCACCGGTCCTGATTTCTCCGGATGGAACTGCACGGCGTGCACGTTCTCTTGTTCGAGAATGGCGCTGTAGGGCTGAATGTAGGTGCAAGTGGCCGCTGTGGCATCCACGACAGGCGCGTAATAGCTATGGGCGAAATAGGTGAAAGTCCCATCCGCGAGACCGTTCAATAATCGCGAGGGTTTGGTTTTGCACAGCTCGTTCCAGCCCATGTGGGGAATACGCGCGTTGCCGGCGAACCGCTTCACCGTTCCAGGGAAAATGCCGAGCCCCTGACTGCCCGGCGATTCCTCGCTCGCTTCGAAAAGGCATTGAAGCCCGACGCAGATCCCCAGAAACGGCACGCCGGCACGAATGCGCTCGATCAGAGCCTCTCTCAGGCCCAATTGATCGATGGCGCGCATCATCTGTCCGAAATGACCGACTCCCGGCAGAATCAGCTTGGTCGCGGTCCTGACTTGCTCCGGAGTGTTTGTGACGAGGTAGGGGGCACCCAGTTCGTCCAACGTGTTTTGTACTGAACGAAGGTTGCCAGCTCCGTAATCGACGATTGTGGTCACAAGAGTCCCTTGGTGGACGGGAGCTGATCTTTCAAGCGCTCGTCAGTGGAGCAGGCGTAGCGCATAGCCCGCGCGAAACATTTGAAGATCGCCTCGATTTTGTGGTGGTTCGAACGGCCGTAGAGAACTTTGGCGTGCAGATTGGCCCCGGCATGTTGGGTGAAACCGGTGAAGAAGTCTTCCAGAAGTTCGGCCTGCAAATCTCCGACGTGGACGACATTGACTTGGTGATCGTAAACCAGCGCAGGACGACCGCCCAAATCGACCGCTACCGCAGCCAGAGACTCATCCATGGGCTGCAAAAAATAGCCGGCTCGATTGATGCCACGGCGGTCGCCGAGCGCCTTTGAAAACAGATCGCCGATCACGATACCGGTGTCTTCCACCGTATGGTGTTGGTCGACGTCCAGGTCGCCCTTCGCGGTGAGTTCCAGATCAAAGGCTCCGTGTTTGCTGAACAGCTCCAGCATGTGATCGAGAAAACGGATGCCGGTAGAGACGCGATACGTGCCCGCGCCTTCGATGCGCAGCGTGCCGTGAATCTGCGTCTCTTTGGTATTGCGCTCGACGGTGGCTTCTCTCATCGGACCGGTGCTGCCACGCTTTCGACCAGCGGTTGCAGTTGATTGATATCGGCGATGACCGCCAGAGCCCCATGCTGCTTCAGAATGGCCGCGATCTCCGCATGACGCGGATTGTGCGGCGTCGATACGCCGACAAACGGCACCCCCGCGGCTTGGGCGCTGCGAGCGTCGTCAATGGTATCGCCCAAATACCAGAGGCTCTTTTCGGGGTAGGCTTGCTGAATCAGTTCGAGCCCATCCGGAGCCGGTTTCGGATTCGCCACACACTCGTCTGTAATGATCGGATGGAAGACGATGCTGCTCGCGTGCCGGTTTAGCGTAGCGTCGGCTTCGTATTTCGCCCGGCCTGTGAAGATAGCAAGCGCGGCACGCTGGCTCAAGCGTTCCAGAAGCCCCGGCTCCGGCATCCACTGCTCTTTGCGAATCAGCCCATCGCCGTTCTCACCCAAGAAAATTTGATTGAAGTACTCGACAACATCGCCGTATTCGACTTGCTTGCCACGATCCGTAATCAGGCGATGCGATAGAAGCCAGTCATTGTTCCATCCACCGGCATTCTTGAAATCCTGAATCAGATCGTGTGAAACAAGCTCGCCAGTGAAGTGACGCACGGTTTCACGGATCGCTTCGCGGTAAGACTGCATCACTTCCACGAGAACGCCGTCCATGTCAAAGATGAAAACGTCGGGAGGAGGAAGCTGCTCTACCAAATTTGCTCCAGCTCGTCGAGGAATCGTTGGACTTGATCGCGCGTTCCGACCGTCACGCGCACGCAGCCCGGAATCTCATAGCTGCGATCACGCACCAGGATGCCGCGATTTCGCAACTCGTCGCGAATCTCGACGGCGCGGTCTCCCGCCTGCATCAGAACAAAATTCGCTTGGCTCTTGAAATAGGGAATATTCAGCCGTTCCAGACCTACGTACAAGAGTTCGCGGGCCGTGAGAACTTCAAGTACATATTCTTCGACAAAGGTACGGTCCTGCACGGCAATGCGCGCCGCCATCGCCGCCAGCGCGTTCACGCTGTAGGGCGATTGAATCTTGCGGATGTACTCCATATTCGCGGGTCGCGAGAAAAGGCAGCCGCAACGCATGCCGGCCATGCCATACGTCTTCGAAAACGTCCGGCTCACAAACAGGTTCGGGTATTCGCCGAGCAACGGCAGAACAGTGGTTCCGCTGAATTCGAAGTAGGCCTCGTCGATCAGCACCACCGCGTTTTCCGCCTTCCGGACGATTTGTTCAATTCCAACTACATCGATACCTGTTCCGGTTGGATTATTCGGATTACTGACAAGAACGGCACGGGTTGCCGGGGTAATGCGGTCGAGCAGCTCTTCCAGCGGAAAGGCGAGCGTTCCGGGGCGGTAATCGATCTCGTCGACACGTGCGCCCGCGAGCTGGCTATAGAAACGGTACATCGCGTACGAAGGCCGCAGGATCAGAACTTCTTCCTCATCGTCGACAAAAGTGTTGACCACAAGCTGGATGGCTTCGTCCGTTCCATTTGTCAGCGTGAGCTCGTCCACGGTGACGCCGAAGTGAGCCGATAAATCCTCGAGCGCGTGATCGTACTCGGGATAGATACTAAGATCGGCCGCGGTGAGATAGCGCTTGATGAAATCGATGACGTGCGGCGGCGCGCCCACGGTGTTCTCGTTGAAATCGAGGCGCAATTTGTTGCGGCGCGCTCCCGTGGGCGGATGGTATGGCTGCATCCGTTCGACCGCTGGACGCGGGATAAGTGCCTTCTGGGCTGATTCCGGTTTGACTTCAATCACTGATTTAGTGGACAGAACGAACCTCCACGGCGTGTGCGTGCGCCTCCAGACCTTCGGCTCGGGCGAGCGTTGTGATGACCGGAGCAATCTCGCGGAGCCCGTCGCGAGAAAACTCCTGAATCGCGATCACCTTCACAAAATCGGTTACAGATAGACCGCCGCGCAGCCGCGCCACGCCATTTGTCGGGAGCACGTGACTGGGGCCCGCAGCGTAGTCGCCCGCGGACTCGGGCGAATTCGCGCCCAGAAACACCGTTCCTGCATTTCTGATCTCCGGCAGTAGCGAAGGATCATGCAGGCTCAGATGTTCGGGTGCGTACATGTTCGAAAAAGCGACCGCTACTTCCATATTAGGAACTATTGCGATGAAGCTGCTCTGCTCAATCGATTGGCGCGCCACTTCCGCAGTCGGTAACGTCTGCAACTGCGCTTCCAGTTCGACCGCGACCGCCTGCGCCAGCGGTTCCGAAGTAGTGACCAGGACCGCGCTGGCGCTGGCATCGTGCTCGGCTTGGGCCAGCATATCGGCGGCGATTACCTTTGCGTCGCCGTTCTCGGCCAGAATCAGGATTTCGGTCGGGCCGGCGACAAAATCGATGCCAACTTCCCCGGCGAGCAACTTTTTGGCAGCAGCCACGTACGCGTTGCCGGGGCCGACAATGCGATCCACAGCCGGAATCGTTTCAGTGCCGAACGCCATCGCAGCAATGGCCTGCGCACCGCCAACTCGATAGATTTCGCCGATGCCCAGCAAATCGGCGCAGCCCAGAATTTCGATCGACGGCCTCGGGGTCGCAATGCAAATTCTCGCCACGCCGGCGGTCTGCGCAAGAACGGCGGTCATCAGGAGCGTAGAGGGTAGCGGGTAGCGACCGGATGGAATATAGCAACCAACTGCGGCAAGCGGACGAACGATCCAACCCAGCTTGCGGCCTGGCGAGAATTCTTCAAAGCGCTCGCGCGGCAACTGCGCTTCGGCGAACTGCCGGATATTGGCAGCGGCTGTTTGGGCCGCCTCCCGAATATCCGGCCGCATGGCCGCGGCTGCTCGCTGGATCTCCTCCTCGCTAACGCGCAGCGGAAGATCGCCGAGCCCGTCAAACTGGCGCGCATACCGCACGAGCGCGGCTTCGCCTTCGCGACGAACCGCTTCGATGATGGGGTGAACCGCCTGCTCGCAGTCGAGTTCGCGGTTGCGCCGCCAATCAACGGAGTGCTCGGTCTCGCATTTAAGGATCCTGATCATCGGCGCGAGCTACATCACAATCTTGTTCAGTGGATACTCGACGATGCCCTGCGCCCCAGCCTCTTTGAGGCGCGGAATAATCGTACGCACGGTCGATTCTTCGATAATCGTGTTCACTGCCACCCACTGCTCGTCACTGAGTTGCGAAATCGTAGGATTCTTCAGCGCGGGAAGAACGGAAAGGACCGCTGCTAAGTCGCCACGGAGCACGTTGAGCATGAGCCCGACTTTGCCCAGCGCGTTCATCGCGCCTTCGAGCAGCATCTTGATATCTTCCAGTTTGCGGCGCTTCCAATCATCGGTCCACGCGCTGCTGTTGGCAATGAGCTGCGTATTCGATTCAAGCACTGTTTCGAGAACACGCAGTTTATTCGCGCGCAAGGACGACCCGGTTTCGGTTACTTCCACGATGGCGTCGGCCAGTTCGGGCGGCTTCACTTCGGTAGCGCCCCAACTGAACTCCACCTTCGCCTGTACGCCCCGGCTCGCCAGATAACGCTTGGTCGTACAGACGAGTTCGGTCGCGATGACCTTGCCTTGCAAATCTTCGACGCGGCGATAGGGCGAGGCTTCCGGCGCGGCCAGCACCCACCGTACTTTTCCGAAGCTCTGCTTCGCATAGATCAGATCGGCAACGGTTTCGATTTTGGCTTCGTTTTCTTCCACCCAGTCGCGCCCTGTCAAGCCCGCATCAAGGACGCCGTCTTCGACATAGCGCGCCATCTCCTGTGCGCGAATGAGCATGCACTCGATTTCCGGATCGTCGATCGACGGGAAATAGCTGCGGCTGCTGGTGGTGATGTTGAAACCGGCACGACGAAACAGGTCGATGGTCGCCGTTTCGAGGCTGCCCTTCGGAATGCCCAGCTTCAGCTTCACTGCTTGGCTCCGTAGACGGCATCCGGGTCGTACACCCGTGGTTCGCTCTCCTGCCAGAAATCATCGCGCCAGGTGCGGTAAAAGCAGCTCTGATAGCCGTTGTGGCAGACACCCGGGCCAAGTGGCTCGGCTTGCACGAGCAGCGCGTCCCCATCGCAATCGGTGGAAAGCGCCTTCAACATCAGGTAGTGGCCGGAGCTCTCGCCCTTGGTCCAGAGCTTCCCGCGCGAGCGGCTGAAAAACGTAACATGCCCCGTCGCCAATGTTTTGTCGAGAGCCTCACGGTTCATGTAGCCCACCATAAGGACGCGCCCCGTCTTGCTGTCCTGCACTACTGCGGTAATCAATCCGCCCTGCTTATCGAAATCGAGAGTATCGGTCATCATCCTGAAAATGAAAAAGCCCGCCAGCCGGCGGGCCCGTTGAATTCTTAAGATTCCAAACGCAGACTCGCGGCTCAGACCATCGAGGGATGGTGGTGATGGCGATGGGCGTTGCGGAGCATCAAGTCGCAGTATAGCAGGGCCCCTTGCACGCCGCATGCCGGAACGCTCGGAAAAGGGGACTTTCGCCAGAAACAATTTGGAGTAAAAATGTAGTGAGGAAACCTTGTGGAAATCCACTTACGAATGAGCATGGGATGGCGGCCTGTCTTGCGTTTGCCTGTGGATTCGCGAACTTCCTCTAATTTTCCTCTTGAGAACTTGCCTGCGGTTCGGGTAAGTTAGGCGGGTCTGGCATGGCGGTACGCGACCTCAGCATCGATCAGTCACTTCCTCAGAACCTGGACGCCGAGCGGTTCGTGCTCGGGGCCATCATGAGCAGCGACACCGCTTATATTCAGGTGGCGGGGACGCTGACTCCCGACGACTTCAGCCTGGAGAAGCACAAGCGCATCTTTCTGCGGATGGGCGATCTCCACGAGCGCGGCGAAAAGATAGACCGCGTCACGCTGGCGAACGAACTGATGAAGCAGGGCCAGCTTCAATCGGTGGACGGCCTGAGCTATCTGGTTTCGCTCGACGACGGCCTGCCGCAGCTCTACAACCTGGACAGCTACGTTGGAATCGTTAAAGAAAAGGCACTGCTGCGGCGCATTATCACGGTCTCCCAGGACACGATGAACCGCGCACTCGCTTCCGAGGAAGACCCCCAACAGATCCTGGGCGCGGCCGAAGACGCGTTCATGAAGCTGGGCGATATCCAATCGAAGAACTCGCTTGCCAGCCCCGCCCAGATTATCGAGGAGTACGAAGGCGGCATCAATGCGTTTCTCGATACCAGCAAACGCATTCGCGGCATCAGCACCGGTTTTCTGAAATTCGACGAGATGACCGGCGGTTTGCGGGAGGGCGAGTTGTTCATACTGGCCGCCAGGCCAGCGATGGGAAAAACCGCCCTCGCCCTCAACATCGCGCAGCACGTGGCAACCAATCCTAAGGCGGCGAAAGCAGTCGCAATCTTTTCGCTTGAAATGTCGAAGGAGTCGCTGCTGACGCGTATGCTCTGCGCCGCGGCACGGGTGGATCAGCAGCGCTTTCGCGCTGGATACCTGAATGCCGAGGAACGGCACGCTCTCCAGGAATCCATGTTTCGCATGGTGGAAGCGCCGCTGTTCATCGACGACACAGCGGGAACCAATCTCATGGACGTGCATTCCAAACTGCGGCGGCTGCAGGCCGAGCACGATTTAGGCTTGGTGGTGATCGATTATTTGCAGTTGATGCAGGGGCGGGGGCGATTTGAAAATCGCGTTCAGGAGATCAGTTCCTTATCGCGCGGCTTCAAGCTCATGTCGAAGGAACTGCGCGTGCCGTTTCTAGTGCTCTCGCAGCTTAGCCGCGCACCGGAAACGCGCCAGGGAGATCACCGTCCAATGTTGAGCGATCTTCGCGAGTCGGGCTCGATTGAGCAGGATGCCGACATGGTTGCGTTCATCTTCCGCGAAGAAGTGTACCGGCCCGATAAGGAAAGCCTCAAGGGTATCGCCGAGCTGATCCTTGCCAAGCAGCGCAATGGTCCCACGGGGCGCCTCAAGCTTGCCTTCCTCAATCGCTACACGAAGTTCGAGAATCTGGCCGCCGATACCGGTGCGGACGACGTGCCCTTCGAATAAAGGGGCTGATTAAAATTTCAGGCAGATTTTGCCGAAGTGCTGCCGGCTTTCCATGTACCGCAGCGCTTCTTTCACATCCGTCCACGCGAAGCTCTTGTCGATGACCGGTTTGGTCCGGTGAAACTGAATGGCGCGGTTCATGCGCTCAAACATCGCTCGCGATCCGACGTAAATGCCTTGCACACGCACGCTGTTCATCAGGATAGAAGTCGGACTTACGGCCGGCTCCGCTCCGCTGAGCACCCCGATGACGCTGACGGTCCCGTGCATGCGAACAGCGCGCAGCGAGCGCGACATTGTATCACTCCCCCCCACCTCGACCACGTGATCCACGCCTTCGCCGCTCGTCAGTTTCCGCGCGGTCTCATCCCACTTCGCGTCGGTGTTGTAATTGATGGCTTCGCTTGCGCCCAGGTTGCGAGCGCGCTCCAGTTTCTGGTCGCTACTCGAAGTCACGATGGTGCGCAGCCCTGCCGCGTTCGCGAATTGAAGAGCAAAAATGGAAACGCCGCCCGTCCCTTGTAGCAGGACCGTGTCTCCGGGAGCGCCCGGCGTGTGCTCAAACAGGGCATGCCAGGCGGTGACCGCGGCGCAGGGCAGCGTAGCCGCTTCTTCATCAGTCAGCGATTCGGGAACCTGTACCAAGCCGTCTTCCGAGAAAACCGCGTATTCCTGCAAGACTCCATTGATCGCGCCGCCCAGCGCGGAAGCCGTTTTCTCCTTGCTGATCGGCCCCTCCACCCACTTCTGAAAAAAGCAGGCAGCCACACGGTCGCCTTTCTTGAACCGCGTAACACCCGGACCAGTCTCCTCCACCACACCCGAACCATCGGAGAGCGGCACCATGGGACGCTTCAGCTTGGGATTGTAAACGCCCTTCACCAGCATGTAATCGCGATAGTTCAGCGAGGCGGCACGCATCCGGACCAGCACTTGGCCGGTACCGGGACGAGGCGCCTCATGCTCTACCAGCGCGAGTTGGTCGATACCGAACTCCCGCACTTCAAACGACTTCATGTTTCAGCCTCGCGGTGAATTCGATAAGCTGCTCCAGCTTTCTCCGCGCCGCGCCGGATTCGATGGTCTCGCTTGCCAGTGCAACGGCCTCCTTCATGCCCGGCACTCGTTGCGCCAGGAATAGAGCCGCCGCCGCGTTCACCACCACAATATCCCGCGCCGCGCCCGGCTGCCCCTCCAGCACGGTACGAATGATACCGGCGTTCATTTCGGGATCGCCGCCCTTCAGGTCCTCCATGGAAGCTTGCGGCACACCGAAATCGACCGGTGTCCAGCGGCCCTTCTGTACACGGCCCTCTTCCACCTGAAAGACAGTGGTGTGGCCGGTCGTGCTGATTTCGTCTAATCCATCTGCGCCGTGGACCACAAACGCTCGTTCGATGCCAAGCCGCGCCGACGCTTGCGCCAGCATTTCGGCGGACCGCACCGACCACGCACCAATCAACTGCATTCGCGCCCGCACCGGGTTAGTAAGCGGCCCCAACATGTTAAAAACCGTGCGGCCTTTGAGAAGGAGCCGCGCCTCTTGCGCATGCTTCACGGCGGGATGGAGTAACGGCGCATAGAGGAACCCCAACCCAGTCTCTTTGATACACTGAACCACCTGCCGGGCCGAAAGATCCACTGGAATTCCCATCGCTTCCAGCACGTCAGCGCTGCCGCACTGGCTCGAAATCCGGCGGTTTCCATGCTTCGCTACCCGAAGTCCGGCTCCCGCCACCACAAATGCTGTCGCGGTCGAGACGTTAAACGAATTCGCCCCATCTCCTCCGGTGCCGCAGGTATCGAGAACCGGCTCCTCGGATTGATCGAGATCCACGGGTTCGCTCAATTCGCGAATGGCAGTCGCAAATCCAACCAGCTCGGCAATTGTTTCGCCCTTACGGCGCAGAAAACTGAGCACATCGGCAATCCCTTCGGTCGTCATCTCGCCTGAAAGCATTCGCCGCATGAGTTCATAGGCCTCGTCTTGCGTCAAATGAACGAAACTGCGGAAAGGAAGATGAGACATTCTTCGGCTATTCATTCGATCACAAGCGCCCTCAAAAACATTTGCTTCGGACGTTACCATCACGATTATTCACAAATACGAGTCGCACGCGAGACCCTGACCCTCCGCCGCGAGCCGCAGCGCGCGTATTACCTATTGTGAACTAACCGGATTTTTCTATAACTAGGTGACTTTATCAGGATTTCCGCTACCCTAACAGCAAGAGGCGCCCCAACCGTGCTCGTTGTGATGAATGTCCAGGCCGGCCCCGCCGAGATTGCTCGGGTCTGCGAACGGATCGAACTCCTTGGTTTCAAGCCGCACATCATTCCCGGCGAACAGCGAACTGCCATCGGAATCACCGGCAACAGCGGTCCCATAGATCCGGCGGAATTCGAAGGTCTGCCCGGTGTAGCCGAAGCCATTCGCGTTTCCAAGCCTTATAAGCTCGTGAGCCGCGAAACCAAGCCTGAAAACACCGTGGTGTTTGTGAACAAGGTCCCGGTCGGCGGCGAAGAAGTCGTCTTCTGTGCCGGTCCCTGTTCGGTCGAGGGCAGGGAGCAGATTCTGGAAGCAGCGCGCGCCGTAAAGGCCTCCGGCGCCCACCTGCTTCGCGGCGGCGCCTACAAGCCGCGAACCTCACCCTATAGTTTTCAGGGGCTCGGTGAAAAGGGTCTCGAATATCTCGCCGAAGCCCGAGCCCAAACCGGGCTGGGCATCGTCACTGAGGCGATCGATACAGAAACGTTCGATCTGGTCGAGCGCTATGCGGATTGCATCCAGATTGGCGCGCGCAATATGCAGAACTTCTCCCTGCTGAGGCGCGCAGGCCGGTCCCGCAAGCCCATTCTGCTCAAGCGCGGCATGTCCTCCACGCTCGAAGAGTTCCTCATGGCGGCCGAATACATTCTCGCCGAAGGCAATTACAACGTGATTCTGTGCGAGCGAGGCGTGCGCACATTTGCCGATCATACCCGCAACACGCTTGATCTGAGCGTCGTCCCCGCGGTTCAAAGTCTTAGTCATCTGCCGATCATCGTCGATCCGAGCCATGGAACGGGCAAGCGCGATAAGGTTCTCCCCATGAGCCTCGCTGCCATCGCGGCCGGAGCCTCCGGGCTCATCGTGGAGGTCCATCCATTGCCGGAACGTGCGTTGTCCGATGGGTATCAGAGCCTGGACCCGGCCCAGTTCTCCCAACTTTCAGCGGATTGCCAAGCTCTGGCAGATTTGCTTGCCGCGCGCCGCCGAATGTCGATAACATTGCAGACGGTCTGAAACGGAACATCCATGAATCGCAGAGCATTCACTAAATTGGCCGGGGCCGGCGTCGGTCTTTCGTCCAAAGCCGCCCCCCTTCCCTCATCTCCTGTGACAAGGGGCCCGATGAAACTCGGTACGCAGCACGGATCGACGGACGAAATCCTACGCGTCCTTGCCGCGCTGGGCGTAAACCACATCTGCAGTACTTTGCCTTCCCCCCGTTTCGATGAGAATTGGTCAATAGCCGGGCTCACTGCGCTTCGCAAACGTGTGGAATCTTTCGGAATCAAACTGGAAGCGGTTCCTCTGCCCATGAGTTCGAACTTCATCGCGAGGGCCGAGAATCCCGACATTATTCTCGGAAGGAGCCCGGCGCGCGACCGCGAGATCGACAACATCTGCCAAATGATCCGCAACTGTTCGCAGGCGGGCATCCCGATGGTGAAATACAACCTGAACATTCTTGGAGTGCCCCGGACTGCGCGCACGCCGGGACGGGGTGGCGCGAGCTACAGCACCTTCAACTACGCCAAGGCAGTGCAGGAATCACCGGGGCTGACCGAGGCCGGGCAGGTGTCGAGCGACATGATGTGGGATCGAATCACGTATTTTCTGAAACGTACAGTTCCGGTGGCGGAAGAATGCAAGGTGAAGATGGCCTGTCATCCCCATGACCCGGCCATGCCGGTCGATAAAGGATTCCGCGGCGTACATCGCGTGCTCGGCAGCGTGGATGGTCTGAAGCGATTTATCGAAATTGATCCAAGCCCGTACCACGGATTGAATTTCTGCCAGGGAACAGTTTCAGAAATGCTGCGGAGTCCGGGCACGGAGATATTCGATGTGATCCGCTATTTTGGGACTCGCAAGAAGATTTTCAACGTCCACTTCCGCAACATCCACGGCGGATTTCTGAATTTCCAGGAGACCTTTCCGGATGCGGGCGATGTGAATATGCTCGCCGCGCTGCGCGTATACAAAGAAGTTGGTTACAACGGGATGCTCATGCCGGATCACGTTCCCGTCATCCAGGGCGACGAAGGCGGCCGGCAGGCATTTGCCTTTGCGTTTGGCTACATCCGCGGATTATTGCAGGCCGTGCAGGGCTAACGTTCCCTTCTGCTTTGCAATCTCGAATAACGTTGGATAGAACTGTACAAACGTTGTGTCCACTCCCCCGCTCTGTGTATGGCACGCGTAGCACGAAGCCGTTTGTGGAATGAGGCGTGCCGGTTCGCCGGAACGCTCAAACCCAAAGAACGCCCATCCCCGCGGAAACCGCTTTTCATCTTTCACGTGTGCCTCAATCGCCCTCAGGCCGGCTTGAAAATGTCCGTGCTGATTGATGGATGCCCGACTCACGGAAGAGCGCAGTTCCAAAATCAGAACGGTTTTGTCCGGCCATTTCCCGGTCTGAAGAAACCCGCGATAAGCCTCGGGGTTGACGAATACGTTATCGAACGGAGGATCTTTCTCGGAAGCGGCAGTGGCGCTGTAGGACATCCCCAATCCGGAACTGAGCCACACCCATTCGCGATAATGCTCCGGTCTCAATAATCGGCCGTCGGAGGTGTAGCCCGGTCCATTGCGGGTTCGGTCCCCCTTCTCCGCTGAAGCTGCAACAATCCCGAATACACCGACGATTACGGCTGCAAACAGTCGTGCCATGTCTTCCTACTGTATCCTTCAAAACCAGCGGCGTGCGCTGTGCCGGAGCCACCATTCCGCAAAAATCAGGTTCGGTATCCAGCTCAACCAGGCCACCGTGATATATGCAGCATGAAAGCTAAAGTGTCCGGCGAAAAGCAGCAGCGGCAGTTCCATGCGCAGTGTCGCTGCGGCGAACGTGAGCGAAAAATTGCGCACACTCCACTGCCGGTGAACCGCAAAGTGGCCCGCCCGCGCCGCGTAGAAGGCCATCCATCCGGTGCCTAGCCACACTAAAGCGAGCAGACCGAACCCGGCGTGCGTTGCCCAACCTTCCTGCGAGACTCCCGCCAGCGTCAAACTCGCCAAGGAGCCAACCAACACTCCCACCAGATACACGCGGCCCAGCCAGTGATGCCAGACGAAGTGCTTCTGGCGAAACTTCGTCAGGAACTGCCAAGGACCCGTGAGCAGCGCCACAGCTCCAGCCGCCGCATGAACTTGCAACAATCTCAAATGTTCGCTGAAATGCCCAACAGCCGGAGGAATGCCAAAGTAGCGGACCAGGGCGTATCCGGCCACTTCGATAGAGCACACCGCCAGCAGCCAAAACAGAATCGAATTGATCCGTGTCCTGCGTCTCGCGCTCCGTCTTTGGCTGCCCACAGCCGGCATGGTCTCGTTGCCCTACGCGGCTGGCTGGATCTTTGGCGCCCCGCCGCGAGCCAATTTCAGTTTTGGCTCCTTTTCCAGTTCCGCGAATAGTGATTGTATGATTGCATCGTCCGTATCACCGCTCTGCCGCAGTTCAACGGGATACCGGATCAGAATTTCGCAACCCGCGTCTGTGAACCGAACCCGGCTCACCGGTTTGGGAGCGCTCACCTGAATATTGGTGGATTGTTCGAATGCCTCGTGCTGCTGCTCGATTGCTGGCCGGTACCGGTCGTAGACAGTCTCAACCGCATGGGTCAAGCGGGTGCGCGCCGCCTCAAAATCTATATCCGAAACTAAGGTTGTGCTCACCGCATGCCAAGCATATTCGGTGCCCGGCGCCTGCTTAATCAACGCCGCGGGCTGGAAGATCACGGAATTCGAGAATACGGCCACTCGTCCGGTCGGGTGGATGTCCACACCCGCTCCGGCCAGTTCCATCAAATAGATCCTCATCAGGCCGACTTCGATGACTTGCCCGTTTACTCCGCTCACCGTGACCCGGTCACCTACGCGCAACCCGTACCGGCCAATCAGGAAAAAATAGGCCACCACGGAGAGAATCACGTTCTGAAGGGCCACGGCCAGGCCTGCCGTTACGAACCCGGCCACGGTCGCAAACGATCCGAAACCTCCGAAAATACCGAAGATGACCACCAGGGCAATTGCACACCCAACCCCGATCCTTTTCAGCAACACAATCTCTCGACGCAGTCGTTGATCCCGAACGTACCGCAGCGTCACCCGGCGCAAGACCTCCGAGATAATCAGGACCATGGCGACCCCGAAGACTACACTGCCCACGCGCAGCGCTAAGTATCCCAGTACGGATCTTTCTTGATCCTGAAGCGCTCGCCGCCATTGCTCCAATCCGCTGCGGGCGGCATCGAGTACGATGAGTTGTTCGCCCAGCGGCGTCAGGGCCCCGGAAAGCTGAGCGAACCGGGCAGAGAGACTCTCAATCTGCTTGCGTGCATCATCCAACTGCTTTGGATCTGTCACGCCAGTGGAGCTGTTAGATAACGCATCGCTCTGGCTGATCAGAGTTCTGAGTTGCGTTCTTAGTGGAGCTCTGACCATATCGATCTCCGACGCCAAGCCGGTGGATTCTTTGATGGCGGACTTTAGCTGATTCCCGGCATTGAACAGAGTGACGCTTTCTGTAAACAGACTCAAAATTCCTGCCGATTGCGGCTGGAATACATGCGCTGTGTTCGGCCGCTCGGCTGGAGTGGTCTGCGGAGTGTTGTTCAAAGCCGCCGGTACGGTATCCGATTCGGCTAGCGCGTTGATCTGGCCCAGCAGCCCGCCAGCGGCTTGCGATCCACTCGCAAAGGAAAGCATGCTGCCGATCGATTTCTGCATCTCCTTTGCGAGATTCAGCGCTGCCATCAATGCATCGCGCTGCGAGATCAGCGTTGCCCGGGCGCGTCCAAACGATTTCGCAATACGCTTATTCAGATCGTCGATTTCCGATTGGAGTCTCTGCACTCGTTGATTCGCCGCGGCGGCTGTCCGCTGCAGATTCTGTGCCGGCCCGGAGGCTGAGCCTGCTGTATTGGAACCTTGCGTTATGTTTCCTGGAAGTTGCGCTTCCTGTCGCGCGAATGCAAAGGCTTTTTGTACGACTTGCTTTGCACTTTGCCGCACATTATCCTGCAGGACGGCGCTCTGCGGAACCGTATTCAGTTCATCGAGCGAAGTAACATGCTCATACCATGCAATGGTGCGATTCAGATAGTGAATCACATCTTGGCCGCTTAAGTTATCCGGAACCGAATCTGCGCACTGCGGTAGTACCGCGGCCAGGATCGCTACGCCAGCCGCCCATTTGCATGCAGTTGAAGAAATCCGCACTAGATGGGACTCTCTGCTGCTTGTCTCAGTTACAACAGGATGCCGGCAATGCACGCCGACATGAAATTTGCAAGTGTCCCCACGAACATTGCCTTCAAACCGAGTCTCGCGAGATCCGATTTCCGCGAGGGAGCCAGCCCGCCGATACCCCCGATTTGAATTGCAATCGAACTGAAATTCGCAAATCCGCAGAGTGCAAACGTGGCAATGGTGAACGAGCGCGGCTGCAGAGCGCCTCTTATTTTGCCTAAATCGACGAATGCAACAAATTCGTTCAGAACCATGCGCGTGCCCAGCAGGTTCCCTACCGTTGCGCAATCGTTCCAGTTGACGCCCAGAGCCCAAGCGACAGGAGCAAACAACACCGCAAGAATCTGCTGCAACGAGGCCGGCACCCAGGCAAAATGCGAATGCGCCCATGCCAGCCCGCCGTTCACCATCGCAATCAGGGCCAGAAACGCGATCAGCATTCCCGCGATGTTCAGCGCAAGATGCAACCCGTCGCCGGCGCCTCGCGCTGCCGCATCAATGAGGTTCACCCCTGGCTTTTCGACCTGCACGCGTACCGTTCCGGCCGTCAGCGGTTTCCCGGTTTCGGGCACAAACATTTTCGACAGCATAATGGTGGCTGGAGCCGTCATAATGACAGCGGTCAAAAGATGCGAAATGGAGACACCCGCAATTGCTACATAGGCGGCCATTACTGCTCCCGAAACATGTGCCATTCCGCTGGTCATCACGGTGAACAACTCCGATTCGGTCATCGTCTCCAGAAACGGGCGGATGGTTACGGGCGCTTCTGTCTGGCCCATAACAATGCTCGCGGCAACACAGGTCGACTCGGCGCCGCTCGTGCCCATAAACCGCTGCATGAACACCGCCATTCCTTTCACGAACACCTGCATGACGCCGAGGTAGTACAGAATCGCGAAAAGAGAGCAGATGAAGATAACAATCGGCAAGACCTGAAACGCAAAGAGCACTCCAAACTGGTCGTTCTTGAGCCCGAGCTTGTCTCCAAACACGAAGCTCGAGCCGGCTGCGGTATAGTTCAGAAGCGCATCTACAAACAGGCTTACGCCGTAGAACAATTCGCCGAATCGGGTCTTCAGAACCAGGAACGCAAACGCGAATTGAAGAATAATTCCCCACACCAGAACGCGCTTCTGTATAGCGGAGCGCTTGGTTGAAAAGAGATAAGCAGAGCCGGTGATGGCCAGCAAGCCGACCAGCCCGTCAAGCTTGGCCATCAAAGCATCTTGTCAACTGACGACTTCGAGAATCAGATCGCGCTCGTCCACAGGCTGCTGCGAGATTCGAAATGCATCTTCCACGAGCTCCGCAGCCTGTTCCAGATTGTCTTCACTCGTGTAATAAATGCGGCAGAGTATGCTGCCGGAATCGATCTTCTGGCCCACCTTGACTTCCAAAATGACGCCCACGGCCGGGTCGATGGTGTCTTCTTTCGTATTGCGGCCCGCGCCGATCATCGAAGATGCCTGGCCGATTAACTCAGCATCGATGGCGCTGACGTATCCACCCCGGCTGGTTGTGATCTCCTGCGCCCCCGTGGCGTTCGGTAACAGCTCGAAGCGGTCCAGAACCTGCGGATTGCCACCCTGCGCGGCAATGACTTCTTTCAGCTTGCGGTAACCGGAGCCATCCAACAGCCGTGCTTGCGCCTCTTCCCGCGCTTCGTCCATCGTTTTGACGATCTTGCCCAAATAAATCATGCGGGCCGCCAGTTCGAGCGAAATGCGCGTCAAGTCCGCCGGACCCGCGTTCTGAAGCGTCTGCGAAACTTCCATTACTTCGAGCGCGTTTCCGATCGCATAGCCGAGGGGCTGGTTCATGTCCGTAATCAGCGCCTGCACGCGTTTGTCGAGCCGGCGCCCAATCCCGACCATCATCTGGGCCAGACGCCGTGCATCCACCTGCTTCTTCATGAACGCGCCAGTCCCTACCTTGACGTCCAACACCAACGCATCCAGTCCGACTGCCAGTTTCTTGGACATAATCGAAGACGCGATCAGGGGGATCGATTCTACGGTGGCCGTCACATCACGGAGCGCGTACAGTTTGCCATCGGCGGGAGCTAGTTCCGGCGTTTGGCCGATGAACGCCAGCTTGTGCTGCACCAGGAGAGCACGAAATTCCTCAACGGTCAGATCCGTCCGAAACCCCGGGATGGATTCGAGTTTGTCCAAAGTTCCACCTGTGTGGCCCAGCGCTCGCCCGGAAATCATCGGCACCACTACTCCGGCCGCTGCAGCGATCGGAGCCGCGATCAAACTGGTCTTATCGCCAACGCCGCCCGTGGAGTGTTTATCAACCTTAACGCCGGGGATGGAGGACAAATCCACAAGGGAACCCGAATTCGTCATGTATTCGGTCATGGCGCTCACTTCCCGGTCGGACATTCCGGAGAAATAAACAGCCATGAGAAAGGCTGCCATCTGGTAATCGGGGATGTCGCCGCGAGTGTAACCGTCTATAAGATCCCGGATCTCCTCGGGCGCTAATTCCTCACCATCCCGCTTGCGATGTATCAGATCGACCGTACGCATTTTTCGACTTCTAAGCGTACCATTCCACCCCGTAAACTTCTGAAATATTTGGGGGGCGCTACCGTTGTAGAGAGAAATGAATAAAGCCCCTGTATCGAGTTTCTTAAAACATCACTACCGGCATTTCAATGCGGCGGCTCTGGTGGATGCCGCAGAGGCGTTCACGAAGCACTTGGAGGCCCGCGGAAAGATGTTTTTAACCTTGGCCGGCGCCATGAGTACGGCCGAGTTGGGAATCTCACTCGCCGAGATGATCCGCCAGGACAAAATACATGGCATCTCCTGCACCGGAGCCAATCTGGAGGAAGACGTATTTAATCTGGTGGCACACGATTTCTACGAGCGCGTGCCGCACTGGCGCGATCTCAAACCGGAGGACGAACAAGCGCTGCTGGAACGGCACATGAACCGCGTGACCGATACCTGCATCCCGGAAGAAGAGGCGATGCGACGCATCGAATCGGTCATTCTGCGGGAGTGGACAGCGGCCGACCGTAAGCGCGAGCGCTGTTTCCCGCACGAATTTTTTTATCGCATTCTTCAATCCGAAGACCTGCGAAAGCGCTTCCAGATTGATGTGAAGGATAGCTGGCTCTATGCTGCGATGGAACGCAATCTGCCCATCTTCGTACCCGGCTGGGAGGATTCGACCCTGGGCAACATGTACGCGGGCCATTGTATTTCGGGCGACGTCAAGAACGTGCACACGGTTCGCACCGGAATTGAATATATGATGTCGCTGGCGGATTGGTACACGAAAACGGCGGCCAGCTCGTCGATGGGTTTTTTCCAAATTGGGGGCGGGATTGCCGGGGACTTCCCCATCTGCGTGGTACCCATGCTGCGCCAGGACTTGCAGCGCAAAGATGTTCCGCTGTGGGGCTATTTTTGCCAGATTAGCGATTCGACCACCAGTTACGGGTCGTACTCGGGCGCTGTGCCGAACGAAAAGATTACCTGGGAGAAGCTGAGCATCGATACGCCGCGATTCATCATCGAATCGGACGCATCCATCGCCGCTCCGCTGGTGTTTGCGCTCGTGCTGGGCTGGTAGAGTAGCTTGTTATCTTTAAAAAGAGCGCCGCTAAGCCGGGTGACCCGTTGGTACAAGATGGGCATGGCCCCCGAGGAAATTGTCCTGGAATATCCGCATCTGACGTTGGCGCAAGTTCATGCAGCGCTGACGTACTACCACGCCAATCGGGACGAGATCGAACGTGACATCAGCGCTGATGATGCTGCAGCGGTCGAATGGCAGAACCGTCTGAGTATCAAAGCCGAGCATCAGTGAGCCAAATCCGACTCTACTTTGACGAGGATACGTTGCGTAGATCCCTGGTGTTTGCGGCAAGGTCACGCAATGTTGACGTGCTCACGGCTTACGAGGCCGGTTTGATTAACCGTGCAGACGAGGACCATCTCGCATTTGCGTCGGCCGGGGGAGGGCTTTGGTCAGTTACAACGCGGGCGACTACTGTGCTCTGCACCAGGAGTGGATAGGCATTGGGCGATCGCATGCAGGCATCATTGCGGTTGCGCAACAGCGGTATTCGGTTGGCGAAGGAACTAAGGCGATTGATGAAGTTGATCAGCGCCCGGTCGGCAGAACAGATGAGGAATCGATTGGAGTTTCTGTCCTCTTGGGATTGAGATAGTTGCAACAGTGGCCCCGCTGCCGCTTCGTCAAGCGCAAAATCCAATCCCTCTCTAGCGGGCCAAAAAAGCGCAGAGCCTAAGAAAGAACCCGCATAATGACGGCGGCGGTAAATGTAAGGAAGATGGTAAGTTAGATACGTGGTGAGGTGCGAGAGTGGTTGAATCGGGCGGTCTCGAAAACCGTTGAACCTTTACGGGTTCCGTGGGTTCGAATCCCACCCTCACCGCCAGAAAGTCAGGCTCGCTTCACCGCGAATCCAGCAGCGACTTCGCAATGGTGATCCGCTGCATGTTGCTCGTCCCCTCGTAAATGCGCCCGATCTTCGCATCCCGGTAAAGCTTCTCCACTGGATAGTCTTTTGTAAAACCGACGCCCCCGAAGATCTCAACCGCTTGCGAGGCAATCTCTTCCGCGATCATCGAACAGAAATACTTGGCCATCGCTGCTTGCGTGATAAACGGCTGGCCTGCATCGCGTAGGCGCGCCGCGTTATACACCAGTAGCCGGCCGGCTTCGATACGAGTCGCCATCTCGGCCAGTTGGAACTGTACGCCCTGGAAATCGCCAATTCGCGTGCCGAACTGTTTGCGCTCCCGCGAGTATCCGAGCGCGTGCTCAAAAGCTCCCTCCGCCAAACCCAGCATTTGCGCGCCAATGCCAATGCGGCCTTCGTTCAAAGTCTCGATGGCAATTTTGTAGCCTTTGCCCACCTCACCCATGACTTGGCCTCGTTCCACGCGAACATCATCAAAGATGAGCTCGCATGTAGAGGAAGCCCGGATACCGAGCTTTTCTTCTTTCTTGCCGATCTGAAATCCTGGCGTATCCCGTTCCACCACAAAACAGGTAATGCCTCGATAGGCCGCCGCTGGATCCACAGTGGCGAACACAAGGAAAATTTCCGCCTCGGCAGCGTTCGTGATCCAGAGTTTTCGGCCGGCGAGGCGATAACCCTCGCCATCCGCGATAGCCCTGGTGGTCAGCGCGAACGCGTCGGAACCGGCGCCCGGCTCAGATAACGCGTACGCGCCCACACTGCGACTAGCCAGACGCGACAAAAAGTGCTGCTTTTGCTCCGGTGTTCCCCATCGCTCAATTGCGTTGCTGACGAGCGTATTTTGAACGTCGACAATGACTGACGCCGACGGATCAACCTTCGCCAGCTCTTCAATCGCCAATACAGACTGAAAGAACGTTCCGCCCTGGCCCCCATATTGCTCTTGAATATCGATGCCCATCAGACCGAGATTGAACATCTCACGCAAGAGATTCGAATCGAATTTCGCGGCTTCGTCCATGGCTCGCACACGCGGCGCGAGGCGCTCCTTCGCGAACTGGCGGACCGAGAACTGAAACAGCCGCTCGTCTCCTTGCAGAACGGTTAATGGGCTTGCGGCGGAAGACTCTACCAGCGGCATGACGCGACCATCATAGCTCTACACCCCGTGTACCGTAAGCTGAAATTGTCCACATGCGATACATTTCTCTTGCGCCATTTTTTTTGTTGTTGGGTCTGAGCATCCCGTCCTGGTCACAGACTTCGAATTCGAATGATGTTACCCGTGCAACGCTCGACAACGGGCTGCGCGTCGTGATTATCCGCGATCCGCTGGCGCCCGTCGCCACTGTGGAAAACAATTATTTGGTGGGCGGAGATGAGACGCCCGCTGGTTTTCCGGGTATGGCGCATGCGCAGGAACATATGGCGTTCCGCGGCTGCACCGGGCTTACCGCCGACCAGATCGCCGCGATCTACGCCCAATTGGGCGGCTACATGGATGCCGATACCCAACAGAACATTACGCAATATTTCGTGACCGTTCCTTCGCAGGATCTGGATGTCGCGCTGCGCGTCGATGCGGCTTGCATGTCGAATGTCGAAGACTCGCAGCAGCAGTGGGAGCAGGAGCGCGGAGCCATTGAGCAGGAGGTAGCGCGCGATTTATCGAATCCTACCTACAAGTTCATTGTGCGTTTGAACAAAGACCTGTTTGCGGGGACGCCCTACGCAACCGACGCGCTGGGGACCGAAGCTTCCTTCAATCAAACTACCGGGCAGATGCTGAAGCAGTTTTACGAGAAGTGGTACGCGCCCAATAATGCAATTCTGGTCATCACCGGAGACGTGGAGCCGCAGGCGGTTTTGGCGAAGGTCAAACAGTATTATGGATCGATTCCGCGGCGCAACATACCCTCACGTCCAGCCGTGCATTTGAGTCCGGTGAAGGCAGACTCGTTTGTTCTGGAAAGCAATTTGCCCTACCTGCTGACATTTCTCGCGTTCCGCTTCCCGGGAACGGACGATGCGGATTTTGCTGCGACGCGTGTATTGAGCGACGTGTTGTCGAGCCAGCGGGCGGAGCTTTATGGCCTGGTTCCACAGGGCAAGGCGCTGGGCACCGATTTCGGACTGGTGGAGACATATCGGAAGGCAAGCATTGCGTTTTCACTCGCGGCGCTGCCTTCGGGAGCCGATCCGGCTTCGATCGACGCGGAGATGAAAAAAATCGTGATGGATTACGCCACGAAGGGCGTTCCGCCGGACCTGGTGGATGCTGCGAAAAAGGGCGAAGTAGCCAGCGCGGAATTCGGACGTAACTCGATCACTAACCTGGCCGCACTCTGGTCCCAAGCGCTAGCGGCGGAAAACCGGAAATCCCCCGACGAGATGGTGGAAGCCATCAAAAAAGTGACGGTGGATGATGTAAACCGCGTGGCGAAAAAGTATCTGGTAGACCAGCCCAGTATTGTTGCAACATTAAAACCGGCGCCTTCTGGAAAGCCGGTTTCCTCCAAGGGTTTCGGCGGCTCGGAGAGAACCACCTCAACACCGACAAAACCCGTGGCCTTGCCCGACTGGGCGGAAGCTTCGGTAAAATCCCTGCGGATTCCGAAGGCGACCGTGAACCCGTCGGATGTGACGCTTACGAACGGCATCCGGCTGATCGTTCAGACCGAGAAGGCCAGCCCGACAGTAACGGTGCTCGGCTCTATCAAGACGCAAACGCAATTGGAAACTCCGCCCGGACAGGATGGCGTCTCGGATGTGCTCGAAGGGCTCTTTTCCTATGGAACAAAGACCCTGGACCGCCTGGCGTTTCAGAAAGCCCTGGATGACATCGCGGCCGGTGAATCGGCGGGGCCCAATTTCAATTTGAAGGTATTGAAGCAATACTTCGATCGGGGAGTACAACTCCTGGCCGATAACGAACTGAACCCCGCTTTCCCAACAGACGCGTTCAAAGTTGTGCAAGAGCAAACCGCTCAGTTGTCGGCCGGAGAGTTGCAGAGCCCCGGATATCAAGTGCAACGCGCGTTGAATCGTGCGCTGCTGCCCCCGAACGACCCGCTGCAGCGGGAGACCACGCCGCAGACTGTTGCGTCATTGAAGTACGAGGACGTTCAGAATTTCTACAAAAAGACATTCCGGCCCGATCTGACGACCATTGTTGTGATTGGCGATATCACGATGGACGAGGCACGTCCGGTAATCGAAAAATACTTCGGTGGCTGGCAGGCCTCGGGAGAGAAACCGAACGTCGTCCTTCCTCCCGTACCCGCCAATAAACCGAGCGCCGTGAATGTGCCGGACCCCAGCCATGTTCAGGATTCGGTGGATCTTGCACAAGAGCTGGAGATGAACCGGTTTAGTCCCGATTATTACGCGCTGCAGGTGGGAGATCACGTGTTGGGCGGCGGCTTCTACGCCACGCGCCTCTACCGCGATCTCCGCGAGAAGGGCGGTTACGTCTACAATATCGACGATTCGCTGGAAGCAAGCCAGACTCGTGCGCTCTACAGTATCACGTACGGCTGCGACCCGAAGAATGTTTCAAAGGCGCGAGCGCTCGTGGAGCAGGATCTGTTCGATATGCAGAAGACGAACGTGACCCCGGCCGAATTGCAGCAAGCGAAGGCACTGCTGCTGCGGCAGATTCCCTTGGCGGAATCCAGCGAAGATGCGGTGGCGGGGGGCTTCATCGGGCGCGCCCGCATCGGCTTGCCGCTCGACGAGCCCACGCGCGCCGCGGAGCGTTACTTCAACATGACAGCCGAACAGGTTCGAGCAGCGTTCGCCAAGTATATTGATCCTTCCACTTTTGTTCAAGTAGTTCGCGGTCCGGCTCCTCAGTAGAATGTGAAATGCCCGAACAGCACAAAACACAGCAGGAGGCGGAGCGAACCGTCGAAGAACTCAGGAAGCGGTTTGCGCCTCTGATCCAGCGGCTATCTCCGGAAGTAGAACCTGCCGTCGTGTTTTCCTGCGGTTCGGAGCCGGACAAATGACCGTTCGCGAATTGGGACAGCAGTTACGGAGCCGAAAAGTCTCCTGTGTCGAACTCATCGATCAAACACTCGCGGCGCTGAAGAGTCGTGACACCTTTCGCAGCGTTATTACGCTAATGGAGGAATCCGCGCACGCGGAAGCCGTGGAGCGTGATAAAGAATTGGCGGCCGGTGTAGATCGCGGAGCATTTCATGGCATCCCGATCGCTCACAAGGACCTGCTTTATACACGTGGCGTCCTAACAACTGCCGGTTCGCTGCTGTTTCGGGACTTTGTTCCTACTTACGACGCGGCGGTGGTGGAGCGATTCAAAACCGCGGGGGCCATCTGCGTCGCCAAGACAAACCTTCACGAGCTGGCGTACGGAATTACCTCCGGCAATCCACATTACGGAGCGGTGTTGAACCCGCGCGACACAACCCGAATACCGGGCGGGTCGAGTGGAGGATCTGCAGCGCTGGTGGCAGCCGGTCTTTTACCAATGACTACAGGCAGCGATACAGGCGGATCGATCCGGATTCCTGCCTCTTATTGCGGCATCACGGGCCTGAAGCCGACCTACGGGCGCGTCAGCCGGCATGGCGTGCTGCCGCTCGCTTTCAGCCTGGATCATGTTGGACCCATGGGATCTTGCGTCGAGGATTGCAGGCTGGCCATGGATGCGATGACGGGCGACAGGTTCAAGTTGCCCGCGCTTGCGACTCTGCGCGGAATGCGTATCGGCGTCCCCAGGAATTTTTACTTCGAACGAATCGACCCGGAAGTAAACACGGCAGTGACGCGGGCGATCACGGAGATGGGACGGCAAGGCGCGGCCGTCTCCGAAATTCAGGTTCCCGACATGGATGCGATCAATACGGCCGCGCTGATGGTTCAGTTACCGGAAGCATCGTCCCTCTATGAACGCCACACAGACGCAAGGCAGTTCGGCAACGATGTCTGGCTTCTGATCCAACAAGGGAAATTGATCCCCGCCCATGAGTATGTAAACGCACAACGGCTGCGCACGTTGTTCCGGCAAGACTTCGACGCACTCTGGGAGAAAATCGACGTCCTCGCAACTCCTACCACGCCCATTGTGGCGCCCGGAGTGGGAGAAACGACGGTTCAGATCGGCGCTGTGCGCGAGAACACACGGATGGCGACAACGCGGCTGGTGCGCGCCATCAATTACCTCGGTAACCCGGCGCTGTCGTTGCCGTGCGGAAAGACAGTAGCGGGATTGCCAGTGGGGCTGCAATTGATCGGTGCGCCATCTAGCGACCCGAAGCTGCTGCAGGTAGGCAGAGCAGTGGAAGCCTCAGTTGCTTAGTGGGCCCAGATCGCCGACGGATTCTGCGCAAACGGATACACATGGACCATCCAGCCGAAGAGAACCGGATAGAACCGCCCGTGATTGGCCTCGCAGGATTGAGCGTCTGTAATAGAGCCCGCGGGACCGAACTTGCTCCAATCGGCTTGTGCCGCCTCGCGCTTCGGAGGGAGGCAAAGATTCACGTGCTCGTGCCAGCGCGCGATGCTTAACGGAACTCGCCTGTTGAGCTGGTCTTCCGAAAAGAATTTCGGCGCGGTATACATGGCCCCGACGAGTTGGAATCCATCGGACGTTTTCTTATAGAGCAACGAAGTGGGCCGGCTTGGATCGAAGCGGAATGCCGCTTCGAATCCATAGCGCCAGTTCGTGAAGTGATACACGTCCTGCTTCACGTTCGGCAGGAATTCCACAAATCCGTCTGCCAGCGCAGCGTGATAATCCTTGTATTTTTCAATCGCAGGCCGGAGTTGCGCCAGGACCGCCGCCGCCCGTTTTTGATCGTCAGGGGTGGCCGGTCGCAGATCGGTCATTTTCATATGCGATGACATGTGCATGTGCGTGTGATCGTGATCCATTCCGGGCATCTGGACCAATAGGGACAGCATCGCCAGTGCGACTGTAGTCATATGCAAACTCGCTTGCTATGACAGACGAGAATACTCGCTTGAAAGTTTAACGATAGAACGACGGATACGCGCTTTTCATCTCGCTTGCAATCTCGCAAGCGGTGCCGATCTGCACCAGCTCTCCTTTTCCGATGCCCGGGCAGGACTCCCCTGCCCCGTCCCAAGCCGCGCGGCTTTCCACCAGTTCCGGCCAGAATGGGTACAAGCGGCACTGGGTCGGCTTCGCGGGGTGGATGGAACAGCCGTAATCGCGCAAGAAATGGCATTGTGCGTTGCGCGGCTTGCGCAAGCGCAGCACGTGTTTATAGCGGATTACATACTGCGCTTCAAACGCCTCCGGCGTAAGGCCGAGATACGCAGCCGCACTTTTCAAATCCTGCTCGGACAGATAGACAAAGCCCCGCACACGGCAGCAATTCGTACAGCCTCGCTGGCACGTGAAGCGGAGCCCGTCTTGCATTGTGTCTACTTGCTGGGTTCCGTGAATGCGTACAGCATATCGCCGGCACCGACGACCAGGTACTGCCTGCCATCCAGTTCGTAAGTCATGGGACCATTACTCACGGATGCCGCAAGCCCGGCATGCCAGAGAATTTTGCCGTTCTCCGGATCGAAAGCAACGAAATTCGCTGAAGGGTCGCCGGTAAATAACAGCTTGCCGGCGGTTGTCAGAATGCCCGATTGCGATCCTCCGCGCCCGCCTGGATAGACATGCTTCCAACGAATCTTCCCGGTCTGGTAATCGAGCGCTTCCAGTGCCGATTCCGACCAAACGCCGCTGTCTCGCCCTCCGTATCCCTGGGGCTTGTCGCTGGTATCCGTCAAGTAATAAACGCTGTAGGAAGGCGTCGCGCCCACGTAGAATAGCCCAGTCTCCGGATTGAAGCTCGGCGGAGGCCAGTTGGTGCCACCGCCCGCGGAAGGAATTACAAGCGCGCCATCCGTCTTCGGCTCCTTGGCGGGATTCGGAATCGGTTCGCCGCGCGAATCCACGCCCTCCGACCAGTTCAAGTCGATAAACGGGGCGCTGGTGACGTTCTTTCCATTCGTGCGGTCCAGCACGAAAAAGTAGCCGTTGCGCGCTGCCTGCGCAAGCAGCTTTCGTTTCTGCCCATTGATTTCGCCGTCAAACAGCACGGGCGTTTCCACGTCATCCCAGTCGTGCGTGTCGTGCGGAGAGGCTTGAAACCACCAGACCAGCTTGCCGGTATCGGGATTGAGCGCCACGATGGAACAGGTCCACAGATCGGCTCCTTTGCGGCTTTGCCCCGCATGTACCGGGTTCGGATTGCCGGTTCCCCAATAGAGCAGATTGAGCTCCGGATCATACGTACCGGGAATCCAGGTCATTCCGCCGCCGTGCGTCATAGCCTCCTTGCTTGGCCAGGTTTCGGAGCCCGGTTCGCCGGGGCGCGGCTCGGTGTTCCAATGCCACTGCACGGCGCCTGTCTCCGGATCGCGCGCTTCAAGGAACCCAGGCACATCGAGCGAGTCGCCTCCAACGCCTACAAGGACGTGGTTGCCGATCACGAGCGGGGCCGCCGTTGAAAAATATTCCTGCGCCAAATCCGCAATCGGGACGGACCAGCGAAATTTGCCGGTATCTTTTTCGAGAGAAATCAGGTGATTGTCGGGTGTCTCAAAGAACACCCAGTTGTGATAGATTCCAACTCCGCGATTGCCGATGTGGATGCCGCCCTGGCTGTTCCATTTGTAATGCCAGATCTCGCGGCCGGTGCGCGCGTCGATCGCCCACGCGTGGTCGGGAACCGTGAAATATAGAACTCCATCTACTTCGAGCGGCGTGGCTTTGATCTCGGCCCCGAACGGACTTCCACCGGGTCCAGTGTTGGCCCGGTACACCCACGCCAGGCGCAGATCTTTCACATTCTCTGCGTTGATCTGCTTCAGCGGGCTGAAGCGGCGTCCCGAATAGTCGCCGTTGTAGGTGGGCCACAAATCCGGAGTGGGCTTCAGAATTTGCGCCGGGTCCAAGCCTTGCGCGCCCGCTAGCAGCGGAGATAAACACGAACACGCGATCAGAGTTCGGACAAGTTTCACTTCAAGGTCTCCAGATAAGCCAGAATGTTGTGCATATCGGCATCGGTATATTGCCGGAGAAGTTCGGCATGAGTTTTCAGCGGATCGTGCACATCGACATCCATGCCTTTCTCCTCGTCGAAGAGCCAGGTGTGATGCTGCCCCGACGAATCCGTTAACGAGACGCTGAAATCGTCAATGCGGTCCAGCGTTCCTTCGTAGGTCTGCCCGGAGGGCAGTTTCACAGTAACGGTCTTTTCCGCTCTCGGATCGGGTGGAGGTCCGGGAGCGCCCGGCCAGCGCTCTGTTCTGGGATACAGAAAACGCGATTGCAACGCTACGGGATCGAATTTACCGGCTATATGCGCCAGGTCGCCAGTGGCGGAATGGCAACTGGCGCAGTGCACGTTAAAGTAAGCTTCTCCCGCTTTCGGATCGCCGGTCACGATGTTCAGAATCTTATAGGACATACGGTTGGCGGCGGCTTGCGTGCGCTCCAGCAGAAACGCGGCGATATCTTTGATTTGCGCGTCGGTCAAATTGCTGAAGCTGGGCATGCCCTTTGCGGGACGGCCGTTCTTGATCACGGGTCCGATCTCTTTCCCGGTCCCCTGATCGTGTAGAACGAGAACCGAGCGCACCAGGTCGGGTCCACCATTGCCGCCGGTCGCATTCGTGCCGTGACAGAAACCACAGGTCCCAACGAACAGCGCCTGGCCGCGCTTGACGGCTTCGGGATCCGGCGGAGCGCCAATGGCTAGGAAGTTTCGCATCGCTTCCTGCACGTTGGCCGATGCGGGACCGGCCTGCTGCTTGGCCTCGCTCGTTCTCTCACCCGGACCGGGAGCCTTCACGGCGGGCCCGGGGTGGGGTCCGTTCGCTGCGCCCGGAGGGGGTTGGGGCGGCGGGGTTCCGGGCGGAGCTTGTTGCTGCTGCTGTCCGGCCCAGGCAAGCCCGACCCCGAATATCAAACAGATGAGCGAACGAACGAGGTTCATGTTATTTCTTCCAGGGACCCCCTTTGAAAACAGTATTACAGGACGCGGTCCACGGTAGACTTGTTCGTGAAAAATGAACAGGCGGAAATTCCTTTATCGCGTTGCGGGAGCAACGGCAGTCGCTTCAGCGATGGGCGCAGCGCAGATCAAGCGCGTTCTGGTGATGTTCAAGTGTCACCTCGATATCGGATTCGTCGATACGCAAGCCGCTATCATTCGCAAATACTTCGAGCAATACTATCCGCTGGCAATCAATATCGCGGCGGAGATGCGTCAAGCGGGACAAGATCGCTACGTTTGGACTACTGGCTCGTGGCTGCTGTACGAATATCTGGAGCAAGCAGCTCCCGAACAGCGCAAACGCATGGAACGGGCCGTTGCCAGCGGTGATATTGCATGGCACGCCCTGCCGTTTAACTGGCAAACAGAATTGCTCGACCGCTCCATGATCGTAGGAGCGCTTGGGTTTTCGAAATCTCTGGACCGGCGCTTTGGGCATACAACCACCGGCTGCAAGATGACCGACGTTCCCGGCCATTCGCGAGGCTTGATAGGACCGCTGGCCGAGAATGGCGTGAAGTTCCTGGATGTCGGAGTGAACTCCGCGAGCACGCCGCCTGACGTTCCGCCGGTGTTTTTGTGGAAAGGCCCGCAAGGCGCTTCGCTAGTCGTGATGTACCACCACGAGTACGGCGGCATTGTTGAAATACCGGGCTCGGACTTGGCTGTGGCGATTGAGGTTCGCAACGACAATAGCGGCCCGCATACGCTTCCGGAGATTCGCAAGATCTACGCGGATTTGCGCAAACGATTCCCCAATGCGTCTGTTCGCGCTTCCAATCTAACGGAAATTGCGAACGCAGTTGACCCATTCCGGAAAAACCTTCCGGTCCTGACTCAGGAAATCGGCGATACGTGGATTTATGGCGTCGCGAGCGACCCCGTGAAGATGGCCCACTATCGGGAGCTTCTCCGGCTGAGGAAAAGCTGGATCAATACTGGCCGTTTCAAGCCGGGAGATGCGACCGATCTTGCGTTTCTGCGGAAATTTTCGCTCGCGGCCGAACACACTTGGGGAACGGATACGAAAACCTGGCTCGACTTCGATCACTACACGCCCAAGGCGCTCGCCGAAATGCTGGACCGGCCGAACTACAAAACGGTCACGAATAGCTGGGCCGAGAAGCGCCAGGATATTGCGCAAGGCGTGGCGGCGCTGCCTGCGAATTTGCGCACCGAAGCAGAACAGCAGCTTGCCACATTGAAGGCCGCCAGCCCCAATATCTCGGCACTGAAACCTTCCAAGGCGGGCGAGACGATTAGCGCTCGCTATTTCACGCTTGCGCTGGATCCGGCGACCGGCGCCATTCACCGGCTTCGAAACAACACAAATGGCCGGGAGTGGGCGTCGCCGGAGCACCCGCTGGCGCTCTTCGCGTACCAGACGTTGTCGAAAGACGATTACGATCGCTTTCTCGCAAGCTACATCACGGTGAAGACCGATTGGGCGCCGAAGGATTTTGGCAAGCCGAACATAGCGCGTTTCGGAGCGCAAAGCAGAACTTGGATGCCGCGGGTCACAGGCTGCTGGACCGGCGAAAGCGAAAAGGGGCACACCATTCTCGCGGGACTGGAAATTTACGATGCAGCCGCGCAGCACTCGGGAGTGGTTGCATGGCCGGATCAAATGTATCTGCGAATCTGGTTGCCTGCGGCGGAACCGGAAGTCCACATCGAGTTCACATGGCTCGGCAAGAAATCGAACCGTTTACCGGAGGCGCTGTGGCTCACGTTTCAACCCAACGCGCCGCAAAGCGGGAATTGGACTCTGGACAAAGTGGATCAGGCCGTTTCGCCTTTCGACGTAGTGCGCGGAGGGAACCGCCACATGCACGGGGTGATGAGCGGAATTCGCTACCAGGATTCCACCGGGCGGCTGGAGATCGACACGCTCGATGCGCCGCTTCTGGTGCTGGGCGAAAGATCTCCGATTTACTTCTCGAATGATCAGCCGGATCTTTCGAAAGGCATACACGTCAGCGTTTTCAACAACGGCTGGGGGACGAACTATATCCAGTGGTTCGGCGAGAATATTAAGTTCCGCTTCATTCTCCGCTTAAGCTGACGTGAGCACGCGCTTGCAGTAGTCGTAGCATTTCTTGACCTCTGCCTGTGAGCTTTCGGCGCCTGAGTATTCGTATTCGATCATCGCGGGAATCGGGTATTTATTGTCTTTCAATAAAAACAGAACTTGTTTGATAGGCGTATCGCCCTCGCCCCAAGGCACATTCGGGCCCTCGTTCTTCTTGCGATCCTTCAGATGCAGTTCGACGATGTTCGCATGATTCTCCTTGATGTACTGAACGGCATCGAAATTCGCGGCGGTAAAGTGGCCGATATCTAAATTCACTTTGAAATACGGTGACATGGCCATCGCCTTCGCGAAGCTCTCCGGAGTGGCAAACTGATTCGGATCGGTCAAGTTGGAGTGCCCGTGCATGGCCACGATCATTTTGTGGCGGTCGGCGAAGGGGGCAACTCGCTTGGCGACGGGCAATGTTGTCGACGCTGTGATGATGCCGACGCCGAGCGCTTTGGCCATATCGAATCCGCGATCGATTTCTTCATCCGTGAAGCTGTCGTTGAAGCTCAAGTTATAAGCGTAGAGCCGGATACCGGCGTCGTTAAACTTTTTCCGGATGCCTTTAAAGTAGTCCAGGGGAACGCTCAACCGCCATTCGCGTAACTTTTTCCGCGCCTCCTCGCGCTCGGCTGGTGGCGCCCCGGCGCCTGGAGCACGCCGCGGCCGGGGCATCATGGGGGGCGTATCGGTATGGCCGCCTTCGATGTGCGGCGAGAAGAGTTCGCACAACCCGAGGCCGTCCGCCACCATGGCTTGAATTGCGGCATCGAGCGATAGATCGCGGAAACTATAGGATTGGACTCCGATCTGCACGCCGTCAATCTTGGAATTGATTTCTTTAGCCGCAAGCGAGAGTGGAACGCTAGCAAGAGCCATTTTCGCGAAGTCTCTTCTGGAGTACATGATGAAATCAATCATAACGAACCAATGCGACGCTCAGCTTTCTTTGCGGTGCTGTTGTGGACCTCATCCGCAGTTGCTCAATGGATTCCGCTGAATCCCGTTACTGAAGTGCAGAAGCAGGCTGATGGAGTTCTGCTGAAGATGCAGACAGGCGCATTGAAGCTACAGGTGTGTACGGATTCCGTGATTCACGTGATCTATTCGCCCACGGGCTCCTTTCCTGACGAGAAAAACTACGTTGTCGTCAAACAGAGTTGGGCACGGGTTGCATGGAATTTAAATGACCTTACCGTTACGACCGGCCGGTTGAAAGTGACCGTGGACCGCAAGAGCGGTTTCATTGAATACTTCGATGCGGCCGGTAACAATCTGTTGTCGGAAGGCCCCAAGCAGATGACTCCGACGGTCGTGAACAACGAGCACACGTATCATGCAGAGGACGTTTTCAAGATCTACGGCTCGGAGGAGGCGTTTTACGGACTGGGGCAGCATCAGGCGGGCGTGTGGAATTATCGCGGCGAAGATGTGGCGCTTTCGCAGGACAATACGAATATCTCGATTCCGTTTTTTCTGTCGAGCAAAGGCTATGGCATTTTCTGGAACAACACCTCCGTCAGCCGGTTCAATAATCGTTTCATCCACTACTTGTTCCTAAGCTCTGACGTCGCCCCAACGATTGACTACTACTTCCTCTATGGGCCGGACTTCGACCGCATGATCGCGCAGTATCGCGAGCTCACCGGGCCGGCGCCGCTGTTCGGCAAATGGGCCTACGGATACTGGCAGAGCAAGAACAAGTACACATCACAGAAGCAGGTACTTGAAATCGCGCAAAAGTATCGCGATTTGCATATACCAATCGACAACATCGTTCAGGACTGGTTCTGGTGGACGAAAACCGGCGAGTTCAAATTTAATCCGAACTATCCCGATCCGAAGGCCATGATCGATCAGCTTCACCGCGAGCACTTTCACTTGATGATGTCGGTGTGGCCGTTCTTCGATCCGGGATCGGAGACATATGCGGAGATGGACAAGCTGGGCTACTTCATCGCGCGCACGACGGTTCCCGCGTTTCATCCGAAAGGCGCGGCCGTATACGACCCGTTCAATCCGGCGGCGCGTAAGTTTTATTGGAACCTGATCGACAATTCGCTTTTCAAGATTGGCGCGGATGCGTGGTGGCTGGATACGACGGAGCCCGAAACCGAAGGCGTGGAAGAGAACTTATTGCTCAATCATCACGTTGCCATCGGCAACGGAGCGCAGTACGCGAACATTTATCCGCTGATGACCAGCATGGGCGTGTATCAAGGACAGCGCGCGGCAACGAACGACAAGCGCGTGTTTATTCTGTCGCGCTCGGCGTATGCAGGCATTCAACGCTACGCGGTGGCGGCTTGGTCCGGCGATATTCTCTCGGACTTTGAAACTTACAAGCGCCAGATTCCCGCCGGATTGAATTTCGAGCTCTCCGGCATTCCGTATTGGACGACGGATATCGGCGGCTTCATTTTGGGTCATCCGGACGATCCGAAGTATCGGGAATTGTTCGTGCGCTGGTTTCAGTACGGCACGTTCTGTCCGATTTTCCGCGTGCATGGAACGCGCAAACCGGATGAGAACGAACTGTGGTCGTACGGCCCGGATGCCGAATCGATCCTCGCGCGCTTCGACCGGCTGCGGTACAGACTCTTGCCGTACATCTATTCGATGGCGTGGATGATTACGGATCAGAGCTATACGCCGATGCGTGCGCTCGTGATGGATTTCCGGAGCGATGTAAAAGCGCAGAATATCGGGGATGAATTTATGTTCGGCCCTGCGCTGCTGGTGAATCCGGTAACGGAGCAAGGCGCGACGACGCGAAACGTCTATTTACCGCAAGCGAAATGGTACGACTTCTGGAACGGGACTTTGAAAGAGGGCGGCACGAACGTAATTGCGCCCGCTCCGCTCGACCGCATTCCGCTTTACGTGCGCGGCGGTTCGATTCTGCCGCTGGGCCCCGATCTGCAGTGGTCTACCGAGAAGCCCGAAAACCCGATCGAGCTTCGTGTTTATCCTGGAGCAGACGGCGATTTCACGATCTACGAAGATCAGAACGATGGATATCAATATCAGCAAGGAGCGTACGCGACGATTCCGATTCACTGGAACGAGGCAACGAAGACGCTCACGATCGGCGCGCGCAAAGGACAATTTCCGGGAATGCTGACACACCGCACGTTTAACGTGGTGTTCGTGGGCGACGGGCACGGCACCGGCATCGATCCAACCACTCATCCGGATAAGACAGTCGAATATGACGGCAACTCAATCAGCATCGCGCAATAGCACATGAGCGAGAAGCGAATCATTGTTGCGATTGACGGTCCAGCCGGCGCGGGCAAGAGCACGCTGGCGAAGCGCGTGGCGGACAAGCTCGGTTTTATCTACATCAACAGCGGCGCGATGTACCGGGCCGTGGCGTTGTGGGCCTTGCGGCTGAATGTCGCTCTCGACGACATGCACCGGCTGGAGCAGCTCGCGAAAGCTGCGAATATCGAGCTCTTGCCGGGTGATGGACGCGTGGTCTTGAACGGAGAAGATGTGACCGAGGCGATTCGCGATCTGCGCGTGTCCGATGCGGCATCGAAGATCTCTGTGATTCCGTCGGTGCGCCGGGCGTTGCTTCCCGCGCAGCGCAACATCGCCACGCGCAACAGCGTGGTGATGGAGGGGCGGGATATTGGCTCGGTTGTATTTCCGGACGCGCAGGTCAAGATCTTCCTGGATGCCGATCCGCGCGAACGCGCACGGCGCCGTGCGCAGGAGTTGCAGGAGGAAGGCCGGACCGCGGAGTTGCAGGCGATTTCGAAACAACTGGAAAAGCGCGACGAGCGCGATCGAAAGCGCGCGGAAGCTCCGCTGGTGCAGGCGCCCGATGCGCAGCTTGTGGATACGACCGGATTGTCGCTCGACGAAGTAGAAGATATTGTGCTGCGGTTTATTCGCGCGCGGATTTCGAACGGGCGGGCGGCGAGTTCCTGAAGGGTTTTTACCGTCTATAAAAAAGGCCGGGCGCGGGAGAAAAGCCAGGCCTACGGACTTTTAATCTTTTAGAATCAGCAACTTAGGGAGAATTGCTTCCCTGTGGCAAGGGCGTTTGAGGTAGGCTGTGGATGCGCACGGGCGTAGTTTTCGATGGTAATAATGGAGTTTTTGAGGGCAAAAAACAGCTTAGGAGTTTGGAAGCATCGGCTTGCCTTCATGAGCTGTCAGCAAGTCATGCATGTCGTTGGCGTGCTCCTCTTCGTTCGCTAAGATGCCCTCCATCATGACACGCGTGGTGGGGTCTTTGTCGGCGAAATACCGGATCAATTCGCGGTAGTGCTCGCACGCGATCCGCTCCGCTATGAGGTTCTCTTTGATCATGTCGACCAGATTGGCGCCTTCCGAATACTGCGAGGCGGAACGTGTGGCCAAACCCTCGGGATTGAAATTCGGCTTCCCTCCAAGCTGATTAATGCGCTCGGCGACAGCCCGCATGTGCCCCTGCTCTTCTTTGGCGTGTTCTTCGAATTCTTCCTTTACGCTGTCGCTCGATATGCCTGTGGCGGCGATCGCGTTCATCGTGTAGCGCAGAACACAGACAATTTCCGTCGCCAACACGGTCTGCAGGATGTCGATGGTTTGGTTCACGTCAGCCAGGTAAGAGGGAGTCACGGCGCCCTTCTCAAGGCTAGCGCGCGCTTTCGCCCGCAGTTCCTTTACATCTGTCAGAAATGGTTGGTTATTCATCGCGGTCTCTTCGGTTTATAGAGTCTTCCTTCCCGCCGTCCGTCACAAAGTTTTATGGGGGAGCGAGGGGCCGATTAAAGGCGGCGGGCGACGACGAGGGTGATGTCGTCGGCGGCGGGGCAGCCGCCGGTGTAGGAGGCGATGCCGGTTTTGATGGCGTTCAGGATGTCGGAAGCAGGTTGACCGCGGTGTTCTTGCAGAAGGGCGACGAGCCGGTCCTGGCCGAATTCTTCGTCGCAATCGGGCCGGCAGGCTTCGGTGACTCCGTCGCTGAAGAGGAGCAAGACATCGCCGGGCTCGAGGCGGCGGCTCTTCTCTTCGTAAGCGGCGTTCGGGAGAATGCCGAGAATGATGCCGGTGGGATCGAGCAGCTCGAAGTCGCCGCCGGCGTGAACCAGAAGCGGAGCGTTGTGGCCGGCGTTGCAGTAGGTCAGATCGCCGGTCGCGGGATCGACGGTCGCGGCGCAGAAGGTGATGAAGCAATTCGAGGGACAGTTTCCAGCGGTGATGCGGTTGAGGCGCGTCACCTGCGCGCTGAGTCCATCCGGTTCCTGAAACAGCACGCGAGTACGGGCCTGCAGACTCGACATGAGGAGCGCCGCACCCATGCCTTTGCCCGAGACATCGCCGATGAAGAGGCCGACACGCCCGTCGGGGTAAGGCAGGAAATCGTAGTAGTCGCCGCCCACCGTGCGGCACGGCGCGTTGTAGCCCGCCATATCGAGGCCAGCGACCTCCGGCGCACTGGCGGGCAGAAGCCGGCGCTGGATTTCGGCCGCGCGCTCGAGTTCCCGGTCGAGCGCGATGCGCTTCTGTTCTGCCTCGATGAGGCGCGCATGCTCGATCCGAATGGCGGCGATGTTGGCCATCACCGTCACGAGATTCAAATCATTCACGGTGAATTCGCGAACCCAATTCGGGGAATCGAGATAGAGGAAGCCGATGACGTGCTCGTCGGTTTGCAAGGGCACAGCCAAGAAACTGCGAATCTGCTGGGCGAGGATGCTATGGCGCTGGGCAAAATCTTCATCGGCCGAGGTGTCTCGCACGAGTAGAGACTTTCGCCCGGCAATGACGCGATCGGTAATGGCGGTGCTGATGCGGAGTCCCTCGCCGCGAACCGCGCGCGTCTTGAATTGATTGCCCGCTTCGAGGGTGACGAGAGCGCCTCTCGCGGCCTTCACGGCATCGATGGCGAGATTGAGGACAAGTTGAAACAGCTCCTGAAGCGGGCAGTGCCCGGCCAGTTCGCGGCCGGCGCGGATCAGGGCGCCGAAGTGCATATCTTGCGCCGCGGGCGCGTCGGCAACACGCGCAGTGGTTTGCAAGGCCGAATGGAGATCGGCGGTCACGGTATCGGATGGAACTGCTTTGGCCGCGGTCTCCTGAACGAACTGGACGCTGGCGGGCCTGGCATCCGGGAACTCGCCTTGCGCGTCGTAGCGAATCGAGAGGTGACCAGCAGTAATGCGGTCCCCGTGCTTTAGAGGCATCGCATCGCTCAGGCGCGACCCGTTGAGGAGTGTGCCATTGCGGCTTGCCAGGTCGCGGATGTTCCAGCCTTCGGGCGTCCGCTCGAAGACCAAGTGCTCGCGCGAGAGGCTCTGGTCGGCGGGAAAAGACAGGTCATTGGTGGCGGACCGGCCCAGCTTGTAGCGATCTTTTTCGAGGCGAATGCGCATGCTGGTGTGACCGGGGGAATCGATCACCAATTCGGTGAAAGCGTGTGGCGCCGGGCTTGCTGCCATTTCACAAGGGTAGCGGAAAGGAAAGGAAGGTTGGGCGGCCTTTAGGGAGACCCCTTGCTGACGCGCGAAGTTCCTACGACGTCGTAGGGGCGCATCATTTCGTAGTCTTCGTGTTCGAGGACGTGGCAGTGCCAGACGTAACGGCCGGTGAATTCTTCGAAACGAACGATGATGCGAGTCACCATGCCGGGGTCGGCGCGCACGGTATCTTTCCAGCCAGCTTCATTGGGGTCGGGGGGAATCGGGTCCGAGGTGTAGCGTAATTTACGCTCGTTCCAGTAAGTAAATACGTCGAATGACCGTCGGTCCAAGATCTGGAAGCGGACCAGATGCAGGTGAATGGGATGCGAGTCATCTGTTACGTTGATGAGGCTCCAAATCTCGACCGTATTGAGAACGGCGGTTTCGGTGACGGGGTCGTGCCAACGGGCTCCATTGAGCAGCATCGGCTGATTCATAGTGGTGGGATCGTCCGAATCTCCTCCTCCTTCGAGCGTGAGCCGTCTTGTTTTCACGGCTTCGTGCTCCTGGAGTTTTTCGATGGGGCGGAGTTTCGGTAGGTCGGCCGGACTAAATTTAGAATGCCCGGAGATGCGGAACTGCAGAATCGTGAAGCGATCGCTTGCCAGGATAACTTCTTCGGCCTTAGTTTGACCGAAATCAATGAGTAAGTCGGCTCTTTCGCCAGGCGCGAGAGTTACTCTGTCCAACGCAACCGGCGCGGATAACAGACCCTGATCCGAGCCGATCTGGTGGAAAGTTTGTTGATTAGAAAGCGATAGATATAAAAAGCGGCTGTTGGAAGCATTCAACAGGCGAAAACGGTACTGCCGCGGTTCGATGTCCAGATAGGGAAAGAGAACGCCATTTACTAAGATCGTGTCGCCCGAAAACTCCGGAACCCACGAAGCGGGATAGGAAAGCCGGCCACCGGCTCGAAAACTTCGATCATAGAGGACGAGCGGGATCTCATAGCGGCCGCTGGGGAGATTCAGCGAATCCTCATATTCATCGCGGACTACGTAAAGCCCGAAGAGCCCGGCCATGATGTTGAGCCGCGTAATGGACATGGCGTGGTCGTGATACCAGAGCAGAGTGGCGTCCTGCCGGTTGGGATAGAAAGTAAGCGTTGGCTTGTTCGGCTCAAGCCAGTTCTCCGGATAACCGTCGCTTGCGGCGGGCACGCGGCCACCGTGCAGGTGAAAAATGGTTCGGACTTCGGGTGCGCCGGGCAGAAGATGTTTCTCCGGCAGGCGGTTCACCCATTGGATGAAGAGCGGCTGGCCACGACGCGCGACGATGGTGGGCCCCGGGGAAGTGGAGCCAATGCCCCACATGGTGGTGGCGGGTAAGTCGCGGTGGACTTTCTGTTCGATCTGCCGGATAGGGAAGCGATATAGAGGACAGCCGCGATGGGTTGCGGTGGGCCGGGCGAGAGGCGGCAAAGAAAGACGGTCTACGAATTTGGGAACGTTATTGGGGAGCGTTGGAGCGGCGAGCGCGGTTGCGAGGAAGTGACGGCGGGTCATCGGTTTGGCAGGCCGGTGTCTTCTTCGAGAGTGAGCTTGTCCAGGCGCGGTGCGCTTTGAAAGTCGAACATATTGGTAATCGAGTTAGAAATCTCATCGAAGGAGCCTTTGCCGAGCCGCTGGCTACCCAGCCAGTTATCTTCAATGAACCGAATGATGGAAGCCTGATTCGTCAAAGAGTGATCGAGGAAGTTTACTCTGGCCCAGGGAGAGAGCACCAGCATGGGAAGGCGCGGACCGAAGCCGCAGCGCCCCTGCGCGTGCGCGTTTGCAGCGTCGACTCCGGGTAGGGCGCTCGCTCCGTTTCCGCAACTGTCAGGGCCGGTCAGAGAGTCCTTCGATCCGCTCGATTGATTGACGATGGGGCCCATTTGGTGGTCGTACCAACCGTCGGAATCGTCGTAGGCGATCACCACGGCGGTGTCCTTCCATTCCGGCGTACTTTGCAGAAAGTTCATCATGTGGACGAGAAAAGTCTGTTCGTCGAGCGGGTTGGAATAACCGGCGTGAGCGTCCTGGTACGCGGGAGGTTTGAGAAAACTAACGGCCGGGAAATTACCAGTACGCACGGCGGCGTAAAAATCTTCGATGTCGTATTGATGGTTCGCGCCGTCGCCAGCGTGGCCGATCATTTTGACAGAAGATGGCCGGGCATGGGTCGGGTTGGCGGTGGATGGATAGTATTGGAACGGCTCATGATGGGGAACGTAATCGGCGACCGTCTTTCCGGAAACCGGCGATTTCGAGGACCGTTTGCAACCCGTAGTGCCGTTCGGATTCGTGATGCTCAGATCAAAGCCACCGCTGAACCAGCCCCAGGTCACATTGGCGGTGTTGAGCAGATTGCCGATGTTGTTTCCGGCCATGGAGACCAGCATTCGGGTGGTGGCGGAGCAAACATCGCCGACGGGATCCGGATCGCTTATCAGCGTAAAAGAGCCATTCCCGCCATCGGCGACGCCTCCCTTTCCGTTTCGGATATCTACTACACCATTTGTCTGGCCCGAGATCAGGTTGATTGCGCCGGGCGTAGATGGCCCAAAATTTGTGCCGAACGAATTGTCGCTCAGCGAAAAGCGCTGCGCGTAATTCCAAAGCGCGGTGACGGTGTTGCCGTCGAAGTATCCCATGGTGAGGCCAGTGGTGGTGAGCGGCGACTGCTGGCCGTTCGACGGGCGGTTACCCCTGCCGACCGATTTCGGAAACAAATCCATCAGCCCGGCATGAAAGGCCATTTGTTCCGCTGTGTAATCGTGATCCTGGTCGGCGCTCGCGGCCTGCGTGCGATCGAGCCGGAACGGATTCACCGCTCCCGCACCATTTTCCGGATTGAGAGAATTCGCGTTCTTCGTCAGAAGTGTCCCGCTCAAACCGTTGACGGATGGAGTGCCGGAGCGCGGCACGAATTTCGGCTCGTTAGCAGGATTTTTGGCGTGTGGATAGGTGCCGAAGTAATGGTCGAAGGAAATGTTTTCGGGGAAGATCACGACCAGGTGTTTGAGGGGAGTCGCGGGAGTTTGAGAAAGAGCAGGAATCACCAAAGCGAAAAAGAGCAGCGTACGCATAGACCGTTATTGAGTATCCCAGGATCGCTATCTTGCAAGCGGATTGCGCCAGCGGAGTCCTAAGAACCGCCCGAAATCGGTGTCTGTCGTGTGAACCTCTGCGCCGTGTTCGATAGCAATTGCGGCGAGGTGCGCATCCGAGGTGAGATTGCCGGCGGTTCCGGCATGGATTAACAGGGCGCTCAGCAGTTTGAAATGACGCGGACCCGGCTCAAGGATCACAATTTTAGGCCGCGCAAGCCAAAGACCAACCAATTCCAAGGCTTGTTTTACAGTTAGCGGCTTCGGGAAGACAGCCTGGCGCGTTGTCAGGCGCAGGAAGCCGAGCAAAACACCCCACGTAAACCCGATTATCTCTTCCCTCGAAAGGATCTCATTCAGCCAAGCCTTGGCAGCGCTGTGAAATGGATCATCCTCATTGACCGTGTATACCAGCAAGCTGACATCAGGCGCGATCACCGGTCCACAGCCAATCCCAATTTGCGAATGACTTCTTCATTTTCGAGCTCACCTGCGAGGGATAATGCGTTTTTCAAATCGATGCGCGGAGAACCCATTGAATACGTCTTCTGCGCAAAGGGCTGGGCCTGAGTCTTATCGTTGTCAGAAAGCGCGAACGCGGCGCGAACTACATCGTTGAGAGCGCGGTTAAACTCCACGTTCCGCTTACGGGCTTCCTGCCGAAGAAGTTCTTCGACATCGGGATCGAGGTCCACGACGGTCTCCATATATCCAGCCTATCAATGATTTTCTGCTTTAAGATCCGTGCCGCAAGGTCGTCGAGTGCGCGACATGGTGAGCCGGGCGGGACTCGAACCCGCGACCACCGCATTAAAAGTGCGATGCTCTACCAACTGAGCTACCGGCCCGGTGGGTTTTGGGGACTTCTGCTCCAGGATATCATCGCGCGCCAGAACTTCACAGGTATAACGCGCGAACCCCGGCAAGTGCCTCGATGAGTCGAGGCACGGCAGACTGAGAGTCCGCGCCACGCACAAGCAAGCATTTCTGTGGCCGGTAGAATAGAAGTATCCCAACCCCTATGGAAGCTCGGCAGATCCGTCGGCAGGCGCTTGAAGACGCGCTGAACACCCGCATTCTGGTTCTCGATGGAGCCATGGGAACCATGCTGCAGCAGCGCCATCTGACCGCCGCGGATTTTGGCGGACCGGCCCTCGAAGGCTGCAACGAAAATCTGGTCCTCACGCGGCCCGACGTGATTCTGGATGTCCATCGAGCTTACTACGAAGCCGGTTCCGATATCGTCGAAACCAACAGTTTCGGCGGCACCAACATTGTGCTCTCGGAGTACGGGCTGCAGGATCACTCGTACGAGTTGAACTTCGCAGCGGCGAAATTGGCGCGGCAGGTGGCAGAGGAATTTTCGAAACCGGGCAGGCCGCGTTTTGTTGCGGGTTCCATGGGTCCCACCACGAAAGCCATCACGGTCACCGGCGGCGTCACGTTCTCCGAACTGGTCGCCAACTACTACGAGCAGGCGAAAGCGCTGCTGGAGGGCGGGGCCGACATCCTGCTGCTTGAGACCTGCCAGGACACGCGCAACGTGAAAGCCGGATTGCTCGCCATCCACCGGCTCGGCCAAGAGCTCAATTATCAAATTCCGACCATGGTGTCCGGAACCATTGAATCGACGGGCACGATGCTGGGCGGCCAGACCGCCGACGCGTTCTACACCTCCATTTCACACGCGGACCTGTTATCCGTCGGGCTCAACTGCGCCACCGGCCCCGAGTTCATGACGGACCACATCCGCTCGCTGCACGAACTCGCGACCACACGGATCTCGTGTTACCCGAACGCCGGGATACCCGACACCGAAACCGGCACCTATCTGGAGACGCCCGAAACTCTTGCCGCGCAATTGGAACGCTTCATTTCGCATGGCTGGTTGAACATCGTGGGCGGCTGCTGCGGCACCCGGCCCGATCACATCCGCGCCATCGTGCAAATGGCCGACGGCAAAAAGCCGCGCGCATTGAAACAGCCCACGCACCGCACCTATTTTTCCGGCATCGAAACGGTGGAAGCCGAGGACAGCAACCGGCCGCTCATCGTCGGCGAGCGCACCAACGTCATCGGCTCGCGTCTGTTCAAGAAAATGATCGCGGAAGAGAAGTGGGAGGAAGCCACCGAAATCGCCCGCTGGCAGATCCGCAACGGCGCGCACATCGTCGATGTCTGCCTGCAATCGAGCGATCGCGACGAGCTGAACGACATTCCCCTGTTCTACGAAAAGCTCATCCGTAAAATCAAAGCGCCGATCATGGTGGATACGACCGACGCGCGCTCGATTGAGCTTTCGCTTACCTACTGTCAGGGCAAGAGCATCATTAATTCCATCAATCTCGAAGACGGCGAAGAAAAGTTCGAGCGCATCTGTCCCATCGCGAAGCAATACGGCGCGGCTCTGGTGGTGGGTTGCATCGACGAAGATCCGATTCAGGCGCAGGCCTTTACTCGCGAACGCAAGCTGGCGGTAGCGGAGCGCTCCGTCCAGATCCTCACCACGAAATACGGCATCGCGCCCGAAGACATCATCATCGATCCGCTCGTTTTCCCCTGCGCTACAGGGGACGAAAATTACATCGGCGGCGCTGTCGAGACCATCGAATCAATCCGTCTCATCAAAGAAAAGATCCCGTATGTCAAAACCGTCCTCGGGATCTCCAACATCTCCTTCGGCCTCCCCGCCGCCGCCCGCGAAGTTGTCAATTCCGTCTTCCTGTATTACTGCACCAAAGCCGGACTCGACCTCGCCATCGTCAACGCGGAGAAGCTGGAACGGTTCGCGAGCATTCCCGAAGAAGAGCGCCGTTTGGCCGAAGCTCTCCTCAAGAACGCACCTCCGGTCAATGTCCCAGCCGATCATCCCAATTTTGCGCTGCTCGAAGCGGTCCCCGATGATTGGCGATTGCAATCTCGCGACCAAAAAATTGCGGTGAACCAGTTCCATATAGCCGCCATCTCCGAACACTTCCGCGGCGCGAGCAGCCGCCAAAAGAAAAAGACCTCCGACCTGCCACTCGACGAGCGCCTCGCGAACTACATCATCGAAGGCACGAAAGACGGGCTCATTCCGGACCTCGATCTGAAACTTAAAGAAGGCGCAGCGCCGCTCGATATTATTAACGGGCCACTCATGGCGGGAATGGGCGAGGTCGGCCGCCTGTTTAATAACAACGAGCTCATCGTCGCCGAAGTTCTGCAATCCGCAGAAGCCATGAAAGCGGCTGTCAATCATCTGGAACAGTTCATGGAGAAGTCGGCGTCCTCCACGCGCGGCAAAATCGTGCTCGCGACGGTGAAGGGCGATGTTCACGATATCGGCAAAAATCTGGTCGAAATCATCCTGAGCAACAACGGCTACGAGGTGGTCAATCTCGGCATCAAAGTCCCGCCGGACGAGCTGATCAAGGCGTATCAGCAATACCATCCGGACGCGATCGGCCTCTCCGGGCTGCTGGTCAAGAGCGCGCAGCAGATGGTCACCACCGCAGGGGATCTGAAGGATGCCGGAATCGCCGTTCCGTTACTGGTTGGTGGAGCGGCGCTATCCGAAAAGTTCACGAAGACGAAAATTGCGCCTACGTACACGTCGCCGACGTTCTACGCCAAAGACGCCATGACCGGTTTGCGGCTGATGAACGAGATCATGGATCCCGAGCTGCGCGAGCGTGTTTTGCGCGAGCACATCTTCCGCGATACGCCGGCCGAAACGACCCCTCGCGAGCCGGTCGTGATTCCGTCCGGTGAGCGCCGCAGTCCCAAAGTCCACACGGACATTCCCATTCCTCCGGCACCGTATCTGGACCGGAAGATCCGCACGATTCCGAACCTGGCCGATGTGTGGAGCTACATCAATCCCTTCATGCTCTATGGCCGCCATCTCGGGTTCAAGGGTAACTTCGAAAAATTACTGGCGGAGCGCGACCCCAAAGCGCTGGAGTTGTTCCACAACGTCGAAGATGTCAAGCGCGAGGCCGCCACGTTCATGAAAGCGCGAGCGGTCTGGCAATTCTTTGAGGCCGAACGCGAAGGCAACACGCTTCATCTGTTCGCCCCAGGCGCCACATCTCCACTCGAAAGCTTCCGCTTTGGACGGCAGGCCAAATCCGACGGGCTTTGCTTGAGCGATTACGCGCTCGATCCGCAGGACGGCCGGCGCGACCACATCGCGCTGTTCGTCGTGACTGCCGGCGAAGGAATCATCGAGCATTCCGAAGAGGCGAAATCGCGCGGCGAATACTTCAAAGCGCATGCCCTGCAGGCGCTCGGTATCGAAACCGCCGAGGCCTGCGCCGAGTGGCTGCATCGCCGCATTCGCGAAGACTGGGGCTTCCCCGATCCGCCCACGCTCACCATGCATGAGCGGTTTACCTCCCGTTACCGCGGCAAACGATATAGTTTTGGTTATCCGGCTTGCCCGAACCTGGAGGATCAGGCCAAACTCTGGCGGCTGCTCCGGCCCGAAGAAATCGGCGTTCGGCTCACCGAAGGCTTCATGATGGAGCCCGAGGCCAGCGTGTCAGCCCTCGTCTTCCATCACCCGGATTGCGCGTATTTCAGCGCCGCCGAAGAGACAGAACCGGCTTTTGCGTAAAGCCGGCTGCCGCTATCCCATCCTCGCGCGAGTCGCGAAATTTCCAGCTTTCGTGAGCCCGCCCGCTCGCTTTCCGCGCTTTACAAAACAGAAGAAGGTTCTGCGAAGTCCGGACCGCCCCAAAAGCTGAGGTTGTCACTGCAGCTCACGAGTTCGGCGGGTGCCTTCGCCAGGGTAAAGCGTGAGGAATGCATCGTAAGGAGTTTCTGAATGAACAGACGAACGATACTCAAACGGCTTGTGGCGCTGCCGTTCGTACCGGTTCTGCAGTCTTCCGGGCAAAACTCGGTCCAGAGTGAACTCTCCTCTTTCCGCCGCGTTCGTCCCTCGGACCCTTCGTGGCCCACCGTGGCCAGTTGGGAAAAGCTAAAAGCACAGGTCCACGGCCATCTGCGCTCCGGAAAGTCCGTGTTTACCGGATGCCAGTCAACGTCTGGCGGTACTGGATGTCAAAAATTATTCAAGGACCTGCAGAATCCTTATTTCATCGGCGATCAACCCTGCGGTACCCAGACCGTCGGCTGGGTCGATGGCTGGATTACGGCTCCCAGTGCCTACGTTGTCGAAGCGCACACTGTCAGCGATGTCGTTGCTGCCGTCAATTTTGCGCGGGACCACCGGCTCCGCTTAGTCGTCAAGGGCGGCGGTCACAGCTATCAAGGGACGTCAAACGCCGCTGACTCTCTGCTGATCTGGACTCGGCCGATGAACCGGATCGCCCTGCACGATCGATTTGTCCCCCAAGGTTGTTCGAAGCAGCAAGCGCCGTGTCCCGCTGTCACCATTGAAGCGGGCGCTCTGTGGATGGACGCCTACAACGCTGTAACCACGATCGGTCAACGTTACGTACAAGGAGGCGGCTGCGCGACCGTCGGTGTCGCCGGACTGATCCAGAGCGGCGGATTCGGAAGCTTTTCCAAGAACTTCGGTACGGCGGCAGCAGGCCTCTTAGAGGCGGAGGTGGTCACAGCCGACGGCCAGGTGCGCACCGCCAACGCCTGCACGGATGCAGATCTTTTCTGGGGTATCAAAGGCGGTGGTGGCGGCAGCTTGGGTGTGGTCACGAAAGTGACCCTCAGAACGCATGAGCTGCCGCCTTATTTCGCGCGCGTGGTTGGAAACATCAAAGCGTCTTCCGATCGCTCGTTCCGCAGATTGATCGGGCAGTTTCTTGACTTTTATCATGAAAGTCTTTTGAACCCCCACTGGGGTGAGAGCGTCGCCTTCGGGCGCGACAACACCTTGGGCATCACCATGGCTTTTCTCGGCGATGAAGAGCGGCAGGCACAGGACACCTGGAAGGCTTTCCTTGGGTGGGTGGCTGCGGCTCCCCGCGAATTCACGTTCGCGCCGGCACTCAGGTTCGATGTGATACCGGCTCGCCATTACTGGGACGCTGCATACCTCAGGAAGAACTTTCCCGGCAGGATTGCCGCTGATTCCCGTCCCGGTGCGTTGCCGGATCACGTATGGTGGTCGAGCACGCAGGGCGAAGTGGGAATCTTCATCCATGGATACGAATCGGGTTGGGTACCGGCGGCGTTACTTGAAAGCGAAAAGCGACAAAAGCTGGCCGATGCGCTTTTCGCGAGCAGCCGCCAATGGGGATTATCCTTACACTTCAACAAAGGGCTCGCCGGAGCCCCGCCGGACGCCATTACCGCCGCAAGAGATACCGCCATGAACCCGGCTGTGCTCGACGCCTTTGCCCTCGCAATCATCGGAGCGGGAGAACAAGGGGCATACCCGGGCGTTACCGGCCGCGAACCCAACCTGACAGTGGCGCGGAGCGAAGCGGCTCAGGTCAAACGCGCGATGGACGAAATTCGCAAGTTGGTTCCTAACCCAGGTTCGTACGTCTCTGAGGGCAACTTCTCCGACAGCTCATGGCAACTGTCGTACTGGGGTTCGAATTATCCTCGGCTCCGAGCAGTCAAAAGGAAATATGATCCGCAAGGACTCTTCTTTGTCCATCACGGAGTAGGCAGCGAAGAGTGGAGCGCGGACGGCTTCACGCGCTTGCCCTACAAGGTTTGAAACGGTTTCTGCGAGCCGTAGTCCAGTTGTCGAAAGGTGAGGTGATTTCGCCAGTGCTGAGAGGTTTCATCTTCCTCGTTCTGTTTTTTATCGGGCTGATTGTCTGGCTGCTCTGTTGGCTCGCTTTCCATATCGCCGGCGGCCTCATCCATCTGCTGCTGGTGTTCGCGATCATCATGCTGATCATCCACTTTGTCTTCGGCCGCCGGACAACTTAAAACGGATCCCCTCCCCTGAAAAACCGCTCCCTGGCGGTCGTGGCTCTGTTGCGGTATCGTTCGCATGGCCCGGTAGAAGCCGAACTCCGTTGAAGTCGCGGCCCCTCGCTTACGCTCAGGGTTCCGATCCTGGTGCTAGCCGGATTGTTTTCTCTTTACATCGATATTGAGCCGCTTGATTTTTTGGTTTAAGGTCGAGAGCGGAATGCGCAACGATTCGGCCGCTTCTGTCTGGCTGTAATTCACCAACTCCAGCGCTTCGATAATCTTCCTTCGCTCGAAATCCGCAACAATTTCAAATAACGAAGCGTCGGGAGCCACCATTCCGTTGGTGTCGCGCGAGATGCGCATGCCGCTCGCCTGCTGCAAATGGTCCGGCAGCACATGCGCGGGCACGGAGATGGTGGTGGTCAGCACGACCGCCCGCTCTACCACGTTCTCGAGCTCGCGCACATTGCCCGGCCAGTTATGCTCCATCAGAATCTGCATCGCTTCGGGTTCAAAGCTGAGATTGGAGCGGCCGTCGTTGTTCAAAAACTTTTCGTTTTCCCGGCAATAGCGCGTGAAGAAATAATCCACTAACAGCGGGATATCTTCTTTTCGCTCCCGGAGCGGCGGCAGATTCAGATTAATGACGTTCAACCGGTAATACAGGTCTTCGCGAAATTTGCCCTCTTCCACGAGCTTGCGCAAGTCGGCATTAGTGGCCGCAATCAGCCGCACATCCACGCGAATGCTTTCATTCGAGCCCACCGGCATAAACTCGCGATCCTGCAAAACGCGCAGCAGTTTTACCTGAATTTCGGGGCTGATTGTGCCGATCTCGTCAAAAAAAATGGTGCCGCGATTCGCTACTTCGAACAGGCCTTTTTTGTTGGCGACGGCGCTGGTAAACGATCCTTTGACGTGACCAAAGAGCGTCGATTCCAGCAGTTCGGAGGAGAGCGATCCGCTGTTGACCGGCACAAACATCTGATCGGCGCGCGCCGAGTGCGCATGAATGGCCTTCGCAATTAATTCCTTGCCGGTCCCGGTTTCGCCGCAAATCAGAATCGTGGCGCGGCTCGGAGCGACCTGCGCAACTTGATCCAGCAAACGCAGCATGCGCTCGCTCTTTCCGACGATGTTGGGGAACGCATACCGCTGCTTCAGAGCGCGTTTGAGCTGCGTGTTTTCGCGCTCCAGATGGCCTTTCGAGATCATGCGGTCGATCTCGATTAACAGCTTTTCGTTGTCCCAGGGTTTGGCGAAATAGTCGTTCGCGCCCGATTTCAAGGCGCGCACCGCCACTTCCACGGAACCGTACGCGGTCAGCATAAAGATGGGCGTTTCGCGGTCCCGCTGGCGGATGTCCGCCAGCACTTCCATGCCGGAGCGGTCCGGCATCATCAGATCGAGCAGCACCAGGTCGTAGCTTCCGGCCTCGAACTTCTGAAGTCCCTGCGTGGCATTTTCCGCCAGATCGACCATGTAATCCTCGCCGGTTAGCAACAGTTCAAGACTCTCCCGAATATCGGCCTCGTCATCGACGACCAAAATACGCCGCTGCGAGGGAGAGCCCAGCCGGTCCGCCGGCAAATCGTGATTCGTAAATCCCACTACAGTGGTTGTATCAGACATAGGAAAAATGGAAACACCGCTCCCTTGAAAGTCGCGACCCCTCGCTTACGCTCAGGGTTCCGATCTGGGGTCGCTTACGCTTCCGGTTTCCGGGCCACCGGTATATGCGGGTCTGCGCCCCGCGATGGCGGTCGCGGCTCTGTCAGGCGGGGAGGGCTTCGAGGGCCTTGGCTGGACGCGCAGCGATGCCTGGAAATTCGAGCCGGAAGCGCGTGCCGTGTCCCACCGTGCTATCGACTTCAATGATGCCATTGTGCTCTTGCACAATGCCGTAGGTAATCGAAAGGCCGAGCCCGGTTCCCTTCTTCGGCGCTTTGGTAGTAAAGAAAGGATCGTAGATACGCGCCAGATTTTCGGGCGCGATACCTTGCCCCGTATCCGCGATCTCGACATGCGCAAAGCCGTTTTCCGCCCAGGTGCGGATGGTGAGCGAACCTCCGCCGGGCATGGCATCGCGCGCATTGATGAACAGGTTGAGGAAGACCTGCTGCAGCTTGCCGGAATTTCCCCGCACCGGCGGCAGCTTCTCAGCCAGGTTCACGGCGGTCTGCACGCCGCTCTTTTGGAATTGATGTTCGATCAACGTGGCGGTCTCGCGAATGACACGGTTCAGATCGACTTCGCCGAACTCGGTCGGCGAGGTGCGTGAAAAGTTGAGCAGCGAATTCACGATTTCGCTGGCCCGGAAGGTTTGCTTCGCGATCTTTTCGAGCAGTTTCGATTTCTGGTCGTCGCCCGTTACCTGCTTGGCCAGCATCTGCGCATACGTGGAAATTACCGCGAGCGGCGTGTTCACTTCGTGCGCCACGCCGGCTGCCAGCAGCCCGATGGAACTGAGCTTATCGGCCTGCACGAGTTTGCGCTCCAGCTCGTCGCGATCCGTTACGTCGTCGAAAATAATCAAGCGCCCGATCTGTTTCGACTCTTTGGAAACGAGCGGCGCAATCGCGATATTCACGATGGATTCACGCCCGCGCGGGGCAGCCTTGGCCAGCTCTAATCCATGATGGCCATTCCTGCCGTCCGAGATCGCCTGGGGCTGCGGGTCCAGCCTCCGCCACAACGACACGCGGTAAACGTTATGGATACCGTCCTCGCCGCGCAGGCCATTGAATGTCTGGCACAGCTCCGGCGGAAACAGCTCCGAAAGCCTGCGCCCCATCGCGCTCTCGCGCGGAATGCCGGTCAGTTTTTCGATCTGCGAATTCCAGCTCTCTACCCGGTCATCGAGGGCCGCCGCCAGAATACCCACGTTGATGGATTCGACGATGTTTTCGCTGAACTCCTTCAGCCGTTCGTATTCGTCCACCTTGCGCTGCAGAGAGCTATAGAGCCGCGAGTTTTCGATCGCGATGGCCACATAGTTCGAAAGCGTTACCAAGAGCTCGATGTCATCGCTCGATAGAAAATCGCCTTCGGTGGTGCGGCTCACGCCGAAAAACGCGATGGTCTTTCCGCGCGATTTACACGCGACGTAATACGTAAAGTCGAGGCTCGCAATGGTATCCCGCACGGAGGCAGGCCACTGTTCCGAGACAATATCGCGCAAATGCTTCGGCCGTTCAAAAAAGAGGAACGTGCGATCGAGCGACTCTTCGAGGAATCGCAGATCGAGCGGGTGCGGCAGCGGCTTGGTGGTCCGGCCCGATTTCTGCGTCACCGAGTGCAAGTGGAAATGGCCCGGAGACGTTTCGTCCATCAGAAAGAACCCGATCTGCTGAATCGACAGCGTGCGCAACAGCCGGTCCGATACCTTGGCCAGCATGGCGTTGCGATCGGTTTCGGAGCTCAACTCGCGCGCGAACTCGATCAGGGTCAAACGCGCATCGTAGCGGTCGCGATAAAAGACCCAGCGGTCCAGTTGCTCCTGAATCCAGCGCCGGATCGGCTGAAAGACAAACGTCGCAAAGGAGATGAGAACGACGAAGGCCGGCGGCGTAATGGTCCGGGTATTGAAGATCAGGAAAATGAGCCCGTAGAAGGTCCCGATGACGGCCAGTGTCGCGAGCGTGTAGACGTAGCCTTGCTGGAAAATGATGTCCACGTCCATGAGGCGGTAGCGCGTAATCGCATAGGCCCAGGTCAGCGGAATGAGCCCCATTGAAAGCACGCTCAGGTTCATCAGGTGGTTCGGCACCGCGCCCGCCAGATACGGAATCGCATAAAGCAGAGTGAACGGAGCAAGCCCCAGCAGCGCCCCATTGCGCAAGTACTTAAGCTGGCGCCGGATGACCGGGTCCTCCGAATGCGCAAAGTCGATCCCCAGCACCGCGGCCCCGGCAAAGTACAGCAGCAGCGAATAAGCGAGGGTGGCGCGGTCGAGCAGCCAGCGCACTTCGAGGAGCGGGCTCGAAAACTTCAGCACGCCCTCGGCCGCCGCGGCCGCAAGCGCCAGCAGCAGGAGGGATGGCAGGTACAGCAGAACCAGCCCGCCGCGCCGCCGCAGGAAGGAGGGGCGTATGTGGAAAGTCAGGCAGAAATGCAGGAACACGGCCGGAGCGATCAGCTCGGCCGCCATGTTGCCCCAGTACAGGAATTCGTCGAACGTATTCAGCTTGCCGGAATAGTGGAAGCAGCAGGCGGCAAAGGAAATGAGGCAGAGCAGGAAAAAATGCAGCGATTTCGAGGCGCTGGTGCGGCGGTAATAGACAAACAGCCCGATGGCTAAGTAGAAGAATCCGACGACGTATTGATAATAAATGGCGGAATCGCGCGGGGCCGCCTGAATAATGATGTTATCTTTCCGGAATTCGATCCCGTCGCGCCGCAGCGTATAGCTGGTCTGTGTCAGAAGCGGGATTTCAAAGAGCGCTTGTGGGACGTCGAGCGACCGGCGGATGGGGGAGGAACCGATCTGCAGCACTTGGTCTCCCAGCCGGATTCCGGCTTTGTCTCCGGCGCTGCCGGGGGCGATATGGATAGCCACCACCCGGAGGTGGTTATCGGGCCCTTTCTGGTCCAGCCAAGTAACGCCGTCGTCGTGGACCGGATAGCTGCGGAGATGCTGAATGCTCAAGATGGCGCAGATGATCGCCGCCACCGTGAGGATCAGCAGCAGGGTGCCCGCGAATTGATTTCGTGACTCGCTCACCTGACACATGAGGACGTGGTAGTCGTCCTCTCTCCCACATTCGCGATTAGGTCAGCCATTCCCGGTTGCACGCGGGCAACCAACCTCGTAAGTACATCATAACCAGTAAATCCGGGGAAAGTTGGAGTGTAAACCTTTTCATTTTAGGAACCCTGCCTACTAAATCCCATAGGAATTGTGGGCCCCTTGCTAACGCGCGGGGTTCTGACGCGCGGGGTTCCGCAGGCCGGCGTGAAACCCGGCGGTTCCGAAATACGTCCCGCCGTTGACGTTGCAGCGAAACGCACTTAGACTTGTTAATAGACCCCCAGGCTACTTAAGGTGGTTTTTCCCTATGAAGTTATCTCTTGCCCTCACTGCTTCCGTTCTGGCGGTGGGCATGTGCTTTGCCCAGAACAGCAGTAAATCGTCGAGCAGCAGTTCGAGTTCCACCGACGAGACGGTCGCGAAGCCGCTCACCAAAAAGCAAATCGCGAAAAAGCAGAAGCAGCTCGAAAAAGAGCTGATGGGTCCGTGGAAGAAGTGGCTCAACGAAGACGTTGTTTACATCATCACGGACGAGGAAAAACAAGCCTTTAAGCGCCTAAAGACGGACGAGGAACGCCAGCAGTTCGTGGAGCAGTTCTGGCTGCGCCGCGATCCCACACCCGACACCGAAGAGAACGAGTACAAAGAAGAGCACTACCGCCGCATTGCCTACGCCAACGATCATTACGCCTCCGGTATCCCCGGCTGGAAGACCGACCGCGGCATGATCTACATCAAATATGGCCCGCCGGACGAGATCGATTCCCACCCCTCGGGCGGAAGCTATGAGCGGCCCATCGAAGAAGGTGGCGGCGAGACATCTACCTACCCGTTCGAAGACTGGCGCTATCGCTATATCGAAGGCGTGGGCAGCAACATCATTATCGAGTTCGTGGATACGACGATGAGCGGCGAGTACCACATCGCTACCGATCCCGAGGAAAAGGACGCCCTGCTGTATGTTCCGGGGGCCGGTTTGACCATCGCCGAGCAGATGGGGATGGCCGACAAAACGCAGCGCTTCCAGCGCACCGACGGAACCCACCTGGGCGTCGGAAACCAGCCGCTGCCGGAGAGCATGAACGAGTTCACCCGGCTGGAGCAGTTGGCCAACTTGCAGAAAGCCCCGGCGATTAAGTTTAAAGATCTGAACGCCGTGGTGGAATCGAACATCAAGTACAACACCCTGCCGATGCAGGTCCGGGTCGATTACATTCGGGTGACGGACGCCACTGTACTCGCCAACATCAGCGTTTTGTTCAAGAACAATGATCTGAATTTTGCAACCAAGGACAAGATCGCGAAGGCAACTGTCAATATCTACGGGCGCGTTACGTCGCTGACCCGCCGGCCGGTGCAGTGGTTCGAAGATACGGTCACGGCGCAGCTTCCCCAGGAAATGCTGCAGCAGGCCATGAACGGCTCCCAGATCTATTCCAAACGGATTCCGCTGCCTCCGGGCACCTACCGCCTCAACATCGTTGCCAAGGATGTCGTTGCCAACACTATGAACAATTACGAGGTGGCGATGAATGTCCCGCACTACGACGAAGATCAACTCGGCGCGAGCAGCCTGATTCTGGCCGATGAACTCGAACGGGTACCGACCAATAGCATCGGGACCGGCCAGTTTGTGATCCGAAGCTCCAAGGTCCGGCCGCGGATCAACGATACGTTTAAGCAGAGCGAAAGCATGGGGATCTATACCGAGTTCTATAACTTCGGCATGGATCAAAAGACAAAAAAGCCGGAGGGTACTATCGAGTACGACGTGGTCAACAATGCGGACAACAAAACCGTCCTGAGCTATTCAGAGAATTTGACGGCCATTCCGAACGCTTCTCCGTTCCTGGTGACGGTGGAAAAGAAGCTGCCGCTAAAGAGCCTGGCCCCCGGAAAGTACACCCTGAAGGTAAAAGTAACGGATAAGCTCAAAAACCAGAGCCTTACCCCGTCGGCGCAGTTTACGGTAACATCATAGGCATCTCCGCTTGTTTCAGCGAGAGAGGCGAAAGGTCATCTTGCAGTCGGTTCTCGCGGGCAAAAGATTCGCCACTACGGCACTTCTGAGCGCGCTTCTGGCGATTGCCGGACGCGCTGAGGGGGGCGATTTGTCCCTGCCCGTGACGGGGAACCTGCTCGGCTCGGTGGTGGATGCCGCCGGCACCCCGCAGCGCGGCGCCACCGTACGCGTTTTTAACAAATACCAGCAGCTCGTCTCGAGGACTGTTACGGCGCCGGACGGGCGATTCGCCTTCGCCAGCCTTCCGGTCGATCTCTATTCCGTTCGCGTCGCATTGGCCAGCTTTCTTCCGGCCGCCCGGGACCGGGTCGCCGTCCGGGCGGGCGCGAACAGCGTGCTCCAGATCCACCTGACTACGCTTTTCAGCAGTATTGAAGTCAAGTACAATCTGCCCGGCGCGGCTATGAGCGACGATTGGAAATGGGTGCTGCGTTCCTCGCCCGCGACGCGCCTCATTACACGCTATCTGCCGGACGAACCGTCTCCCGCGCCGCAGCAACACAAGCCCATCTTTACAGGCACGCGCGCGATGGTGTCGCTTTCAGGGGGAGGCGGCGGGTCTATTGGCTCCGGATGGGGGGATTCTGAACTGGGACTGCCGGACGTCGGTACGGGCTTTGCCCTCGCCACGAATCTCCTGGGCAACAATGAGCTGCAATTCGGCGGCGCTTTCGGCCAGAATACGAGTCTGGGCGTTCCTGCCATGGGACTCTGCGCCATCTATCGCCGCGACGATGGCAGCGGCTTTGGCGCTCCTCCGGAAGTGACCCTCATGATGTCGCAGTTCGGCCTGGTGGGTCCGCAGCAATTAGGCTCCGCCAATGCCGGGGGCCAGTTGCCCACCATCCTGCGGACCATGTCCTTGAGCATCTACAACGTTCTGGATGCCGTGGACAATGTCCACATCGAATACGGGATGACTGCTGAATCGGTCGATTACTTACAGCACACGAGCCGCGTCAGCCCGTTTGCGCGGATGACTGTGAGCCTTGCGCCGGGACGCAAGATCGTCGCTGCTTATAGCGACGGCGCCCGCCCCGATGAGCTGACCGCGCACCAGCAGGAGCAGGCCGCGCAAGCAGACGCGCCGGGCGCTTCGGACGAGTTGGCGAACACCGCCAGCACCATGACCCGGCTGCCGCAGATTTCCAATCGCGACGGCATGTTGGAGATGCAACGCACTCAGAGCTATGAAGTGGGGTACACCAGCACGTCCCATTCACACAGTTACTCGGTCAGCGCGTTTCATGAGGTGGTTTCGAACGGCCGCGTCAATGTAGCCGGGACGCTCACCCCGCTGAATACAGAAGACCTGCTTTGGGATGGCGTTTCGCCGGCGGCCAGCTACAACATCGGCAATTACACCCGGAACGGGTACATTGCTTCGGCCGATCAGCAGATCGATGACATGCTCGATTTCCAGGCTGCTTTTGGGCGCATGGGCGGGTTTGCGGTCGATGAAGGCGGGTTCGCGGCCCTGAAAGAGGGTATGCGGAATGTGGCCGCAGCGAGCGTCAAAGTGCGCGCGCCGGTGGCCGGTACCCGGATCGTCGCCAACTATGGCTGGGTGGATGCGGGCACGGTGATTCCCATGCATGCCTTCACCACGCAGAATGTTTATATCTCGCCCGGTTTGAACCTGAGTGTGCGCCAGCCGTTGCCGTCGCCGTTCGGAATGTCCGGCCACTTTGAGCTGACTGCCGATATTCGCAATCTCCTCGCGCAAGGCTACCTGCCCGTGAGCGCCGGGAGTCACAGCCTGATTGTGGTGCAAGCTCCGCGCGTTATCCGGGGTGGAGTGAATTTCATCTTTTGAAAACGGTCCTTGCAGTTCTTCTCGCCGGGTTTTCCATCGCGGCAACCAATGTCCAGCCGGACCCCTTTGCTTCGAACTCCCGGGTGCACGTGCTGCTGTTTGTTCGTACGGATTGTCCGCTGACGAACCGCTACGCTCCCGAACTACAGCGCATTGCCGCTGAATTTCAGCAGAAAGCCGATTTCTGGCTGGTCTACCCCGACCCGTCGGAAACGCCCAAAGCCATCGAGGAGCATATCGCCGAATATCACTTTCCGGGTACCGCCGTACAGGATCCACACCACGCGCTGGTGAAGCGCGCCCACGCCACTGTGGCTCCGGAGGCCGCGGTGTTTGACTCAAACGGCGCGCTTAAATATCACGGGCGCATTGATGACCGGTACGTCGATTGGGGCAAGTCCCGCCCGGCGGCGCAAGTACACGATCTGGAAAACGCCATCTCCGCCGTCCTCGCCGGAAAGCCCGTCGCGCAACCGGAAACGCACGCCATCGGATGCTCGCTGGCAGATGTGGAGTGACTCTTGGCGCACGCTTTTTAAGCGTGCTGCTGTGGGCTTCAGCCCAGAGTCTTCTCCCCTCCACATTCCACGACATCGCTCCGATCATCTACACGAACTGCGCGCCCTGCCATCGCCCTGGCGAATCCGGCCCCTTCCCGCTCCTCACCTATGAAGACGTCAAGAAACATGCCCGCCAGATCGCCGCAGTGACGCGCAGCCGCTACATGCCGCCCTGGCTGCCCGAAGCCGGCTACGGCGAATTCCAGGACGAGCGGCATCTCACCGATGCCCAAATAAAACTGATCGCCGATTGGGTCCGAGCCGGGGCCCCTGAAGGCCCCGCGAGCGAAATTCCGCCGCCTAAATTGACTCCCGGCTGGCAGCTCGGAACACCGGATCTGATTCTCCAGGCGCCGCGCGCGTTTGCAGTGCCTGCATCCGGTCCCGATCTCTTCTGGAACTTCATCTTCCACCCGAATCTCAAGACAACCCGCTATGTCCGCGCCATTGAGATTAAGCCGCAAACCCGCCTGGTACACCACGCCAACCTGCTTATTGACCGCTTCGGTTCATCTCGCAAGCTGGGCGCTGCCGGTTTTCCCGGAATGGATTTCGCCGTCGACCGCAACCCGTTAGATCCCGACAGTCACTTTCTCTTCTGGAAACCCGGTACCGTGCCCTATGTCGAACCGGAGGGCTTTTCCTGGCGGCTCGATCCCGGCAATCTTCTGATCCTGAACACGCACCTGCAACCCTCCGGCAAACCCGAACAGGTACAGCCCACAGCCGGCCTGTATTTCACCGATAAGCCGCCGACGCATTTTCCGATCCTGATTCAACTCGAAAATGACAACGCTCTCAACATCCCGCCTGGCGACCGTGATTTCGTAATCTCCGATGATTTCCGCTTGCCGGTCAATGTAGACGCCCTCGCCATATACCCGCACGCGCACTATCTGGGCAAGCTGCTCGTAGCCTATGCCAGGCTATCCGACGGTACGCGCAAATGGCTCATCCGCATTCCCGATTGGAACCTCAACTGGCAAGCCGTCTATCGCTATCGCCAGCCGGTGTTTCTGCCCAAGGGTACTGTGATCTCCATGCGCTTCCACTACGACATTCAGCCGCCAATCCGCGCAACCCGAACTATCCGCCGAAGCGCGTGAAAGCCGGCAATCAGGCGACTGACGAAATGGGCCATCTCTGGCTACAGTTGCTGCCGCGCGGCGCGGGCGATCACCGCCGCACCATCGAAGAAGCGCTCATGCGGCACCGTCTCGAAAAATACCCGGACGACTTTTCAGCGCATTTGAATTTGGGAGCGATTTTGCTCTCGCGCCTCGATATGCAAGGTGCTGCGGGGATGCTCGAAACCGCGGTGCGCCTGAATCCGAACAGCCCCGAGGCCCACGACATGCTCGGCTCCGCCCTGCGCAATCTGGGCCGCCAGCGCGAGGCAATCGCGCAATTCCGTCTGGCTTTAAAAGCTCAACCGGAGTATGTCAACGCGCGCTACGACCTCGCTCTCGCGCTCGCAAAATCCGGCAACTTCCCGGAAGCCATCGCCAATTTACAACAGGTGGTCGCGGCGTTTCCCAACAATGCCCGGCTGCACAACCAACTGGGCACGCTTCTTGCGCACGAGGGCCAGCCTTCCGAAGCGCTCGCACAATTCAATCGCGCCCTCGCGCTCGACCCATCGAACGAAGATGCCCGGAAAAACCGCGACATCGTCCTCAAGCAATAAAATCAGAATTTCGGCGGCGTTTGCGGCTTCCGGTGTTCGAGATCGTAGACGCGCTTGCTCAATTCCGAAATCCGTTTGGCCTGTTGGTCTAACGCGGAGTCGATCTCTTTCAGCCGCTAAGGAGTATCAGCAGATCCCGGCAGGTACCGGCCCGTTCCTGATATACTCCCGGTATCAGGTCCTGTCATGGGAGAACAGCGTTTAGGCGATGTCATCGATGACCATTGCGTGAAGTGCCGCCGCATCACAAACCACTCGATTGTGTCCCTGGTGAACGGAGAAGCGGCCAAGGTTCGCTGCCGTACCTGCTATCACGATCACGATTACCGGCATGAGCAGGCGCCTCCTTCCAAGAAAGATTTGAAGAAGGCGGCGGCCGTTGCGGAAGCAAGTAAGAGCGAGCACGCATGAAATCGGGGACATCCCCGGCACGTGGATTTAACCCTTAGCCAGCAGCGCGAATCGCTTGCCATCGAAATTATTCGCGAATTATCCGCCCGCGGGCATCATGCCTATCTTGTCGGGGGATGCGTGCGCGACCGCCTTCTCGGCATCACGCCGAAAGATTACGACGTCAGCACCGACGCTACTCCTGACCAGATCGTCTCCTACTTTCCGCAGTCACAGTTAGTCGGCGCGCACTTCGGCGTCATTCTCGTGACGCGCGGAAAGGGAGTCCAGGTGGAAGTCGCCACCTTCCGCAGCGAAGGCGCCTATCTCGATGGCCGCCGTCCGAGTGAAGTGCGGTTTGAAACCAACCCGGCTCTGGACGCGCAGCGCCGCGATTTCACTATTAACGGTCTGTTTGAAAACCCTTTGACCGGCGAAGTTCTGGATTACGTTGGCGGCCGCACGGATCTGGAACGCCGTCTTATCCGCGCCATTGGCCGCGCCGAAGCCCGGTTCCGCGAAGATCATTTACGCATGCTGCGCGCTGTCCGTTTCGCGGCGCGGCTCAACTTCGCAGTCGATCGGGACACGCTCGAAGCCATTCGCCCGCTTGCCCAGTTCATCTCGAAAGTATCGCCGGAGCGAATCAGGGACGAGCTGGTCCGCATCCTCATTGAAGGCGGGCCACGCCGCGGCCTTCAACTTCTCGATGAAAGCGGATTATTAGCTCACCTGCTCCCGCAAGTAAAAGCATTTCAGGGCGTCGCGCAGCCGCCCGAATTTCATCCCGAAGGCGATGTCTGGTCACACGTTCTGCTCATGTTCCAGCTTGCACAGAATCCCACGCCAACCCTGGCCTTGGGTATTCTGCTGCACGACGTCGGCAAGCCGCCCACCTTTCGGATCGCGGACCGCATCCGCTTTGATGGACACGCAGAAACCGGCGCGCGGATGAGTCAAAAAATTCTGTGCGATCTACGTTTTTCGAACGAAGATGTCGACCGTGTTACTTCGCTTGTCGCCAATCACATGCGCTTCAAAGATGCGCGCCAGATGCGGCTCAGTACTTTGAAGCGCTTCCTCTGCCTACCCCATTTCGAGGAGCACCTGGAGCTTCACCGTCTCGATTGTCTCGCGAGCAACGGTTACACCGATGCGTACGAATTTGTGAAAGCCAAACTCGGCGAACTGAGCCAGCAGGAGTTGCGCCCTCCTCGCTTGCTCACCGGACGCGATTTAATCCAGGCCGGGTACCAACCGGGCCCGGACTTCGGCCGTGCGCTGCAAGCTGTTGAAACTGCACAACTGGAGGGCGAAATCGAAACGCGCGAACAAGCTCTCGCCCTCGCGCAATCAGTACTAAATCATCCCGCCTGAATAACAAAACTGGTATCCTGGCCCGAGCGGCTGCATCTTATAAAAGATTATTCGCCTATGCCTGTCACGGATTTGGCATCGACTCGCCTGCTGGAAGAACTGAAGGCGGCCCGAGCGCAAAGCGATTTGCTCTTCCGCATCCTGAAGCCGGAAGCCCTTTATGAACGTCCGATAGCGGAACGGCACCGGGTTATTTTTTACATCGGCCATTTGGATGGATTCGATGCGATTCAGATCTGCCGCGAAGGTCTCGGCAGAAAGTCCCCCGATCCGGAATTGGATTCGCTGTTTCAAGCAGGTATCGATCCAGATTCCGCGCACTTGCCGTCGGACACTCCTGGCGATTGGCCAACGCTCGAACAGGTGCAAGCTTACGTAAATCGCTGCCGCGAGCGTGTGGATGCGAGTCTCGAAGAGGCGCCGGATGAGACCGCGTATATGGCGCTGGAACATCGCCTCATGCATCTGGAAACGCTGGCCTACATGTTCCACAACTTCGCCTACGAGCTAAAAAACGCGCGCTTCAAACCCGAGCCGCGACAGCAAGGGAGCGGTTTCTCAATCAACGAATGGCGCACGATCCCCGAGGGCGTTGCGATCCTGGGCAAACCGCACGATGGCTCCTTCGGTTGGGACAACGAATACGAACAGATCCGCCAACAGGTCCCCGCCTTCCGCATACAGCGCTATAACGTCACCAACGGCGAATACCTCCGCTTCGTTGAACAAGGCGCAGCGCCGCCGCATTTCTGGATCAAACGCGACGGCGCATTTTTCTATCGCGGCATGCTGGAGGAAATCCCACTTCCTCTGGATTGGCCTGTCTATGTGACTCAACAGCAAGCCGAAGCTTACGCAAGCTGGCTGGGCAAGAGTTTGCCCACTGAAGAGCAATTCCATCGCGCGGCTTATGGCACGCCCGCAGGTCAGACGCGGCCGTATCCTTGGGGCGACGCCGAGCCGTCTCGCGAGCATGGCAATTTCGATTTTGCTCGTTGGGACCCCGAGCCGGTCTATGCGAGTCCCGCGGGCGACAGCGCGTTTGGCGTGAGCCAGCTTGTGGGCAATGGCTGGGAGTGGACTGGCACCATCTTCGCCCCATTCCCCGGTTTCAAACCGCGCGATTCGTATCCCGGCTATTCGGCCAACTTCTTCGACGGCGATCATTACGTCATGAAGGGCGGCTCGCCGCAAACCGCCGCTCGCCTGCTGCGATCTTCGTTCCGCAACTGGTTCCGCCGCGACTATCCGTACACATACGCTACGTTTCGCTGCGTGGAGAACTGAGCGGCAGCATGGCGGAAACGGTCACGCTCGAACTGAGCCCATTTGCAGCAGATGTTTTCGAAGGTCTTTCCAACAGCAAACAAAAACAGATACCGCCCCGCTATTTTTACGACGATTTGGGAAGCGCGCTATTTGAGGCCATTACGCTGCTGCCGGAATATGGGTTGACACGCGCGGACGAGCGATTACTCCGGCGGAACGCCCGGGAACTGGCGCAAATCGCGGGACGGCTTTCCGCCGTTGCGGAACTTGGCAGCGGCTCCGGCAAGAAGACGAGCCACATTCTCGCCGCGCTTTCGACCTATAACGAAGGGCTTCGCTATTGCCCGATTGACGTCTCGCAAGCCGCTCTGGAGGCATGCGCGAAAGAATTGGCGCCGCTCGCGCAGGTAGAGCCCGTTTGCGCGGATTGGCTTGACGGGCTCCGGCAGATCGCCCGTACCCGGACAGATTCGAAGCCTTTGCTTCTGCTCTTTCTCGGCAGCACCATTGGAAACTTCGAACGAAATTCCATTCCGGCATTTCTCAAAGATCTCCGCCGGGCACTCGCGCCCGGCGACTTGTTCCTGGTTGGCGCGGATCTGGTAAAAGATGTGGACCGCATGGTGCTTGCGTACGACGACCCAACCGGCGTGACAGCGGCTTTCAACCGCAACATTCTCGCTCGCATAAACCGCGACTTGGATGCCGATTTCGATCTGCGCTCGTTCGTCCACGAAGCGCGTTGGAATTCGGCGCAGCGCTGCATCGAAATGCACTTACGGTGTTCCCGCGATCAAACCATCTACATCGGCGCGCTGAATGCGAAATTCTTTTTTCGAGAAGGCGAGACCATCTGGACCGAATCGTCGCACAAATTCACCGTTGACGAACTGCATCGCTACGCATGCTCGGCCGGCTTCACTCCGGTGACTACCTGGGTCGACTCAGAATGGCCGTTTGCCGAGATGCTGGTGTCGGTACCCAAATCCTCTCGCCGCCGCCGTAATTAGAAGCGAATCGCGCAATCAGGCCGGCTTCCTCCCGGTCAATCTGGGATTGATAGAAGCCGACGAGACGCCGCTTTGCCGCGAGGGCACACGGCCGGCGCAGAATGGCCGGACGCAAACGCCTACCGCTCATTTTCTCGACTTCCTGGACGCACTGGCGCACGGCCACATCCGAATTCCAAGCCGCATACGGGAGATCTTCATAGAAAGCCAAATTCTTACGCTCTTGCCATATCGCGGCATCCCGCACCGTCAGATGATCGATATGATTTCCCAACCCGAGCGGCGCAATCACCGCACCCGCGATCCGTTGCTCTAAGGCCTGAAACTCACCGGGGTCCACTTTTAACGTGAAGACCGAGCTTACAGGCAATCCAAGCCGCAGCGGGGCGTCCAGCAGCCCGAGAGACTTTATACGGATATTCGAAGAAATGGAACTGAGCGCTCTGCGGTCTTCCCTTTCACGTATAACCGAGATGACTTCCGGGACGTCCGGCGCACACCGCGGCGCAAAGGCGCTGACGGTAAAGAAATTGATCACGGCCAGTTCCAGTTTCCACTCGCTCCACTGCGCGAGCGAGAGACCGAGTGAAAATACCGCATCATCCAGATGCGGCGAAAGCACCGTAACGCGCGGCATATTTCATCTGGCTCATCGAACCCACAAACCCCGGCGCGGCCGCCAAATGCTTGCACAATGTGAGCGACTGCGCCACAACCTGGTCCATATTGTAATAGCGGTACGTCGCCAGCCGGCCTGTAAAATGGACCCGCTCGTAACCGGCAGCAAGCTGCGCGTAACGCTTGTATAACTCCGCATTCTGCGGCGTCGGGACCGGATAATACGGATCACCCTCGTCCGCCGGGTACTCATAAACCACGCTGGTCTTCCGGTGCGCCTGACCGGTCAGATGCTTGAATTCCGTGATGCGCGTGTACCGATGCTCATTTGGATAGTTAATCACCGCAACCGGCTGCAAATACTCCCGATCGACGGTCTCATGCTGGAAACTCAGCGAGCGGTACGGTAACTTGCCGTATCGAAAATCGAAAAACTCATCGATTGGGCCGGTAAAAACAATTTCCCGGAAAAACGGACTATCGACAAGTTCCCGGTAATCACAACCGAGCTCCAGCGTGATATTCGGATGATCCAACATGTTCCCGAACATCGACGTATAACCGTGCTTCGGCATTGCCTGAAAGCGATCGGTAAAATAGCGGTCATCGCGATTTGTACGAACCGGAATACGCGCGGTGACGAGCGCATCCAGCTCCGAGGGATCTTTCCCCCACTGCTTCCGCGTATAATTCCGAAACAGCTTTTCGTATAGATCGCGGCCAACCTTGCTCACGACCACATCCTCCGATGTTCGGATGGGACTGCGAGGTTCCGCACGCGACGCAAAGAACTGCTCCACTTCTTCTTCGCTGGTGAGATTCAGATCGTATAGAAGATTGACCGTATCGAGATTGATGGGAACAGGCACCAGCTTCCCGTCGACCGCCGCCAGAACGCGGTGTTCATAACAGCGCCACGTCGTAAATTGCGAAAGATATTGAAAGACCTGCTCCGAATTGGTGTGAAAAATATGCGGACCGTAGCGATGAATCAGAAGCCCGTCGTCATTGTAATGGTCATAGGCATTGCCGCCGATGTGATCGCGGCGATCAATCACCAGAACGCTCTTTCCGTAACATCTCGCCATCCGCTCCGCGACTACGGCTCCGGCAAAGCCCGCCCCAACCACCAAATAATCAAACATGAGCAGCCATCCTGTGGGGCAGGATGGAATCCTGCGCGGCAGTTGCCAACCGCCGCTCGTAGCCGTCATTCATCAGCCGGTTCATACTGCTCCAGGTGCTGTCCCAAGACGACCGCCTTAGAAACTCATCTGTTCGCGCCGTGACTTCCGCCGCCTTGGGCCGTTTCAAAAACTCGTCTGCGATTTCAACAAACTCCTTCGCGCACCTCGCAATCCCGACAAGTCCAAGATCGCCATACGGACTCACGACGTCGCGTATGGGAGTGGAAATGACGCGCAGCCCCGCCGCCAGATATTCCGGCGTCTTAGTCGGACTAATAAATCGGGTAGATTCATTTAACGCGAATGGCAGCATCCCGATATCCCAACCCGATAAGTACGCCGGCAGGTCGGAGTATTGTTTCATCCCGAGATAGTGAATGTTACTCGCGTACGGCAGGCCGGCAGGATCGATCTTCACCACGGGGCCAAGCATCACAAGCTGCCATTCCGGACGAGCCGCGGCGATTTCGCGAATCAGGTTCAAATCCATCCGCTCATCGATTACTCCTGCGTATCCGAGCCGCGGACGCGGCAAACGGGCCTGATCGGCCGGATCGTCGTTATTGGCGCGCGCGCGCGCGAAATGATCGAGATCTACACTGCTTGGGAACAGATGAACCGCAGGATGCTGCTTGCGCTTCGATGCGAAGAGACTAGCGCCGCCGGTAAACACCAGATCGGCGTCGCGAAACAATTGCGCTTCGTTTTCGCGCATGGCCCGCGGCGCTCCAGCAAACGCCGAAAGCTCATCCATGCAGTCATAGACAGTCACGGCCGGTTTCAGAAATGAGGTGAACTCTTTCGCCATCGGCGTGTAATACCACGCGAGGTACTCCTGAATTCCGTTCTCCGCCAGCATCGATCGCAAAAGCTCTTGTTGTAAGCCGGTAGCCTCGCGAGGTTCCGTTCCGAGCGGTAACACCGGCGTCTGAATGCAGACACCACTCGAGCAGGCAGAGGAGCGCAGATACGGCTTTTCGCCCTCAAACACCGGCTCTTCCACGAAAAAAACTCTTCTATGCCGGGCAAAGCGGCTCATCAGGTGTTGTGGGCGTTGAAAGACGAATCCCCAGCGCAGGTGGGAGAAACAGATCAGATCGATGGTGTTGGGGTTGGGGTGCATAGAAATGATTACTCCGGTCAAGTCTGGATTGCTGGCGCAGGATTGCTTCGGCGAGCGGCCAGTGAATCTCTCTTTCGCCATGCGAGCCGGCGTAATCGAACAGGCCGTTATGGCAATGGCGATCGTCTTCCCAGCCGGGATGATTCAGGATTGGATAGAGACAGATGCCGTGAATGGGAATGCCCAGCGCGAGCGCGGTATACACCTCATCGCATACATAGTTGAACCATGCGGCGCGCACGCAATCTTCGGTCCCGGTCTCTGCCACGAAAATGGGTCTTCGGTATCGCTCCCATACTTCCAGTAGCATTTCGTGGAACGGCCGGTAGCGCAGGTCCGTGCGGGGCAGCGCTGTTTTGGAATTGTGCACCCACTGGTTTCGCTCGTAAAAGTTGACGCCAATAATGTCGAGAAACTCCGGACGCCCGCCTAATTCCGGCTCGAATTGGCCGGAGATCATGTCCCAAGCGTGATACTGAGCGAGCCGGTAGTTTTCGGCCTCAACATCATCGCCGGGAATCGCCGGGTTTCCGACTATGTTGATAACTGGTTCCGGCGAAATCAATCGAACGTTCGGAATCTCTTCGAGCAGGACTCGGCTGGACTTAGCGGCCGCGCGCACCAGGTTGCGTTTCAGTTCCCATCCACGCCCCACTGCATGCGGATTAATCGCGGCTGCGTCGCCCCCTGCCCAGGCGAGGAAGGAAATTTCGTTCACCGGCGCGATCTTGTTGCAGTCTCCGCGCCGGCGTAAGAAGCGCGCTGCCGCGTAAGTGAAATCCGCAAAGGCAGAAACGAACTCGCGTGAAAACACATCGACATGATCCGGCCAGCCGAAGTGGAGAAGGTCTAGAAGAACTTCCGTGCCGCTCTCGGAAGCAGCATCCAAAGTGAGCGCTAGTGAATCAAAATTATACTGGCTGGGAAGCTGCTCAATCAGGTGCCAGCGCGCAGCCACGCGCGCTGTTCTGATGCCAATCGCCTGAATGCGTTTGTGATCTTCACGGCCTAATCTATCGTGATCAGTGGATGCCAGTAAGTCCAGACGTTTGCCATCGGCCCGCTTATAAGTGGAGCATTCGAAGCCTGCCTGGAAAAAGCTCCGGAAGATGGGATGGACAAATGGCAATACAATTCCTCAAACAAACTAAAGACAGACACGACGTTCTTCATTACATAGATCACAGTTGAGGTATTTAGTTCCGCCCGTACTTTCACGGAGCGACAGGTGGGACGAACGGCTGCGCAGTCTGCCTACTCGTTAAATTCGCGCGCGGCAAACTTGCCTAAGGCCGTGAACGCTTGAAAAATACTGCCGAAGTTGGGATTCAGCGCCTTGCCGGAAACCGGCTGTTTTTCCGCGCTGGACTTTGGCAGGAGCGTGCGATTCACCAGCTCCATGAGGGTCCGGTTGAGCTCCGGAGCAAGCGTTTCCAAAACGATCAGCAATTTTGCAGGAAGGGAAATGGTGCAGATTCGACGACCACGCTCCAGCGCGTTTGCGATCTGGCGAGCTGCGTAGCCGGCTGAAACAGAGAAGGCGGGCAAATTTCCGAGCAGGCCGAACCAAGCAAACTCTTTTTGGGGTTCTCCCTTGAACTTCGCATTCAAATAAGAGCCGGTTCGCATCAAGCCGGGGACTACCGTGAGCACGTGGATATGCTTTGCGGCCACTTCGGCTCCGAGCCCGTTGGAAAAACCGACCGCCGCGAACTTCGCGCAACTATAGGGTAGAAGATGCGGAACGCTGACGCGCCCGCCGATAGAGGTGATATTGACGATATGGCCGCTGCCTTGTCTCTCCATCACAGGCAACACAGCAAAGGTGAGATGCACTGGAGCCCAAAACATCAGATCCATGGCGGCTGCGAATTCGGATTTGTCGAAACTCTGCGCCGGACCCACTTTGATGTGACCGGCATTATTCACGAGAACGTCGACTCTGCCGAACCGCGCTAGAACCCCACGGAGGAGTACACCGATTTCGGCCTCCCGGCTGATATCGGCGACAAAATATTCCGCGTCAATATTGTCTTTGGCAAGGATTTCGCGCGCGGACTGCAATTCATCCTCATCGCGAGCACAGAGCGCAAGGCGTGCGCCGCGCGAGCCGAATTCGCGGGCGATGGCCAGCCCCAGTCCACGGGACCCGCCGGTAATCAGCGCCACCTTGCCGCGCAAACTGACTCGTTGACTTCCCTTTTTAAGAATCGCAGCCCCGGCGGCAATTGCAGCGCCCGATAACGCCGTGGCCGCCAGCCACGCTCCTGCTTTTGTTTGATTCGCCATGTTCCTCAACAAAGAGAACTGAGGTACACGGCAAACGTTTCGTCGTATGGTCCCCGGAAAAGTGCCAGCAGCGGGGCCCCTCCCTCACGGTCGGGGTTCTGCTGGTTCTTCGGGTTCGGATTCGGGCGAAGTTTCGCCGACGCCGGCTTCGAATACTTTGTTTTCGGCGTCCATTGTTCCTTCGACGGGAGCTTCGCGGATGGCGAATCCATGGGGGCCGTTATCGCCTTGGTTCATCAAAAATTCACGTTCGGGCATGGTGATTGGTTTTTCTCCTAAGAATTAGCGGCGTGACCAGCGCCGGAAGAGCACTACATCATCTTCCGCTCGCGTGCGTGTGAATGCAAGTTTTGTTCCAGTCTGATTCCAGGCGAAAAAGCCGATGCTCCCTTCCCCGATGCGGAGTAGCTCGGAAGGAGGCTGGCCGTTTAATGGCTGGCGCAGGACTGCCGAGCGACTCGCGTCGAGATAATCCAATGCCTGGCCGTCGGGACTCCAATGGACGGGATTCGCAATAGGCAGGCGCGGGAACTCTTTCAGGATGGTTCCATCTTCCAGCGACAGGATGGCGACGGCCCAATCTCCATCCACCGGGCGGACTTCGCAGAGCACACGCGTTCCGTCGGGAGAGACGGAGGGGAAACGCGCCTGCAGCGAGGTCAGCCGCACGGGAATGCCGCCCGTGACCGGGAGCTTCCAAACGGAGACGATGTTTGAGGGGTAGGAAGTGAAAACGATCCATTTGCCGTCCGGCGAGACGGACGGGGCGAAGTCGTAGTTGGCGCCGCTGGTGAGCTGTGTCCGTTTGCCGGTGTTCAGGTCGACGCGCCAGAGGTTGAAGTCGTCGCCTCCCGCAGCGCAGTTGGCCGAATAGACAACGCTGGAACTGTGCGGGATGAGAACCGGCTCGCGCTGGACGCACGGCTCGGGAGTTCCGACCTGCTGGAGGTCACCGCGCTCATACAAGCGCCAGAGATTGACGCTTCCGCCGCGGGCCGAAGGCAGAATGAGATCGCCGTTTTCTGCCCAAGCGAAGGAGGAGATGTTCTCGGTCTCCGGTGTGACGCGCTCGGGCGAGTTCAATTGGGCAGCGCTCGCGGCCCAAATGGAAGACGGATGTTCGGAGCGGACCGCAGTCAACAGTGCGCCGTTTGGAGTTGCGCTAAGGCTGTCGAGGCCCAGCACTCCCGATGGAACTTCGTGAAAGCGGCCGGTACTGGTGGAGAGCTGTTCGAGGCGCATCTGTTCCGATCCCTGCGGCAATCCGGAGAAAACGAGCATCGAACTATCGATCCAGACCGGGGAGCGCAGTTTTCTTAAGCCAACGGGCGTGAACTGCCGCTTCAACTCACCTTTCAGAGAGTAGAGAGACACAACCGGTACAGTTGGTTTATCCGGATGTTTCACATCGATTTGCTCGGGGAAGACCACGGCCGCGATCGAATTCCCGCTCGGAGACCAGGCCATCGGGCCCTGGATCTGCGTTCCGGTGAGCGTGACCACGGGGTTTGCGTTGCGCGGATTGGCAAGCACGGCAACCATGATGGAGTCCGTAGCACGGGTCTTCTCTTCGCGGCGGAGCAGATAGGCGAACTGCCGTCCATCGGGAGAAAAGGTGACGGGTCCGTCGATGTTTTCGAGAATCAAGCGCGGGACGGTTGATGTCAGGCCCATTCTGTAGAGCCGGCCGAGCTCGTCATGGCGATCCTTCAGGACGTAGAACACGGAGTTGTTGCCGGGTGAAAACGTGATCCCGATGCAGGGCGCGGGGAGCCGGGAAGACTCCGTTTCGGAACCGGTAGAGATCTGGCGGATGTGCAGCGTTTCGTCACCGTCCGGGCCTGCGACATAGGCCAGATATTTGCCGTCCGAGGAAAGCGTGCCCGACTGCACGTTGCCTTCGAAGGTGATGCGCGCGGGTGAGCCGAGTTGGAGCCAGTCGGGTCCGAGGACGATTTGGCGGCCACCGAAATGGGTCCACCAGAGGGTAAGGGCGATGAGAAGGAGCGAAACGGTTGTGAGGGCGGCGATCAGGCGCGGTGGATAGGGAAACCGCTCCCTGGCGGTCGCGGCTCGGTTGAGCAGCTTCAGGTCGGCGAGGAGTTCGGCGGCGTGTTGGTAGCGTTTGGCGCGATCTTTGGCCAAGGCGCGGCGAAGAATTTTCTCGGCGGGAGACTTCGGCAGCGCGGGTACGGGCTGATCGAGGATGGCGACAATAACGTGGCTTTCGGTAGCTCCGTCGAAGGGCCGCTTGCCAGCGAGCATTTCGTACAGGATGATGCCGAGACTCCAGAGGTCGGTACGGCCGTCGAGCTGTTCGCCGCGGGCTTGCTCCGGAGACATGTATTCCACGGTGCCGACAGCGCAGCCCTCACGCGTCCAGGATTCCAGCCGGGTACCGTCGTGACCGACAGATTTGATGGCTTTCGCCAGACCGAAGTCGATGACTTTCACGTAGCCGTCGGGCCGGATCATGACATTGCCGGGTTTCAGATCACGATGCACGATGCCGGCGGCGTGCGCAGCGGTGAGGGCGGCGGCAATTTGCGTGGCGATTTCGATGGCACGACCGGGTTCAAGCGGGCCATTCGCCAGCAGGGATCGCAATGTGTGGCCTTCGATGTATTCGCTGGCGATAAAGTATTCGCCACCGGCTTCCGCGACTTCGTAAATGGTGACGATGTTCGGATGGTTCAGGGCCGAGGCGGCACGCGCCTCTTGTTGGAGCCGCGAGAGCATAGCTTCGTCGGCGGCCAACAGCGCGGGAAGGAACTTCAACGCGGCATAACGGCCGAGGCGGTTATCGAGAGCGAGATAGACCTGCCCCATTCCGCCTGCGCCTAAGTGGCTTAAGATGCGGTACGGGCCGAATTGACGGCCAATCCGCTCATCGGCCACAGTGGTGTCGCGCGAGGCAGGCGAGGAATCGCGGGCTTGTCCCCTCCGGCTTAGACGGAGAAATCGCTTCGTTATTTCTTCGCGCAGACCGGGCATATTCGGGGAGGGGTCTGTTTATTGTCGCGCAACTGGGAGGGGAAAGGCTAGGATTAGAATTGTCCAACACAAGATGAGCCTGAACGAGGGGTTTGATTCCAATACAGCGGGAGCCTGAAAAGGGGAAGTGATTCCAACACAAGATGAGCCTGAGAATGGAGGGCCAGTGCATGCTGCGGGTGAATGACCATCAGGA
>DASRGE010000028.1:0-82450 GCA_035651215.1 Bryobacteraceae bacterium
GTTCGCAGCGATCTGGGCAGAAGTAGACATGAAGTTGGGCTCCTAAAAGAAAACGCCGGAAGAGAGCGGCGTCTCGTCCGGCGTTTTCTAAATTTTATTTCGATACCAGTATCGCATGCCGTTCCAAGCGTTTTCCGGTAAGCTGATGATTCTAAAGATGATTTAGGTTGTGAATGCGTTTTTGCGGGAGGGCAGCCCGCTTTGGTTTTTCGGTTTAGTCGCGCAGGATCAATGGTTTATAGCGGAGAGATTTAGGACGGGGCGCCGTGCTCCAAAAAATTGCGCAAGCGGTGGCTGCGGCTGGGATGGCGGAGTTTGCGCAGGGCTTTCGCTTCGATCTGACGGATGCGCTCGCGTGTGACCGCAAAGTTTTGGCCGACCTCTTCGAGCGTATGCTCGCTGCCGTCTTGCAGGCCGAAGCGCATTTTGACGATCTTTTCCTCGCGCGGGCTTAGCGTCTTCAGAACCTCGGCTGTCTGCTCGCGAAGGTTCAGGTTGATAACGGCTTCGGAAGGGGAAACCATACGGCTGTCCACCAGGAAATCGCCCAGATTGGATTCTTCCTCTTCGCCGACTGGCGTTTGCAAGGAAATGGGCTCCTGGGCAATGCGCAGCACGCGGCGCACCTTACTCGGCGACAGCTCTATGCGGGCGGCAAGTTCATCGGTAGTGGGCTCGCGGCCGAGTTCCTGTTGCATTACCCGTTGCAAACGGACCAACTTGTTGATGGTCTCAATCATGTGCACGGGGATGCGAATGGTACGGGCCTGGTCGGCGATGGCGCGCGTGACGGCCTGTCTTACCCACCAGGTCGCATAGGTTGAGAATTTGTAGCCGCGCTTGTAGTCGAATTTATCGACCGCGCGCATCAGCCCGATGTTGCCTTCCTGAATCAAGTCGAGGAACTGCATACCGCGATTCGTGTACCGCTTTGCGACGGAAACCACGAGCCGGAGATTCGCTTCGATCAGCCGTTTTTTGGCGCAATCGGTTTCGCTCTCTCCCTGTTCGACAATGGCGAGCGTGCGGCGCAGGTCGGCTGCGGTGGTGCCGCATTTCTCTTCAAGAGACTGGAGATGGGCGGTTAAGGTCTTCAACTCGCGCCGGAGCGTGGCGGGCGACACGTTGCCAGGCACGGGGTGGCGTTCCATGGCGCGCTGGATCCGCTCAATTTCCTCCTCCACCGGCCTAATCTCATCGACGACTTCGCGCAGCGCATTGCTGAGGCGGCGCTGAAAACGTCCGGAGAAGGGAAGCGAGCGAATCTCGCGAGAGATAACCACGACCGTGCGCATGTATTCGTAGCGCAGCTTGCGATGCTGCTTCGGCTTCATGCTCCGGGAGGTGCTCAGCAGTTTCTGAGAAGTCTGTTGCGCTCTGCGGTGTAGCTTGTCAATCTCCTGGACAACGCGCCGGAAATGAGCGATCAAAATGGCCGCCGCGTCTTCATCGTCCTGACCGGTCTGCGGATCAGGAGCTTGCAGAACATCCAGAATGCCGATGCTCCCGCGTTCCAGCCTGTGCATGGTCTCGACTAGCAATTGAACCACCAGCCAGGAGCGGGAGAGCGCTTTGCGGACCGCGGTTTCGCCGCGTTCGATGCGCTTGGCCAGCTCGATTTCGCCTTCGCGCGTGAGCAACGGAACCATGCCCATTTCGCGCAAATAGACACGGACGGAATCGTTGCTTTTATCGAGCGCGCCGGGAGAAAGGTCGAGATCGGAAAGATCGTCGAGGTCGTCGTCTTTCTTGCCGAACTCTTTGGAATCGTCGAGCAGTTCGACGGGAGCGCTTTCCAGGTCGGCGAAGAACTCGTTCAGGTCGCCTCCGGCCGCGACATCCTCGCCCGCGACTCCGCCGGCTTCATCGTACAGAGCGAAGCCTTTGTCGTTACTGTCCTGCATTCACTGCCTTCATCCGTCTATGCCGGGTGGCGGGAAAGAAGCCGCTTTCGATCTAACCCCAAACTGCCGCCGAGGCGCCCCATGCAATTCCTCGACTCCTCATAGTACACCACGTTTTGCTGCCTCAAGACGCCCGCCTCAGCTTGTTCAGTTCAGAGGCTAGATTGAGGGCCTCCTCCAATTTTCCCTGCTGCTCCAGTTCGCGGATCTGGCGTTTCAAGGTTTGACACTTTGCTGCAATCAATTTGGTTTCAAGGGCTCTAAGACAGTGTAGGGCCTGCTCGGCGGCATTCTCTTCCTGGATGCCAAAATCCGCAAAACTGATATCGGTCAAGATGCGTTGATGGCGCGCATCCAGTCTGCCGGTTAGATTGTCCAGCGAAAAGGGTGCATTCTCGTCCGCGATGGCCAGTGCGGCTTCAAAAACGCTTCGCAATTCGAGCACGGGAAGAATCTCCGAATTGGAGAGAAAATGCTGGATGGCGGCACGCGCATCCGCACTCGCGAGCAGACACGCGATTAACAACTTTTCATTCGGCGGCGCAGCAGAGGACAGGTCCACCGGTTTCCTGGTCTCAGGGGACGCCCTGCGCTGAAAAGTCTGGCGTATTACGTCGCGGTCGATATTGAGATACTCCGCAACTTCGCTCGCGATAGCGGCCCGTTCCAGCCGGTCATGCACCTGCTGGATAGCGGGAGCCATGAATTTAAACGCATCCGCGCGGCCTTCGGCCGAGTGCAGGTCGAACCTGGAACGAGCGCGGTCTGCAAGCCAGTGGAAATAAGACTCGGCGCCGTCCAACAGCTTCCGGTAGCCTTCTGCGCCGGTTTGTTGAATATATTCATCCGGGTCGAGCCCTCCGGGAATGGCTAATACTTTCACGCGAAGACCTTCGGCCAGCAGCACGGAGATGTACTTCTCGGTGGATCGCGCACCGGCCGCATCGGGATCGAAGTTCAGAACGATTTGCCCGGTACCGGCCTGCTGTTGCGAGGTCTGGCGCTTGATCGACCGGACTTGATCCGTGGTGAGGGACGTTCCACAACTTGCCACCACTTCGCGAATTCCAGCCGAATAAACGCCGATCACGTCCATATAGCCTTCCACGAGAATCATGCGATCGTGTTTGCGCGCTTCAATTTTGGCTCGATGGAGATTATAAAGAACAGAAGATTTTCTATAGATTTTGGTTTCCGGCGAATTAAGATATTTCGGTTCGTCTCCGGCGCGCAAAGCTCTTCCGCCAAAGGCAATTACCTTGCCGGATTCGCTGTGAATCGGAAACATTAAACGGCCGCGGAAAGTGTCGTAAAATCCGCTGCCTTCCTGACGCTTTTTCACCAAGCCGGACTCTTCGAGCAGAGCCGGTCCAAATTTCTGGAGCCGCTGATAAAGCTGCTGGCCGGACGGGTCGGAGAGGCCCAGCCGGAATTCGTCCATGGCTGTGGACGAAACGCCGCGCTCTTTCAGATACCTGCGCGCGTCGGCCCCAGGGCCGCCTCGGAGGTTGTCCTGAAACACGGTTGCGGCGATTTCGTGCATTTCGAGCAGGGCCGCCCGCTGCTGCGCTTCCGGATCGTCGGACCGCTGCCGCTCGGGTATCGGAATTCCGTAGCGTTCCGCGAGCAGCTTGAGGGTCTCCGGGAAAGTGAGGCTCTCGATCTGCTGCACAAACTTAAAGACGTCGCCCGCGGCATCGCAACCGAAGCACTTATAGTACTGGTGGACGCTGTGGACTCCGAACGACGGAGTCTTTTCGGAATGAAAGGGGCACAGCCCGACATAACGGGCGCCGCTTCCCTGGCGCTTGAGACGAACGTACTGCCCAACGACTTCGACGATATCGAGCTGACTCTTGAGATGCTCAGCGAAATTCATCTGAGGACTGGTGAAGGTTTCCGGACAGTTTTCAGATTAGCAGTCCTGGCTGAGCTATGGAGAAGCCGGGGGTGGGCGCTGAGCTAAGGATTGCCCCCTCGCTTACGCGCGGGGTTCTGTTGTCAACTCCCGTTGAAAGCCGCGGCCCCTCGCTTACGCTCAGGGTTCCGATCGGCCAGCAAAACTCGGCTTACCTCGGCATTTAGTCGCAGACGCTTGGCATAATAGCCGCAGGCGATGGGTCTCAAAGAGTACGCGCGCAAAAGAAATTTTCAAAAGACGCCTGAGCCCCCCGGGAACGAAGTCAAGGCTCACAGCGGAGACCGCGGTGGATTCTTTTGCGTGCAACGCCACGATGCCAGTCATCTGCATTATGACTTCCGGCTGGAAGTAAACGGTGTTCTGGTGAGCTGGGCAGTACCGAAAGGCCCAAGCCTCGATCCGGAGCGCAAGGCGCTTGCCATGAAAGTGGAAGATCATCCGCTCGATTACGGTACTTTCGAGGGCAATATCCCGGAAGGAAATTATGGCGCCGGCAGCGTAATGCTGTGGGACAAAGGCACCTATGAGGTGTTGGGAGACCTCCCGGCGCAGGCGCAACTGGACCGCGGAGACTTCAAATTCGAGCTGCACGGCACGAAACTGAAGGGCGCGTTTGCCATTGTCCAAATGAAGCGCGCTCAAAAAGGCAACGAGTGGCTGCTCATCAAAAAGAAAGACGAATTTGTTGTTCCCGGATATGACATAGACAAATACGCCTGGAGCGTGGCTAGCGACCGCACACAGGAGGAAATCGCGGCGAACGTTAGTCCCGCGAAAATGGAAGACCTGCCAGGAGTTCGGAAAGCCGCGCTGCCTGAGACGATTGAACCGATGCTCGCGACCGCGGTCACCAAGCCGCCCGCTGGAACCCGCTGGCTCTATGAGATCAAGTGGGACGGTGTTCGCGCACTTTGCCTTATCAAGAACCGCAAGCTGCACATTCAGACGCGCCGCGGAAATCGCTGCGAGCAGCAGTACCCGGAATTCTCAAATCTTCCAGAGCGGGTAAATGCGAAGACCGTGTGGCTGGATGGCGAAATCTGCGTGCTCGACGAGCAGGGCCGGGCGCGGTTTGCGCTCATTCAGCCTCGGATTGGCGCCAATCCCTCCGCTGTGCCGCGTCTGGCCGAAACCACCCCGGCAACCCTGTTTCTGTTCGACATTCTCTATGCCGATGGTTACGACCTCCGGGGCGTGCCGCTCGAAGAACGGAAGCGACTACTTTCCAAATTGGTAAATGCGGAAGATCCCATCCGTATTTCCGACGTGTTCGATGCCGAAGGGGAGCAGATGCTGGAAGCGGCGCGGAAGATGGAGATCGAAGGGATTGTTGGGAAAGACCGGCGCTCTCCGTATGAAGGCGGACGGTCCACACGCTGGTTGAAGATCAAGATTCTCGGAGAGCAAGAATTCGTTATTGCCGGGTTTACAAAGGGAGAACGCGATTATTTCGGCGCGCTGATTCTCGGGGTTTACGAAAAGGGAGAATTGCAGCACGCGGGCCAGGTTGGTACCGGGTTCGATCAGAAGACGATGAAGGCCATTCACGACCGCCTGCGGCCGCTCGTCACAAAGGACAATCCGTTTCCAAAGAAGCCGCGCGTTAAAGATGCCGTTTGGGTAAAACCGGAAGTGGTCTGTCAAGTCCGCTTTCTCGAATGGACGCGCGACGGGATCCTACGCGGCCCTGTTTTCGCCGGCTTGCGCGAGGACAAGCCCCCGGAAGAGGTGGTGCGCGAAAAGCCCGCCGAACCCGAAACGGTAACAGCGCCCCCAATTGCTTCGACGCGACTCGACCTCAGCGGGCGCGAGGCCATCGTGGAAGTGGACGGGCATCGTCTGAAATTCACCAACCTGAATAAGGTTTTTTTCCCGAATGACGGTTGGAAGAAGCGCGATCTGCTGGAGTTCTACGACCGCGTCGCCACGTGGCTGCTGCCGCATTTGAAGGACCGGCCGCTCTCGATGAAGCGCTATCCGAACGGCATTGCCGGCGAATTCTTCTTTCAGAAGAACGCAGCCAGCCACTTCCCGGATTGGATGCGCTGCGAACCGATCACCGAGCATCATCCACCCAAGGTGAATCATTATCCGATTGCAGAGGATCGCGCGAGCCTCTTGTATTTAGTGAACCTGGGCTGCATCGATCACAACCCCTGGATGAGCCGTGCCGGGAATTTGGATCACCCCGACTGGATGCTGCTCGATTTGGATCCCGTGGATGCGCCGTTCGACCAGATCATCGAAGCCATGCTCATCGTGCGCGATGTTCTTGCCGAGATCGGCTTGAAAGGGTATCCGAAAACGACCGGCGGCGACGGTATGCACGTCTATGTGCCGCTGGAGCCGATTTACACATACGAGCAGGTCCGAAGTTTCGCCGAATTGGTTTCTCACTTGACAGTGGACCGCGAACCCAATCTGTTCACCACTCCGCGCAGCGTGGAGAAGCGCAAAAAAGGCCGCGTGTATTTCGATTACCTGCAAATTGGAACCGGCAAAACGATCGCGGCGCCGTATGTGGTGCGCGCGCACGATGGCGCGCCGGTTGCGACGCCGCTCGATTGGAAAGAAGTCAAGCGCGGCTTGCGGCCTACCGATTTCCGGATAGACAACACCATTGAGCGGTTCGAGCGTGTTGGCGATTTATTCGCGCCCGTGCTGGAGGGCGGACAAAGATTGGAAGACGCTCTGGAAAGCGTGCAGGGAGTCGGGGAAGAGCCTGTGAAGAAAAAATCAAGGCGCGTCAAGAGTTGACGATGAGGCAGCGCCACTCGTCGTGTTCGAGTATCTCTCCATAGCCAAACAATGCCTCCACTCGGCCGAGTTCCGGTTCGGTAAAGCCGGTCAGGATCAACCGGCCATGGGGGCGGGCGATGCGTTGCAGATCGTCTGCAATCGCCAGCAACACGGTTGCGTTGATATTCGCGACAATAATGTCGGCCACTTCATCGCGGAGGCATTCGGCATAACCGGCCACCAATAAAGCTCTCAGGCTGTTCAGTGCAAAATTTTCTTTGGCTTGCTGTAGTGCAGCTTGGTCGGGATCAATGCCGATCGCGACGCCTGCGCCCAATCGCAAAGCGGCAATGGCCAGGATGCCCGAGCCAGTGCCTGCGTCTGCGACCCGGCATCCTGCAGTTACGTGCTCCTCCAACGCGATGAGCGCAAGCTGGGTACAGGGATGATCTCCTGTGCCGCAAGCGAGCCCCGGATTCAGCACGATGCGCAAGCGACCCTCGGGAGTTGGATCGTTGCTCCAGGGTGGCGCCAGAAAGAGGCGGGCGCCAACCGGCCGCGCAGGCCATGCGAGATGAGTCTCCGCCGTCCAGTCAATATCCGCTTCAGCAATCCATTCGGGAGAATATGCGGCAAAACGGTCCAGCAGTTTCTCGCGGAGGGCGTTTGCGTCAAAGGCGGCGATCAGCGTGACTCGCCCATTGCCGGCAAGCTCGCGGATCCCGCAGGTTCTTGCTTCCCACAATTCGCCCGAAAGTAAATCTACCTCGTCTGCAATGCAGGTAAGGCGGAGAGAATACATCCCGCGGTTCTAACCAGTTTCGGCCGCATACCGCCGGAAGAAACTGTTCTGGTTCCAGCGCGGCGGACTCGATGTGTTCGCTACGCGCACGGCCAGATTTTGCAAAATGGCGTTGAACTGCGCAGCCGCGGCAGCATCCACCGGCTGATTCACGTCGTCCGTCACGCCATGATACCGGTTCGTGTACCAGTCCCGGAAAATCTTTTCTTCCGGCCCTCCAGGAACATAGCCGAATTTGAACGCCAGCGCCGGAACGCCTTTTTTGATGAAACTGTACTGGTCGCTGCGAATGAACCGGTTCCGGTTCGGTTCTTTGTCGGCTTGAACCTGCACACCTGCCGTGGACGCAACTGCGCGTATGTCGTCTCCGAGCGTGGATTCGTTGAGCCCCTGCACTTCCAGCCATTTCAGCGGAAACAGCGGCAGATACATATCCATGTTCAGATCGGCGATGATGCGGCCTTGGACGCTGGGATGATTCGCGAAGTAAATCGAGCCGAGTTCACCTTTTTCCTCGGCGGTCACGGCAAGGAATAGAAGTGAGCGCCGGGTTGCGGTTCGCTCGCTATGCAGAGATTTCGCAATCTCAATCAGCGACGCCACACCCGAAGCATCGTCCATTGCGCCGTTATAGATCGCATCGCCCTGAACCGGCTTGCCTACCCCGAGGTGGTCCAAATGCGCAGAGATCACGACGTATTCGTCTCGCAGCCGAGCGTCATCGCCCGGTCTGACCGCGACCACATTCTTCGAAGACACAGGCTTGCGACGAACGGCGACTCGCGCTTCGAGCGCGGCAGGCAGAGCGAAGCGGGGAAGCGGCTGCTCGCGGTCTGCGGCTTTCAGAACCTCTGCGAATGTGTGGCCCGAACCGGCCAGCAGGTCGTCCGCTTTCGCCGGATTCCAGCTCGCACTGAATTGCATTCCGCGCGTCGGCACCAGCGCCGGATCCGCCAGACTCAAGCGCGGCATTCCCCAGGCGCTCGCTTGCCGCTCCCACGGGATTTCCATGTTCTTTGGATTCGGAATGGAAATGATTCCGATGGCGCCCGCAGCACGCAAGGCTTTCCAGCGCTCTTCCAAGGACGAATAGTGGGACCGGAGATTACCGTCGATTTTGGATGGCCCGCCGGTCAGGTAAGCGATAATGGCGCCCTTTACCGGTAGACCTTTGAGGTCATCGTGATGGGCCTCGGGAATGACCAGACCATAGCCGGCAAAAACGATCGGCGCTTTCACAGATGCCGCCGAGTCGGATGAATAACCAAGCTCCGCCTCGCCGGGAACTGCAATTTTCTGCGCTTTCCCATTCCGCACGAGCGAAAGGCTGGATTGAGCCGGTTCGATGGAAGTCTCGGTAAATTGAACCGGCTGGAAATAGCCATTCGTGCCGGCAGGCTTCAATCCGGCTTGCTGAAACTGTTCCGCGACATAAGCTGCCGCCTTATCGAAACCAAGCGAGCCGGTGTTGCGGCCCTGGAGTTGATCGCTTGCCAGATACTTGACATCCGACCACCAGGCCCGGCCCGCGGTATCCCAATCCGCCGCCGCTGCGCTAAGCGCTCCGGGCAGGGCGAAAAGAAAATTGCGGCGGCGCATCTATCCCGCCTTGGCGCGAGAGGCTTTGTATTCGGCGCGGACATTGCGGATTTGCATTGCGTGCTTTTCGGCGTGTTCGGCCGATATCCGCAATAAGTCGAATAGGCTCAAGGGGCCGCGTTCGACGTGATTTCCGGTGCGCGAGAAAGCTTCTGCCGGAAGATCTTTTAGAAGTTGATAATTGTCGGCGCGCAACTGGCGCATGGTTTCCAGAGACTGCGAAGGCTTGCGTTTTTGATAATCGGTGCGCTCGGCCCAGGCGTTCTGGTTGAACGGAATCAGGGTGGGGTTCTCTTCGGCGATGATCTGCCGGAAGCGCATCACGAACACGGCTTCCGTATCTGCCAGATGAGCCACAATCTGCCGGACGCTCCACTTTTCCGGGGCGGACTTGAAGTCGACTTCCGGTCCGGCGGCCCCCGTGATGGCTACCGCGACGAGTTCGGCGCCACGGCGATATCGTTCCAATAACTCTGCAACGTCGGTCATAGGAACTTCAATTATGACGCAGAGAGGGCGGCCCGCTTGGCGGTCCGGATATTAGCTTTGACACGCCTACTACAGCGTAGTAGAATCAAACTTGAAAATAGTAGATTTGACATGAGGCAGCCGAGGCTCACAAAACTCGAACTTCAAGTCCTGGAGGCCCTCTGGGCTTACGGGAAAGCGTCCATCCGGGAAATTCAGGAAGCTTTTCCAGAGCCCCGCCCGGCCTACACCACAATTCAAACAACGGTTTACCGGCTGGAGGGGAAGAAGGCCGTGCGCCGCGTCCGCAAAATCGGCAATGCCCATATTTTTGAGCCAACGGTGCCGAGAGACATCGCACGGCACCGGCTGCTTGACGAAATTCTGAGCTTTTTTGGCGGCCGGCCTCAACCGATGATGGCGCAGTTAGCCGAGGCTGGAAAGCTCACCCTCGACGACGTTCGTGAGTTGGAAAAGATGCTCAAAAAGCTGGAGTCGGACAGACATGGAAAGGGAGGGTGACTCTAAATGATCGACGAATTGACGAACCATATTTGGCAATCGACGATATTCGTAATTTTGGCCGGTCTGATGGCTTTTGCCTTTCGCAAGAATAAAGCTAAGGTGCGCTATTGGTTTTGGCTAAGCGCGTCCTTGAAATTTCTTCTCCCGTTCTCTTTGCTAATGAGTCTCGGTAGCCGCTTGCAGTGGGTGCCGGGCAGCCAGAAAATCGCTGCCGCACCGGTTGTCGCGTCTACTGTGCTGCAAATGAGTCAGCCGTTTCCGGGCACCTCGTTCGTCGCACCTCCGAATCAGCAGCGTACTCGGAATGAGGCCGCCATCGGAATTTTTGGGGTTTGGCTGTGTGGGTTCTTGGTGATTGTGGTGTTACGGGGCCGGAGCTGGCGCCGAATTCGGGCCGTGGTACACTCCAGCAGGCGAATCGATATCTCCGCAATCACACCGATAGAAACTCGCAGTTCGCCGGGTCTGCTGGAACCCGGAGTTGTCGGAGTGTTCCATCCCATTCTTCTTCTACCGGCTGGTATCGTGGAGCGGCTGAACCCGCGTCAATTGGAGGCGGTGCTTGCGCACGAGTTGTGCCACATCCGCCGGCGCGACAACCTGACAGCGACGATCCACATGATGGTAGAAGCGGTCTTTTGGTTTTATCCGGTAGTGTGGTGGGTCGGAGCTCGGTTACTGGAAGAACGTGAGCGAGCCTGCGACGAAGAGGTGCTTCGCCTTGGGAATTCGCGGCACGACTATGCCGAAGGAATTCTCAAGGTTTGTAAGAACTACCTCGAATCGCCATTGTCTTGTGTCTCCGGAGTAACGGGATCGAATCTCAAGAAACGTGTCCAAGCGATTCTAACGGGGGACGCCCCGGGCGGGTTGACCTTCGCGAAGAAGTTGGCCCTCACCCTTGCGGGGATCTCAGCCGTTGGCGCGCCCATCGCAGCCGGCATTATTAGTGCGGGACATGTTCGAGCGCAACCGCGACCGGACCTCGCCCAATCTGCAGGTGTGGCCATGCCAAAATTCGAAGTGGCTTCGATTAAGCGAGATCCTTTTGTCTGGAGCGACCCCGCCCGGCACCCTATGGGCGTTCGTATGGAACCCGGTGGGAGGCTACGCGCGCAGAACGCGCCTGTGATGCTTCTCATCGAAAGGGCCTACGGGGTTCAGGCGTTTCAGGTGGTTGGGGGCCCGCCGTGGATCAACAGAGAAGGCTACGATATCGAGGCCAAACCGGAGAACATCGCCGATCTGAAGCAAGCGCGCCTGATGCTGCAAACGCTCCTGGCCGACCGGTTCAAGCTGGTACTCCACAGAGAGCTGAGAGAACTTCCGGTATACGATTTGGAAGTAGTAAAGGGTGGTCCCAAACTGCCAGCGGCAGCGGCAGAAAGCTGTGTTTCCCGGCCGCCTGGAGCGCCGCCTACGCCGGCGCGACCCGGGCAGACCAACTGTGGCTATGTGGCGGGACCCTTGGGGTCTACAGCATTACTGCAATTGGAAGGAAGCAAGGTCCATATGGCGGACTTCATCAGCAAGCTTGAGTTAATATTGGGTCGCCCCGTCTTGGATAAAACCGATATCACTCGCTACTTCAGTGTCAAACTCAGGTTCAGTGCGGGCGAGGCCACGATTGGATTGCCGGGCTACGGTGGACCTGGCGATCCGGGCGGTACCAGGCATCCAGAGGACCCTGATCAACCAAACATCTTCTCCGCGCTAAAAGAACAACTTGGACTGAGACTCGTATCGGCCAAGGGCCCGGTCGAAGTTCTTGTTATCGATCACGTGGAGCGACCTACCGCAAATTAAGTTAGCGAGTTGAACGACAAGCGGAGAGCATCGCGCGGATACGCGAAGTGTGTCCGTCCCGCTAATCGCCCGCAGACGCCAGAACAGCCACAGGGGCGTAGGCTGCGGTATCTGCCACAGTTTCGATTCCCCAGCGCCGGATCCAAAGATGCAAGGTGGCGAGGCCCCATAGGTGATAACCCAGATTCGCCTCTCGCGAAAGATGACGCTCTACAAGATTGCTAATCGCGCTCGCAGAAAAAATCCCGGCTTGCCGCACCGACTCCGGACTCAGAGCGTCCTGAATCAGAGGCCGAAGCGGGCCACGCAACCATTCGTGCGCCGGAATGTCCAGCCCCTCTTTGCGGCGATCCAAGATCGCGGGAGGAAGTTTTTTCCGCATCAGCGCGCGCAGGACTCGCTTGGTGGAGCCGCCTTTGATTTTCAGACTGGCTGGCAGTTGCGCCGCAAACTCGACGATGCGATGGTCGAGGAACGGAGGCCGTACTTCGATCGAGTGCGCCATGCTCATCCGATCGCACTTATAAAGAATGTCGTCGGGCAGATAGTAGTGCTGATCGACGAAGAGATACCGATTGACCGTATCGGAACGTCCGGGCAGACCCGGCAACACGGAGCAAAGGGATGGGAGCGGCTCCGGAGTATGTTCCGCTCTCAACTCTTTCTGTTCATCGCGCGAGAATGTTCCGTTCCAATAGAAATGCGCCTCATCGGCGGCGAGCAAAGCACCCGAAAGAAAGCGCTTGATCTTATATTCGAGACCGATTTTCTCGTCGGAAACGGGGATCCGGTTCGCTCCGCGCAGAGCGGCTCTGAGCAGCGGGGCAGGGAGTCGCCGCGCGAGCTGCGCGTACCGATCGGCCAAATACGTCTGGTATCCGCCGAAGATCTCGTCCGCGCCTTCACCGCTTAGCGCTACGGTCACATGCCGCGATGTCATTCGGGAAAGAAACCAGACCGGGAGCGCGCCCGCATCGGCGCTCGGCTCATCCGAATAATACGCAATTTCGTGAATGGCGCTAGTCAGGTCGACATCGCTTGCGAGATTCAGTTCGTGATGCGAGGTGCCGTATTGTTCCGCCAATAACCGGAAGTATTTACTCTCGTCGAAGCTTCGCCCTGAAAAAGAAATGGAAAAAGTTTCGAGGCGGCGAGCCGAGGCCTGAGCCGCGTAGTGGAGAACCGTCGAGGAATCCAAGCCGCCGCTTGCCCAGATTCCAAGGGGAACATCGGATGCTAAATGCTCCGTGACGGACTTACTAAGTAATTCGTCGAGCTCCTCGCAGGCTTCCGCAAGACTAATCTTTTCCGGACAAAAGTTATTCCGCCAGTAATGTCCGGTTTTGATCCTTCCGTTGCGGCACTCAAGCCAGCTCCCCGGGCCGAGCTTCTCTATACCGTCCACCAGGGTCAAAGGACTGGGAACATAGTTCAGCGACAGATAGAACCCTAGCGCTCTTTCGGAAATCTGGCGCGGTACGTCAGGGTGTTCGAGAATTGCCTTTAGCTCGGACCCGAAATGGATCTCGCCGCGAATATGCGCATAATACAGGGGCTTAATACCCACCCGGTCTCGGACCAGGACCAACCGGCGCGCCGAATCCTGCCAAAAGGCGGCCGCAAACATGCCCCGAAAGCGGCGAAAACAATCTATGTCCCATTGGACAAAGGCACGCAGCGCCACTTCGGTGTCACAGTGCGACTGGAACTTATGTCCGAGTCCTTCCAGTTCCCGGCGCAGCTCTGCGTGATTGTAGATCTCGCCATTGAACGCGAGAACGGTCTCACCATCTTCGGTACGCATGGGCTGGTCCCCGCCCTCAAGGTCAATGATCTTGAGGCGGACTGCGCCTAGCGAAATGCCGTCCGATTCGTAAGTGTCTTGCTGATCCGGCCCGCGATGATGAAGTCTTTGAATTGCCCGCCGGAGCGCGCCAGCGGCCGCTCTACGGCCGAAATGAGTGAACCCTGCGATCCCGCACACGAATCACGTCCCCCTTCACCGATGCGGCTGACTTCTACGCCGGATCGCCTGGCCGGCACACTTCAGTAACACCGCCATCTCGCTTCGCACAAATGTGGTCGTTCACTTTAAACGGGCAACTCGAACGCCGGGTTGCACCAATTCCCCGAAACCCTATTCAAATACTATCCTGAAATCGAAGATTCTGAAAATGGGTACACCACAGCTACCGATAGACCCATTACTTCCAGAGATCGTTAGATGTATTGAGAGTAGCACGATTACTCTTCTTCAGGCGGAAGCGGGAGCCGGAAAAACGACGCGGCTACCGCCGGCCCTGCTGCGCACCGGGTTCGAGCATATTTACGTGCTGGAGCCCCGGCGGTTGGCGGCCCGGTTTGCCGCGCGACGCGTTGCCGCGGAACTCGGCGAAAGAGTGGGCGGACGTGTCGGATACCAAGTCCGTTTCGAGGAAGTTAGCAGCGACCGGACAAAACTGTGGTTTTTGACGGAGGGCGTCCTTACCCGTAAGCTTCTTTCGGACAGGTTTCTCCATCAAGTCCGGGTAGTTATTCTCGACGAGTTTCACGAGCGCCATATCGAAACCGATCTCGCCTTCGCATTATTAAGAAAACTTCAGCAAATAAGGAAGGATCTACGGTTAGTACTAATGTCCGCGACGCTTCCGGAAAATGCAGGCGATGCTCCGCGCATCGAAGTACCGGGGCGCCTATTCCCAGTAACGATCTCTTACACTCCACATTCCGCGTTGCCGCTCGAGCAGCAAGTGGCCACAGCGGTGAATCAGATGCTCGCGCAAGCCAAGCAGCACATCTTGGTATTTCTCCCGGGAGCGGCCGAAATCCGAAAGGCGATTCAAGCCTGCGAACCGATTGCGCGGCAGGCGAATGCCAGGGTCTTGCCTTTACACGGAGATCTGAGCGCAGAAGAACAGGATTTAGCCGTCGCGCCCAGCGCTTTTAGAAAAGTGATTTGCTCGACCAACGTTGCCGAAAGCTCTATCACGATCGATGGAGTGGAGGCGGTGATTGATAGCGGACTTGCGCGCGTCCTAAGTCATTCGCCTTGGAGCGGCTTGTCGCGTCTGCAAATCGAGCGTATCAGCAAGTCTTCTGCAATTCAACGGGCGGGCCGCGCGGGCCGCACCGGTCCCGGGATCGCCATCCGGCTCTATAGCGAGGCCGATTTTGCGCGGCGGCCGGATCATCTGCCTCCTGAAATTACCCGAAGCGACTTGACACAGCTTTTACTGCAGCTTGCGGCATTCGGCGCGGCTCCCGAGGAGCTGCAGTGGATCGACCGCCCGCCTGTCGATATTCGCGCTCGTGCCGAAGATCTGTTAATAAGGCTTGGCGCGCTCGACCACGAACGCAAACTCACCGGAGCCGGCCGCCGGCTGGCCACTCTGCCGGTTCATCCGCGCCTGGGGAAATTTATTCTGAAAGCGAGCGAAATGGGAGCCAAGCGTGCGGCGTGCGATCTGGCTGCGCGGCTTGCGGAAGGACGTTTGCGCTTCGATGAGAACACCCGGAGCGCGTTCAGTTCCGATCTGGAAATGATTCTTTCGAGCGACCCGGGTTTTCAGGTGCGCCGCCTTAGCAAGCAATTGCAGGATTTAGCGCCGTCAACGCGCGCAGCTTATCCCGAACCGCATGCTCTCGAAAAAGCGATGCTTGCCGCATATCCGGATCGGGTGGCGCGTAAGCGGGGAGATAGCCTTTTGCTTTCAAATGGCCTCTCGGCGAAACTCGCCGGAAGCAGTTATGTGCATAGCGATTTTCTGGTTGCGATTGAAGTGGACGACCGTTTCGGGCAAGCAACTCCTTTGGTGCGGGTGGCTGCCGAGATCGAGCCGGACTGGTTGCTTGATTTCTTCCCGGATCGTATCGGCACATACGAAGAGACGGTCTGGAATCGGGACGCCGAACGCGTGGAACAGGTCAACTCGCTTCGCTACGACCAGCTTATAATCGATGAATCGAGAAGCGCTCCGTCGGATCGCGAAGCCGCTGCCAGTCTGCTTACTACCAAAGCGATAGAAGCCGGGATCGAACGCTTCACTGATGCCAAAGAACTCGACCGCTTTCTCCGCCGTGTCCGGTTCGCGGCCGCGCAGGACGAGAAGATCCGGATTCCCACGGATCTGATAGCAGCAACAGTTCGGGAATTGGCCGCGGGGCTGACCAGCTTTGCACAACTACGCGAGGCGGCCGCGAATGGCGGGTTTCTTATGATGCTCGAAGCGAAATTGCCGGTGCGTTTAATTGACGAGATAGCGCCCACACATATTCAATTACCTTCGGGCCGGCGTGCCCGCATCGAGTATCACGAGGATCGCCCTCCTTCGGTGGCCTCGCGCCTCCAGGATTTTTTCGGAATGAAAGAAACTCCCGCTGTGGCGCGCGGGACTGTTCCGCTCGTCGTCCAACTCCTTGCGCCGAATCAGCGTCCAGTGCAGGTTACTACGGATCTGGTCAGCTTTTGGAAGAATCTCTATCCGCAGGTGCGTAGGGAACTGAGCCGGCGGTATCCGAAACATGCATGGCCGGAAGTGCCGGCGTGAGAGATAATCGAACATGCTTCGCGATCTGAAGCATGCCCTGCGCTATCTGCGCCGCAACAAAGTTTTCAGCGCAATTATCATCGTACTGCTCGCCACCGGCGTCGGAGCCAACACACTCGTTTTCAGTTTCATCAATACGCTGGTGTTGAAGCCGCTGCCGGCGCGCGATCCGCAAAGTCTTTTCATGCTGGAAGGGAATGTGCCACAGCAGGTGCGTCCCGATACATCGTTCAGCTACCGGCATTTCGAGCAGCTCTCGAAGCGCACCGATCTGTTCTCGGCGGTGATCGCGGAACAGCAGTGGTCGGAAAGCAGCGTAGTTCCGCTGGATGAGGCTGGCGGCGGCATTCGGCCCGTCATGACGCAGATCGTTTCGCCGAATTACTTCACGGAGCTCGGCATCCATGCCGCGCTGGGCCGCGTGCTGATGGCCTCCGATGCAACGGCGACCGGCAGCATACCGGTGAATCTCAGCTATCAGTTCTGGCAATCTGATTTTGGCGGCGAGCCGGACGTGATTGGCCGGACGATCCGGCTGAACAAACATCCATTTCTGGTAGTCGGCGTTCTTCCGCGCGAGTTTCACAGCCTGGACATCGAGCGTGCACCGGACGTCCGTGTTCCGATCTCGGCGGCGCCTGTACTGACCGGGCGGAATGTTGAGGACTCCTGCGCTTATTGCGACGCAGAGGGCTTCCATCTGATCGCGCGGCTGCGCCGGGGCCTTTCGGCGGCGCAATGTGCTGCCGCGATTTCTGCGCCGATCAAGGCGCTGGAGGAATGGGAAGTTCACCGGTGGGACAGGATGCGCTATGACCACTGGGACAAAAACTTCGCCGCGGCCCAGTTGGATCATGTTCGCGAGACACGCTTTACGTGGGTTTCTGTGGCGCATGGGATTTCTCAAATGCGCACGCAGTTCTCGCAAGCTTTGGATCTTCTGATGGGCGCGGTGGCCTTTCTGCTGATAGCGGTATGCGCCAACTTGAGCGGATTGCTGCTGGCGAAATCTCAAGAGCGGCGTAAGGAGATCGCTGTTCGCCTCTCTCTGGGTGCTACGAGCCGGCAACTGCTGCGGCGAATGATGGTGGAGAACCTGCTTCTGGCGATTCCAGGTTCGCTGCTCGGGATCGGCTTGTGTTTTGCCCTTGCCCCTGTTCTGCTGCATTTAATTCCGGCCGCGCGCAGCGTCGATCAATATGCCAGCCCGCAGATCCTGAGCGTTACGCCGGACCTGCGAGTCTTGCTGTTCACATTGGCTGTCGCCGTCGCGAGTATCTTTCTTTTTGGAAGCATCCCAGCATGGCGGGCTACGAATGTCGACCTGAACTCCGAAATCAAAGGCGTGGCTGCGAGTCAGTCGCGCGGCTTCGGCGGGCTCGGACCCATCGCGCTGCAAGTTGCCATCTCCGTCGTGCTGCTTTCTGGCGGATTGCTCATGCTGCGGACCTATTGGAATCTCGAAGCATTGAATCCGGGGTTCGATCGCGCGCATGTCGCCAGCTTTACGCTCGATCTGAAAGATTCCGGCTATTCCGGCGCGCAGAAGGCGACGTTCCTGAAGCAGCTCGAACCGCGCGTTCGCGATCTTCCAGGCATCCGGGCAGTGGCGTTTGCGAACCGCGGGCTGATGCGCGGAGCAGGCATCAAGGCGACCGTGGCGCCTCAAGGCGTTGTCCTGCCGCGCGACACGTTTATGAACGCAAGCGTCAATACCGTGAGCCCGTCTTATTTCGAGGCGCTGGGAATTCCGATGCTGGCCGGGCGCCCACTAATGAATGCGGATCTCGGCGCAACGCCGGCGCGCATCGTGGTGAATCGAGCTTTTGCGGATCTGTTGTTCCCCCACCAGAATCCGCTTGGTAAAGCCGTCGTACAAGGCACCGATGGCAGAAAACCCCCGAACGCGGTCATTGTAGGCGTTGTGGGCACGGCAAAATATCGGTCCATGCGTGAAGCCGACCCACCCACGTCTTATGCCATCTTCAGCCCGCAGGACAGCTACACGGTTGTCCTCTACATACGCACCTATGGCAACCCCTCGCATGTGATTCATGCCGTGCGCAGCGCGATCCGCAGTTTGGATCCGGCCGTGCCGATCCTGGAAGTGGCCACGCTCGAACAGGAAGTGCAAAATTCGCTTTGGCAGGAACGACTGACCGCAGTGCTATTCAGCTTTTTCTGCGTAACGAGTTTGTTTCTCGCCGGTATCGGCATTTACGGGACGCTCGCTTACTCGGTAGCCCGCCGTACTCGCGAACTCGGGATACGCATGGCGCTGGGCGCCCAGTTAGTCCACCTGATGAACGCCATCTGCTCGCGCCTGTTTATTGCGGTTCTATTAGGCGCCACTGCGGGCATCTGTGCCTCTCTTTTACTGCTCGGTGTCACGCGGCGGCTGCTCTTCGGTGTAAGTCCTTTGGATCTACGTTCCCTTCTGCTCTCGTTAGCTTTCATCCTTATTTGCGCAACTCTGGCCGCCGTGTTTCCTGTGTGGCGCGCCGCGCAAACGGATGCCGCCCGTGCTCTCCGGCACGAGTAAGTTGAATGAGCTTTGAATGCTCGCTAGGGTGGTTGAGGGCCTGGCAAGCCTGCAACGCTCATGCTGACACCCGATACAAATGCACTGCACTTACCGCTGGCCCTGCTCCTGATCTTTGGATCTGCAAAACTCTTTGCCAACATCTTTGAATATCTCGGCCAGCCGGGCACCGCGGGCGAGATTGTTGCCGGTGTGATTCTCGGGCCAAGCGTTCTCAACTGGGTGCATCCGGATGACGTTTTGACGGCCTTAGCGGAAATGGGAGTGCTGTTTCTGCTGTTCCGGGTCGGACTGGAAGTGAAAGTAGCCGATCTGATGCGAGTGAAAGGCTCCGCCCTCCTGGTGGCCATTCTGGGTGTCATTTTCCCGTTGGCAGTTGGCTGGGGCGTGATGGCGCTCGCCGGGGCGTCGCGTATTGAAGCTATTTTCGTGGGTGCTGCGCTGGTCGCGACCAGTGTGGGGATTACGGCTCAGGTCCTCCGGTCCAAAGGCCTGCTGGAGGAGCGGGCGAGCCAAATTATCTTGGCCGCTGCTGTCATCGACGATGTGCTGGGCCTGCTTGTGCTGGCTCTGGTCAGCAGCATGGCGGAAGGCCACGTGAATTTTGCGGCACTGGCCACAACGGCAGTCGCCGCAGGTGGATTCGTTCTGCTGGTTGCTAAATACGGCGAACGTACGCTCCAGCACGCCCTTCCCAAGGTGGAACGAAAACTGGCGGTCCAGGAAGGCCAGTTCGATCTGGCTCTCGTGCTTCTGTTTGGCCTGGCTCTGCTGGCGGTATTTGTGGGCGTTGCGACGATTGTTGGCGCGTTCATTGCGGGTATAGCGCTTTCCGGGGCAGTCAACCGGCGCGTGCATGATCTCGCGCATGGCATTACCGAGCTATTAGTCCCGTTCTTTCTCGCTGGTATCGGCTTGCATCTCCACTTAGGCGTATTTACCAGCCGCTCTACTTTGGAGCTGACGCTTGCGATTTGTGCCGTAGCTGTCCTGAGTAAGTTGATTGCTTGCGGACTCGCGGTTTGGAAGCTGGGCCGGACGGATATGTTGCGCGTCGGCGTCGGGATGATACCGCGCGGCGAAGTGGGCATGGTGGTCGCGCAAATTGGACTGAGTCTGGGGGTGATCGAAAAGCCTGTGTACGCCGTTGTCGTAACCATGGCGATCGTGACAACGCTGGTTGCGCCGCTGCTCCTGAAGTATGCGTACCGGAATTCCCGCCACGGCATTCCGCAGCAGGGCTTCACCCTGGCCTAGGCTTCAGTACTCTTTGTGGGACTCGACGGCTGCCGAGACTAACGCGTCAAACTCGCTGCGCGGCATCTTCAAGCGGTCGGGATGCGCGCCGATCCACTTCGAAAACGCGGCGTATTTTGCTGCGTTCCAGCCCCCTTCAAACTGGGCGCCATTCTTGCCTTCCTGGTTCAGTTCGAAATTGAAAGCATCCTTGAGGTTGGTGAATTCGGCCGCGCTTACGGCTTGTTCGGCCAGAATCGCGGGAATAAAGAGCACGCCGTCCCGGTTGGCAAGCACGAGATCTCCCGGCAGCACCACGGCTCTACCGATCCGAATGGGAGCGTTAATCGACGTCAATGTCATGTCGGCCCAAGCGGAGGGATCGTAGCCGCGGTAGAAGCCGTTGAAGTTCGGGATCTCGCGATTTTCTTCCTGATCGCGAATACCGGCATTGAAGATGAACCCGGTATGCGTATGCGCCGCCACAGCATTTCCAAGATTGGAACCAATCAAGGTGCCTTCAATGATTTTTCCGAAGCCGTCCGCGACGTAGACATCGCCCAACTGCAATTCGGCGATAGGCCAACTATTGTTGCTTCCCACGCGTCCTTCGGCTTTGCCTTCGGCGTAGATGGGCTTGGTCATATCCGGGCGGGAGGGCATGTATTGCGCGGTGAGGGCGCGCCCGGCAAACGGCTTATCGATGTGAAGGGCTTGCCATCCGCCTTCGTATTGATTGCGGTAACCCTTCGCGCGAAGGTATTCCCAGACGTCCTCGATCGACAGATCAACCACCCGCTTCAGAAGATCGTCCGGAACTTTGGGCCGTCCATCCGGGAAGCGCTCGCCTTTCCACTCCGACGTATAGAACATCATCTGTTCTTTGGTCATCTTGACCTGAGCAATGGCGGGGAATGCGCTCAATACAGCGCACCCGGCCATGACGACGTAAATCGCCTTTCTCATTCGAACCATTTCCTCTCTTATGACCAAAGCCGGTCGTTGACTCGTTTGCCCTCGTTGTCCCACTGCGGCGTGGGCTCGAAGTAGCCGGTGCCGGGCATCAGATGCGCCTTCACGGCTTCCTCGTTGAGTGTGACGCCGAGTCCAGGCTTATCGGGAACCGTGATGAACCCATGATTCACAATAGGCTTGTCCACACCTTCCACTAAGGAATCCCACCACGGCACGTCCACCGAATGGTTCTCCATCGCCAGGAAATTGCTCATCGCCGCAATGGCATGGACGCCCGCCAGGCAACACACGGGTGTTCCAGCGAAATGGACGGCGCAGCCGATTCCGTACTTCTCGGCCAGATCGCTCACGCCCTTGGTGCCCAGGACGCCGCCCGCCGACCCCGGATCCGGGTGGAAAATGTCCACCGCGTGCATTTCGGCCAGCTTCTCGAATCCTTCCGGCAAGTAGATATCTTCGCCGGTGGCGAGCGGAATATCCACCTCGCTCGATATTTCCTTCAACAGGTCCGGCCGAAACCACGGGACCATGTCCTCGAGCCAAGCCAAGTTATATTCGGTCAAACGTTTTCCGAGCCGGATGCAGGAGTTCACGCCGATGTGCCCGAAATGGTCCGCCGATAAGGGGACTTCCATACCCACCTGCTGCCGGACAGTTGCCACATACTCGGCCATCAGGTCGCAGCCCTTTTGGGTAATCTCAACTCCGGTGAATGGGTGTTCGATCCAATGCGTATCGCGCGTGGGGTCCATGCCCAGCGGATGCGACACTGCGCCCGGAACGTTTTGAACCAGGTCGATGCCCAGGTCCATCTTGAGCCAGGTGAAGCCCTGCTCCATGCGGGCCTTCAGCCGCTGGCCGTAAACTTTGGGGTCGTTCGATTCCGTTGTGTCGCAATAGATCCGCACTTTGTCGCGGAACTTGCCGCCGATCATCTGATAAACGGGAACGTTGTATGCTTTGCCGGCCAAGTCCCAGAGCGCCATCTCGACGCCGCACACGCCGCCCGCCTGACGCGATTCGCCGCCGAACTGCTTAATTTTGCGGAAGACTTTTTCTACATTGCACGGATTTTCACCGAGTAGCCGGCCTTTGAGCATGAGCGCGTAGGTTGCGCTCGATCCATCCCGCACCTCGCCCAAGCCGTAGATGCCCTGGTTCGTATCGATCCGGATAATCGGGCAAGTCATGGGAGCGCGGACCACCGTCGCGACCCGCATGTCCGTAATCTTTAGCTCCGAGGGCTTCGAATTGGTGTTCGTGTTCTGGGGCAGAGCCTCCAGGAGGCTATCGGTCCAAAGACTTCCGATGGAGAAGAGGCCGGCAGCTTTCAAAAAGCTCCGGCGCGCCAAGCGTTTGCGTAAACTTCGCTTCATAGGCAATTCCACAGAGTCTCAGTGTATCGGAATGTGGATGAACTCAGCGGCCTCAACGCTTGGTTTACGGTTATTGCTGCGCTGCGCTGATTATCGACTCGCTGGCGTGATTCGGTCCGGAACTGTTCTGGGTTGCAGCCCGATCTTCGCCAACAGCCAATACACCACAAATCCGGCGATGAAGCTATAGACGGCTGCCGGTTGCAAATACGGTTTTGTCTGCTCGGAAATCGGCAGAAACGGCAGAATCCCGATGATGAAGCCCACCGCCCACGCTGCATACCCCGCAACGTTCACACCTTGCCGGGGACCGGCCCAGGTTCGCCCGGACAGCAGATAATCCGCTACCATGGCGCCGCAAATCGGTCCGAACGACGCGCCGATGATCGTGAAAAGCCCGACCAGGTTGGCCGCCACCCCGGTGATGGCGAGAATAGCGGCCACGACTGCGCCCACCATGGTCGATGTCGTGCGCGGTACTCTCGGAATCATGGTTGCCAAGCTGTTGCCCGCAATAAACGAAGAGAAGCACATCGGTGCAACCGATGCCACCGCGAAGAGAAAGAACGCAATTCCTGCAAAGCTTCCGGTCTGCGCAATTGCCGAGTCGAAACGGTAGTCCTGCGCGCCCGCAACCGCACGCGCGCCCGCAACCGCGAGCAGAGGAAGTCCTCCCGCGATCACGACGGCCAGCCAGATCCCGATCATGCCGCCCCTGCGGACGTCCTGCTCATCCCGGCTGTTCAATCCAAAGTCAACCCCGGCAGCCCCGGCTGTTGCGAAAAAGCCTACTACGATTTGGATAAGCATCGTGAAGCCCAGATAAGTGTTCGGATGCGGCACCACGTATTGCCCAACTCCGCCGACGTTCTTGGCAAACACCACCAGGATCATGATTAGCGGAACCAGGTTGAGATACAGCGCAAACCGGGAGACATATTGAATGCCCTTGGCACCCACATACCCGAGCGCGAGAGCCCATACCGCGGCGACCACGCTGAACACCGGATTACCCGGTCCGGCCTTCGAACCGAAGGCCGTCATCAGAAAGCTGGCAGCCACGAAAGCATTCACCGACATCCAGCCCACTTGCAGCACGCCCATCAGCAAACCCGGCATCACATAACCACCCTGTGTGCCAAACGTAGAACTGCCAACAACGTACAGCGGATAGCCCGTTCGCATGCCAAGCAGCGCGGGTATGTAGTAGAAGAGGGCATAACTGATCAACCCCGCCACTGCGAGAGCGATGATGCACATGGCCGGACCAGTGCGTTCGAGCGCCAGCGCAATTTCCCTGTAAAACACAATCCAGAGGAAAACGCCGGCGTACGTGGGCGCGGTGTTCTTATACCAGGGCGCGCGATTGGAAGTCGGATTCGGTACAGCTTTGGATATATAACTAGGCAGCACGTTGAGCGAAGCTCATTATATCGACATATCGACGAAGCTTTGAAGCGTTAAAGAAAGGGAATCGGGAATGTTCCATGATGTTGTAATTGCAGGCGGCGGACCCGTGGGTCTCTTTCTGGCATGCGAACTCCGGCTAGCCGGAATCTCGGTGCTTGTTCTGGAGCGCATGGAGGATTTTCGCTCGCCGCTCAAAGCCGGCTGGATGGGAATGCGCGGGCTCAACGTTCCTTCTGTTGAAGCGTTTTATCGAAGAGGTCTCCTGGATGCGGTACGCAGCTCTTCGCTGGGTTGGATGAGGACGGACGGGCCGCCGGAAATCAAGCTGGGCACAGAAGATCGCCTAGACTCCCCGCCGGCTCCCCGCTTTGCTGGCCACTTCGCCGGAATCATGCTCGATGCGGAGAAGATTGACTTCTCACGCCAACCCTACATTCTTCCTGGTCCGTCCGCATCGGGCGGAATGGTGAGTCTGGAAGCTATTGAATCGTTGCTCGCCGAGCGTGCAATGGAGATGGGCGTCAACCTGAGGCGTGGTGTGGCCGTAACCGGTTTTGCCGACGACGGTGACGGAGTCACTATATTCGCCGGAAAACAATCTTTCCGGGCGCAGTGGCTGGTCGGGTGCGATGGTGGCCGCAGCACTGTACGCAAACAGGCAGGATTTGAATTTCCAGGGACCGAGCCGGAGCTCACCGGTTACGTCGCGTCGGTGGAATTGGCAGATCCTGAGAAGCTACGTCCTGGCTTTAACCTGACCCGGACGGGTATGTACGTGAACGGTCCTGGTCCGGGGCGTATCGGTGTTGTTGAGTTCGATGGCGGAACTTTTGATCGTGCGGCGGCTATTACTCGTGAAAACCTTCAGGAGGTGTTGCGGCGCGTCTCGGGAACAGACGTCACAATCACAGCCGTGCAGGTTGCCTCAACCTACACCGACCGTGCAAGGCAAGCGATCACGTATCGAAAAGGCCGGGTATTACTGGCCGGCGACGCCGCTCACGTGCATTCGCCATTCGGAGGCCAAGGCTTAAATACCGGACTGGGGGATGCCATGAATCTCGGTTGGAAACTCGCCGCAACGGTTCAAGGCTGGGCTCCCAAGCACCTGTTGGATACATATACGGAAGAACGTCACCCGGTGGGTGCATGGGCCTTAAACTGGACGCGCGCTCAGGTGCTATCATGCGGCCGGACCCGCATGCGGCGGCAATAGCGTCCGTTGTTCGCGATCTAATCGGCACGCGGGAAGGCACTACATACTTCGTGGAAAAGATTTCCGGCATCGCCCTGCGGTACAAGCTGGAAGGAAACCATCCCCTTATAGGCCGGAGCTCACCCGATTTTGAATTCGAGAACGGCACCCGTCTCGGGACTCTGCTTCACGATGGAAAAGCTCTGCTCGTTGATTTTGCCGGAAACCAGAAACTCAGAGTTCTGAGTCAGGGCTGGGGCGGAAGGTTGAAGTATGTCTCGGCGAAGCCCAAGGACACGAAAGGATCGTCTGCGCTGTTCGTACGGCCTGATGGGTTTGTAGCTTGGGCTGCGGACCAAGATCCGGATTGCACTGAGGCCAGAGCTGCAATTACCCATTGGCTTGGCAATGCAGCCTATTCAGGCGCAGCCGTTCAAGAGATGCGTTAAGATATCGGATACCTATGCCTAGAGCTGCGATGCCGAAAGGAGCGTTAGCCATGCTGGTCCTGCGAGTTCTCCAGCGTGGCCCAATGCATGGTTATGCGATCGCGCAACGCATTCGGCAGATCTCAAACGAAGTGCTCGAACCCGAAGAGGGCTCGCTCTATCCCGCTTTGCAACGTCTTCTGCTGGAGGGCTGGGCGAAGGCGGAGTGGGGCACTTCCGAAACGGGCCGGCGTGTGCGCTTTTATAAACTCACGCGCGACGGCAGAAAGCAACTCGAACGGGAGGTTTCTCAATATGAGCAGGTGACTGCGGCCATTCAAACCATCTTGCGGACGGCTTAGTACTCTGATTCGAAATAACGACAACGTATTCGCGTCGGTGGCGTGCCCGATTTAGAGCGCTTACGGTTCCAGTTTCCGGGCCACCGGTGTATACGGGCTGCGCCAGCGATGGCTCCGTGTCAAGATTTCGGAGCACAGCAAGGTAGCTGGAATACGTCAGCGAATTTGCGAAACCGCGTACTTAGAAATGGGAGGTCCTCATGCGGAAGTTTTTCCGAAGAATTCAGTTCTTCTTAAATCGGCGGCAATGGGAAGCGGATCTCGCCGAGGAAATGGCAGCTCACCGCGCCATGGCCGCAGCCGCCCGGCCTGTTTCGTTCGGTCGAGACATCGTCCACCGCGAAGATGCGCGTGAGGTTTGGGGCTGGATGTGGATGGAACGCTTCTGGCAAGACCTCTCGTATGCGATCCGTAGCTTCCGGCGCTCGCCCGGTTTCACCTTCGGCGCCGTCATCGTCTTGGCGCTGGGCATCGGCGCAAATCTGGCCGAGTTTCACGTGCTCGATGCTTTGCTTCTGCACCGGCTGAACATCGCCGGCGCCGATTCGATCCTTCATCTCTATCGCAATTCGAAGGACTTTGCCGCTCGCGCTTTCCCGTTTCCCGCCATCGAGGCATTTCAAAAGAACTGCTCGCGCTGCTCGTTCGTAGTCGCCGAGAGTATCGCCTGGACCGGTGTTGTCCTCGAAGCGGACCCCAACGCGCGCGCCAACTTCGTTTCGGGCAACTACTTTTCAGCGCTCCGGATTCTCCCCGGCTGGGGCCGCCTTCTGAATAACCGCGATGTTCAGCACGGAGCGGCCGCCGTTGCTGTCCTCGGCTACGAGTACTGGCGCGATCATGAAGGCGCCGACTCGCACATCGTCGGCCGCATTCTGCACGTTAACGGAAAGCCTGTAGAGATCGTGGGCGTCGCACCCTACGATTTCGATGGGCTCCAGCCGCAGAGGACGGCCGTCTGGCTCCCGGTCACCGAGCGGCCTTTGCTGATTGCGGGCACGCCCCCATTGGGCAGTCTCTTAGCATTCAACGAAGACCTCTTCGTGCGCCCGAAGCCGGGCGTCTCGCTTGCGTCACTCGAAGCCGAACTCACCGCTCTTGACCGCCAGCTCGCGGAGCGTGACCCTTCGCAATTCAAACCCGGAGAGCGGGTTCTCGGGGAGCGGCTGCGCGGCTCCGGTATTGTTCCGCAGCTTTTGCCGCCTGCCATCTTTCTCATGTTCGCGCTCGTGCTGCTGATTCTTCTTTCCGCCTGCGCCAACCTTAGCAACATGCTGCTGGCGCGCGGCGTGGCTCGCGAGCGCGAAATTGCGATTCGCCTCAGCCTGGGCGCCTCGCGAGGCCGCATTGTTCGCCAATTATTGACAGAAAATCTGTTGCTATCGGCGCTGGGAGCCGGCGCCGGGCTGATCGTCGGATACGTTTCGGCGCGGCTCTTGCTGAGCGCTGTTGGAGCGCCGGCCGACCTTCGAATCACTATGGACTGGCAGATTCTCGCTGGCGCAGCGATGCTTGCGCTCCTTTCCGCAGTGGCGTCCGGCTTGCCCGCCGCGCTGCAAATCAGCGCAGCGAAAAACAAGTCGGACCGCCGCCGCAGAGTGCTGGTGGGCGTCCAGGTAGCCATCAGCACACTGCTGCTGATCTGCTCCGCCGTGCTCACGCGTAATGCGATCCGCAGCGCCGATATTCAGCTCGCGTTCGACTACCGCAACATGATTGCTGTCTACCCGGCTTTCTCCCGCGAGCATCTGACTCCTGTTCTCGCGGAGCAGAAGGTCGAGACGCTGATAATGCGCCTGCGCCAGCTCCCCGGTGTTGATGCGATTACAGCCGCAGTCATGCCGCCGCTGGGCCAGCGCTATTCGATTGTCCATCTCTCCGGATTGCCGCCGGTTTACACGAATCATGTCGCTCCGAACTACTTCGCGGCGATGAAGCTTCCCATCCTTCGCGGCCGCTCGTTCCTCCCCGGTGAGACCAGTGCCGCCATCGTCAGCGAATCCGCCGCGCGCGCCATCTGGCCCAACGACGACCCCATTGGCAAATCCTGGCAGTTTCAGAGTTCGCGGCGCACCGTCGTCGGTATTGTGAAGGACAGTGGCGCGAACCTGGTTGTGGACAGCCAATCGGTGGAGGCTTACCTTCCCATCGATCCGGCACAGGCGGATTTCAGCGCGATCGTCCTGCATGCGAAAGGCGATTTGGCCGGACTGATCCGTGCGATTCCAGCGATGAGCGCTTCCATGGGCGAACAGGTGAGCATAGTGCCTATGGTCCAATCGCGCGAAAACGTGCTCGATGCGCTTCAAAAGACGATCACCACCGTGTTGTCCCTCGGGCTCATTGCTGCAATTCTGGCGGCTGCCGGAATGTTTGCCATGGTCGCGTTCGCGGTTGCGCAGCGCACGCGCGAAATCGGTATCCGCATCGCCTTGGGCGCGCGTCCGCACGATGTCTTGGATAGTGCGCTCGATCGGATGTACCTGCCCGTCTTCACAGGGATGATTGCGGGCGCTGTCCTCGGGGTCGCTGTCGGAAGGGTCGTGAGGAGCATGGTCCCGATCATCGATACTCCACTGGACCCCTCAGGATTCGCCGCAGGTCTGGCGGCTTTCCTGGTGATCGCATTTCTCGCGACGCTCTCGCCCGCCCTGAAAGCGCTGCGCATCGATCCGGCTTCCACTCTGCGCTACGAATAGAGCTGAGAAACCATCTCCCATCCGCTACGCTCTTAACAAAGAATGCCTCGTATCCCGGTCGGAACATACCGTCTGCAACTGCACGCGGAATTTGGCTTTGACGATGCCGCGCAAATAGCGGACTATCTGCGCCAGCTCGGCATCTCGCACGTCTACAGCTCTCCGTATCTGCAAGCCGCGCCAGGCAGCAAGCATGGCTACGATGTGGTCGATCAGCACCGCCTTAACGACGAACTGGGTGGCGGCGAAGCGCACGACCGGTTTTCAAAACGCCTCGGCGAATGCGGATTAGGTCAGGTGTTGGACATCGTTCCGAACCACATGGCCATCAGCGGCCGGCGGAATCGTTACTGGTGGGACGTGCTCGAAAACGGTCCTTCCAGCCGCTATTCGCCGTATTTCGATATCGACTGGCAACCGCGCGAAGAACGGCTGCGTAATAAGCTGCTGGTGCCCATTCTGGGCGATCACTATGGACGTGTGCTGGCCCGGCATGAGGTTCAGCTTGAACGGCGCGGAGGCGAGTTCTTCGTCCGCTATTTCGACCACGAGCTGCCGGCCTCGCCGCGTTCTCTGCCGCCCATTCTCTCCGAGGCGGCCATGCGTACCGGCTCCGACTATCTCGCTTTTTTGGCTGATTCAATTGCTCGTCTGCCGGGTTACACGGTTACAGATCGGATCAGCGTGATGGAACGCCACCGCGACAAGGAAGTGATCCGCGGATTGCTCGACCGGCTTCTGAGCGAGGTCCCTTTTATCGCCGAGGCCGTCGATGGCGTGCTCAAAGAGATCAACGGGCAACCTGACCGGCTCGACGAAGTGCTCGAGGAGCAGAATTTCCGGCTGGCTTACTGGCGCACCTCGAAGCAGGATCTCGGCTACCGGAGATTCTTCGATGTAAACACGCTGGTGGGTCTTCGTATGGAGAACCCGCAGGTGTTCGCCGATACGCACGCGCTCATTCTGCGATGGCTGCACGAAGGAGTCTTGGATGGAATCCGCATCGATCACCCGGATGGTCTTCGCGACCCCCGCCGCTATTTCGAGCGTCTGCGCGAAGAAGCGGCCGATGTCTGGATCATTGGAGAAAAAATCCTGGAACCCGGCGAGCGCTTCCGCTCGGAGTGGCCCATCGACGGAACCACCGGTTACGATTATCTGAACCAGGCTGCCGGGCTCTTTGTCGATTCGAGCAACGAAGAGGAATTCACTCGGATCTATGCGGAATTCACCGGCGAGCCCACCGACTACGCCGCGATCTGCCGCGATAAAAAGCACCTCGTGCTCCGCGAGCTCTTGGGCAGCGACATCAATCGCCTCACCACCCTACTGAGCGACATTTGCGAATGCCATCGCGAGCGCCGCGATTACACGCGCGATGAAGTGATGCGCGCTCTCCGCGAGTTAGTAGCCTGCTTCCCGGTCTACCGGACTTATGTTGTCCCCGAGCGCAATGAGCTTACCGGGGACGACGAGCGCTACATCAATGAAGCTGCGGAAATGGCGAAGGCGAACCGCTCCGACCTCGATCCGGATTTGTTCGATTTCATCCGCGATCTGTTGCTCCTTCGAGTGCGCGGCGCCATGGAAACCGAGTTTGTCATGCGGTTCCAGCAGTTCACCGGACCCGCCATGGCCAAGGGCGTGGAGGATACGGTCTTCTATTGCTTCAACCGCCTCGTTTCGCTGAATGAAGTCGGGGGTGATCCGGGCCGGTTCGGTGTCGGAGTTCAAGAGTTTCACGATTTTTGCACAGAAATCCAGCGCTCGCATCCCTACACCATGCTGGCTTCTTCCACTCACGATACCAAGCGCAGCGAGGATGTCCGGGCGCGCATCAGCCTGCTTTCCGAGATCCCGAAACAGTGGGCACAAGCCCTGAAACGTTGGTCGAAAATGAATGCGGGATACAAGCGCAATGATTGTCCCGATCGCAATACCGAATATCTCCTTTACCAGACCATGATTGGGGCCTGGCCGATCGGGACCGATCGCCTGCTGCCGTACATCGAAAAAGCCTGTCGCGAGGCCAAACAGCGAACCTCCTGGCTCACGCCAAACGAAGAGTTCGAGGCCGCCACCCGGGAGTTCATCGAAGCCTTGTACCGCGATGAAAGATTCTCGCGCGATTTCCAAAGCTTTGTAACGCCTTTAGTCCCCGCAGGCCGCACGAACTCGCTTGCCCAGGTACTTTTGAAGCTGACAGCGCCTGGCGTGCCGGATACGTATCAGGGAACGGAGTTGTGGGATCTCAGTCTGGTCGACCCGGATAACCGCCGCCCGGTCGATTACGAGCTCCGCCGCCGGCTCGCTTCCGAGTTGTCCCGCCTCAGTGCGGACGAAGTCATGAAGCGCGCGGACGAGGGTGTGCCTAAAATGTGGACCATCTATCAGGCGTTCCAGGTTCGCCGTGAGCATCCGGCAGCCTTCGGCGAAAAAGGGGAATATCGCCCGATGGCGGCGAAGGGGGCAAGAGCCAACCACGTGGTTGCATTCAGCCGGGGTAGCGATATCGTTGTCGCCGTGCCGCGTCTACCCCTCAAGCTGGGAGGCAAATGGGGAGATACGTCATTAGAGCTGCCGGAAGGGAACTGGGTGAACAAGCTCTCCGGAGCATCTGTGCGCGGCGGCCGGGTCAGACTGGCGGATCTACTGGGCGCGTTCCCGGTGGCCTTGCTAGTCAAACGGTAGTCTTATGCACACTTTTGAAGTCTGGGCGCCGGCAGCAAACTCCGTCGATGTGCGAATCGGCGATCGTTCTTATCCGATGCAGGCGGCGCAATGCGGCTGGTGGAGGGCCGCAATCGACAGCGCCGGGCCAGGCACCGATTATCGGTTCGTGGTTGATGGCGGCAATCCGGTTCCGGACCCGCGCTCACCATTTCAGCCCTGCGGTGTCCACGGTCCTTCGCGCGTCGTAGATCATACCGAGTTTCATTGGACGGATCAACTTTGGCAGCCGAAGCCGTTATCGAGCGCCATTGTTTATGAGCTGCACGTCGGAACGTTTACGCCCGAGGGCACGTTCCAAAGCGCGCTAGCCTGCCTGGATTACCTCGTGGAGCTCGGAGTGACGCACATTGAACTCATGCCCGTGAATGAGTTTTCCGGAGATTGGGGCTGGGGCTACGACGGTGTCGATCTGTATGCGCCGCATCATGGTTACGGTACGCCGGACGATCTCAAACAGCTCGTGAACGCTTGTCACAGCAAAGGGCTGGCGGTGCTGCTCGATTGCGTCTACAACCACTTCGGTCCGTCCGGCAACTACGTCTCAAAGTTCGGGCCCTATTTCACAACCGCCTACAAAACCCCCTGGGGATCTGCGGTGAATCTGGACCACGCGGGTAGCTATGGCGCGCGCCGTTTCTTCGCGGACAATGTTTTGATGTGGCTGCGCGATTACCACTTCGATGGCCTCCGGTTGGACGCCGTACATGCGTTTTATGACCGCTCCGCTATCCACTTTCTCGAATTTCTTTCAACCGAGGTGGATGCCCTCGCCTCCCAGCTCGGCCGGCATCTGGTGCTGATCGCCGAGAGCGACTTGAATGACCCTCGCATCGTGCGAAGCCGCGAAGCAGGTGGATACGGAATGGATGCGCAATGGAGCGACGATTTCCATCACGCCTTGCACACTGTTCTGACCAGAGAGCGAAAGGGCTATTACGAGGACTTCGGCAGCCTGGCCCAACTGGCCAAAGCGCTACAGCGGGCGTTCGTATACGACGGCATCTATTCTCCTCACCGCGACCGGCTGCATGGCCGTCCGGTGGCGGGGCTCTCCGGCCATCGCTTTTTGGGGTACTCGCAGAATCACGACCAGATCGGTAACCGCGCGCAAGGCGAGCGTTTGTCCCAGTTGGTCAGCCTGGGACGGCAGAAGATCGCGGCTGCGCTGGTTCTGACTTCTCCCTTCGTGCCGATGCTTTTTCAAGGGGAAGAGTTCGGCGCATCCACTCCGTTCCAATACTTCACGCACCACGACGATCCCGAGCTGGCGCGGAGCGTCTCAGAGGGACGCAAGAGCGAATTCTCCGCCTTCGGTTGGAAGCCGGAGGATGTTCCCGATCCGCAAGACCCAGTTACGTTTCAACGCTCGAAGCTCCGTTGGGACGAAATCCACCGCGAACCCCATGCCGAACTACTCGACTGGTATAAGAAGCTGATTGCCCTGCGCCGGTCCACTGCCTCGCTGACGGACGGGCGTATGGAGCAAGTAGAAACTCGCTTCGATGAACGCGCGCAATGGTTCGTCATGAAGCGCGGCGGGATTGAGGTCGCCTGCAATCTTTCGGGAGACCGTTTGGCAATTCCCGTAAGCCGGACTTCACAGGTTTTAATGTGTTCAGACCGGGATTTTCAGCGCCGCCCCGGCCTCATCGAGTTGCCTGCGGATTCGGTCGCGATTTTGTCCTAAACTTTTCCGCCGGTTCGTCGATAACTCCCATAGTTGACGAATATGGCTATGAACAAACTTGCAAGCATTCTCACGCTCTCTCTGGTTTCGATGTTTTCAGTGGCGAGTGTTCTATCTGCCGATCCGCTGCGCGTCTCGGAGCAGGAAGCGGAACATTCCATCGTTCGCAAAACGCGTCCGGAATTCCCGGCGATTGCGCGGCAGTTGAAACTCTCCGGACGAGTTGTTATTGACCTGATAGTGGACGAAAACGGCAGCGTGGAAGACGCGAACATCGTGACGGGTAATCCCGTGCTGGCTGCTGCGGCTCAGCGGGCCGGAAAAAACTGGAAATTCCAGCCTTTCCGGGCAGACGGAAAGCCCTCGAAGGCGGTTGTTCGGGTAAACTTCGATTTCACCGAGTAAGTAGCGCTTCACTTCTTAGCGCTGTCCGCGGGCGACTTGCCGGGCAGGTCGAACGGGTTCTCATGCACTCTTTCGCGGATGCCGGCGTGCAGGGTTTTGGCGAGCCCCACGCTGGCGTCGCCAAAGCGGTTGCGAATGTGGTCTACCGAGCGGAATGCCTGGCGCAAACGTGCCATCGCCGGTTCGCACCATAAAAGAGAGCCGACACGCTCGTCGGCTCTTAAATGGCTGCCGCTCTCTTCTCTTCCGCCTTTCCCAAGCCGATTTCAATCAAGAATTGGCTGGCGTCCACCTTCTCTCTGATAGCTTGACGAACATAACTGATGATGAGGTTGTGAGTTGGCCTCGTAACCGCAACATAGAAGAGCCGACGCTCCTCCTCTACGTTTGCTTTTGCATGCGGGATTACCTTCTGGTTTACTCCGGGCAGAAATACGGTTGGCCATTGCCTCCCCTTGGCCCGGAAGTAGGTCATCAACTCGACCGATTCTCCTTGTTGCTCATGATAAAGGTGGTCCTGAGCTCGCCGCTTTAGGTCTTCCAGGAGGTCGCAGAACTCCAAATCAGAGCCTTGGAAGCGGCCGGCGAGGTCAACCAGCTCTCCGAGGGGGAGATGATCTTCCACTGCATCTTGCAAGTTTCCTACAATGCCGCGCAGATTGAAAGATTGAGTGATTTTGCTCACCGTATTAACAAGCTTGCCATTCGCGTATAGCAGGTCTATCGCCGCACTCAGTCGTGATGGATCAATGCCCAAGACGAGCGTTAGCACGTCGGGGGCGCATCCTCGCAAGCCAAAGTATCCACCGTTGTTCTCTACCAATTTATGGAGTTTGCGGATACTTTCCTCCTTCAGAGGCTTACCGGCCAGACACTCAAAAATGACTTTAGTGCCTTCTTCGCTTCGGAACTGACGATCAGCGATGCAGCGGGCACGAATCCTAAGGAGATTAACTAGGTCCGTTAGGGCTTTTGAAACGATGAGATTGTCTTCCTTCCGGCAATGGTAAGGAATTTCTTCCAGTATTAAAGCAAGTTGCAACGGAAGACTTTGGCTATTCATTCGGAACAAGATCGCGATATCAGAAAACCGATTCACACGATTGCCAGGACTACTGATCAGCTGCCTTATCTGACGGGCAATGACTTGCGCCTCCGCCGCTGGATTTTGCGTAGACCAAAGGCGGATGTCTGCATCGTCCTCCCGCTTGGCGATTTGTTTCTTTTCAAGCCGCTCTTTGTTGTGGGAAATCAGTTTGCTACTCATTTCCACGATGTTCTTTGGGCATCGGTAATTGACACTTAAGGCAAAATGTTCCCCCTCTCTCCCGCTGAGCTCCCAGAAGTTGCTAATAAATCGTGGACTGCAACCGCGGAAAGCATAGATGGCCTGGTCATCGTCACCAACTACAACCAGAGATTTGTTGCGACTTACTAACGCGATCAGCTCAAAGTCTAAGCGGTTGATATCCTGGAACTCATCGATGATGACGTGGTCGTAATCCCTCATGCAAGCAGCTAGTAACCGATCGTTGTCTCGGAATTCCAAATATGGAAGCAATTTCTGATCATCGAAATCAATCCGCCGATATTCTTGCAGTCTCTGTTGATAGAGCTCAAAAATGTCGAGCAGAGCGGCAATAACTCTGCGATTTCTATTTATCGTTGATATTGGATCGCTCGTCCCAGGCGGTTCTATCCATGGGTCAGCGGCACGAGACCGCGTTAAAAACTCCAGGAAAGCGGTCCTCTTGTTTTTATCCCCGAATAGCTCATCAGGAAGGTAAAGATTGTTTTTCAACAGACTAATGAAGTCCAAATATACCTTATATCCCAAACGAAAAGGCAGTATTTCCTTTGCATCTGAGTCGGGATTCCTGTTCTGAAACTCTCTTAGAGCCCATTTCACAGCTTCGCGCTGATCGTGTGATGGATTCTCACCCAGCGAAGGGTTTCCTGTTGCGTCCTTTAGCGGACCTCTAAGGAGCCTATTCCCGAAGCTGTTGAGAGTAGCAATAAGGGGCCGGCCCGCGTTATGCTCCGCAGGCGCAATCTCGTTTAGCTTAGCTCGTAAGTTGGAAACTGCTGCATTATCAAAGGTAAGGAGCAGAAAGCGCTCGAGTGTGCAGCCTTTTTGCGATTGCGCGAAAATCCTATTGATAATGGATTGTGATTTGCCGGAACCCGCCGGAGCTAAGAGCCGGATCGTGGCAGCCGTGCAATCGATGAATGCCTGCTGATATTCGTCAGCTTGTGCTATGCATTCGGCGATTCGCGCAGATGCATTCGGTGTCGGACCGCTGCTAGCTAAAGAACGAAGAAGGCTCCGCTCCTCCTCAGTTGAAAATAATTCCTCAAAACTTCTCCGACTCTGTGCCACTTTGAACCAAGTGTAAACCAGCCAACTAGGTTTTTGGAAGAATCGTTTTCTTCGAGCTATCCGCAGGCGACTTGCCGGGCAGGTCGAACGGGTTCTCATGCACTCTTTCGCGAATGCCGGCGTGCAGGGTTTTGGCGAGCCCCACGCTGGCGTCGCCAAAGCGGTTGCGAATGTGGTCTACGGAGCGGAATGCTCGGCGCAAACGTGCCATCGCCGGTTCTTCGAGCAGGCTCATCTGCCCTTCGACGGATTGAAGCGACCCGGCGTGAACTCCTAAAAGCCGAACCGGAGTGCGACCGTCCCAAGCCTGGCGGAACAGACGAATCACCGCGCCCGCCACTTCGCGATCGAGTTGCGTGGCGTGATCGAGCGAATCGGCTCGCGTGATGGTAGAGAAATCCTCGTAGCGCAGTTTGAGCTGGATGGTCCGCGCATACAACTGATGCTCGCGTAAGCGCTTGGCCACCATCTCGGAAAGCTTCAGCAGCGCGGTTTCAAGCTGTTCCCGGTCGGCAGTATCTTCGCCGAACGTGTGTTCGTGACTGATCGATTTCGGATCTTCGTTCGCGCCCACGGGAGCGTCGAACCAGCCGCCGGCATCTTCACCGCGCGCCTTACCCGCCAGCGCCAATCCCCACTTGCCAAAATGCGACGCCAGAAGCCCTTCATTCAGCTCGGCCAGATCTCGAATTCGCCGGATACCCAGCTTATGCAGAGCCGCTTCAGTCTGCTTACCAACTCCAGGTATCTTGCGGATTTCAAGCGGCGCCAGAAAACTCGCCTCCATTCCAGGCAGAATGTGCAGAATCCCATTAGGCTTGGCCTGGTCGGACGAAATCTTCGCCACCAGCCGCGAAGCCGCCAACCCAAGCGAACAGTTCAGTCGCGTTTCGCTGCGAATGGCTTCATGCAGAGCATGCGCCGCGGCCAGGGGCGGTCCATGCAGCCGCCCAGTACCGGTGAGATCCAGATACGCTTCATCGATCGATGCCATTTCGACCAGCGGCGAAAAACGGTTCAGGATATCGAAGACCTTGTGCGAGTATTCGCGATAACGCTCCGGATGACCTGGGACGAAAATGGCGTGCGGGCAGAGCCGGACGGCGGTTCGCAACGGCATAGCCGAATGGACCCCGTACTTGCGGGCAGCATACGAGGCGGCCGCGACCACGCCGCGCTGATCGGCCTTGCCGCCCACCACAACGGCGTTGCCGCGGAGCGACGGATCGAACAGTTCTTCGACAGAAACAAAGAAGGCATCCATGTCCACGTGGCAGATCAGGCGTTGCATGATGCTCCCAAGACTCGTGGCCAGCCGGCCAAATCTGAGATTACTTCAATATCGGTCCAGCGCGCAGCGAGCATCTCGCGCACGCCGTCAAGAGATTGGTAGCCGAGTTCCATCATCAATCGGCCGCCGGGCCTCAGCGCGATCTCCGCGCCGGCAATGAGGCGGCGGTAAATCTCGAACCCGGTGTCGCCGGCAAAAAGCGCTGCGTGCGGCTCCCAATCGCGCACTTCGGCCTGCATGTTCGACCGGTCTGCGCCTGGAACGTAAGGAGGATTCGAGAGCAGCAGGTCGATACTCCGCGGCTGAACCGGGTCGAGCAGATCGGCCGTGAAGAACGCCACAGGAGCGCCGTGGGCCTTGCGATTTCGTTCCGCAACGGCCAGAGCGGCGAGAGAAATATCGGACGCAAAAACGAGCTGCCCGCTTTCGAGCGCAACGCTGATCGCGATCGCGCCCGACCCGGTGCCTACGTCGAGAATCGTGGAACCCGGATGATCGCGTAGCCAGGCCAGCGCCGTTTCCACCAGATGCTCGGTCTCGGGGCGGGGAATCAGCACGTCCGGACTGACATAGAAATCGCGCCCGTAAAACTCTTGCCGGTGCGTGATGTATTGGGTCGGCTTGCCTTTCAGCCGCTCGTTCAGATAGCGCCCGTAATGGATCCAGGCAAGCTGGGTGAGTTCGTCTTCGCCATGCGCGTAAAGGAACACGCGATCGCAGTGCATGGCGTGCCCAAGCAGCACTTCAGCGGTTAGCCGCGGAGCGGCAATCGCTGCCTTTTGGAGAATTTCGGCTCCTTGGAGTAGCGCCGTTCGGACGGTCACTGGGCCGCGTATCTAAGCCGCGCGGCCTTCATCCCGCAAACGTTCGGCTTGATAATAACTGGTCAACGCGTCGATCACCGGTTGCAGGCGGCCTTCCATGGTGAGGTCAAGCTGGTGCAGGGTGAGCCCGATACGGTGATCGGTGACGCGGTTCTGCGGAAAATTGTAGGTGCGGATCTTCTCGCTGCGGTCGCCCGTGCCTACCATGCTCTTGCGTTCCGCGCCGATCTGGGCGAGCTGCTTTTCGAGTTCCATCTGATATAGGCGCGAGCGCAGCACCTGCATCGCCTTGGCGCGATTCTTGATCTGCGATTTCTCGTCCTGGCAGGATACGACCGTGTTGGTCGGCAGGTGCGTGATGCGAACCGCGGAGTAAGTCGTATTCACCGACTGGCCTCCGGGACCGGACGAACAAAACGTGTCAATCCGGATGTCCTTCGGATCGATCTGAACATCCACTTCATCGGCTTCCGGCATGACCACGACAGTAATGGTCGAGGTATGCACGCGGCCCTGCGTTTCGGTAGCGGGTACGCGCTGCACGCGATGCACGCCGCTTTCGTACTTCATGCGGCTGTAGACCTTGTTACCGCTGATTAGGGCAATCACTTCGTTCAAGCCGCCGACCGACGATTCGCTGAGCGAGGTGATTTCGACCTTCCAGCCCTGCTCTTCGGCATAACGAGTGTACATGCGGAAAACCTCAGCGGCAAACAGAGATGCTTCGTCGCCCCCCGCCCCTTTGCGAATCTCCAGCACGACGTTCTTTTCGTCGTTGGGGTCTTTCGGCAGAAGCAGCACTTGTAGCTCCTGCTCGATGCTCTGTAGCTCGGGCTCCAGACGAACGACTTCGAGCTCGGCCATCTGGCGCAACTCGGGATCGGTTTCCGCAAGCATGGCGCGGGCGTCCCGCAATTCCTGGTCGATGCGCTTCCACTCCCGGTATTTTGCAACCAGCTCGGCCAGCTCGCTCTGGGCCTTTGCCGTTTTCCGATACTGTTCGGCATCGGCGATCACAGTCGGATCGGCCATGCGGGCCGTCAGGTCGTTATAGCGCGCCTCCGCTTCGTTGAGTCGTTCGATATATTGCATCGGTTGATTGGTTAGTTTAGGCGATGACCAGCTCGCCGCCTTGTGCCTTTTCGAGTTCCATGGCCCGTTCCAACGCCTGGATCGCTACTTCGGTCTGAGAATTGGATGGTGGTTGGGTGGTCACGCGTTGCAGCCACAGTCCGGGACGTGTCAGAACCGATAGGAGACTGCCCTGATTCCGGGCGGCAAACCGGATAATTTCATAGCTGACGCCGACGATCACGGGAAGTAGTGCGATGCGCGCGGCGAATTTCGCCCAGAAGTTATCGATTGGCAGGAAGGCGTAGGCGACCACCGCAATAATCAGCACGACCATCAGAAAGCTGGTGCCGCAGCGCGGATGCCAGGTAACGAAGCGCTGCGCGTTATCCACATTGACCGGCTGGCCGGACTCGAAATTGAAGACCACGCGATGTTCCGCGCCATGGTATTCGAAGACACGGTGCATCTCCTTCATGCGCGAGAGCAGAAACATAAAGCCGAGAAAGATAGCGATGCGCAGTGTGCCATCCACCATGTTGACCGCGAAACGGCTACTAATGGCCTGGAAGTGATGTCCGAGCTGTGTCGCGACATACAGCGGCACAAATTTGTAAAGCGCAATCATGAACACCAGCGAAAACGCAATCTGCAGAATCATTGCGCCGGTGCCTAGCTCTTTCTTTTTAGCCTTCTCCTCCGGTTTGCCTTCTTTGCCGGGCAGGTCGTCAATGGCGCAATCGGCCGAAAACTTCAGGGCCTTCATCCCGAGCCACATCGCGTGACCCAACGTCCCCAATCCGCGCAAGATCGGACGTTTGAAGATGGGGTGGCGATCGGAAAGGCGCGGCAGCGGCTTTTCTTCGGTTACGATCTCGCCATTTGCCTTGCGCACCGCCACGCAATAGCTGTGCGGGGAACGCATCATAACGCCTTCCATGACGGCCTGGCCGCCCACCAGCGTGGTTTCTTCGCCGTTTTCGAGGACGGGCAACAATTGTATGTGCGCAAATAGGCGCACAAAACCGCTCAAATTCAAGCAGGGGTCTCCATTAGGATTATAGCGTGCAATTGCAGGTTCGTTAAATTCAATAACTTGCCGACACGAACGCGCTACAAAGTCCTCGCCCTGGCTGTGCTGCTGGCCGGGATCACTTACCTCGACCGGGTTTGCATCTCGATGACGGCTCCCGGCATGATGCGCGACCTCCATCTCGACCGCATCCAGATGGGCTTCGTATTCAGCGCCTTTACCCTGGCGTACGGGCTATTCGAAATCCCGACCGGCTGGTGGGGAGACCGGGTCGGGACCCGCCGCGTGCTCGCGCGCATTGTCACGTGGTGGTCGGTATTCACGATGCTGACCGGCGCGGCTCTCGGTTATGGTTCGCTGCTGGCGATCCGCTTTCTGTTCGGTGTGGGCGAAGCAGGCGCATGGCCCAACGTCGCCCGGACATTCTCCCGCTGGTTTCCCATGGAAGAGCGCGGCACTGCTCAGGGCATCTTCTTCATGGGTGCGCATCTCGCGGGCGGGCTGACGCCGCTTCTGATTACCGCGCTGCTGGTGCATTTCGATTGGCGCTGGTTATTCGTGCTGATCGGGTCTGTTGGGTTCGTTTGGGCCATTGGCTGGTTTCGCTGGTTCCGTGATGAGCCGGAGCAGCACCCGACCGTAAACCGGGAAGAGCTGGCGCATATTGAAGCGGGTCGGGCGCCTGCGCAATCGCATCAGTTCAGCCGCGCCCAGTGGCGACAACTATTTTCGAGCCGCTCGGTATATGGCCTTTGCGGAATGTACCTGACCCAGACCTACGGTTTCTACTTCTACATCACCTGGCTGCCGAGTTACTTGAGAGCAGCGCGCGGGTTTTCGTCCTATACGCTGGCCATCCTCGCCGGCCTGCCGCTCACCGTGAGCGTGATTGCGGATCTCATAGGCGGGCTCACGACGGATCGCCTGACGCGCCGTGCCGGAATTTGGATCGGGCGCGTGGCAGTCGGGGGCGGTTCGCTGGCTGTGGCCGGAGTTTTTATGATCGCCGGTACCGCCGCTCCAAATGGAATCGCAGCGGCAATGTTGATTTCAATAGCGGGCGCGTTCTCGAATTTCTTGCTCGGGTCGGCGTGGGCCACCTGCAGCGATATTGCCGGAAACCATGCGGGCGTGCTCAGCGCGACGATGAACACTGCCGGCCAAGTGGGCGGGTTTCTGAGTCCCATCGTGGCGGCATTTCTGCTTCAGAAATGGGGAAGCTGGAGTATTCCGTTGTACGTTACTGGAGGTTTGTACCTAGCCGGCGCTGCTTGCTGGCTTCTGGTTGACCCAAGGCGCCCGGTTTTCGATGTATAGTAGCCATCGCGCATGAATATCCTCACGCTAAACCCCGGAAGCAACTCGCTGAAATTCAGCGTTGTGCAAACGGAGCCCGGGGCCTCCGGCTTTGGCCGAACCGTCGTAGCGGGCAGCTACGACGATCTCGGGAAGCCCGAATCCGCCTTCAGTCTGCTTGATGGAAAGCGAGTCCGCCAGAAGGATAGGGTTGCGGTGAAGGATTCCGGCCACGCGACGAACTTGCTGTTCGATTGGCTGGAACAGGCGAACGCTGGCCAGATCGACAGAGTGGGGCATCGCGTCGTGCATGGAGCGGATCTTTTCGATCGCCCAGTGCGCATTTCAGAAGACACGATCCAACAGATCGAGGCCCTCTCTGATCTAGCTCCTCTGCATAATGAATCGGCGCTCCGGGTAATTCGGGCCGCGCGATCGAGAATCGGCAATGACATTCCGCAGATTGCCGTCTTCGACACCCTGTTTCATCGCACGATCCCGGAGCATTCCGCCCTGTATGGGCTTCCCTTGGACGTAGCGGCGCGTCATAAGATCCGGCGTTACGGATTCCACGGCGTCTCGCATCGCTACATGCTGCTGCGTTATGCGCAGATCACGCGACGGCCACTCGAAGAGATCAATGTGGTGACGCTGCATCTCGAAGGTGGTTCATCGGCGGCGGCCGTCCGGGCAGGGAAGTCAATCGATACGTCGATGGGATTTACGCCGCTTGAAGGACTCCTGATGGGAACGCGTTGCGGCGATCTCGACCCCGCAATTGTCACGTATCTCATGCGGAAAGAGAATCTCGATATTCATGGCGTGGAGCAGTTCTTGAACAAGAAATGTGGATTGCTGGGAGTCTCCGGGGTCTCGGCGGATACGCGGGAATTGCAGAAGCATCTCGATGAGAAGAACGTTGATCTGGCGGTCGAGATTTTCTGTTATCGCGTACGGAAATACATCGGGGCGTACCTGGCGGCGCTGGGCGGAGCGGAAGCGGTGATCTTCGGCGGCGGTATCAGCGAAAATACGCCGTATATGCGGGAGAAGATAGCCAGTGAATTTGATTGGTGCGGCGCTGTTCTCGATCGTGAGCGCAATCGCGATTTGATTGACAAAGAGGGGCAGATCAGTACGCCGGAATCGAAGCTCAAGCTTTGGGTGATTCCGACGCAGGAAGACTTGATGATTGCGAAGGATGCGGCGGATTGGGAACAATAGGTTAAACGTAAATGGAGCGTGCGTATGCCCGTAAAAGCCATTGCGCTGTTGATGGTCAGCAGCGGGTTGTTGACCGCGGAACAATCACCCGTGAGTCTGAGCGACGCCGCCAAAGCACGCACGTTGGAGAAGGAAGCGGCTTTAGGCAGGCAGCTAGCGAAGGATTTTCGCCAACAGTACGGACAGCTTAACACCCCCGTGATCCAACGCTATCTTCAGGATCTGACCCAACGTATATCGGTCCACGTACCGGACGCGGAATTTCCATTCAATGTCAGTGCAATCCATGGGGATCCTTGTTCCGCTACTCACGAACCGGTTGCTTTGCCGGGCGGGTATGTCTTTGTCCCGGCCGCTCTGTTTCTTACAGCGGAGAAAGAAGCGGAGATGGCGGGCTTGCTTGCACAAGCTATGGAGCGGATCGTACTCCACGCTGGTGTGTACCACGTTCCCCGTGGAGGTGCGGCGCAACTCGCGTCTATTCCGCTGACGTTCTTTGGCGGAGGCTGCACAGCGGCCCAACGAGTTCCTGTTGCTGAGCGCCGTTCTACCGGGGAGCTCGTGTTGGCAGCCGACAGAGGCGCCGTGCAAATTATGGCGAGAGCAGGCTTCAATCCGGTGGCGCTTGTTCACTACATTGAACGCGTACAGTCCGAGGATGCCGATATCGCCTACACTGCACTACCCACGCGCACTGAACGCATCGCGGCCATGCAAATGGCTATCAAGAACCTGCCGAAGTTGAAGTATTCTGCACAGGATCACGCGTTCAACTCCATCCAAAAAGAAGTGCGTCGTCTTTCAGACAATGCGATAGCTTCAAGAACGATTCCCACGCTGAAACGTGGCGGGAATCAGTAGCTGCTGAAACCGACCTGGGAGCGCGAGCGACCTTGATTTTATTGTCTTGAAGCCAAGCGCGCTGACGCTCCTGACTGCCCATCTTTTCTCTATAGCCTGTTCTACTTGGCGACGACCACCATCCGGCCTGTTCCGCTCTCAATTACGGGCAGGTCGCGCCGGCGGAGAGATGCTGCGCCACGAAAGCCAGATCGCGAATGTCGATCACTCCGTCGCCGTTCATGTCAGCTCGGGGATCGAAGCCGGCTTGGCCGTAGGCTTTCCCGAGTATGTTTGTCATGAATGTGAGATCGTTGCAATCGACCACACCGTCTCCATTTACATCGCCAGCCACGCCACTTGAGATCGGTGTAGCCATGACGATGCCGGCGGTTCCGTCAGAGAACGAGGCGCCGAAGACGATGGCTCCGGAGTTATTGATACTTCCCAGAAATCCGTATGAAAAAATCTTGCCTGCGATGCTATCCCCGGTCGCGACCAGCAGTTCCGACGGGCTGAAAATGCCAAGTTCATCGACGAAGGGAAATGGTGGTTGGGGACCCGCGAACTCCCCAACAAAAGCGACCGTACCGGCGTCGTTCAGGGCAGGGCCGGTCCAAGAAGGCACCTGCGTGAGTGTCTTCCCGCCAATTATGGCGCCTGTGCCCCAAAAATCCAGATGCGCATGCGTACAGATTCCATTTATAGTGACAAACTCGTTGTCCGAACCGCAAAAAAAAGCAATACTCCCAGCGTTGTTGATGACGGGGTGATCAGCAACGGGCTCGCCATCCAGGAAGCCGGACTGCGTGAAAATGCCGATGACGTCAATTCCGACCGGCCTAACAAAAACTACTGTCCCGGCGTCGTTGATTTGTGGGTCATAGACGTCGGGCCGAGTGGGCCCAGTTGTTCCGCTTACCAGCGCATTGTTCGTGAAGATACCCTTTCCAAAAACAGGAAGGCCGTACGAATCCGATTCTGTGTAGTCCGCCTCAAATACCACTACCCCAGCAGCATTGATGCCAATGCTGTGAACTCCACCAATCACGTAAACTGCCTGTCCGGGCCGAACGTTGGCTATTGAAAGTAGCGTTCCCCCGTCGATAACATCGCCCGTCTTGACCAGCAACGCGGAAGGAGTGAACAGTCCTACTCCGCCGGGGAATGTGCCAAGAAATGCAACCGTTCCCGCGTTATTCATAACGAATTCAAGGATGTCCGTCAGGGTATTTCCGCCAATTGTGTCTCCCGTCTGAACCAACAGCTTGGAGGCCGTGAAAATGCCGGACCCGCCGTCGAAACTACCTTGGAATGCGACGGTTCCCTCGTTGTTGATGATTGGACTACCGACACTGGTCAGAGTCTTACCGTCGATGGTGTCGCCGGTTTGGGCCAGAATCGTGAACGTGTAGCCCGGCGCAGCGGCGTGCGCAGGTCCGCTCAACAACAATAAGGCCGGGATAACTACCCAGGTGCTGGTGCGGCATTTGCGGCGATACATGCAGATCAGTCCGAGCAGCGTGAGACCGGCCACGCCCCAGGTTGCCGGCTCCGGGACTACATTGACCACACCCGGCACAACCGTGGTTGGAATTTCGCCGAGGTGCGAATTCAGGAGGATCACGTTTGAAAGGCCGACCGTGGTCGTGCCGCTGAAGTCGAACCCCGGAAAGGGCATTGGTGTGTTGAAATTGAGCGTGGCCAGCGTGCCATTGCCGGATGCACCCGGAACGGGGCCGAGGAGTGTGTCTGCCACCGCACTGACTTGCCCAGCACGCATCGTCGGGACGAAAAAGGTGGTTCCGCCGTTCGCGAGAAAAGAACCCTCGCTTACGCTTACCGGGGAAATTAGCGTACTTGAAAAATTCAAATTGAATTGGAACGCGTAAACGTCCGCGGCCCCTTGGATATCCACATCCAGACTGAAGGTGGCGCCCGGATTAAGCGTAAGCTGCGGCGGTTGGATCGTGAGAACAGGATCGGCGAGGATAGCGCTGGACACCAAGATGAGGCAAAGGACACCTCGCGTCATAAATTTTACCGGTTGCATGTTTGCCTCCTATGTTTATGGACAGCTCGTGCTCGCGGACAGATGTTGAGCCACGAAGGCCAGATCGCGAATGTCGATCAGGCCATCGCCGTTGATGTCGGCTCGGGGATCAAAGCCAACTTGACCATAGGTCTTACTAAGTGAGACTTTGATGATGCCCAGGTCGGCGCAATCGGCAATACCATCTCCGTTTACGTCGCCGGCGACGCCAGTTGAGATCGGTGTCGCCATGATGATCCCGGAAGTTCCGTCAGAGAATCCGGCATTGAACACAATGGTTCCGGAGTTGTTGATAGCGATGTATGGATGATAAGGGAAATTGAACGCCAGCGCTTTGCCGGCAATCGTATCGTCGCTCGAAACAAGCAATTCCGAAGCGGTGAAAATGCCGGTTGCCTCCGGGCCGAGACTTGGGTCGGTTCCAAAACCCGCGGCAAATACGAGCGTACCGGCATCATTGAGGGCAGGCGGTGAGTCGGCCAAAAAGTTGATAAGCGTTTGGCCGCTAATTGTGGTCCCGTTTCCCCAACGGCCCGAATTTGTGGTACAGACGCCGAACGCACAAACGAACGCGATGCTCCCCGCGTTGTTAATGGCGGGATAGTCAAAGACGAACCCGTCAAAACCCTCCGCCACGATGAATCCCGACTGCGTCGCAATGAAATTTAAGCTGCCGCCCGCATCGCCCGCGACGATGACAGTTCCCGTATTGCTGATCTGCGGGTCTCGCAAACCGGTCGCTGAATCATAGGCAAGCGCCAGTGAGGAGTTTGTAAAGACGCCTTTCCCTAGATAGGGGTAATCGCCAAACGGAGTAAAGGTCGCTTCAAAGACTACTGTTCCCGCATCGTTGATGCCGATGCGCAATGAGGGGAAATCGCTGATCGAAAGCAGCGTTTTGCCACTAATCACATCACCCGTCTTGATCAACAACGCGGAGGGTGTAAAGATGCCCGTTCCGCCGGCGAATCCCCCGACAAATGCAACCGTCCCCGAATTGTTCATGGCTAGCTGAGAAATGCTCGTCAGGGTTTCTCCACCTACCGTGTCTCCGGTCTGGACCAGCAGTTTAGCGATTGTGAAAATGCCGGACCCGCCTTCGAAGGTACCCAGGAACACGACCGTTCCTTCGTTATTGATGACCGGATGGCCAACGCCGGTCAACACTTTCCCGCCGATCGTGTCGCCGGTTTGGGCAAGGATGGTAAACGTGTAGCCCGGCGCGGCCGCTTGCGCGTATCCATAGAGCAGTAGTGTCAATGCGGCTGTGGTTATCGGCCTTGCTGGTTGCATGTCTGTCTCCTGTGTAGCTTGCAGGCGCTTGGGCTACTGACAACTCGCTCCATCGAGTAGATGTTGCGCCACGAAGGCCAGATCGCGAATATCGATCACGCCATCGCCGTTCATGTCAGCTCGGGGATCGAAGCCGGCTTGGCCGTAGGTTTTCCCAAGTATGTTCGTCAGGAACGCGAGATCGGTGCAATCGACCTCGCCGTCGTTGTTCACATCGCCAGCTACGCCGGTTGCGATGGGCGTCGCCATGACGATGCCGGAGGTGCCATCCCTGAACGAGGTGGCAAACACAATCACGCCAGAGTTATTGAGAGCCGGAGTGCCGAAAGTACTCACAGCCTTTCCTGTGATCGCGTCGTCTGTCGAAATGAGCAGTTCGGACGGAGTGAAGAGACCGGTACCAGCTTGCGTGTTTGGGTCCGGACTGCCCGCAATCACTTCGTTGAAGACTAACGTCCCGGCGTCATTGAGGGCGGGCCGTGTAAAACCGGTGACGCCCCAAAGCGTTTTGCCGCTGATGATCGTTCTGGTTCCCCAGCAGTCCGACGTGGTTGTACAGATGGCACTATAGAACGTAGTCTGGCTCTCAAAACCGCAAGAGTATGCGACACTACCCGCATTGTTGATGGCGGGGTAGTCAGCATGGTCGCCGCAACCGCCACCATCTCCAGATTGGGTGGCGATGGGTTGGGTGGCGATGAAGTTCTCGGAGGCGGCATTAACGCCGGCAAAGACAATGGTTCCCGCATTGTTGATTTGCGGGTTGTAGAGCTGCCGGAGAACATCCGCTTCGACGAGAGCAGAGTTTGTGAAGATGCCTTCTCCTTGATTGGAATAAAGATACTCGAACGGGGTAAAGGTGGCCGCAAACACCACAGTTCCTGTGTCGTTGATCCCGATCCGGTTTTCGAAGTAGCCAATAGAAAGTAGCGTTTTCCCCGCGATCACGTCGCCCGTTTTGACCAACAAGGCTGAGGGCGTGAAGATGCCGCTTCCGCCGGCAAAATCGCCGACAAATATGACGGTACCCGAGTTGTTCATGGCAATCTCGCTAATGCTTGTAAGAGTTTGTCCGCCAACGGTGTCCCCGGTTTGAACTAGCAGGCGGGAGGGCGTGAAGATGCCAGACCCATCGGCGAAGGTACCGTAAAATACGACCGTTCCCGCGTCATTGATGAGCGGGCCGCCGACACTCGTCAGTACCTTCCCGTCAATCGTGTCGCCGGTTTGGGCAAGAATCGTGAACGTGTAGCCCGGCGCAGCCGCATACGTAGATCCGCTCAGCAACAACAAGGCCGGGACGGCTATCCAGGTGCAGGAGCGCTGTCTGCGGCGATAACCCCAAAGCAGTCCGAGCAGAGCAAGGCCGGCCAGGCCCAACGTAGCGGGCTCCGGGACTATGGTAACCACAGCCGGCACAGTCGTGGTCGGAATTTCCGCAAGATGCGAATTCAATACCAGAACGTTCGAAAGATCAACGATGGTCGTACCGCTGAAATCGGATCCAGGAATAAAGGGTGCAGAGGGAGGAGTAAAACTTAGCGTGACCAGCGTGCCAGTGCCCGATACGCCGGGAACAGGACCGAGGAGCGTATCGGCAACGGTAACGCCCCCGTTCGCTGTAGCGCCGGGGACAAAAAAGGTACTACTGCCGGTGCGGAGAAAAGGGCCCTCCGTTACATGAGCCGGACCGATCGGCGCATTGCCGGAAAAAGTCACATTGAATTGAAATGCGTAAACGTCCGCAGCTTCCTGGATATCGACATCCAGGCTGAACGCGGTGCCTGGATTGAGGACAAGCTGCGATGGCTGAATGCTGAGAATGGGATCGGCGAAGATCGCGCTCGACGCCACAATGAGGAAAAGGCCGCCTCGCGTTATCGGCTGTGCTAACTGCATGTTCAGACTCCTTAAGTGCTGTTTGATTACGGACAGCTCGTTCCGTCGGGTAGGTGCTGGGCCAAAAACGCGAGATCGAGAACGTCAATCACGCCATCGCCGTTAAGGTCAGCTCTGGGGTCAAAGCCCGCTTGGCCATAGGCTATGCCGAAAATGGCTCTCATGAACGCGACATCCGTGCAATCAATCACACCGTCGTTGTTCACATCGCCGGCTACACCCGTCGAGATCGGCGTTGCCATCACGATGCCAGAAGTCCCATCGGCGAACGAGGCCCGGAACACGATAGTTCCGGAGTTGTTGATGACTGGGGGCCCGAAAGCTTCGACATAGTAAGTTAGCGGCTTTCCCGCAATCGTATCCTTGCTGGATATAATCAGTTCCGAAGGTGTAACGATGCCGGATTCATCAGGGCCGAATCTGGGGTCGCTCTGGAACAACGCGTTAAAAACCAGGGTGCCGCCATCATTAAGGGCAGGCTGCGCGAAACCTGGCACGCCGGTAAGCTTTTTGCCGCTGATCGTGGTTCCGGTTCCCCAACGGCCTGACGTTGTACAGATGTTGCTATCGGTCGGGCTCGCGCACGCGTACGCGATGTTGCCTGCATTGTTGATGACGGGGTAATCAGCGTAATCATCGCCACCGACAACTCCAAATTGGGTCGAGATGAAGTCCTCGGAGGCTGCGTTAACGCCAGCAAAAATGACTACCCCGGTATTGTTAATTTGCGGGTTACGCAGTCCATCCGGCTCGAGAAATTCCCTGGATATCAGCGCAACGTTTGTGAAAATGCCTTCTGCTTGATTGGAGTGATAGTACTCGAATGGGGTGAACGTGGCCTCAAACGCCACCGTTCCAGCATCGTTAATGCCGATACGCCCGGGAGGGAGATCACTGATTGAAAGCAGCGTCTTTCCGTCAATTACATCGCCCGTTTTGAGGAGCAACATAGATGCCGTGAAAATACCCCTTCCGCCGGCGAAATCGCCAACAAATGCGACGGTATCGAAGTTGTTGACGGCGATCTGAGCGCGTCCGAACCGGTCGACAATGTTCGTCACAGTTTCCCCGCTAATCGTGTCACCCGTCTGAACCAGCAAACTCGAGGGCGTAAAAATGCCGGAACCGCCGTCAAAGAGGCCGGGAAACACAACTGTCCCAGCATTGTTGACGATTGGATCACCAAGGAGGGTTAGGGTTTTCCCACCGATTGTGTCGCCGGTTTGCGCCAGGATCGTAAATGTGTGCCCAGGTGCCGCTGCCTGCGCGGATCTGCCCAGCATCAGCAACGCGAATACCGCTATCCAGGCCTGCGCCAGGCGTCTACGCTGACATGCCCAGGCCAGCCCGATGAGTGCGAGCCCCGCCAAGCTCCGGGTGCCGGGTTCCGGGATCACAGCGACCACGGCGGGAACGGTTGTGGTGGGGATTGGGGTCAGATGCGAATTCAACAGCACGACATTTGAAAGAGAAACGGTGGCCGTACCGTTCGGGCGGAACTCGGGTGGAACAAATTGCGTGCTGAAATTCACTGTGGCGAGCGTGCCATCGCCCGATACGCCTGGAATTGCACCCACCAGTGTATCGGCAACCGCGGTGAGTTCTGCGTTTCCTGCGCGGCCTGGAAGGAAGATGGTAGTTCCACCGCCGGGGAGGAAAGAGCCTTCTGTTGCAGGAAACGGGTTAAACAACGGGCTTGTGGACACGTTCAAATTGAACTGGAACGCGTAGACGTCCACTGCTCCTTGGATATCCACATCCAGACTGAAATTGGTACCCGGATTCACAATAAGCTGTGATGGTTGGATCGTGAGTACGGGATCGGCGAAGATCGCGCTGGACGCCAATAGGAAGAAAAGGCCGCTCCGCGTTATCGGCTTTGCTGCTTGCATGCTCTGGCTCCTCAAATGGTTTGTCCGACTACTGGCAACTCGTTCCGCCCGGCAGATGTTGCGCCACGAAGGCTAGGTCGCGAATATCGATCACGCCATCGCCGTTCACGTCGGCTCTGGGATCGAAGCCGGCTTGGCCGTAGGCTTTGCCCACTATGCTTGTCATGAACGCGAGATCGGTGCAATCAACTACGCCGTCGTTGTTCATATCGCCGGCTACGCCCGTCGCGATTGGAGTTACGATGACGATGCCGGAGGTCCCGTCCGCGAAGGAGGCGCGGAACACGATAGTTCCGGAGTTGTTGATGGTTGGAGACCCGAAAGCTTCGAAATAGTACGTTAGCGGCTTTCCTACAATCGTATCCTTGCTGGAGATAATCAGTTCCGAAGGTGTGGCAATGCCGGATTCGTCAGCGCCGAATTTTGGGTCACTTTGGAATAGTGCGTTAAAAACAAGTGTGCCGGCGTCATTGAGGGCGGGCCGTGTAAAACTTGCCGCGCCGTAAACCACTTTGCCGCTGATTATAGTCCCGGTCCCCCACCGATCGGACATCGTCGTACAAATGGCGCTGTTGCTCGTAACCTCACCTTCGAAACCACATGAATACGCGATGCTGCCCGCGCTATTAATGGCCGGGTAATCAGCATATTCGCCGCCGCCGACAACTCCAGATTGGGTCGAAATTTCCACGTCGAAGTCCCTGTTAATTACAAACACCACTGTTCCGGTATTGTTGATTTGCGGAGCACGCAGGAGATTGTAGAAACCTGAAACCGGGTCCGATACCAGCCCGGAGCTCGTGAAAATGCCGTAAGCTTGGCTGGGAAAATAGGGCTGCTTAAAAGCAGCCTGGAATACTACTATTCCGGCGTCATTGATACCGATCCGCCCCTCGACTCCACCGATCGAAAGAAGCGTTTTGCCGTCAATTACATCGCCGGTTTTGAACAACAACGAAGACGGTGTAAAGATGCCTGTGCCTCCGGCAAAATCGCCAACAAACACGACGGAACCCGAGTTATTGACGGCGATTTGGGCGCGACCGTACGGATCTACGATGTTCGTCAGGGTTTCCCCACTAATCGTGTCACCCGTCTGGGCGAGCAGATTCGAGGGCGTGAAAATGCCGGAGCCGCCGTCGAACGAAGCTGGGAACACAACTGTACCCGCGTTATTGATGATTGGATCACCGATGGCGATCAGCGTTTTGCCGTCGATGGTGTCGCCCGTTTGGGCCAGGATCGTAAACGTGTAGCCCGGGGCGGCTGCCCGCACCGGTCCGGCCAGTCCTATGAGGCCAAACGTCAAAATGAGAGAAAGGCTACTCCGCCTTCGTGATTGCATGCCCTGCCTCCTTACCTAACTGCACTCGGAGTGCTTCATTCAGGGCTGATCGTTGAGGAGATAGTACACCGGAATTGGCCGCGACGATCCAAAAAAGAAGTACCAGACCCAGTGCAAACAATCCGATCCGGTTACGTTACGGAAGTACCAGGGCGCCGGTTTGCATTATGCATCCTGTAAGTTTGAAGAGTCGTGTCAAGATATAAATCCGTCGCGCTTTCAGTGGTTCTCTGCGCGGGCGCATTGCTCATGAAATCCGCCGAGACGCCTGGGGGCCTCGCCGCGCTGCATAGCAAGTTCCTGCATCCTCCCGATGACTGCCGGATCATGATGCGCTGGTGGTGGTTCGGACCGGCCGTGGAGAAGACGGAACTCAGCCGCGAACTGCATGTGATGAAAGATGCGGGGATCGGGGGCGTCGAATTGCAGCCGGTCTATCCCCTGGAGCTGGACGATCCACAGAAAGGATTTCGGAACGTTCCCTATCTTTCCGACGCCTTTCTCGATGATGTGCAGTTCACCGCCCGGCTGGCGCGCGAATTGGGGCTGCGCGTCGATGTAACGCTCGGCAGCGGCTGGCCGTATGGCGGTCCGCACACACCGATCACCGAGGCGGCGGGTCGGTTGCGCTGCGATCGAGCGGCCGTCGGACAAGGTGCTTCCTCCATTCCAGTGCCTGCGCTTGAAAACGGTGAAACGCTGATCGCGGCGTTCATGGCGCCGGAAATGAAGCAGTTGAGCGAAATCCACAACGGCCGGCTTTGGCTGCCGGCCGGTTTGGAAAGCGCGCACACGGTCCTGTTCTTTATTGCGAGCCGCACCGGAATGCAAGTCAAGCGCGCAAGCGTCGGCGCGGAAGGTTTTGTTCTGGACCATTACGATCGATCGGCCATTGAGCACCATCTCTCGGCGGTGGCCGACAGACTGCTCGGCGCGTTTGGCGCGAATCCGCCGCATTCGGTGTTCAGCGACAGCCTGGAAGTGTTCGCTTCGGATTGGACCAGTGATTTTCTGGCGGAGTTCCAGAAGCGGCGTGGCTATGATCTGACTCCGTATCTACCCGCGCTCGTCAACGACGCCGATGAGAACGCGCGCGCCATCCGCCACGACTGGGGAAAAACGCTGACAGAACTCGCGAACGAGCATTATCTAACTCCCATCCGCGAATGGGCGCACCAACACCACACGCTGTTTCGGTCGCAGACTTATGGCGAGCCTCCCGCCATTCTGTCGAGTAATGCGCTGGTCGATCTGCCGGAAGGCGAGATGGGGCCCAAGTGGCGCGGCTTCAGCCAGACGCGCTGGGCTTCGTCGGCAACACACCTCTATGGCGGAAACATCACCTCGTCGGAAACCTGGACTTGGCTGCACTCCCCGGCTTTTCGTGCGACGCCGCTGGATATGAAGGCCGAAGCCGATCTGCATTTTCTGGAGGGCATCAATCAACTGGTTGGGCACGGCTGGCCGTACTCGCCGCCTTCGGCCGGGGAACCCGGCTGGCGCTTTTATGCCGCTGCTGCATTCAACGATCACAATCCCTGGTTTCAGGTGATGCCGGAGATCACAAAGTATTTGCAGCGCATGAGCTTTTTGATGCGGCAGGGCAAGCCGGCGAACGATATCGCCATTTATCTACCGACCGACGATGCCTGGGCCGGCTTCCGGTTGGGGAAAGTTTCTGTGGATCGATCGATGGATCAGCTTCTCGGTCCGAATCTGATTCCGGGGATTCTGGACGCAGGTTATGATTTCGATTTCATCGATGACGGCGCGATCGCGAAAGTGGGCGTGCCGTATCGCGCATTGATTCTGCCGGGCGTCGAACGGATTCCGCTCGCGACCTTAGAAAAGCTTTCGTCCTACGTGAAGAGCGGCGGAGTAGTGATCGCGACGAGGAGATTGCCTGGGCTCGCGCCGGGCTTTCTCGATGCGAAGAACGAGACGGCTCGCATCACCGAGCAAGTGCAGCAACTGTTCGGCGCTTCGAACAAGAATGCGCAATTCATTCCAGATGAGCACGGCCTTCCGGAAGCCTTGACGCAAAGAATTACTCCGGATTTCGCGACGGGAACGGAAGGGGCAGGGAAGATCGGGTTTATTCACCGGAAACTGTCGGACGGCGATCTCTACTTTGTGGCGAACACTTCGAATGAGCCGGCGAATGCTGAAGCCGTTGTCCGGATCGCAGGAGCGGCAGCGGAAGAGTGGAACCCGTTCACGGGTGAGGTTTCGCCTATCGCCACTCAACCGGATGGGCAAACGACAAAATTACGGCTGAATCTGGCGCCTTACGAATCGCAGGTCATTGTGTTTGATAGGGTCAATGCACCGCCTATAATTGTCCGTTCGATCAGGGGTTCCTTGGCCTTGGACCTGAGCTCAGGCTGGAAAGTCACCTTCCCGGAACTCGGGGAAAGGGAGCAGATGCAACATCTCGCGTCCTGGACCGACGACGAGCGGACCCGCTATTATTCAGGCCGCGCTATTTATGAGAAGAGCTTTGTTCTGCCGGAAGGCTTTTCGGGAAATCGGGAGGTCATCGATTTTGGTCCCGGAACGCCGGTGCCCCCACCGCCTCCCGGGCCGGGCATGCGAGCGCTACTCGAAAGTCCGGTACGCGAATGCGCGGTCGTCTTCGTGAATGGCCAGCGAGCCGGTTCCGTGTGGCATCCACCGTATGAAGTAGATGTGACGAAATTCCTGCGGGCGGGGAAGAACCAGATCCGCCTGGTTGTCGCGAATCTCGCGATCAACGAAATGGCCGGACGGGCCCTGCCGGATTATAAGCTTCTGAATCTGCGCTACGGCGAGCGGTTCGTGCCGCAGGGCTATCAAAATCTGTACCCTCTCCCCTCGGGTGTTTTAGGCCCAGTCACGCTGAAAACAGAACCCTGACCGTAAGGGAGGGGTTTCCCCCTTGTTGTGGTACACTCCTAGACAGACTAGGAGCCGACCCCATGGGCAAGACTGCCGAACTACTCCCCGGCACGCTGGACATGCTGATTCTAAAAGCTGTCTCGTTGAAGCCGCTGCACGGCTACGGCGTGCTGTTGCGCATCCGCCAGATCTCCGGCGATGCGCTCGATATTCCCCAAGGATCGCTGTACCCGGCGCTGTATCGGCTTGAGCATCAAGGGCTGATCGCTGCCGAATGGGGGCAGAGCGAGAACAACCGGAGAGCGAAGTATTACACTTTGACCGCCGCTGGCCGCCGCCGTCTACGCGAGGAGGCCGCCGGCTGGAAACGGCTCGCTTCCGCCATCGCATCGGCCTTGAACACGACGCCGGAGGAGGTGTAACGTGGGTCAGCGGCTGCGTTCTTTGCTCCGTGCGCTGACAGCGCGGCGGGATTTCGAATCCGGTATGGCCGAAGAACTGCAATTCCATATCGAGGAGTACGCTCAGGATCTCGCCCGCTCGGGCATGGCGCTGGAGGAAGCGCGTCGCCGCGCACGCATGGAGTTCGGCGGTATGAACAGCGTCAAAAGTGAATGTCGCGAAGCGCGCTGGCTGCATCCGTTCGACGAACTAGGCAGAGAATTGCGCTACACCTTGCGGCTGCTGCGAAAATCACCCGGTTTTACCGTTACCGCGCTGGCGACGCTGGCACTCTGCCTTGGCGCAAATCTGACGATTTTTGCCGTGATCGAAGCGATCCTTCTGCAGCCATTGCCGTTTCCGCATCCCGGCCGGCTGGTCACGATTTTCAACACCTACCCGAAAGCAGGTGTGGAGCGCGATGGTTCGTCAATTGCCAATTACTACGAGCGCCGCGGCCGAATTCCCGCTTTCAGTTCGCTTTCGATCTATCGCTTCGGTACCGCCATCATTGGCGAGCCGGGCTCAACTGAACGCGATCAGATCACCGCGGTATCTCCGGATTTTTTCAAGACAGTTGGCTCCGGCCCCGCACTCGGACGCGTGTTCACGGATGCCGAGACCACATACCAAACCGATAACGTGGCGATCCTCAGCAACGAGTACTGGCGATCCCATTTCAATGCCGATCCTCACGTCCTCGGGAAGCAGATTCGCGTCGACAGCTTCCCAAAAACGATCGTTGGAGTTTTACCTCCCGGGTTCCGGTTTCTTTCTTCCGAGTCGCAGTTATATCTGCCGCTTTCCTCGCGGCTGGAGGCCCGCGCGTCACGCGAACGGCATTCCGGCGGAAATGTGATTCAGATGATCGCCCGTCTCAAGACGGCCGCTACTCTTGCGCAAGCCCAATCGCAAATTGACGCGCAGAACACGGCGTTAGAGCGCTACGACCCGCAAGCGAAAATGATTGCGGATGCCGGATTTCGCTCCCTGGTGGTCCCGCTCCATGCCGATCAGGTAACAACAGTCCGTCCCGTTCTTCTGCTGCTGCAAGGCGGCGTATTTGTTCTGTTGCTGATCGGTGCAGTGAATCTGGTGAATCTGCTTCTGATCCGCGCAAATGGCCGCGTCAAGGAATGGGCGGTGCGGCGGGCGTTGGGCGCGGGGCGGCGGCATCTTGTAAGCGAAGCAATCGTCGAGACGACGCTGCTTGCGGTGGCGGGAGGACTACTCGGGCTGGCGGTGGGGGCAGCCGGAGTTCGTCTGGTCGTGGCGCTGGGCGCGGACCGCTTACCGCTGGGAACTCATATCGCCTTCACTCCGCAGTTGGCCGTGGTTGGTTTCGCGGCAGCGATTGCTCTGGGAATTGCGCTTGCGATCCCGACTGTCTGGTTCACTCTCCGGCTGCATCCGGCGAATGCGCTCCAGTCCGAAGCGCGCACGGCAACGGCGGGACGGGCAGCGCAAGCCTTGCGCCACAGTTTCAGCATTGCGCAAATTGCGCTGGGCTTTGTGTTGCTCGTAGGAGCCGGCTTATTAGGGGTTAGTCTCCAACGGGCGTTGGCTGTCTCGCCGGGTTTTCAGCCGGATCACGTCCTCACCGGGCAAATTTCGCTCGTCGGAAATAGCTATCCATCGGCTGCGGCCGGCGTTACTTTCATCGAGCGGTTGGTGGACGAACTCGACCGCCAGCCCGGAGTGTTGTCTGCCGGTGTGGCCGTTAACATTCCTTTCAGCGGCCGTAACGGCAAAAGCGCCGCTACGGTGGAAGGGCGCGTTCTGCTCCCCGGTGAATCGGAGCGTGGACATTATTCATATGGCGTCGATGGCGATTATTTTCGCGCGATGGGTTATTCATTAAAGGCGGGGCGATTTCTCACCGGCGACGATTCGCGCCGCGCAAAGCGGAATTGCGTAGTGGACGAGGACTTTGCCCGTTATTATTGGCCGCACACGAGCCCGCTCGGGCAGAAGCTGTTTCAAGGTTCGTCCGCGGGACCCGAATCCGAGGCGTTCACCGTGGTGGGTGTAGTCGGCAGCGCCAAACAAGCCGGTCTCACGGACGATACGGCGCAAGGTGCGGTCTACTATCCATACCGTTATCGCCCGGACAGCAACATCTTTGTCGTTGTGCGCGGAGGCCTCCAAGCGGAGACCCTGCGAGTGGCATTACAACGAGTCGTCAAGCGAATCGATCCCGAGTTGGCAGTCAGTGATGTCCGAACGATGGATGACCGAATTACCGCCAGCCTGCTAACCCGCCGCTCGCCGGCGCTGCTGGGCGGCATTTTTTCCGGAATAGCTTTGCTGCTCATCGCCATCGGAACGTATGGCGTGTTGAGTTACGCGGTTGCGCAGCGCCGCCGCGAAATCGGTGTGCGGATGGCGTTGGGAGCGCGGCCGGAACAGATCCGTGCCCAATTTCTTTCGCTCGCGATGCGGTTGCTGTTCGGCGGCACGGTGCTCGGAGTGATCGGAGCTTGGCTAACTGGCCGCGCGATGCAGGCAGTTCTGTTCCATGTGTCGCCTCACAGCGCCGCGATCATTGTCGGTTCGGCCAGCATCATGGCTGTTGTCTCGATTGCCGCTTGTCTGCTGCCCGCTCAGCGCGCCGCCCGCATATCGCCGATGCAGGCCCTCGCCGAACAGTAAACTTAGAACGGAATTCACTTTCCCGTGGCGCGCGCACTCGTGCGTGCCGCGTCGAGACTCATCTCGACGCTTCTACTCAAATCGCAGAGCTGCTGCCGGATCGATGCGGGCAGCGCGAATCGCCGGTATCGATCCAGCCAGTACAGCCGGCGCGATCAGCACGAAAGCGACGATAGCAAAGTTTCCCCGTTCCACGGACTGACTCTGAACAGCAATCCGGCAATCGCTTGTGCAAACCCGGCAGATGCGACTAATCCGAAGATCAGTCCCGTGGTAGCCACACTAGCGAATGAGCCCGGCGCTCGGCTTCCCGCGGTGAAAGACCGGAACGGATCAGTTCTTCGGTTCGGGCCTGGACGTGAAACGCAAACTCATCGGCCATTTCGCGTTCGAAGCTTTCGCGCCGGAAGAGGGAACGCCAATGCAGGAACCGGAACATGTCAAGTCTCCCCCGGACGCGCTTTCAACACTGTGCCGATCGCCTCAACCAGTCGTGTCCAACTGCGTTCCTCTTGTTGCAACTGCGCGCGGCCGCGGCTGGTCAGCGTGTAGTATTTAGCTCTGCGATTATTTTCCGAAATTCCCCATTCGGTTTCGAGAAATCCTTGCCGCTCCAGGCGGTAAAGCGCCGGATACAGCGCCCCCTGCTCAATCACCAGCGATCCGTCGGAGATCTGCTCGATTCGCAAAAGGACACCGTAACCATGCATTTTGCCGAGCGAGACCGCTTTCAAAACAAGCAGGTCCAGCGTGCCCTGCAGGAGCTCGGCCGACTTTTTCTCTTCCCTGTCCACCTTAGGAGAAGTGTATTGCGCCTCTCCTAAAATATCAAGGAGAAGACTGGGCAGCTAGAGAACCCTGCGCGTAAGCAAGGGGGACACTTGCAAATAGATGCACACGTGTGCATAATGAAGGTGGAGGCGCTTTACCTATTATGCAAGCCGTCGTCGATCATGCACCTTTGCAGGAACTGGATGAGTGGGACGATTTTGTCGCCACGCGGTACCGTCCGGGGAAATCGGAAGAGGAATTCCGGAACTACAAAGAGGATGCGAATCCGACGGTAACCGAGTTTTACCGTCAGAATCACGCCTATCAGACCCTCGATTTCGTGCTGCGCAAGAAGGCCGAATACGGGCCGTTGACGCGCGGCAAGAAGAGCATCTGGGAAATGGCGGAGTATCTCAATACACTCGTCGACGACAGCGACCCCGATACCGACCTCACCCAGATTGAGCACCTGGTCCAGACCTCGGAGGCGATCCGCAAGGATGGCCATCCCCGCTGGTTCGTTCTCGCCGGCTTCGTGCATGATTTAGGCAAAGTGCTCTGCCTCTACGGCGAGCCGCAATGGGCCGTGGTAGGCGATACGTTTCCGGTGGGCTGCGCCTATTCGGATCAGATTGTGTTCCCGGAGTTCTTTGCGGCGAATCCGGATAGCAAAGTTCCCGAGTATCAAACCAAGTACGGCATTTACGAGCCGAACTGCGGACTCGACAAAGTACACCTTTCCTGGGGACACGATGAGTACATCTACACGGTCACGCGCAAGTATCTGCCCGAAGAAGCGCAATACATGCTGCGGTATCACTCCTTCTATCCGGCGCACAAACACGGGGCGTACACGCACCTGATGAATGCGCAGGATGAGCGGATGTTCGAATGGGTCCGCAAGTTCAATCCTTACGACCTGTATTCGAAAGGCCGTGAGCGTCCGAACATGAAAGAGATCAAGCCATATTACGAAGATCTGGTCGCGGAATTTTTCCCGGACAAGATCGACTGGTAGTCCCGGCAGAAATCGTCCTGATGAGCCGCTCGGGGGAGTAATCTGGAATTGTGCGGGATCTCGATATCCAGATTGTCTCGAACGAAGCTGGGGAGCCGACCGCAGTCATTGTGAGCTATGGAGAGAGATCGCTTCGGAACGCGAGACCGCCTATTTACTGAAATCGAAAGCCATGAAGGATCGCCTTCTGGCTTCTTTACAGCGGCGCGACGGTATCTCTCTTGAAGACGCGGCTGCAAAACTCGGGCTTTGAGAAGCGTTGAGTTCGATGCGTCCGCATCCGAGAACCTGGTGTGGTGGGCCGAACGGGATCGGGCTCAGGCAGTCCGAATCGTTCGCTTGATCCGCGACGTCCAACGCGAACCATTTTGTGGAATAGCCAAGCCAGAACCGCTCAAGCACGAACTTTGCGGCCAGGCGCATTGATCAACAGCACCGGGCTTGTTTATCAAATCCTGCCAGACAAAATCCGAATTCTTGCCTGCCGCTATCACTACTGACGTGCGATTCTCTGAATCATCGTACGGCCGCTGTTGATTTCCGAACCACCAGCTTCCCTTTGATCGTTACCGTTCTCTCGGCCTCTTCACCGCGCAACAGTGCCAACAGCAGTTCCATCGCGCGCGCGCCCATTTCGCGCTTGGGCTGATGCACAGTCGTGAGCGGCGGCTCGACAAACGACGTGAAATACAGATCGTCGAAGCCGACAATCGATAAATCGTCCGGCACTTTCAGACCGCGATTGATCGCTGTCCGGAAGACGCCGAGCGCGGTCATATCGTTGTAGCAGAAGATTGCGGTGGGCCTGTCCGCCAGATCCAGAAACGTGTTCACGGCCTGAATCCCGCCGCCTGGCTTCCCATCGCCGCGCATGATCAGCTCCGAATGAACGGGTAATCCGGCTTCGACCAGCGCTTTCTCATAACCCGCGAAACGCTCGGCGTCCGAATGCAGCCCGGAACGGTCGCCGACATACGCAATGCGCCGGTGTCCCAACTGGATCAGATGTTGCGTGGCATCGTACGCACCCGCCACGTTGTCGATGCTCACCGAGTGCACGAACTCGCTCGGATGCTGATTATTCAACAAAACAATCGGAATCTTTAGTTCCGAGAGCAGCGGAACGTAAAGGGCTCCGACGCGCGAGGAAGCCACCAGAATTCCGTCCACACGGCGTGCTTGAAACGAGCGCACCACAGTCATTTCGCGCTCCGGATCGGTTTGCGAAGTCGCCAGAATCACCGAATATTCGTTGCGGTTGGCGACCTCTTCAATGCCTGCCACTACTTCGCCATTGAACGGATCGGCAATAGAGGTGACCACCACTCCAATCGCTTCTGTCTTGCGCATGACCAGACTGCGCGCGACGGCACTGGCGGTGTAGCCCGCCTCCTTTGCGATTAGCTGAATGCGTTGCGCCGTTGCGGGCGGAATGAGCGGGCTGTTCCGAAGCGCGCGCGACACGGTGGAGTGCGAGACTCCCGCCAGCCGTGCAATGTCCTTGATAGAAACAGCCATGCCGCCTATTGCGGCTGACTCAGCTTCTTAAAGTATTCAGCAACCGCGTCCCGATACTTTTCCGGCGATGATTCGGCCGCGCCGGTTCTGGCGCCTCCGGAGTGTTGCAGATCGCCGCCCAAGCGCCGGTTCAGTTCGATTTCCAGCCGTTCCAGGCTGGTCACCGCGTCCTGGCCAATGGTCGATTGCAGCCGTGACGGATCGGCATACAAGTCATGCAAATAGCCCAGCGTGCCATCGATATATGTATTCAGCGAACGGTCGCGCGGATCGATTTGGCCGCGCAGTGCGTAGAGCTGGCTCATCGCATCGTGAATGCCCTGCCGGTCGATAAACGTGCCGCCACCGCCGTAGGCGCTCCAGGTTCCGTTTTGAGGAGATCCATCTTGAGGAGATCCGTTCTGAGGCGAACCGCTCTGCCCCCGCTGCCCGCCTTGTTGGCCGCCTTGCTGTTGACCGTTCCGCCCGGCCTGTAGACCGTTCTGTCCACCTTGCTGGCCCGGCTGTTGGCCGTTCTGGCTCGAAGAGCGATTCCCCTGCTGTGCCCGCTCCAACTGCTCACGTAGCGCGCGAAGCTGTGCCATGGTCCGCTCGGCTTTCTCATCGCGCCCGTTCTGGCCATTCGGATTGCCGGAATTGAGCGCCTGCTGCACGTCGCGAAGATCGCGGCTAAGCTGATCGAGCCCGGCCGTCACGCTATCCTCCATTCCGAGATTGCGGTCTCCATAGCCTTGCCGGATCCATTCCGCGTTCTTTTGCATGCGCAGCGCAAGTTCTTTCTGCTCGGCTTCCGAAAGCGCTTTGCGCATTTTGGATCCGGCATCCAGCTGCATGCCCGCCAGGTTTTGCGCCTGCTGCTGCATTTGCCGTTCGAGCTGCTCAACCTGCTGAGCGAGCTTTTCCTTCTGGCTGGCGATCGCCTTTTCCTGCTCCGTAGCCGGACGTGTGGGCTGCATCTGCTGCCAGTATCGTCGCCGGTATCCCCAGGGGAAGCGAGACGGCCCGTCGGGGTCGTTCATCTGCGGCATTCCCCCGGGATTCTCCGCGGAGCCGAATTCGCTCTCCATGCGATTTCGCAGACTGTCGCTGCCGCCATACATCTGCTTCAGCTTATTTGCAATCTCGCGTTGGGCATTGGCAATCTCCTGCGATCTCTGCGCCAGATCCGAAACCGAGTTTCCGGCCTGCTGATGCAGCGCATTGTTGAGTGCGTTTTGCGCATCTGCCAGTTCTTGAGCGGCGCGTTGCTCGGCGGTTGCATCGTGATTGCTGACGGCTTGCCGCATCTGGTCCTCGGCGCGCTGGAGCGATTCCATCGCATGCCGCATGGCTTCGTTCATCTGCCGGTTCTGTTGACCGCCCTGTCGAGCCGACTGCGAAGAGGACGAGGACGATGACGACGAGGACGAAGATGAGCCTTGCTGGCTACTCTGTTGTCCGTTCGATTGCTGCTGTTGCCCTTGTGTATTTTGGGCTAACTGCTCCATCTGCCGCCGCAATTCTTCGGCTTCGCGGCGCAACTGCTCTTCCTGCCAGCGCTGCTCGAATGCCTGCTGCTGCGCATTCTGCGCTGCCAGTTCCTGCTGCCGGCGCGCAAGCATCTGAAGCCGCTGGAACGCTTCGTCGATGGCCTTCTGTTGCTCGTTCTGCTGCGAAGCATTCGATTGGCCGGTCTCGTACTGATTCTTGGTAGTATCAAGTTCCAGATCGAACATGCGCGCTAAATCGCGCTGCGCGCCGCTCCCGCCCATGCCTCCTCCGGCCTGGCCGAAGGCGACCTGAATATTGCGGAAGATCGCTTCCGCCCGCAGGAGGGATTGCAACGCCATCTGCTCCGGCGGCAGGGCATCGTGCCATTTGGCGGGTTTGAGCCGGTCTACGGCATCGTTCATCTGTGACGAGGCCTGGGTCATTAACTTCGAAAACTGTTCGAATTCCGAATTCGCGGAAGAGAGTTCCCGGCTACCCATGCGCTCGGCGAGTGTCTTCGCCTGCTCTCCGAGTTTGCCTTCCAGCTCCGAGAGGAAGCGGGCATCTTCCTGAATCGTGGCGCGCGTCTTTGGATCTCCTTTGAGCTCGTTCCAGGTGGCGGCGATGATCTGCTTTTGTCGCTCGGAGATGTTGGCTTGCTGATTTCCCATTCCCATCCCGCCGCCCGCGCCAGCCTGCTGCGACTGGCTGAACTTGAAATCGAAAGGCTCCGCTTGGGCGAAGATGATATCGCTGCGAGCCGTTGTTTTTGCGTCTTTTGCCGTGGCATACATGCTCACGAGATCACCCGGAACGAGCTTGAAATTCTCCAGGTACAAAGTAGTCCCGCCCTGCGCATCCTTCACGCCCTTCGCTTTCAACAACGGCACTACCTGTTCCGGACCGCCATTCACGGAATAGTGCAACTCCATTCCGTCCACGCCGAAATCGTCGGCCGCTTCGACTGTGACCGGCATTTCTTCAATCGGGCTGACGTGCGGGTCGCGTCCGGGGCGAGCAATGTGTACGGACGGGGGCTCGTCTTTTTTAGCCTCGATAAAGTAATCGTCGCTGATGCGTACCGCTTCGCCATTATCGATAGCCGCGACATGGTATGAACCATCTTTTGTGATGGAGAGATGCCCGGTCAGCCAGTTGCCATCGCCGCGGGTCAAATTGATCCGCGTGCCGTTTTCGAGAACCAAAACGCCATGATCGAGCGGGCGATCGGTAAGAACGGCAATATCAGCTTGCGTGCCCTCGACGGCCCGGATATCGCCGCCCGGATCGAAAGTGGCGTCCCGTAATCCAAGACCACTTGGATAGTGCAAAGCGACGCGAACGCGCTTCACGCCGGGAAGATCTTTGACGCCAAGCTTAAAATGTTTCGACTGCGCGCCATCGGCCTGTACGTAGTATTCGACAGCGTCGGACAACCCAGCAAATAGAAACCGGTAGCTGTTCCCGTCGGAGGCGGGCTGCATAGGTGTTTCTTCCCACCTCAACGCTCCGCCGTATTTCGCGTGCAAAGTCACTTTGTGAGCGGAAAATCCCAGCAGGTGGGCCGCGATAAGCTGGTCCGATTTGCGCCGGATCGTCTTGTTTCCCGGTTGAACCGCAATGTCGTACAAAGGACGTTTGCTCGCATTCGCGCTTCCGGTCCAGAGCAACCCGGCGCCATAACCCCAGTAGCCGGGGCCGGCGAGGATCAGCCAGATAAGAACCGCCGCGGTCACCCCGCCGGACGCCGCCAAAGCCCACAAGGAGCGTGCGGGCGTCAGTTCCTCCGGTTGATGCTGCCGGGCAATGCGCATTGCGTCTTCAGCGACAAGTTCGGTAAACGGATTATTCGGGTCGGGCCGCTCGCAGACCGTCAAAAGCCGCTGCTCAAATTCGGGGATGCGTTGCTCGGCCAGCCGCGTGACCCAGCGCCGGTTCAGTTTCAACAAAGGGATGGCCAGGGTTAAGGCAATGGCAACTCCGATGGAGAGAAATAGTAGAATCCGTAAAGGCAAAACGACACTGTGCGCGAATTGATAGCGATTGCTGATCCAGACCAGCAATAAAGTCAGGCCGAGCGCCAACCCTCCTATGGTGGCTGCTCCGCGGGAAGCAGCAAAGAGCCGCAAGCGCTGTTCGAGCTGCCGCAAATAAGCCTGGAGTTGTTCGAGCGAGGTCATGCTGTTTGCCTCTCTTGCTTTAGATACCGACTTGCAAAAATAGACTCCACTAACGCCACGAGGAGAGCGAGAAACATGGCGTATCGCCACAGACTCCAGGGACGCGTCTGCTGTTCCACTGTTCCGGACTGCGCCGCGGCAGCCGTATTCCCAGTATTGCGCCAAAGTGCCAGGGTGTCGTTCGGAATGGGCGTTAAATCCGATTCGCGGCGGTCGGCGTGGACCGCCATCAGAAGTCGGCGCCCATCCGCGCGTTGCACCTCGTAAAAGCCCCCATGGTTCAAGTCGAAACTTAAAGCCTTCGAAGCATCGCCCAGCGAAAGCTCATGTTTGCCATCCGGACCGATCACATCGGCTGCCGTGCCTTGATCCCGTGTTCGCCGTAAAGTGACTGGCGTCCCAGCGACCACGTTGGAAGCGGTCGTATCGGTACCCGCAAGGTAATGTCCCGTTTGAACGATAAACGGCAAAAACGATGCGTGCAGCGGAAAGTCATTCGTCGTGTTGTCCAGGCTCGATGCAAAAATGAGAATCCGTCCCTCGCCCATGGGTTCTTCTAAAAGCAGCGGCGAGCCATCCGCCAGCCTCGCAATAATACGCGCCGTTGGTTTGGCGGAGACTCGCTCCGCGCGTAGGAATTGCACATTCTCGAAATGTCCAGCGCCCGAGAGGGCCGGGTCCTGGTCGTCCATCGTGCCGATTCCTTGCGTCGAGCGATCCTCGCTGAGCCGGTCTCCGGAGAGCGGTACGCGCCCGTACTCCACGCTGTTTGCACCAAGCGCGATCATCACCGAACCGCCGCGCATTAACCAACTGCACAACGCGCGCGCGACTTCGGGGCCCGGATCGCCTACGTCGTTTAAGACAACGAAGGCATATTTGGAGAAATCTACGTGTCCGGCGTTTTCGATTGGGGCAGTCTGAACCACCAGACCCGTGTCCGGCGTGGATTCCAGCGCGGCCTTGTAATAAAACGCTTCTCGCGCGCGGCCTCCCGCGTAGAGAAACAGAGCCCGGCGCGGGTCCGACCTATCCACCGCGATAGGAAACGAATCGTCTTCCGCCAGTTGGTCTTCCGGCGTAATGCGAACCTCGCCGCGATGATTGCCGTAGGGCACATCGAATCCGAGAAACTCCACCTGTGCGCGCCCGTTCGGCGGAACACTGACTTCTTTCGAGGCGATGGTCTTGCCGTCGAGAACCAGTTCCACCTTCCGGTTGGCCGCCTGCGTATGCCACCCGGCGACCGTCGCCGTGAGACGGGTGTGCGCCGTGTCGTAAACATGCGCCGGAGTGTTCACGGTCTCGATGGCCCAGTTCGGCGCGTTGCCGCCGCCCACCTTATAGAGTTGCAACGCAGTGTGCGGGCCGACTTGCAGATCCCGAAAAGTGGGCGGCATGGAGGTCTGCTGCATGTCGCTCACCAGATGCACGTCCAGGCGCATTCCCGAAGATTGATCCATCACGCGCAGCGCGCGCACAAACTCGCCGTAGGAACTCATTTCGTCATCCGGCTGAATTCCATCGATCGCCGAATGCAAGGCCGTGTGGTCCGTTTCCGGTTGCGTGAGCGCTTCGATATGCGAATCGAGCGCAACGACTTCGGCCAGATCCTGGCCGTGTAGCGCGTTTACCAGCGCGTGCGCTCGCGCCTTGGCCTGCTCCATGCGGTTCCCGTACCGCATGCTGAAGGAGCGATCCACAGCAATCACGGTCAGCTTTCGGCGGCTCCCAAGTGTTTCCGTGCGGTAAATAAACGGGTTCGCGAAGGTGAGTGCCAGCAGGACGAGAACGGCCAGCCGCAATGCAAGTAAAACTAAGTACCGCAAACGCCGGTGCCGGATAGAGCTTTGGATCCGGCGCTCGAAAAACATCAGCGAACTAAACGGTTGAGGGGTCCGCTTGAACTGCCGCAGAAGATGGAGCCAGATCGGCAACCCAACTGCAGCGATGCCTGCCAAAAACCAGGGGGACAAAAAACCCATTCAAATTCTCCCCTCACGAATGGTGAAGTACTCCCGCAGCGCCTGATCGAGCGGCTGGTCCGTACGGATCAGGAAGTAGTCGAGGCCCGCGCCTTGCGCTTTAGACCGCAAATTCTCGATATGAGTTCCGATTTTTTCCCGGTACTCGCTGCGCGCATAATCGGGCGATACTTCGATTGCCTCGTCCGTCTCCATGTCGACAAGCAGCGCCGGTTCGCCGAGTTTCGGATCAACTTCCCGCGGATCGAGAATGTGAAACAGGATCACCTCATTTCCGCGAAAACGTAGCGGCGACACCGTCTGCACAATCTTCTCCGGATCTTCAAAGAAATCCGAAATCAGGACCGTAACGCCGCGCCGGCGCAGGAATTGCTGAAGCTCAAAGAAGGGCTTGGCGAAATCCGTGCGCTTCCCAAGCTGCGCGTTATCGATGCCGTGCAGCAGCCGCATAAGCTGGCCCTGCCGCGCAGAGGGCCGGATGAAATTTGTGACGTCGTCATGGAACGCAATCAGCCCGGCGCTGTCGCGTTGCAGATGGGCAAGGTAGACCACCGCTGAAGCGAGGAACTTCGCGTAATCAAACTTCCGCACCACTCCCGAGCCGAAGCCCATACTGGCGCTCGCATCGAGCAGCACCATCAAAGCCGTGTTGGTCTCGCCGCGGTACCGCTTCAGGTACATCTTTTCCGTGCGCGCAAACACGTTCCAGTCCACGTGCCGCAGGTCATCGCCCGGCGTATAAGCGCGGTACTCGGCGAATTCCTGGCTAAAACCGAAATCGGGAGAGCGATGCAGGCCGGCGATGAAGCCGTCCACAACGGTCTTGGCAATCAGATCCAGGCTCGATATTTCGGCCAGGACGGCGGGATCGAGAAAGCGGTTTGTAACCTCTACGGGCACGGCGGGTTGCTTTTTTGATTGGGCGTCATCCGCGCGGCGCAGGTTTCCATTCGAGCAATTTCTGCAGCAGATTGTCCTGCGTCAGCCGGTCCGACTCCGCATGGAAATTCAAGAGCACGCGATGCCGCATCACGGGAATTACCAGGGCGCGAATATCTTCGTAGGATACATGGAATCGCCCGTGCATCAAAGCCCGAGCTTTGCCCGCCAATACTAAGAATTGCACGGCTCGGACGCTTGCGCCGAAGTTTACATATTTCTTTACAAAGTCCGGCGCTTCGCCGTTCGCGCCGGGTCGTGTGGCCCGCACTAGTTCCACTGCGTACCGCGCCACCGATTCGGCCACCGGTGTCATGCGCACAAGCTGCTGAAAATCGAGGATCTCTTCGGCACTCGTGACTGGCTTCGCTTCCGGAAGAACCGTCGTCGTCGTCAGGTCCACCACTTTCATCTCCTCTTCGGAGGTCAGGTAATCGAGGACGGTGTTGAACAGAAAACGGTCGAGCTGCGCCTCGGGCAGGGGATAGGTGCCTTCCAGTTCGATCGGGTTCTGGGTGGCCAGAACAAAGAACGGAGCTTCAATCCGGTACTGATGCCCGCGCACAGTACACGAAAGTTCCTGCATCGCCTCGAGCAGCGCTGATTGCGTTTTCGGCGGCGTGCGGTTGATTTCGTCGGCCAGCAGGAGATTGGAAAAAATGGGGCCGGGTACAAACGTCCAGGTACGATGACCGGTACTTGGGTTCTCTTCGATAATGTCTGTGCCCGTGATGTCCGACGGCATCAAGTCGGGCGTGAACTGAATGCGGCTGAAGCGCAGCCCCAAGGCGCGCGCCATCGTGCGCACCAGCAGCGTCTTGGCTGTTCCGGGCAGCCCCGTGAGAAGACAATGCCCGCCAACGAAGAGCGAGATGAGAACATGCTCGATCACTTCGTCCTGTCCGACAATCACTTTCCGAACCTGCTGCTGGATGGCAGCTTGTGCGTCTTGAAAGCGTTTCAGACGAGTCTTGATTTCCGCGGAATCAGCGAGGGGTTCGGTAGTAATGGTCGACATATTGTTTGTTCTTTATTGGCTTAATTGCAAAAGAAGTTGTTGGGCAGGCTTGAAATCGGGCGCGGATTCAAGCGCCATCAAAACCTGATCTTTGGCTTCGCCCAAGCGATGAGCTGCGCGAAGCGCCCGCGCCAGCTCGAAATGGGACGTAGCGTCGGAAGGCTGCAAGACCAAGGATGCCTGATCCTCCCGGATGGCGCCGTTTACGTCGCCGCTATCGAGCAATAAGCTGCCCAGTTTGCGATGAATCTCCTCATCTTCGGGGTATATATAGTTCAGCGCTTTCAGCGTCTTTTCCGCCTGGGCTGTGTTTCCCGCCTCGCGCTCCAGATCGGCCAGTTGCTTCAAGGTCTGAAGGTTTGACCCTCCGATGTCGCGATATCGTTCAAGCTGCTGAATCGCTTCGGCCTTCTTTCCCGAAGACAGGTAAATGCCGGAAAGCAGCTCATAAGCGCTATCGGCTCCGTCGTAATCCGGATAGAAATCGCGCGCGGCTGTTCCCCGCTGCAGGGCGCCATCACGATTTCCGTTCTTCAGATCCGCGTATGCTGCCTTCATGCCCTGCCGCCATTCATCGAAATGACGGACCGTGTTGCCGGTCTGTTTATCCAGCCATGCCGAAAACTCTTTATCGAAGGCTTCCGGACTCTCATGAAGATTGTCCTGAATCGCTTCAACGGTAGTCTTTCGGTCGGCGTAGGAGTGAATCATTCCGAGAATCGCCTCGTCGCCCCACTTTTGCGCGATGTAATCGCAGATTTTGCCCGCCTCATAATAAGAGACGATTACCTCGCCTGGGTATTCTGGACGCACGAATCCGCGATCGAGTTGCGCAACGGGTAACAGTTTTTTCTCACGTAGCGCCGTCACGATCTCCGGCGTCATGCGGTCGCCCCAATCGGGCGAAGCAGCCGCTTCTTCGTGGACCGAGAGTCCCTCGGTGAACCAGCGCGGGACCAGATGGTGCGTGGCAGTGAGAACATAGACGTGGCTGAGCTCATGCCACATGGTGCTGGCCCAGTTGAAATCGCCGGGCGGCCGCGCGCTCGGGCTGTCCATAGTGACCACCAGACCGAAAGTCACGCCCAGCAGTCCGCCCTGGCCCGGCAGCCCCAACGTCCGGACAATAAAATCTTCATGGTTGGGATAGACTTCCAGCCGCACCGGCCCCGGCAGCTTCATCTTGTACTTGCGCCCATAGGTGGCGATAGCTCGTTGCAGTTCCGGTTCGATATAGGGCCGCAATAGGGCGGCTTCTTTCTTGTTCAACAGGAGCTCGGTAGTCGGCGTTTTGAACGTTTCGTAATCCCCCAATGTATCGAGCAAGCGCAGCGAATTGACGGTTTCGGCATTCCGGTAATGAGCGGCATAGCAGCGCTCCAACTCCGCTTTGGCTTCCGCTTCGCGGCCCAGTCGCATGAGATTTACGCCGAGCTGCGACCGCGCGGGCCACAGTTGATCGTTCAGCTCCAGGGCCTTTCGATCGTAAGCGATCGCCTCCTCGTATCGGCGATTGATCTCGAAAAAATGCGCGCCCATGTCGTACGCTTCGCCGTACACCGGGTTGATCTGGAGAATCCGGTTCATCCACTCCGATTGCGGCTTATCGGCCAGCCAGTCGATGGAGGCCAGCACCGAGAGCGCCTCCAGAGACTCGTTCGAAAGCCCAAGCGCGGTCTGCGCCTCTTCGGTGGCGAGTTTCGTGTCGGTATCTTCCAGCGCCAAGTACGCGAGCAGCGCATGTGGTTCGGCGCTTTTCGGATCGAGCTGCGCTGCGCGCCGGGCGAGTTCGACCGCTTTTTTATCAAACCCTTCAGCGGCTACTCGTGCAAGCCCCAGATACGCCGGGGCGTTATTTGGATCGATCTCGAGCGCTTCTTCAAACAGCTTGGCCGCATCCCCGGGCTGGTAGTGATCGAGATACAGTTTGCCCCATTCCACGCGAATCGGCGCCGATTTCGCCTGGTTCTCGTAGGCAATGCGAAAGGCGTCGTTCGCTTCGTCATAGCGTCCCAGACCCCAATAGCCTTCGGCCTGCGTGACTGGATCGGACTGGCGTGTTAAACCCATAAAGCAGGCCTGAGCCTGTTGCAGCTTGCCGTGATGCTTCAGGTCGCGACAGGTATCCACCGGGCCCGCAAACGAGGGCAGCGCCATTGCAAACAACGGCAGCAGGAGACCTGGTTTCATCGGTCGATCTCCGCCTGCGTGCGTGCCAGTTCCAGGAGCAGCTTTGTGAGCTGCTGTTTGTACTCTTCCGGTGACATGGCCGCTTTCTGGTATTTCAGACGATCAATCCTCGCTTCCAGGTCTTCTTTGCGGGCGAGTAATTTCTGCTTTTCTGGAGCGAGAGCCGCCGTGGTTTCTGTTTCGGGCCGCAATACTGGAAAAGCTGCCGCAAGCAGGCCCTGTCCGTTTTCCGGTTTCGGATCGCGCACGGCATTTGCGGTGCCGGTATCGGAAAGCAAGGGATGCTCGGTCGCCAGCAATTTCTCGGATTCGAAATAGCCCGTCGTCTTGCGTTCCACATACCGGTAGGCTTCGAGCGCGCTCACGGTCCCGTTCTTGTCCGCATCCGCGCTCGGATCGCGCAGCGCATCCACCCAATACCGCGCAAACACGGTGGCGTTCTTCTCGTTGCCCGATTTGGTCGCGGTGATTACAATGCGATCTTTCCGGGCCAGCGCGGCCAGCGAAGCGCCACTGCAGCTGGTCGTATTCACGACAAGTTGCCGGCTGGCCGGAATGCGGTTCAGCAGCGAGGCCAGTTGTCCCGCCGTGATGTCAGGTCCAGGCAGATTGAACTTATAATCGGTCCCGTCGAACGTGCCATGGCCGATCAGGAAAATCGCGAACGCATCGTCTGCCTGCACTTGTTTCGTAAGCTCCGCCAGTGTATGTTCCAGGTGCTCGCGCGTGGCCGATGCGCCGCTTAACGTGATCACATGCGCTTCGTTGCCATTCGAGCGCAATTCATGATCGAGATCTGCTGCCCACTTAGCAAACTGCTGTTCGTATTCCGGTGTGCCGCCCAGCCCCGCGACCGTCACATAGTAATCGGCGGCCGGCGTGCATATCGCGAGCAGCAAGAGCAAGCCCAACGTTTTCATACCGCCCCCCAACGCCGCCGGAGCAGCCATTCCGCCGAGCGCAGCGCGAGCACCAAAAGAAACACGATGGGCATATTCCACAAATCTTTCACTTCGCGAGCCGTGATTCCCGCTTCGGAATAAGAGATCTCGCGCGGAAGCTGGCCGGCCGTTCGCGCCGTGTAATACCGGCCCCCGGTCTCCGCCGCCAGCTTCTCAAGCAGCTCGCGATTCTGTTCGCGGTGGAAATTCTCGGCTATGCCATCTTCCCGCCGGAACGTCAACACGTCGCGCCCCAGCGCTTGCGTTCCGCGCTTCGCAGTCACTTCCGCGATATACGAACCGGCGCACGAAGCGTCCCATTCGGCCGAATAGATTCCTTGCGAAAGCGGATCAGGGCGCAGCGGAACCGTAGTCGCCGAGCCGTCGGGCGCGATGATACGCGCTTCCACATCCGCATCCCCGGCCGGCAGATACGTTTTGTCGCGTACTTCCGCGCGAAGCTGAATCTTGCCGTCGTCGGCCAATTGAGCATTTGGTGTAGATACAGTGACAGGCGAAGGCGTAGCGCTCACTTCCCAGCGCAGAAGCTGCCGCCAGAACGTTTCCTGGCTCTTGTCTTGCACCGGCTGTTGCATGCGCCAGCGCCAGCTTCCACCCGTTGCGAACACGGCGGTCCGGCCACGGCCGTAATTCTCCGTGATCAGAAGCGGGAGCCGTTTCCCGCCCGCATCCGCGCGGGCCAGCACCGTTGCGCCCGGCTTCGGTGTTCCCGGATCCTGGTAATTCGCCAGATAGGGCAGGATCTCCCAATGGTCGTTGCTCTTCGCCGGATCGTTTTCAATCCGGCAAATCAAACTCTTGCGTCCCGCATCGGTCAGTTCAGCCGCTACGAAATCGCGCTGGAACGTGTTCTGGCGCTTTGGCAGATTCACGGGCAGCAGCGCAGTGAACGGGGGAATGTTATACCCGCCATCCGCCAGCGCCCACCGTCCTCCCAGAAAGAGCAATCCGCCGCCGCGCCGGTCGACAAAATCTTTGATCATCTGCTGCTGGGTCGTGGTAAAGAATCCGGATTCTACGCTGCCCAGAATTAATCCCTGAAATTGGAACAGATCCTCCGGTTTCGTCGGAAAGCCATCGGCCAGCTCGTTCGGATTCGCGATCCCTTGGCGGTAGATCTTGTTCTGGGTGGTCCGCAACATGGAGACAACGGCGATCGCCGGGTCATCCTCCACCGCCCGCCGGATGAACTTGAATTCCCAGCGCGGTTCGCCTTCCACATACAGAATTCGGCGCTGGGTTCCATCCACTGCCAGCACGCGCGTGAGCCGGTTATTATCGGTGTTCTGTTCGCCGGGAAGCGGATCGAGCCGGGCTTCGATGTCCTTCACCCCCGATTTCCCGGCATTGAACTCGACTGATTCCACCTGCTGCGAACCCGGCCGGAGCGTGATATCGCGGCTCGCCAGAATCGTTCCTCCGCCCGTCAAAACGATGCGCGTTCGCTTGCCCTCGAAGCCGTTCTGCCGGATCGTGACCTGCGCTTCCAGCCGCGACCCCTCCAGCGCTTTCGAGGGCAGATCGAGCCCGTCCATTTCGACGTCGTTCGAGATCTGTTCTTTTCCGAAACCGATTGTATTGACGGGCAGCCGTCTGCGCCTCAGCTCCGTCATAGTGTCGCGATCGATGCCGCCCGAATTATCGGAACCGTCCGTTAGCAGTACAACTGCTCCGATAGGCAAGGTCGCTGCCTCATCCGCCAGTTGCCGGAGCCCTTTTCCGATCTGTGTCGAGCTTTCAGTTGGTTGCAAACGGTCCGCATTCTGGATCGGCTGAATGCCATTGCTCAGCCGGTAAAGCCTTACTTGAAAGCGTGCCCGCAAATCGTTGAGCACGCCGGAATTGAGTACCCGTTTTGCTTCCTGCTCGCGGGCTTCGCCTACATCGTGCATAGCCATGCTGCGGCTATCGTCCACTACTACGGCGATGATGTTCTGCTGGGGCCGCAAGGCTTCCACGCTGATCGCCGGCTCCCAAAGCAGAAACAGTAGAACGGCCACGAGGGCCGATTGCAAGGCCCAGAGGCACACCATTCGCATGCCGCGCAACCCGGGTGTCAATTGCTTGCGCTTCCGCCAGAGCAACCATCCCAGAAAGACCGCGGCCGCGAGCACCCCCACAAATAGCGCCCAGCGTGGCCACGAGCCCATCAGCACAAACCGTCCCTTCGCAAAGACGCTGGCCGGATATTTAAAGAAAAACTCGAACATGCTGATGGCCTCTTCCGGTCAATGCGTCATCGCATAGACCAGATAATTCACTCCAATGCGGAAGCCCAGCGCGGAATACTGCTCAGGATACAAAGGATTGTCCGCGTGCTCCCACGAGTCGCCCAGGTCCATGTTGTGGCAGATGGCGACCACCACCCGTCCTTTGTCGTCGTAAATGCCCCGCCAGCGCGCCTGATATCCGTCCTTTTCGAACGTTCGATGAGTGTATACGAACTGCTCTCCGGGCACCTGGTAACGATCATCCAGATCATAAACGCTGTGGAAAATAGGATCGCTGTTGGGCAGGTCCACGATGGGCCGGTTCGGGAACACCTTTTTCATACTGGCGACGAAGGTCTCCCATTCTTCGGTTCCATGAAAGTCGTCGCACATGAAAAAGCCCCCGCGTTCCAGATAGTCACGCAGCTTCGCGGCCTGCAAGTCGGTCAGGTCCCAATGGCCCACTTCCACGGCATACAGCCACGGCCAGTTATAAATGTCGTCCCCATCTTCGGCCGCGACCGGCTCTTCCACCGAGCGTGCCTGAATCCGTGTCAGGCGCCGAACAGCGGCGGAAAGATGACGGTCGGACCGCGGATAATCGATGGTCCAGTTATTCAGCCGCCCGCGCCAGGTGGGAACGGCGCGATACATGAACCGCGCAAACGTCCACTCGCCGGGAACCTGATAATCGGGCGGGAGCGGGAAATTTTCATATTCCCAGCCTGGGTATTCACGGAACGTGCCGGGTTGCTGGGCTTTGCGGGAGGTGCGCAGGCCCACTTTGCTGGCGTCGTTCGGCAGGCTCTCCTGATCGGGCAAGGGCACAGTCGCACAAACCGCGCTCAGTAGCGCCAGGCTCGGGAGAACTGCGAGAAGTAGCCCACGCAAACGCATAAATGAGCTGGCTGGCGACAGAATAGCATGGCGCAGTTGATGGGCAGAATGGAGACGGCACGGGGAAAGCCCTCCCGCACGACCAGGTTGCCGTTTCTACACCGTTACAATCTCAATCGCCTGTGCCAGCGACGTAATCGGATCGCGAACCGGCGTGTATTCATGCGCGATCACTCCGCTGAATTCTAAGTCCGCAATCGCTTCCGCAACAAAATGGTAGTTCAGCTCTTGCGTGCCGTCGATCTCGTGCCGCCCGGGATTACCTCCCGTATGGAAATGCGCAGTGTACTGGATGTTGTTGCGAATCGTGCGCGCAATATCGCCTTCCATGATCTGCATGTGATAGATGTCATACATGAGCCACGGTAAGGATTCGTGTTGGATTACCACATGGCGACCGTAGCTGCCCGGCTGACGCTTTCGGATCTAGGCGGCATTTTCAGTATCCGGGCGCCATGAGGCGATTGCAGACTATCGCCTGGTATTCGCGGTTGACCGTTGCGCGGGCATTCTGGGCGTTTGGATGCAGAACAGAGAAGGCCGGCAACTCAAACCTCTGCCGGACCAGATCTTCGAGAGTGAAAATTGATGATGTCGGCCAGATCCTCCAGCGTGCGAGCAGCCTGTCGGCTCGCTTCCTGCATCGCCAGCTGTGCGTCCGCACCCCATGCTTTCACTCCGAGATAATCGCGAACCAAAAGCATATGTCGCCGCCGAGCGGAGATCGCATCGTAGCGATTCAAATAAGCGGGAACGCCTGTGCATCCGGCATGAGACGCGATGTGGCGGAGAATGGGTTCGGGAACTTCAGAAAGAGGAACAAATCTGAGCCGCTGGAACGTTTGAGCAAGGCCAGCAAGCCCACCCGTGGCGTGTCTTCGCGCGTCCGTTTTTCAGCCCAAACCAGCTCAGCCAATTCCGGAGTGTACAGTCGATCCAATTCCTTGTCGGAGGGAGTTCCCTTGAGCTGAGGGTAGGCCGTATCGCGGATGCCTGGCATGGGGCTTACTTTGCTTTGGCTCAGTCGCGAAGCCGATATGCGGTCCTTCTGGTGATGTGCAATTTCGCTGCGATCGCCGTCATTGATTATCCTTTCTCCTGCAAACGTGAAATCTGCGCCGCGGACGCCTCGACGGGTTTTCGACCTGCTTGTATTTATGCGGTTTGGGCGGCTCACTCTGGTCTACCCATTTTTGGCACGCGCATGCGAATGCTCAATAGAAAAGGGAGTGTGTCAATTGCGCCCGCTCGACATCCTTTGCGCTTCGCGACAGGTATTTCCGCTCAGATGTGGGCAAGAAGCGAAGATGACGCGCTATGGCTGGCTGCTTCAAACGTGTCCGCTTGAGCTTAAACCCGCCGAGCCGTACGGCTGTATAACAAACTGGCTACTACGGCTAAGGCAATTGTCGACTCGGCCTCGCGAAACGTAGACTTGTCTTTCACTTTCAAAACGGGGATTTCGTTTGCGTTATTGGAATTGGGGACACGTCAAATATGGCAACGTTACGTTCGGTTCTTCGATAGGCGATCGCTCGCGCTTACGTTTCTGGCGCCTCTTTGTTGTCTGGGGCTCTCTGGCGTGCCCAATATGGTCTTCTAACGCGATAATTCAACCGAACGGCAACACGGTGATTACAGCGATAGGAGCGGACAAGAACCTTTACCTAAATTGGCAATCCTCGACTACCTTCTATTGGTCTGGGTGGCAAACCCTGGGCAGCGGAGCTGGCGGGTTTGCAACTACCCCGTCGATGGTTGTGCAGCCGAACGGCGATACCGTGATTGCGGCCATCGGAATGGATGGAAACCTTTATCTGAATTGGCAATCCTCAACCACCTTCTATTGGTCCGGATGGGAAAGCCTGGGCAGCGGTGGTGGCGGGTTTGCAACCACTCCCTCAATTGTTGTGCAGCCGAACGGCAACACCGTGATTACAGCCATCGGAATGGATGGAAACCTTTATCTGAGTTGGCAATCCTCAACCACCTTCTATTGGTCCGGATGGGAAAGCCTGGGCAGCGGTGGTGGCGGGTTTGCAAACCACTCCCTCAATTGTTGTGCAGCCGAACGGCAACACCGTGATTACAGCCCATCGGAATGGATGGAAACCTTTATCTGAATTGGCAATCCTCAACCACATTGGCGTGGTCTGGATGGGGGAATCTAGGGAATGCTGGCGGCGGGTATTTCCCCTATACACCTGTACTTCAAATATCAAACTTGACCCATCCAAATCTAACGCCAGATTTCAGCGTCGGTGACACATTCCAAATCACGATATCAGGCGCGCCATCTCATGAACCTGTCTTTGTTTCGCAAACCCCTGGAAGCACGCAGCAGGTTGGAAAGACAGATGCAAACGGCAAGTTTAGCTATAGTATGGTAGAGCAAACTTCAAACATCGGCAGCTACACTCAGGTTTGGTCTGTAGGATCAATCCACATCTCGCCCGCTATATCCTTCATGGTCGGCCAACTAAGTACTGGCGGGACGATATCGACAACGGACACGGGACAAACCACAGGCGGCTATGTGACCGGGGTGTCGACAATTTCAATCACGAACGGGAACATCAGCACTTACTCGGCAACGGAACTGAACGATACGGCGAGTCTTTACTACGATGCTCAGACAGTTGGCACGTTATATCAGGACGGCACGGCGATTCTTCAAGGCATAACCCCGGTCTCTGCCAATGCCGCCGCTGAAACCTTCAATGCAGCTGCCATGGCCTGGGATGATTATGATCTGCAAACAGATCACTATGCAGTCGCGTTCTTCCTCGTCGGGGCCTCCTATGAGAATCCGCTCTATTTGGGCGATGGCTCCTGCAATGACGCGAGTAGCGATTGCACCATCGGATTGGGAGGCGGCGTTTATTGGTTGGAAGCGGCCACCATCTACCTGGGAAGCACGCTGGCAGATCAGACGAATGTCCCCAATGATGGGAGTGTGCCACTCGTCGATGATAGTTTTCTCAGCAGTCTACCCGGAACTGGTCAGCCCTCCTCAAGCGTGGTTCTCAAAAGCCAAATTTGGCGGGAAGCAATTCAGAAAATCATTCCAGCATTGTTTATTGCTGAAAGTGCCTACACGAGCCAAGGACAAATGAACACCTACCCGTTGCCACTCTTCCTCGAACTGATTAGGGACCAGCAGATACCAGGCACTGCCGCGGAGCGGGACCGAACTTATGTAGTGAAGGACACAACGGGCCGACATTGGGTGAAGGCGAATCCGCTAACTGTATATGAGAATTTACTCTATGTATCAGGCCTCGGCAGTATGCCGGCCCCCAATAACCCGTCAACTCCGGGTGCCGGTGGCTGGAGCACCTCCAACGGTGAGATCGATTCAAACGGTGTAATGCTCGATGCATATAGCCAGCAATCGCCAAAACCAGAAGTTGATTACTGGCAGCAGTACTGGGCAACGGGATTTAATGCTCCCGGGCTTGTTTTGCCTTCCATCTCCGGCTTCCCGCAGCTGACAATCCCACTTATGATTAAGGACACGCTCTCTAAGTGTAGAACTGGGTACTTCGCGACGCAGGGAGTTGAACTGCGATCCGACTACGTCGGAATCAATGGGGACCGTGGTCCGGACACCGCGTGCGTTAACTAGCTCATGAGAGGAGATGTGAAAAGAATCTGTTGACTTTGCTTTTCTTCAGTTCGACAGTACTGATGCTCGATCAACAGACAAATGAAGGAGACCGACGACTCCAGTGTTTACAACGATTTCACGCCGGGTATCAATTGAAACTTCCGTCGGCACGAAACTTCGGACAATGTGAATATGGTACGGAACGATGCAAAAGTCTCTGTCAATTGCTGTCATAACGGCCACCATATTCAGCGTGTCGTTGATCGTTGGTTGCGAGTCGTCATCGACTGTGATCCCCTATCCCCCGTTCATCGAACTTCCGCGGAATGAACGAGTCGCCGCGATTCCGATTATCATTGTCGGGCGAGTCATCAGGAGCGTCCCAGTTGGGGTTCCTCACAAAGACGCATGGGGGACTAATCACGACTATCAGTTGCATCGTGCGGTTGTACAAGTGGAAAACGTCTTGCGGGGAAAGGTACCGACTGGTACCCTCGACATATATTACTTCATGGATCTGAGAGCCGCCGGCATGCGTCGACTGGGAACGGTTCAAGATGGCGGATCTTGGCGTGAAGAGGATAGAGAAATGTTCTTTCTTCAGGAGAATGATGGCTTGCTTCGGACCGTATGCGATACCTACGCACACTGTGTTTTGCCTGTTTACAGCGGACGCCACGATTCAGCTAAACCTAATTCAGAGGCGTGGATAGGAGACGCGATTGCAGACATTTTGCTCACCCCAGGAGAGAATAGTACGACGGAGGAGATGGTCCAGGCAATAGCTATCAGTGCCGGGGCATGTTATGATTTCTCTCCTCGGCGCACAATAGGTAAGCTCACGCAATTCGTAGAGACGGGCCCACTGCGTATTCGGCAGGAAGCTTGTGCGGCACTGGCATCGCTCGAAGGCCCGCGGTTCGAAAGAGATCCGAAGGGCGAGAACATCCGTCGGTTATGTGGCTCGTGAGTCGTTCATGAAGGGTTTTCCCCGGGCCTTTAGGGTTTGCCCTCTGGCAAGGAATGCCAACTTGGTACATCGATGGATTGCTGGCCGGGCCTCCGGCACGAAAGAGCAGCTGGAATGTAGACGGAAGCGTCTTAAGCACCACATTTGCCAGATTAACGTAGGAAATCGCAGAACGGGGCTCCAGAAGTGCGTGCTGCCACATACCGAGAACTCCTGGGCGTTCGCAATGCGTACGCCAACGTGCCTGGAGCCGAACACTTGTGTCCACAACAGAAAAATGAATATGAGAACAACAACTGCTACTAAGACAATTCTGATTGCGATTGCTGTCTCGTGCCTGCAGGCGCAGACTACCATGGCTCCGGCTCAAATCGTCCAATTCCGTAAATCCACATCGAACCCGATCCCAAAATTTCTGGTTTATCAACACTTCTTAGCCTGGGCGAACTATCTAGACGAAAAGGCTTTGGCGACCGGTCAAAGTGATCCTTACAAATTTGCCGAGCCGTTTCAGCGTGCACGTCTGGAAACACAGGACCTGGACGTGATCCGTAAAGAGGCGAAAGCGCTCGACGCCGACCTCAAAAAGCACAACGAAAGATTAAAAACCGTTATCGCTGAGTATCGAAGAATAGCTCAGAATAACCTTGAACAAGGCTCGGCCATTCCTGCACCGCCAGCGGAGGTTAACGATCTCGAGGCTATGCGGACCGCGATTATCGTTCAACACATGGTTAGCTTACAATCGGCTCTTGGTCCACAGAAAACCGTACTGCTAGAAAGTTTCCTGGCTCGCGAATTTGTTCCGCATATAAGCCTGAAACAGCTCGCGGGGCCACCTGCAAGCATTGCCTCCGTTAAATCGCCCCAAACATTCGCCATCGGACAGCAATAAATCGGACACAACGTCACCAGAATGATCCAGGGTACCTGAAGGGGTACAGGTCCCGGAACCTTGGATAGCGCGCGCACTGGAAATGCCGCCGACGTCGGAAGGTGTCGCCCAGGCTGCTGTTGCGGCTGTGTGACAATTGAACACGAATCCTTACAGTGGGTGTACAGCAGCTTCACGCTCGGCGAGTTCACCCGGTTCATCACCTCCACGCCCCACCCCGTGTGGTCGCACATGTAATCCGGATGGTTCACTTTGCTGTTCAGCAGTTCCAGGCAGATTGTGATTTGTTTATCTTCGGCCTGCGCCTTGACACGGTTTAGAAACGCCACACAGTTATCGGCGCCTTCCGCATCGGACATCCCGCGCCGGCTCCCGGAAAGCGTGATCACATTCGGACATCCGCCTGCCGTGGCAAGATCGATTCCTTCGCGAATCGATTTTTCCAGCCGCTCGTGATTCTCTTTTCGATTGATCCCGTCTGGAATCGTGCCGCCATAGGGAGGCGGCAGCATGGTGGGAACCAGGCCGTACTTTTTCAGCGTGGGCCAGTCCGCCGGCGGAATCAGATCGAATCCATAGATTCCCAGCCGGGCCAACTCCCGGCACATCTCGTCGAGCGTCATCTGCCGCCCGCGAAATACACCTTTGGTGACGCTCTGCTTTAAACGCCCTTTCGGCGGCCTCTTTTCCGGTTGTGCCCACGTCGCAGGCAATACGGAAGAGGCCCCCAGGACCGGAAGAAACGTTCGGCGCCTCATTTCGTAAGTTCGCCTCCGCAACTGGAGCCCGCCCCGGCCGTACATCCGAAGCAGTGGTTCCCCACCTGAACCGGCCGTGCGGGCAGTTCATCGAAAGTATCGATATTCCAGATCGTCGGATGGCCCCGGATCGGCAACTCCAGCATTTGATTGAAATCGCAATCATACAACTGCCCATCCCATCCCACGCTCACGAGCGAGCGGCACATCAACTGGTCAACCGTCGACGGGTTGAAATGATCGGCCAGAAGTCGCAGATACTCGTCCTTCTTTCCGAGATGCACAAGATGCTGAGCGAAACGCTGAATGGGCATGTTCGTAATCGTGAACAGCCGGTTGAATTCGATGCCGAATTCTTCGCGCAAATGCCGCTTGTAATCCGCTTCGAGCGCCTCTTGCCGCGGCGGCAATGACGGCCCTAGCGGATTGTAGACCAGATTGAGTGTTAATCCCGGCTTCACCCCGTATCCGACGCCATTCAGCAACTGCAACGCACGAATGCTCTTCTCAAACACGCCGCGTCCCCGCTGTTTGTCCACATTCGCCGCCGTATAACAAGGAAGGCTCGCGGTGATCTCCACACGGTGGCGAGCCAAAAACTCCGCGAGCCCCTCGTAGCCCGCTTCGAAAAGAATCGTCAGATTGCACCGGTCGATCACATGCCGTCCTTGCGCAATGCATTCCTCGACGAGCAGCCGGAAATTCGGATTCAGCTCGGGAGCGCCCCCCGTGATATCCACTGTGCCGACGCCAGTAGTTCCGCCCAAGACTGTCAAAACCCGTTCTGCCGTCCGAGTAGCCATGCTTTCGGTCCGCTTCGGCCCGGCGTCCACGTGGCAGTGCTGGCAAGCCTGGTTGCACACCTTTCCGACGTTGATCTGCAGCGTGGTAAGTCCATGCCGCTCGAGAACGGATATTCCGTGCTGCGCGAGCGTGGATTGGAAATTCGGCGTCACAACAACCCTATACCCAGATTCTCGTTCACCTCACTCGAAAAGAATCCGCCCCAATTCCATCAACGAGTTACGCCCAAATTTTTGAACCCGCTGCACGGGCTCATGCGATCCTCGGCTCGGTATCATGACCGCACGTCAAGCACGCAAAGCGCGCCGCGCCGCCGAGCGCGAAGCTCGCAAACTCGCTGAGAGGCAGCAGCCAATCTCCGAAGCCAAACTGGCCGCCAATCGCGCGAATGCCGAAAAATCGACGGGACCCAAGAGTGAAGAAGGCAAATCCCGCTCCAGCCGCAACTCTTTTAAGCACGGCTTGTATTCCAAACAGCTTGTACT
>DASRGE010000029.1:0-107243 GCA_035651215.1 Bryobacteraceae bacterium
CCAGAAGAACAGGAGAGTCGCTGATGAAGAAACAGTATCAGATCAACAAAGAACGGGCCGTACAGAAGTTTCGCTGTGCTGCGGGGGCGTCGGAGGAGGCGATTCAATTGGCTTTGCCGCTGAAGGAAGCCGCGCTGCTACGGCAACAGGGATTGATGCAGTTAGCCCTGAGCACCTTCACTCAGGTGGCCGAGCAGATGATGCGCTGGGAGGTAGACCAGATTGTGGGTCCCAAGCAGAAAGCCAACGCATTCCGCGAAGCGGTATCTTGGGGCAGCCAAAAAGGCTACTGCGTGCTGGCGGGACAGAAGGTTCCCTTGCAGCGGCCGAGAGTGCGCGACCTGCGGCAACGCGGGATGCCGCTGGGCAGCTATGAAACGCTGCAGCGCGGCTCGTTGATGGAGGACGCCGTATGGCACAAGATCATGCACGGGTTAACGACACGCCGCTATAGCGCCATCATTTCCAGCACCGCGATCAGCAGCCGTGCTTTCTCGCAGAGCGGCCCTGGGGCGGCCTCCAGAACGGTGAACAATGTGCCTTGCAGCAGGTGGCCGTAGTGCAACACTCGCTCGCGTCGGGTAATCTGCATAGGGGCTTGTTCCTCGTTTTCTCGTTGCCTGGAAACAACGGATTACGAGGACAAAGCGCAGTTTCAAAACATTTCAACTCTGCTCTGTTTTATTTCTTAATTTTGCAAGCAGCTTATGTTGTTCTCACCACCCCAAGCGTGGAGATGGGTCTCGACGCCGCGGCAGTCTGAGAGGCCGCGCCAGGTGAGATCGAAAACGCACTGCTCTCGCAGATTGGGCGTACAATAAAGGCCACAGATGGAAGATCGCCCGGGAACGATGCCCGGCCGCTTCGCATCCAAGCATTAGAGGGAGCTCACACATATGAAGCGCGTGTGGCAGATGTCCGTTAAAGTCGTTGCCGGGCTGGCAGTAACCGCCATGTATGCGATGCCGCAGGCTTACACGATCTCCGCCAAGCCTGGAGTCGTCAACTACATAGAGGGAAACGCATCTCTGAACGGTAAGCCCGTTACCGTGAAGCGAGAGAAGCCAACTATTCTGAACACGGACGACACGCTTTCGACCGGTGTAGGAAAGGCCGAAGTGCTTCTAACTCCAGGCGTTTTCCTGCGGCTCGGCGATAACAGCGCGGTCCGTATGATTTCGCCTTCGCTCACGGATATGCAGGTGGCTGTGGAGCGTGGAGAAGTCATGCTCGAAGTGGACGAATTGTTGAAAGACAATCACTTGGTGGTTCTCGATCACAACGCTTCCACTACCATCGAAAAGGCTGGACTTTATCGGTTTACCGCGGGCGATCAGCCCCGTGCTGCCGTGATGGACGGCAAAGCTGTGGTGCAATTGGATGACCGCAAAGTGGATCTCGGCAAGGGCCATGAGACGCTGCTGGCGGGCAATCTAAAGTCCGGCAAGTTCGATGCAAAGAAAGAGGATGACCTCTATGCCTGGAGCAATGTGCGCTCCCGGTATGCCGCCGCGGCGAGTTATCAGGCCGCAAATAACGTGGGCCTGAACTCCGCGAGTTACGGAGGATTCGGGGGATACGGCGGATTCGGCTGGGGCGGGTTCGGCTTCGGGCCGTGGTATTCGCCGGGCTGGTATTGGAATTCGGCATTTAATTCTTATGCCTGGCTGCCCGGAATGGGCGCTTTCTACAATCCATTTGGATACGGCTTTTACGCGCCGGCGGTGGTGGCCTACGCTCCCGTTGTGACGACACCCATTCGAGGCGGCGGTTACTGGCTGAACGGGCGCTGGGTGGCGCGCGGACCCGCGGCGGTCGCAGTGAATCCGCGGAATCCTCCTGCCGGAACAGTATCGAGATCGCCAGCCGCGTATCAAGCCGCGCGTACCCAGACGATGAGAACGTTCGCTCCGTCTGGGTTCAGAACCGCTAGCGGTATGCACGTTCCGGCCGGCCGTGCCGCAGCCGGATATACGGGTCCGGCACGCGGTTTCGCGGGTCCGGCCCGCTCCAATGCGGGTTACGCCGGTCCGCGCGGTGGCGGCAATTTCGGCGGCGGACATGTTGGCGGAGGCAATTTCGGAGCCGCAGCGGCTGGGCATAGTGGCTCGACTGGCGCTCCGGCCGGCCCGCATCGCTAAACTTGTGGGCGGGGCTTATCTGCACCCGCAGGCGCGCATCCCCGGGCGTGTCGAGGCTCGCGGACTTGTCACTCGCTGGTTTGGGAGCGCAGTCGCATGGAGCGGCTGTTTGGCATGAGGTACACGATTGAAATATACACGCCGCCCCCACAAACGCGTTTACGGCTATTATGTATGTTCCTTTTTGTGCGGCGATACGCTTGTCGCTCGCTGCGATCGTAAAGCCGATCGCGCGCGCAAGGCTTTAACTGTGCAGAGCGCCTTCCTGGAGCCAGGCCACGATTCGCGCCGGGTTGTCCTGGAGCTGGCCAACGAACTTCGGAACATAAGGGTGTGGCTCGAATTGGACCGCATCGAGATCACCGAACACGGCGACCTTGCTCCACTGCTGCGCAAGACCATTGCTGGAGGCTTCGAAAAGCGTCCGTCCCGCAGCCGCTTGTAAAACCGAACAGTCTGCACCCGCCAATGCTTTCGGTATTGTGTTGCTCCTTTCCGCGAGAATTTCCAGGACCTTAGCCGACAACAGCTACAGGTCTATGTCGCATTTAGGGTCAAACTTCTGCAGGCGCGTCATGGTTGGAGTGATCGCCGCGTGTATGCCGGTCGCCGCGCAGCAAAACGATATCCCGCCAAAGCCGGTCACGGCGGAACAGGTTCAGATGTTACTGGACCGTTTAGCTTCCGACGAAGTCCGTATCAAAGAACTGGAAAACAAACTTGCCGGCCAGCAGCATATCGATACCAAGGATTCCGCGGCTCAAACGGTTGATATAAAAACGCTGGAAAACCGATCGCAGACTGCCGCCGGGCCGGCGACCGCTCCTGCGCCCGCGACCGCTACACCCATTCCTGCACCGGCTCCCGTGGTCGCCAGTACCTCGCCGTTAGGCTCGCCTTCCACTTCTCCGGACGACATGTCGAGCCCGCACGATCACATGATCGAACTGCCGGGCGGTGGACCCACGCTGAAGATTCGCGGCTTCTTCGATATGGATCTTGGCCTCGGATCGGACGCCAATCCCCTCATCTTCCCCGAGGCCGCTTATGGTGTTTCGGCTCACAATACGTTCCAGGCAGGTGAATTCGACCTGTTTATGTCTTCGAAGCTGTCAGATCGTTTAAGCTTCGTCAGCGAACTCGTGGTCGGCTCGGATCCGACCAACGAATGGGGCCTTGATATTGAGCGCCTGCAGTTGACTTACAAGCGTAATAAGTACTTCGAGATCAGCGGCGGACGCTATCACACAGCGATCGGCTACTACAACACCGCTTTCCATCACGGCACCTGGTTCCAAACCGCGACCGGACGCCCCTTCATGTACTTCTTTGAGGACAGCGGCGGCCTGCTCCCCGTCCACAACGTGGGTGTCACAACCACCGGATTGGTCCCGGGCACGGATAAGCTCGGCTTGCACTGGGTGGCGGAAGGCGGTAACGGCCGGAGCTCGAACCCGTTCGCCGCGCCTGTTCAGAATTTCCTGGCAGATAAGAATCACAAAGCCTACAATTTTGCCGGCTATATCGCTCCCGAATGGGTCCGCGGCCTGCAAATTGGAACATCGTATTATCGCGATCGAATGGTGCCTGTGGGCATTCCACATGTCCAGCAGGATATTCGCAGCGTCTATGCCGTCTACATCACGCCGACTTGGGAATTTATGAATGAAGCAGTGGAGCTGAACAATCGCATTGACGGCCAGCAGCATGTGTACCGTACGCCGATGGGTTACACGCAACTGTCGCGCAAATTTGGAATGTACCGGCCATATATCCGTTACCAATATGTCAATTCTCCCGCCGGCGATCCTGTCAACATTTACACGGGCCGGTATACCGGACCATCCGCTGGACTTCGTATTGACTTTGCCGATTATGCGGCGTTCAAGCTGCAATATAACCGGCTCTATCAGCGCTCCATCACGCCGGTCTTGGATAGCACCACCGCCAATGGATTAGACGCGCAGATTGCGTTCACATTCTGATCGGGAAAGGGCAACTCATATGAATCGAACAAAATTCATCCTGGGGCTCGGCGCCTTGTGCTTGGCATCATTATCTTTGCGAACCGCCGGCGCCAACGGGGACGCTATTGCCGTCGTGGTCAACAAAACCAATGTTGTACCGACGTTGTCTGCCGCCGATCTGAAAGCCATCTTTCTCGGGCAAAAAGACCGCTGGCCAACCGGAAAGCCGCTGGTTCCGGTGGCTCTCGGCAACGGACATCCGGAGCTTCACAGCTTTCTGAAGATAATCTGCAACATGTCCGAAGGCGACTACAAAAAATATTTTCTGCAGATGACCTTTGTGGGGAAGAGTGTCACTCTGCCGCGCATGGTGGGCAGCGCGCAGGATGTGAAAACGTTGGTCTCGACTACACCTGGAGCAATTGGATTCCTGCGCGCAAGCGATGTTGACGGATCCGTTGGCATCGTAAAAGTCAACGGAGAGTCCCCTAGCGACCCCGGCTATCAGCTTGCTTTAAAACCCTAGCCCCGGGGCAAGGACTTCCCCTCGCGCACGCAGGGGTCCCGCAGTAATGCGATCGGATAAGATGGCCTCGATAGTATGCACTACCTTCTGAAATCCGAGCCCGACGCCTATTCTTTCAGTGATCTGGAACGCGATGGCGAAACGGTTTGGGACGGTATCACCAACCCGCTTGCGCTGAAGCACCTCCGCGGAATGAAGCATGGCGATAAGCTGATCATCTATCATACGGGCGATGAACGGCAGGCAGTCGGGACGGCAACAGTCGTAAGTGTCGACGCCTCAGACCCGAAAAATCCGCGTGTTGTGATCCGGGCCGGGAAGCGCCTAAAAAACCATCGTACCCTCAACAGCATGAAAACCCATCGCGCGTTCGAGGATTCTCCTCTTGTTAAGCAAGGACGTCTTTCCGTGGTTCCGCTCACCAGTGAGCAGTACGATTGGCTCACGGAAGCTTAGTAACACAATTCGGAAGATCCGCCCCGGTTATGAAAGGTCTCCCCAGTTCGTAGGGGAAGAACTTGAAGACTCCGATTCCGGTCACGCAGGGCGCAATCGATTTTGCGATGCCGCTCCGCAGAGCCAACCGTTGTTTACTACGCTACAAATGCATATTCCTTCAAAGCTGAGCCAGTTTCCGGAAGAGGGCCATTAAGCCATTAAATCGTGGCGCCGCAAGACAGCCTTTTCTAGTATTCGGCCGTGCTGGACGGCTGGATCAGTACGTGGAGCGCTGACCTGCTCTGATATCCTCGAACGCGTGCGTACATTGAGAATCGCCGTCTTGTTCGCGTGTGCCGTGCTGTGCCGGCCGCAAGGAGCTATGCAAGACAGCACGTTCGAAGGTTATCCCGCAATCACGCTCTCGAACGGCAAGCTGGAGCTGACGATCATGCGGAAGGGCGGCACGCTGGCAAACCTGGTGCTGGCTGACGATCCTCAGAAGCTGAGCCCGTATTGGAACCCGATGCGCATGGCGCGCGAACTCGGAAGGCCGGTCCGGTTCGACGGAGGCGCGGGCCACTTCGTGTGCGTCGATGGTTTCGGGCCGCCGTCCGCCGAAGAACGCGCGTCCGGCCTTTCGATGCACGGCGAAGCGCATACGGAAACATTCGAAGTGCGTTCGAGCCGCGAAGGAAGGACTACGGTGACAACCCTAACGGCGCCGTTGCCAATCGTCCACGAGACATTTACGCGGACGTTCCGGGCTGTCGACGGGGAAAACGTCATCTATGTCGAGAGCGAGCTGGAGAGCCTGCTGGGCTTTGACCGTCCGGTGAACTGGGCGGAGCATGCTACGCTCGGATCGCCTTTTCTCGAATCGGGCGTTACGGTCGTGGATCTTTCCGGGTTGCGCTCGCGTACACGGCCGTATGATCAACCAAAGATGGGACAGACCGAACGGCGTCTCACCTCCGGGCAGGACTTCACCTGGCCGATGGCGCCGGGCTTGAGCGGCCAGAAAATCAACCTTCGCGAGACGCCGGAGAACCCGCATTACCTCGACCACGCGACGACGCTGCTCGATCTGCAGCGCACGCTGGAGTGGGTTACGGCGATCAACCCGAAAACGCGCTTGATGCTGGGCTACATTTTCAAGCGCAGTGAGTACCCGTGGTTACAGTATTGGGGCAACTATCCGCCAACCGGCAAAATGGCGCGCGGAATGGAATTCAGTACTCAGCCCTTCGACGTACCGCGGCGCGAGGCCATCAGCATGGGTACGATGTTTGACACACCGACCTACCGATGGCTTCCCGCGAAGTCAAAGATTGGAACGCATTTTTTGCTGTTTTATACCCGGATTCCGGAAGGGTTCCGAAAAGTCGACGACGTGCGGCTTGAAAACGGACAAATTATCGTCGAGGACCGGGCGGCGCAGAAGCGGGTTACGCTCGCCGCGTCGCTCGCTTTGCAGTAGAGAATTTGCAGGGAGGAAAGGGAGTCGAACCCCAATTTCCAGATTCAGGATCTGTAGTCCTGCCGCTTAGACGACCTCCCATGCCGATTTGTAGTGCAATTATGGGCCCACAACGCAATAGAGCTCGTGGAACTCCTGCCATGTTTCTTTCCAGAAGCTGCGAAAGCTTCGCCCGGCAGACCGGAAGACGGACCCATGTTCCATCCACACGAGCGCTGCCGTCCCAGCTAACAGCGCGGCGTGCCCTCGCTTGATCAGAGGCCGCATCAGCCGGGAATGCCGGCCCTGAAAGCGGCTCAGAGCGAAGGCCTGAAAACGGATGTGAGCGCGCTCCTCCTCGAAGATGAGCTGGCAGATGCTCCTGAGCAAAGGCGATCCGGTAGCATCGCGCAATGCCGCGTAGTATGGCCGGGCCAACAGCTCCGCAGTCACCAGGACCTTGAGGCACAACTCAAGACCTGCCAGCCCGCGAATCCATCGGAAGACGCTGTGCACCCAATGCTTCCGTAGGCAGCGGGCATTCTCGATCTGGAGGAAGCGCGCCAGAATCTTGCTGTGACGCTGCTCTTCGCGCAAAAAGAGCTTCAAGGCAGCGATCAGCCCGAGATCTCCCGTTGCGCGCGAGAAGCGCTGCGCACGCTCCAGCATGCGGGCGCCGCTGGCGCCTTCGCCCAGTTGGAACTGCTGGATCGAGGCGATCACCGCCAATCTTTCGGCGCCAGACAAGCGGACTGAGTCGTTCCAGGGAAGCGCCGGTTCCGGAGCGTTCCGGTAGAAGTAGTCAACCCAATCGTAAGAAGTCGTGCACGCACACTCGATCATGAGAAGAGTATGCGCGATTTGCTTTTTCTTGTAAAGTACTTTTAGATTGCCCTAGGCGGAGTGTACCAGGCAAATAACTTTGCTTTCAGCTCCGCGACTTTGCCCTGGTACTCGCGGCGGAGCGCAAGATTGTTCATCTCTTGCGGGTCGGCGCGCAAATCGTAGAGCTCGGGCATGTCATGCGTCCAGAATGTGTATTTGTAATCGCCGCTGCGGATCATGTACTTGGCGTTTTTGGTTCGCAAGTTATATTCGGCGAATACGGGGGCATCGGTGGGAACGTCGGGATCGCGGACTTGGGCGGCAAAGCTAAGGCCGTCGATCGGCGAGGAAACCCGGACGTTGGCGAGTTCCGCGATGGCCGGTAGCAAGCCTACCTGACTGAGCGGTACCGGGCAGACGCCCGGTTTCGAAACTCCCGGCGCGCGTACCAGCAGCGGAATACCGCAGGAAGATTCGTAGAATTGGAACTTCTGCCACAACCCGTGCTCGCCCAGCATCTCGCCGTGATCGGAGGTGTAGATGACGATGGTGTTCTCCTCGAGGCCGAGCTGCGGTAAGCTCCGCAGGACGGCGCCCGCACGATCGTCCATCTGGGCCAGATTGGCGTAGTAATAGGCAATGCGCTTGCGAGCTTCGACCGGATCGCTCAGCTCCGGCGTCGGCGCATTGTGCTCGATCGAGTTGCGCACTTCGGCTGGAACGCTCGACAGGTTCACTTTACCCCAGGTGGGAGGCAAGGTCATAGCCTCCGGCCGGAACATTCGCGCGAAACGCTCGGCCGGCATAAACGGATCGTGCGGCTTCAAAAACGAGCAAATCAACAGAAAAGGTTGTTGCTGCCGCCCGTATTTGCTTAAGAACCGGATGGATTCCCGCGCCACGAAGCTTTCAAAGTGGTCCTCCTCCGGTATCTTCGACACGGCGCCGACCGCGACCGGACCTTCGCGTCCGTCCAGCTCGCGCGCGCCTTTCCAGGGGTCACCAAAATCGCGCCAGAGATCGTCAATCTGTGGAAGTCCCGCGCCGGAATTGGCGCGGCTCAGTTCATCGGCGTAGAGTTTGGTCTTCGGCCCTAAGAACTGATACCAATCGTTGAAATCGAGATGGTAATCGAAGCCGTGCGTCTGGGCGTCGACAAAATGCATTTTGCCGATAAGACCAGTGACGTAGCCTGCGTGTCCGAAGTAGTGCGCGATGGTCTTGTGCCCGATTGGCCACGGAGTCGTGTTGTTCCAGGCCTGGTGATGGTGGGTGTACAGACCGGTGAGGATGGAGGCGCGCGACGGCGTACATACCGGATTCGTGCAATAGGCGCTGGTGAAACGAACCGCGGTGCGAGCGAAGGCATCCAGGTTGGGTGTGCGTACGGCTGTGTTCCCGGTAACGCCCAGACAGTCGGGCTTGTGCTGGTCGGACATGATAATCAGCACGTTCTTCGGGCGGCCATTCTGTTCTTGCTTTGAATAGGCGAATGGCGATGCGCCGAGCGCTGCTGCGAGCCCGGTTATGGCTTGGCGGCGCGTCATTAGAACGAAACCTTCACGGCCATCTGGATGATTCTTGACGGTAGCGTGCTGCTGATCACTCCGGCTTGCGCCGTCTGGATACTGGCGTTCGGCGAATTGAAATTGGCCCGATTGAAAGCGTTGAACCATTCGGAACGCAAGTCCAACCGGAAACGCTCGGTTATACGGAACTGCCGCACCATACTGAGATCGACATCGAAATAGCCGGGCCCCACAAGAATCCCGGTTCCCGAGTTGCCAAATGTAAAAGGCGGCGGAGGGGCAAATGCGCCGGTATCGAACCAGTGATAAATGCTTCGCTGATCCGGCGCCAGGTTTCCATTGCCGATGCGATTGGGACGCTGGTTCCCACCCCCGGCTGAATTCGAAACATTCGTGCCGAGGATAGCGGTGAAGTGCGGTCCGGTTTGGGCAGTCCAAATGCCGCTGAGATTCCAATCGCCCAAGATGTAGGACAGCACTCCTTGTGTGAGATATTTGCGATCGCGTCCGAGCGGAATCTGATAAACGTGATTGATCGAAAGCACGCTTTTGTAATCGTCCGGCATCGGGCCCCAGTTACAGGCGATGCAGAAATAGTTTTGGATATCGGAATTGCCGCCTCCGTTCGGGTTTCCGACATCGGATAGATAGCTGGCATAGGTGTAGGAGCGCCGAAGGTCAGCCCGCGCGAGAACCGTTTTTCCAGGTGCAATTGCAGAGACTCGTATTTGGAATCGCCAGCATTCGTCCGGTAAGCCACGTTCACCAGGTTGGGATTAATTCCGTAATAAGGACGGCGCGGTCCTTGGGCGCCGGGACCGGGAACCGACTGGTTGAGATTCTGGCTGTTGACGAGAATTCTCTCGCCGCGCGTGCCGACGTAGGTGGCCGAGAACATCCAATCCGACAGGAGCTGCCTCTGAATTCCGAAGCTCCATTGCAAGACTTCCGTCTGGCGCAGGCTCATGTTCCAGGCATTGGGGCTGCCGGTGGAAAGCGCCGCTTCGTTGTTGATATCCGGCTGGACAGGAACCGGGAGGCCCTGGCTCAAAGTTGCTCCAGGAGCGCCACTGATGTTCGTAGCGATTGTTTGCGTGAAGAAGTAAGGCAGATTTTTGTAAAGCTGCGCTCCGCCCGCCAGCATGTTCACATAGGAAATTCCAAAGCCGGTCCGCAGGATGGTTTTGCGGTCGGACGTCAGCACGTAGGCGAGTCCCACTCGGGGCGCGGGTGTATCGTAATCGAAATTCCGCAACCGGCGGCCATTTCCGTTCACTCCGGCAACCAGCAAATGGCCGGTGTTGATGTCTAAGTTGGCCCAATGATTGTGGACATCGTACGGCGGCGCATCCACTTCCCAGCGAAAGCCGAGATCGATCGTCAGCCGGTTGGTTGCGCGCCAGGTATCTTGCACGAATGGCGCTAGCTGGAACATGCGCATACCGAAGGTGCTGGTCAGGATGTTGCGGCTCGCCGCATCGTAGGCGCCCAGGGCGAAATCGGCAAGGGCGGTTTGCGAACCGGAACTGTTGATTTGCCGGGTGAACTGGCCGTTGAAGTCGAAGGTACCGCGCGTCGGAAATGCAGAATACCCATTGAAGCGATGGCGCAGAAACAGCATACCGGCTTTGATGGTGTGCGTTCCGCGAATGTGCGTCACCGCGCCGTCGAGCTGGAAAGTCGTGCTATGGCTGTCCTCCGGGAAAGTGGAGTTATCGCCAAGCGTTTGGAATCCGGAGATAGTGAAACTTGGCAAGCCGCCCGATTTGTCGTTGATATTGATACCCGGCATACCGATCTGGGCAGCGGTGTTGTACGCACCATCCAGCGGCGTGATATTGGCATTCCATCGCACTACGGCGAAGTGCGATTCCAGTACGGTATTCGGGCTGAACGCACGAGTGTACCCGAGCACGGCGGACCAGTTAAGCAGGGGCGTCGTGGTGCCATTTCCCGTGCTTGTGGCGCCAGTGCCGGTGGTGGCAATGTACGGGCCCGTTTGGATGGCCGAATTGGCGGGCGCAGGGAGCGTGCCCGGCACAACTTGATTGCTGTTGTCGTAGCTGTAGCGAAAGAAGAGGTGATCCGAAGCGCCTATATTCTGGTCCACGCGAACATCGAATTGGTCTGTTCGTTGGGTCAATGGAGGATCGAAGGTGAAATTGTTGGTGGCTGCCGGCGTTCTCGGCGGCGGCAACAGTTTCACCATGTTGATCGCTACCGTATCCAGCAGATTTAACGGAATCTGATTGTTTGGAAACTGCACGCGCCGCAATTGCCCGTTCACCGTCTGCGTCAGATATGGGTTGTAAATGGGAACGCCAAGCGCGGCGAAATTTCCTGTCTCAATCATTTGCCGCTGCGCCAGGGTCGGAATCGTGGACGTAAAGGTTTGCGGATAGGTGAGCCGGATGCCCTGGTAATCGCCGAAAAAGAATGTCTTGTTATGGATGAGCGGACCGCCGATGGTGCCGCCGAACTCGTTTCTGCGGAAGGCCGGCCGCGCAATTCCATTCAGGTTGTTGAAGAAGGTATTGGCGTTCAGCTTATCGTTTCGTAAGAATTCCCAGGCCGAACCGTGGAAGTCGTTTGTCCCGGAGCGGGTCTCGACCTCGGTAACCGCGCCAGCGGACTCGCCATACTGGGCGGAATAGTTACTGGTCATCACCCGGTATTCCTGGATCGCATCCACAACCGGAACTATGATCAAGGTGTTCAACCAGAGATTGCGGTTATAGACACCGTCGATCAGATAGCTATTGCCGGCGGCAACCGCCCCGTTGACGCTGTAATTGGCTCCGCCGCGCATGGAATAGGGACTGCCGCCTTCGGCGAGATTGGCGGCAGAGCCGGCGTGTGCGCCTGGCGTGAGCAGCACGAGATCCGTGAAGTCCCGGCTGACCAACGGCAATGCCACCATTTGACGGCTGTCGACCAAGGCCGAGACTTCCGCGCTTTGCGATTGCAGCAGCGGCGCAGTGGCCGTAACGGACACCGTCTCGGTTTGACTTCCGACCGCAAGCTGCAGATCGACGGTCAAGGTGGTTGCCGCGGTCAGGATCACTCCCGAGCGAACGAGCTTCTCGAATCCGGGCTTTACAACCGTGAGAGTGTAGGCGCCCGTCGGGATGGACGACGCGACGTACTGGCCGCTGGCGTTGGTGGCGACAACGCGGGTGAATTGCGTTCCCGCATTTACCAACGTGACCTGCGCATCGGCGACGGTTGCGCCGGAGGGGTCCGAGACTGTGCCGGCGATCGTCGCCGTATCTTGCGCGTGCCCGATGGACACAGAAAGGATCGCTAGTAAGAGAAGTAGTGGGAGAGAGCGGAGCACACGAAACCTCGACTTTGCTGGAGCAGTATATCCCATGCAGTAAGTGAGCGAGATTCACTCGGCCCGCAGCGCCTCTGCGGGGTCTATGGATAACACGCTGGCTGTTCCGCTCCAGGCCGCCCCCAATCCGGTAGACAGCAAGATCGCCACGCCGGCGATCAGTATCCAGAATGGCTGTCGCGTAGCGCTTTCGAGGAGACGGCTCAAATACTCTCCGGAAAGCGTCGAGAGAACGACGCCAGCGGCTCCCCCGCACAAAATAGGTACGAGGCACTCGCGCAGCAGCATGGCGCGGATACGCCCGTAGGAAGCGCCCACCGCCATGCGAACGCCCATTTCGTGCCTCCGCTGTGAAAGCGAATAGGTGGTTGTTCCGTAAATTCCGGCGGCTGCGAGCAAGATGCTCAACACGGCCAGAACGAACGTGGCGGCGGTGTAAAACCTGGGACGGGCGAGAACATCCGCCAAGCGCTGATCGAGCGTCTTGACGTCGTACACAGGCACTTCCGGGTCTATGGCCTTCAGGACGTCGCGGCAGGGCGCCAGGAACGCCTCGGGCGAACCTTGTACCCGTGCGACGAACGTCAGCGCGGGAGGTGGTTCCTCCTCAACGGGCCAATAAATCTGGGGGTGGCTGGCGTATTCCGGTCCGGCGAAACGCGTGGTGCGGACGACTCCGGTGATCCGGTATGGCCTACTGCTCCAGGGCGCTATCACATTGCGGCCCAGAATGCGTTCTCCGAGCCGCGCCTGCTGCACGAAGGCCTGGTTTACGATGACAGCGCGTTTCGAACGCCGGCTTTCGGTAAAATCGGCGCCTGCGAGCATTGCAATTCCCAGCGCGCGAAAATATCCGGGTGTGACCGCATTCATGACCGCTCCTTGAACGGTCTGGCCGGAATCGAGTTTCATGGCATTGGCCATGTAGATGTTGTTCGCCAAGGGCAGGTAGCTTACTGCGCCGGCTGCCTCAACGCCCGGCGCAGCGCGAAGGCGGCGAAGAGCTTCACTGTAATAAGCCCATTCGCCACGACCGGCATGCCGCGTCCCTTCCAGCGAAACATGGAGCGTCACCACATGGGCGGGACGAAAGCCCAAATCCGATTGAACGAGCTGCAGGAATGTACGCCCGAGCGTGAGTGAGCTTGTTACCAGAGCCAACAGCAACGCAGCCTGCAATGCGATCAGGGCGCCTCGCGCTCGCCTGCTTCCCACGTCGCGCGCGCCGGGCTGACTCCGAACGAAGTATGCCGATGGCTGCGAAGACCCAACGAGCCATGCGGGCAGGATCCCAAATACGACGCCCATGGCCACGGCAAGCATCGTCGTAAAGCCGAGTACCCGCCAGTCCCAAACAGTGTATTGCTGCACTTCCAATTGCGCCGGCGCTACCGACGAGACGATGCGCGCCGACCAATAAGCCACTATGAGACCAAGAGCAGCACCGGCCGTGGTCAACAAGGTAGCTTCCGTGATCCATTGCTGTAGCAGGCGCGCGCGGCTCGCTCCCAACGCGGTCCGCACCGCCAACTCGTGTTTCCTCTCCATGGCGCGCGACAGCAGCACTTGCGCCACATTAGCGCAAGCGGTGAGCAGGACCAGCAGCGTCATGGCGGAAAGCGCCCAGCTTGCATCGCGCAGCGGCCCGGCAAGCTGAGTTTGCAGGGCAGCCAAATGCGGCCGGTTTCGCTCCTGGGCACTCACGGTCCGGAGGAGTTCGGGATCGGTGCTCCGAACCTCGGCATCAAATGCTTTCTGCGCGGTCCGAAGCGCGATACCGTCCTTCAGCCGGGCGATGGTTTGGATTAGGAATGCTCCCCGCTTCGGTATTTTTTCAACATCGAACACGGTGGGAATCCAGACGCTGGTTTTGCCCGGATAATCGAAGCTGGCCGGGGCGACCCCGATGACTTCCAGCGGCTTTCCGTTTATGTTTATCGATTTGTGGAGTGCGGCAGGGTCTCCTGCGAAGAACTGTTGCCAGAGGCCGTAGGAGATTACGGCAACCGCGTTGTGGCCCAGGATATCTTCATCCGGCGCAAAGGAGCGCCCGACGACGGGATTGGCACCGAGCAATGAAAAGAAGTTCGCCGAAGTCTCGGCAACTTTCACGCGAAAGGCATCCCGGCTACCGATCAAGTTCATCTCCGAGGCGGAGAAAGCGGCGGCTCCTTGCAGATACGAACTGTTGCGGGACCAGGCCTGGAATGCCACTCGGCCATTTATGGGCCCGACCGGCGGAATCCAGAGTTCCACGAGCTGCTGCGGCTGGTGGAAGGGGAGCCTCTTTACCAGCAGCGCATTCATTACGCTGAAGGCGCCTGTACAGATTCCAAAGGCGAGCGCCATCGCGATGACCGCCAGTGCCACGCTCGACGAGCGAGTCCGGTATGCGCGGATTCCCTGTTTCAGATCCTGCTTCAGTTTGGAGAGTGCTTGTTGCGGCGCATTGATTGTGGGTAGCATGCTACATACCGCTTGCTATTTTACTGCTTTACAGCAATTGCCGAGATTTCGATCCTTGCTCCGCCGATTAAGCCTGCAACCTGCACAGTGGCCCGGGCTGGTTTGGGATCCGGCATGAGCTTCTTGTAGACTTCATTCATCTTCTCGACATCGTTCAGGTCGGTGAGGTACACGGTGACTTACGATATCGCTCATTTGAAAGCCGGCTTTTTTGACGACCTTCTCTACCGCGGCGATTGCATTAGTGGTTTGCACCGTGATATCGGTACCGGTGACTTTGCCGTGAGCGTCGGGGCCTTGCTGGCCGGCAACGTACAGCGTGTTGCCTACGACGCGTCCTTCACTGAAGGGCATTCCTTTGTGAAAATCGATCGCGCCGTTCTGGGCAAAGGCAATGGCTCCCGTGATCAAGGCGCTTACGACGAAGATAAGTTTATTGTTCATATGGTTGATCTCCTGTTAGGGCGCTGACGCTGACGCTTCCGCTCATTTCGGCATTTTTCATCAGAGCGGAAAGTTACTGGCCCAGCATGGGGAATAGCTGGCGGATGCGAGATTCGTCGGGCTGCGCGCCGTATTCGCAAATTTCGAAGGCTTCGTAATACTTGACTGTATTTCCCTTTTGCGGGCCGTACCATTTCGCCAGCGAGGCGCGTACCGGAACGCTGATCGCATGCGTGCGCGTTCGCTTCAGCCAGGCTTTGCGTTCTGTGGGGTCCTTCGGAACCTGATTCAGCGTGCCGTCCACCCAGGGCAGCCATTCGTAGACTTGCGAAACGTGGGCGTCTAATGCGTCGATTTTTTTGTCAATCACGCTGTCGATATCGACCGCGATGTCGGGCTGGAACGGGTTCGGACGCTGGAAACGATCTTCGTAGTAGAGAAACACCGGATTTTTGCGCAACGGAGCAGTTTCCGGCACGATGTCCGGCACCACGACCATGTAGGCGGCATCCTGCACGAGAACGCCGGTGTAGCGATGGTCGGGATGGTAGTCGTTCGGACGCGGCGCCAACACCACGTCGGCATTCCACTCGCGAATCTCGCGGATGATCTCTCTGCGGACGTCCAGCGTGGGGAGTAGTTGGCCGTCGTGATTGTTCAGGACATCGTACTGAATTCCTAAGCGGCGCGCGGACTCCTTCGCTTCCCCCAACCGGCGGCGGGCCAGTTCGGGGCCGCGCATGGTTTGGTGCCCGGCATCGCCGTTTGTGACGGAAACGAACTTTACCGGGTAGCCCATCTTGGCAAAGAGAGCCGCTGTGCCCGCGGCGCGAATATCGCAATCGTCAGGATGAGCGCCGAAGGCGATAATGCGAATTTTGCCGTTCTGGCCAAATAGAGTGGTCGCAAATGCCAATATCGTAATCAGTCTTTTCATATTGCCCTCGATTGTCAATCGTTACCATAGAGCCGCGAATGGTTGATCTCTGGACTCTCGGTGGCCTCTCCTGGCGTGAATTGCTGAAGCGCACCTGGCGTGAAAGCTGGGAGGATGCGATATTCGGTCAAGCTGCCCGGCTTGCGTTCTATCACTTCCTCGCTTTGTTTCCTTCACTGCTGCTCCTGATGTTTCTATTCGTCAAATCCAGCGATGCCAATTCCGCCGTGCGCCATACCCTGATCGATGCATTGCGGCAGATCATGCCGCAGCGCAGTTCGGAGCTCATCGACAATACCATGAGTCAACTGAACGCGCGCCCGCACACGGGCATCGGGGCTGTGACCGCGGCGCTCGGAGCTGGATGGGCGGCATTGAATGGCACTTGGGCCATGATAAGCGGCCTCAATACAGCGTATGAAGTCCGGGAGCGCCGTAGCTTCTGGTCCATCGTGTTCACCACATTCGGGCTGACTCTGGCAATTATGATTCTGTCGTTGGCTTCGCTCGGCATCATTTTGTTCGGCACCTACATTAGTCATCGTTCAGTCTTCGGTTTTCGTGTAGTCGAATGGGTCGTGATCCCGATCCTCTTACTCCTTGCATTCGCTCTGTTCTACCGGTTTGGTCCGAATCTATCGGACCGCGAATGGGCCTGGAGCACGCCCGGCGCGGTGGCGGCGCTGGTATTGTGGGTCGGATCGGCGCTTCTGGTGCGCTTCTATTTCGATCTGTTTCATTCTTACGACCGGATGTATTCAGGACTCAGCGCCGTGGCGATGCTGCTGATGTGGCTTTATTTCACAAATGCGGCGGTGCTGATTGGCGGCGAGCTGAACTCCGAGATTGAGAAAGCCGCCGAGCACCAGAGCGGTCAACGCCAATCGTCGACAACAAACGCCTCCGGCCGGTTGTAGGCCGGCGCATCGGGGCGATGCATGGCGACGCCCTGCATGTCGGTGCGGAATCCATTCTGAAGCATCTGGCGATAGGCTTGCCTCCGGCCCAGATTCATTCCGGCTTCCAGCCGGTGCACACCACAGGCGGCGGCAAATGCTTCGGCGTCCTTTAACAGACGTGCGAAGTCTTTATCCGACCGCGCTGCAGCGAACTTCAGATAACAAGTGTCGTGTCCCGCTTCGGTGTCCGGTCCGCAATGACAAACCGCAAACCCGTCGAGCGAATCACCACCTTCCCACAAGAGAACCGTATCGCCCAGATTCTGATCGTGGACGGCTTGAATTTCGGAGGTCACATCGAGGCCCTCGTAAATCGAATCGGTCAGTTCGCGGCAAGCACGTAACGCTTGGGCCCGTGCAGCTTCCTCGAGCCCTGAATATTGAATCCATGGTTCCCCGCGCCCATTGACGGTTTTCGACATGAGCGCGGTTAGGAATCGGGGCCAAAATCCGAATTTCTGATACAGTGCGACGTGCTTGGGGCTGTGCGCAAAGGTGAACAGGCCAGTCTCGCGCAAACCCCACTTGTCGAACAGTTCTACGGTCGGTTCGAGCAATTTCTGGGCGATGCGCTGGTTCCAGAATTCCGGGCTGACCGTAAGCGGACCAAAAAAGCCAAAGCTCCCCCACCGGGTCAGGAAGTTCGATCCCGCGACTTTCCCGTCTACTTCGGCGACCAGCGCCGCTTCTGGATTCGCCTTCCAGCGCGTGAACACGTATTCTTTGTCTCCGAAGCAAGCCTCCGGATCAGGCATGCCCAGAAATGTTCCGAAAGCGACGCGGCAGATTCTGCGCACTTCCGGCAAATCCGAGCTCCGCATTTGGCGAACTGAGATCGTGCCCGGCATGTTACTTCTGCAAGTACTGGTCAAACCAGGCGAGTGTGCGGCGCAGCACATCGAGCCGGTCTTTCGGATCGTGAAAGGAATGGCCCTCGCCCGCATACACAACCAACTGCGTGGGAACGTTCAGCGTTTTCAGAGCGTGCCAGAATTCAAACGACTGCGGCGCAGGGCACTCGCCGTCGCGTTCGCCGACTACGACGAGCGTTGGTGTTTTCACGTGCTTGATGTAAGTGATGGGTGAGCTCTTGGCGTACACGGCGGGATCATCGTACACCGAAGCCCCGAAATAGGGGATCGTCCACTGATCGATCATATTTTCGCCGTAGTAACTGAGCCAGTCGGAGATGCCCGCGCCTGCAACGGCTGCACGAAAGCGATTCGTTTGCGTGACGGTCCACATGGTCATGTATCCGCCATAGCTCCAGCCGGTAATGCCGATCCTGTTGCTATCGACGGGCGCCTTCTTCAATACTGCGTCGACACCGGCCAGGATGTCGCGCAGATCGCCTCCGCCGAAGTCCTTCACGTTCGCTTTGGTAAACGCCTCGCCCTCTCCATAGCTTCCTCTCGGGTTTGGGAAAAAGACGAAATAGCCGAGGCCGGCCATCACGGACATATCGAAATGAGTGGAAGGCCAAGAGGCCGAGTGCATGCCGGCGGGCCCGCCGTGGACCCCGACCACCATCGGGTAACGTTTTTGCAGATCGAAATTTTCGGGATAAATCAGCCATCCTTGCACGGGAAAACCGCCGCTCGTCCAAGTAATGCTTTCCGCTTTGCCCCAATGCGGGTGCTGGCTGGCGTTCACGTCGGTGAGCCGCCGCCAATCCGCCAAGGGACCGGCCCAGACTTCCGGAGCGAGGGCCCAGGTGCTTCGAATAATGGCGCTGGTTCGGCCATCTTTTGCCAGCGCGAGATTCGGATAATTCCCGTCTTCGTGCAGGGCCTCATCACCTCTCCACAACCTCTCGGTTTGTCCCGTGGATGTATCGAGCGTTGCGATCGCTCCGCCGCCGTCCAGATCTTCCGTCAGCAGAACTTTGTTGGGGCTTTCCCAGCGGAAGCCGCTCACAGAGGCTTTCCGGCCGCGAGTCACATCGCGCGGGGTGCCACCTGTTCCGGGCATGGTGAACAGATCGCCGCCGACGAATCCTTCATCGCTCATGATGCCGCCAATGAAACCGATCTGCTGCCCGTCGGGCGACCAGCGCGGCACGGCTATCTGCTGCTCGGTGGGAGGTTGATAGATCAGTTTCATTTCGGAGGGCTCTACAGCGAGCACATAGAGGCGCGCGATCCACCAGTTGTTGTCCGCGGGTCCTGGGGCTGCGATGGCGGCAAAGCGCTGCCCATCCGGCGCCCAGTCGTATTCGTAGATGTTCAGGTTCGCCGGAGAGAACTGGCGGATGTCGCCGCCCTCCGCCTTCACGGTGGTCAGGCGCTGGTTATGAATTTCCGCGCCAATGGGTCCCGTTTGCGCCGGTTCCGCTTCGAGCGGCCCTCCGCCACCGCCGCCCTCCGCATACAGAAATGCGATTTCTTTTCCATCCGGCGACCAGCAAAGATCGCGAACATACCCATTCAGGTTGGTCAGTTTGCGAGCCGGTTTATTGTCGTCCACGCTCTTGACGAAGACCTGTTCCTGACTCGATCCGGCATTCGACAGGAACGCGACCTGCTTGCTGTCTGGGGACCATACGAGTCCATGCTCATCGAGCGATTGCTTGCCGTCGCCGGCCGTGATCCGTTGCGGCGCCGCGGGCGGGTTCTTCCAGGCAGACAGATAGATCTCGGAGTTGGCGCTGTTATCGCGCGCCGGCTGGTTCCATGTGACCCACTTCCCATCCGGCGAAATGGTTACACCGGAGAGCGTTTGGACTTGTTCAAGCTGGCTTAGAAGCTGATCGATTTGGGGGCCCTGCGCCCAGCCAAGCGTTCGGGCGAGGAGCAGAGCGCCTGCAGAGATCGACCACAAAGGGAGTATTCGCATGCGAAATCCGGTTAACTGATTCCACAATGTATCAACCTGCATTCAGAATGCGGCTGTTTTCCGCGCAGACGGGGCATTCGCATTCGCCGCGCTCCTTGGGCCGGGGCAAGTTGCCGCTGCAGGGACCGATGTGCCCATCGCCGCGTTGCTTCTCGCGTTCGATCACGTCGATCCAGGTTTCCGGCGTCATGCGCTGCACGCCGGCTCCGCCCGATTCGCCAATCACAACAAATGCCAAAATAATTTCCGCCGAATCCTGTCAACACATTACGCCCGATTTTGACCTCCGAGGTTCGTAGCCCGTGCGAACCTCGGCTCGTCATTATGAGCGCACGTCAAGCACGCAAAGCGCGCCGCGCCGCCGAGCGCGAAGCCCGCAAACTCGCTGAAAAGCAGCAGATCTCTGAAGCCAAACTGGCCGCCAACCGTTCAAATGCCGAAAAGTCGACAGGACCCAAGAGCGAAGAAGGCAAAGCTCGTTCCAGCCGCAACTCCTTCAAACACGGCCTGTATTCCAAGCAGCTCGTTCTGCCTGGGGAAGATCCGGCGGAACTCAATCAGCTCAAAGCGGACCTGTTCGCGGAACACCAACCCATCAACACGACGGAAGAACTGCTCGTGAGCGAAATGGCTGAGCAGTATTGGCGCATCCGCCGCTTTCGCCAACATGAAGCAAAGGCCTGGGAAACTCCGGACACTGACCGGTGTCTCAAGCTGCTGTCTCAAATCCAACGCCTGATGTCCGCTGCCGAACGCGGTTTCCACAAAGCGCTCAGTGCTTTGCGCCAGCTACAAAAAGCGCGTGGGTTCGTTCCTACAAACTCCGCACCCACCGATTCGCCCGCATCTCCCGAACGGCTTCCCGCAGAGCCGCGGCCAAAGCAAGCGGCATCAAAGCCGATCGTTGAAGGCTGTGAGCTGATAGCCCGATCTGGGTTCGTTCCGCAATCTATTCAGAACCCCGGCTGCCAAGGAGGGGGCGGTTACACTGGCTTCGTTCCACAAACTCCGTTTTAAGCCAATCCTTAGGCAATCCTTAGACATTCTTTAGGCCCCCGCCGCTACAGTGAAAACGAAGTGGAAAACTCTTCATGCTTGATCTACTCTTCCTTTTCGTAGCCTTGGTAGCGTTTCTCCTCGCCTGGAGCTTTACGCGAGCGTGTGACCGCCTGTAGAAGGTGCTTATGGACTATCTTGTTGGCGGAATTGTAACTGTGCTGCTTTTCGCGTATCTGATTTACGCCTTGCTGAAGCCTGAGAAATTCTAGTGTTTCGGAAACATCTATGACATCGAACGGACTGTTCCAGATCGCCGTTTACTTTCTAATCATTCTGGCGAGCGCCAAGCCCATGGGTCTCTTCATGGCGCGCGTGTTCGAAGGCAACCGGACCTTCTTGCACCCTTTGCTCCGGCCTCTGGAGAGAATCACGTACAAGCTAATCGGGGTGAACGAATCGACGGAACAGCGCTGGACGCAATATACCGCTTCTCTGCTGGCCTTCAGCATCTTCAGCTTTCTCTTTGTTTATGTGCTGCAGCGGCTGCAAGGCGTGCTACCGCTGAACCCTCAGGGCTTCGGCGCTGCGCAAGTATCGCCAGATCTGGCGTTCAATACCGCTGTCAGCTTCGTCACGAACACTAACTGGCAGTCCTACTCTGGGGAAGCCACCCTCAGCTATCTCGTCCAAATGGCCGCATTAACTGTGCAAAACTTTGCCTCCGCGGCGGCGGGCATCGCCATCGCAATTGCCTTGACACGAGGTTTCGCACGCCAGCAGATAAACAGCATCGGCAATTTTTGGGTGGATGCAACGCGGGCAACCATCTATATTCTGCTGCCTATTTCTTTCTTAGCGGCCCTTTTTCTCTGCAGCCAGGGCGTCATTCAGAACTTTCATCCTTATACCGTCGCGAAAACTTTGGAAGGCGCCAAACAGGTGATCGCGCAAGGGCCAGTAGCATCGCAGGAAGCCATCAAAATGCTCGGCACGAACGGCGGCGGGTTCTTTAATGCAAACTCCGCTCACCCTTTCGAAAATCCGACGCCCCTCACGAACTTTGTGGAAATGTTTCTGATCTTCCTGATTCCCGCGGGACTCACGTACACATTCGGCGTACTGGTAGGAGACCGGCGCCAGGGTTGGGCTCTATTCTCCGCCTGTGCTGTCATGTTCCTGGCCGGCGCCTTTGTCTGCTACTGGGCGGAGCAGAGGGGGAACCCCATACTCGCCCAGTTGGGAATCGAAACACAGGCCACCAATGGGCAGACGGGCGGCAACATGGAAGGGAAAGAGACCCGTTTCGGTATCGCTGATTCCGCGCTATTCGCCACAATCACCACCGATGCAAGCTGCGGCGCAGTCAATGGGATGCACGATAGTTTTACTCCGCTCGGCGGGCTCGTGCCGCTCTTCAACATACAAACCGGTGAAGTGATCTTCGGCGGCGTCGGCGCGGGGCTGTACGGAATTCTCCTCTACGCCATTGTGGCGGTCTTTATCGCCGGACTGATGGTGGGCCGCACACCTGAATACGTCGGCAAGAAAATCGAGCAAAAAGAAGTCAAAATGGCGATGTTGGCCTTGATCGCCACAGCCTTCAGCATTCTTGTGCTTGCGGCGATTTCCTCCGTCGTTCAATTCCCTTCCCCGGCGAAACATGCCAAAGGCCAGCTCGTAGCCCGCAGTTACTGGAATCCGCCGGGTCCGGCCGCCGCCAACATAGGCAATTCCGGAGCGCACGGATTCAGCGAAATTCTCTACGCTTATTCGAGCGGCGCCGGCAATAACGGCAGCGCCTTCGGAGGTATCAATCCAAACACGCCCTGGTACAACCTGACCATCGGACTGGCGATGTTCATGGGTCGCTTTCTTTTCTTAATCCCGCTGTTAGCCGCGGCTGGGAGTTTGGCAGCCAAAAAGAAAGTCGCCGAAACCGCAGGAACTCTGCCTACGCATGGCCCGCTGTTTGTCGGATTACTGGTGGGAACAGTCATTCTCGTGGGAGCACTCACCTTTTTCCCCGCGCTTGCATTGGGCCCGATCGCTGAACACTTTCTGATGCAACAGGGCAAACTGTTTTCTCTGCTGCTCTTCCCGCTTTGGAGTTAAGTCATGGCCACCACGCTTCAGACGCCCTCGTCGAAAACATCGCCGTCCACATCGCAGCAGGACCCCGCTTCCCTGCTTCCCGGCAAGCTTGTGCGAGCGCGGCCGCTGTTTGATTCCGAAATCGTCCGCCGCGCCGTAAAGGACTCTTTCCGAAAGCTGAACCCGCTCACGCTCCTGAATAATCCTGTGATGTTTGTCGTAGAAGTGGGAGCCGCCCTGGTTACGCTCTTCTTGCTTCGCGATGTTTTCACCGGAGCCACTGGAGGGCGTGGGTTTGAAATCCAAATCGCTTTGTGGCTCTGGTTCACGGTGCTCTTTGCGAACTTCGCGGAAGCCATGGCGGAAGCTCGCGGCAAAGCGCAAGCCGATACGCTTCGTAAAACGAAAAGCGATTCGATGGCAAATCGTGTTTTGAACGGAAAGACCGAAGTGGTGCCCGCTTCGAAGCTGCGTGCCGGAGATACTGTGATCGCCAGTGCGGGTGAACTCATCCCGGGCGACGGAGAAGTCATCGATGGCATCGCCACCGTAGATGAATCTGTCATTACGGGCGAAAGCGCGCCCGTGATTCGTGAATCAGGCGGGGATCGCAGCGCGGTTACTGGCGGCACAAAGGTGTTGTCGGACCAGATCAAGATTAGAATTCTGTCGAACCCGGGTGAGACATTCCTGGATAAGATGATCGCTCTCGTCGAGGGCGCGGAACGGCAAAAAACGCCAAATGAAATTGCCCTGAATATCCTGATTGCAGGCTTGACACTGATTTTCCTGCTGGCCGTCGCGACGCTCCATCCTTTCGCCGTTTACGCGGTCTCTTCGACCCGAGCGGGCAGCGTCCCCACCATCGCGGTGCTGGTCTCGCTTCTCGTTTGCCTGATTCCCACCACCATCGGCGGCCTGCTCTCCGCAATTGGCATTGCCGGCATGGACCGTGTCATGCAACACAACGTACTCGCGATGAGCGGTAAGGCCGTAGAAGCATCCGGTGACGTGAACACGCTGCTTCTCGACAAGACCGGAACTATCACGCTCGGGAATCGCCAGGCGGTAGAATTCATCGCGTTTCCCGGTATATCCGAACAAGAGCTAGCCGATGCCGCGCAATTGTCTAGCTTGGCGGATGAGACTCCCGAAGGGCGCTCCATCGTCGTCCTCGCCAAAGAGAAATATGGGCTACGCGGCCGTGAAATAGCAGAACACGAAGCGCGATTTGTGCCCTTTTCTGCTTACACGCGCATGAGCGGCGTGGATCTCGATGGCCGGATGCTTCGCAAAGGCGCAAGCGCTTCGATCGAAAAATTTATTGTCGAGTGTGGCGGAACCGTGCCGGACACCTATCACGAGACCGCGGATCGCATTTCACGCACTGGAGGAACGCCTCTCGCCGTAGCCGACCGGAATCGTGCGCTCGGCGTGGTCCATCTCAAGGACATCGTCAAAGGCGGGATGAAGGAGCGCATCGGACAGCTCCGTAAAATGGGTATTCGATCTGTGATGATTACGGGCGACAACCCGCTCACCGCAGCCGCCATTGCCGGAGAGGCCGGTGTGGATGACTTTCTTGCGCAAGCAACTCCTGCCGACAAACTCGACTACATCAAGCGTGAGCAGCGGGAGGGCCGGCTGGTCGCCATGACCGGCGACGGCACAAACGACGCCCCCGCCCTGGCTCAGGCTGATGTTGGTCTCGCCATGAACACAGGAACCATGGCCGCCAAAGAAGCAGGCAACATGGTGGATCTGGATAGTAATCCAACCAAGCTCATCGAAGTGGTCGCGATTGGCAAGCAACTTTTGATTACTCGTGGCGCTTTGACCACGTTCTCCATCGCCAATGATGTTGCCAAATACTTTGCCATCATTCCGGCCATGTTCATGGCAACTTACCCGGCACTCACGCACTTCAACATCATGGGACTGCGCACGCCGCAAAGCGCCGTCCTCGCCGCGGTGATATTCAACGCCTTGATTATCATCGCGCTTGTACCACTTGCGCTGCGAGGCGTAAAATACCGGCCGTTAGGAGCCGCTTCGTTATTGCGGCGCAATGTTCTGATTTACGGAATCGGCGGGCTTATTGCGCCGTTTCCCGGTATCTGGATCATTGATCGCTTCTTAGGTTACCTGCATCTGGCATAGAGAAAGGGATATATGCTGAAACAACTGAGTCCCGCGCTCCGGATCACCGTGTTTCTTACAGTGCTTACCGGACTGATTTACCCCGCCGTCGTCACCGGCGTCTGCCAGTTATTGTTCAACAAGCAAGCCAACGGTAGTTTGATTGTGCAGAACGGGCACGTGATCGGCTCCTCGCTTTTGGGACAGAACTTCATGCGGCCCGAGTACTTCCATCCGCGCCCCTCCGCGGCCGGTAGCGACGGCTACGACCCGACCGCGTCGGGTGGTTCGAATCTGGGTCCCACGAATCAGAAACTGTATGACCGCGTGAAAGCCGCGGCCGCGCAATTCCGGAAAGAGAACCCGGATTATTCGGGCCCGATCCCAGCCGACGCTCTCACCGCATCCGGTAGCGGGCTCGACCCGGACATCAGCGTAGCCAATGCCCAAGCGCAAGCCGCTCGCGTTGCGAAAGCACGCGGAGTTTCGAAATCCACGGTGGATAATTTAATTACATCTGCGGCACAGGGCCGCGATCTGGGTTTCCTGGGCGAAGCTCGCGTGAATGTTCTGAAGCTGAATCTGGCGCTTGATAAGCAGTTGCTGAAGAAGTAGAACATGTTTTTATGCAGGTGCGCGCTCGCGGTATCTTTCGCGGCGGGCATCTCTCTGTGCTTCGCTCAACAGCCTTCGATGACCGGTCCCCTGCAATTGCCCAAATCTCATACGTTCGATGCAGGGCCGCTGGGCAAGCTTGATCTCAATGGTGTTGTCAGCGGCCTCGGCCTTGTCCAGGGGAATCATGCTGGAAGTGATGCCGCGGCGCAGGCCGATCTGAGTAACGGCCAGATATTCATCCAAAAGACGTCCGGCTGGTGGCAATTCTATATTCAGGCCGGAGCTTACAACATACCGGTCCTGGCCACTCCATTCGCTTCTACTGCCGATAACGTGACTAAGTTGTGGGGCCCTTTACCCGTTGCCTATCTGACCTTGGTCCCATCGAAGAACTTTTCTATCCTAATCGGCAAGCTGCCCTCGCTGATTGGGGCCGAATATACATTCGATTTCGAAAACATGAACATCGAGCGCGGTTTGTTATGGAACCAGGAAAATTCCGTTAATCGGGGGATCCAGGTAAATGGCAGCCTTGGCAAATTAAGTCTCTCTGCGAGCTGGAACGATGGCTTTTATTCCAACCGCTACACCTGGATCACAGGCGCTTTGGCCTACCAGATCAACGCTGCGAATTCGCTTTCGTTCGTGGCGGGCGGAAACGCCGGCCACACCTCGTTCCAAACCGTAGCCACTCCGGTACAGAACAACAGCAGTATCTATGACGTGATCTACAGCTTCAAGAAGGGGGCCTGGGTCGTTCAGCCGTACTTCCAATACACCGACATTCCACATACAGCTACCAGCGGGGGCGGAGCGCTCTTAGTCGCCTATAACTTCAAGCATCACCTTTCGTTGTCAGGCCGAAGCGAATACATTTCGAGCACCGGGAACCTGCTCTTCGGCCCCGGCAGTGGAGGCTGGTCGCTCACCGTGACTCCAGCCTTTCAAAATCACGACTTCTTTGTTCGGGGAGAGGTTTCTTTCGTCCGGGCAACCCAATACACGCCTGGCGATGCCTTCGGCGTGGCCGGCATGAACCAAAGCCAGCCGCGCGGTAGCATCGAAGCTGGCTTCCTCTTTTGAGCTTTATGCTTTTGCATCCCGATCTGCTCTGGAAAGAGATAACCCTCACATTCCGCGGCCTGCGGAAGGAACGGGCATTCACCGCGCTCTCGGTCGTCCTGCTCGCACTGGGAATCGGATTCGCTTCGGCCGTGTTTACCCTTCTCTGGCAGGCCATTTACGCCCAGCTCCCCGTCCCGGAGCCGGAGCAGATCTTTACGTTCAAAACCAATGTGACGCATAATGGCCGCTCCCAGAGCGACGCTATGGCTCAAACGTTCAGCGCTCCGGCGTACCGCTATCTGGCCGGTCATCTGGCGAGCGGAATGGAAATCACGGCCCGTCATGGCGAACTGGTAAACGTCGAAACCGCGAGCGGCCCACGGCACCTGCTTGCCGATTTTGCCGCGGCGAATTTTTTCGACGTTCTGCGCGCCCGGCCGGTCATCGGGCGAGCTTTCGACGCGAACGACCGCTTCGCCGCGGTCCTCTCTTACGATTTTTGGCAGGAGGCATACGGAGGGCAGGCGAGCGCCTGGAACAGCACGCTGCGCGTGAACGGCTTGACCTTCACTGTGGTCGGTGTCGCGCCTCCGGGTTTTCACGGCCTGGTCGCAGGTCAAGCTCCGAAGCTGTACTTACCGCTCGCCGTTTACAACGATCTCAATCCAGGCTGGCGCGGCGATGGCGACTGGGCGCTTCGCTGGCTGAATGCTTTTGTCCGTCTATCTCCGCATTTATCCCGGCAAGCGGCGGAAGCGCAATTTCAGCCCGTGTACCGGGCCGCCGTACGCCAGGAACTCGCGAGCGAAGGAACGCAGCCGCCGCAATATCTCCGCGAGTTATCGCATGAATATGTTTCGCTCGTGCCGGCATCGCAGGGCGTGCATGGCATGCTGGACCGTTGGAAGGAGCCATTGCGGATCCTGCAATGGATGACGCTCGCCGTATTGTTATTGGCCGCCATCAACATTGCCGGGCTCATGGTCGCGCGAGCGGTCAAGCAAAGGCACGAAGTGCTGATCCGCTATGCCGTGGGAGCGACCAGAATGGCGGTGATGCGGCTCCGCTTTCTGGAAGCGCTGGCAGTGTCCGTGGCGGGTGGGCTGCTCGGCTTGCTGGTCGCACGGTGGAGCATACGCTTGCTGCTGTATCTGGCCCGCATGGATCAGGCTCAATCGTTCACGATGCACGGCCCGCAAGGCTGGCTATTGTGGGCCCATTGGACGGCGGCCATTTTGGTGGGATTACTGGTCGGTTTTTTCCCTGCTTGGCATGCGGCCAGAATCAACGTCGCCGAAGGATTGAATGAAGGTGCGCTGACCCATTCCGGATCGCGTTCGCAAGCGCTCACACGCCGGCTCCTGGCCTCCGCGCAAATCGCGTTGTCGTTGGTGCTGGTGATCGCGGCTGGGCTGTTCGCGCAGGCGTTGCATCAACTTGTGAGCGTACCGGTTGGATTTAATCCGGAGCATCTGACCGTGTTCTCCATCGACGCCAAACTGGCTCACGCCAATGTGCAGAATACGGAAATGTTATGGGCCGCAATTGCCCATCGCTTTGAAACGGCTCCGGATGTGCAGGCGGTCACCTATGGCATGGGTGGGCCGTTTCCGCAAGACGCCGATGCCGCTGTGGTGTTTCCGGGCAACACGACTGCCAAACATCATCAAACCGGAATCCGAAGCATCGTTGGTCCCCGCTATTTCGCGACTCTTGGAATTCCCATCGTCGCCGGACGTGAGTTTGACTCTCGCGACCGCGCCAACACCCCGGATGTCGTGATCCTCAACCAGACTCTCGCCCGCAAGTTGTTCGGTAAAGAGGACCCTGTCGGCCGCACCGTAGCGGTATTCAACGGGGCTCGATCCGAACTGGGTCGCGACGGTGGCCGGCATCGCCGCAGATCATTATCAATCCTGGCGGCGCGCCAAGGCCGCGCTCCTCTATACGCCGGCGCAGCAGGCCCGGCGGGTGACCGACATGACTTATTATGTCCGCACCAGGCACGGCACACTGTCCGAACAGACAATCCGCCAGCTTGTGCGCGGCGAAGCGCCGGCAATCGCACCGTATGACATTGCCACCATGCAGACTCGAATGGCTGGATTCGCCTCCGGAGAGCGTGCTATCACTTTGCTGGTTGGTGTTTTCGCCGCACTCGCGCTCGTGATTGCGGCCCTCGGGATCTATGGTGTCGTATCGTACAGCGCTTCACTACGAACGGCCGAGTTTGCTATCCGGATCTCGGTCGGCGCACGCCCCGCGGACATCATACGCTTAGTCCTGCGTGAAGCCGCATTGATCCTGGGAGCCGGAATCCTTCTGGCCCTTCCGCTTACGTACTTAAGCCTGTCGATCATTCGAGGCCAATTGGAAGGAATGGCAGTCGAGCAACCTGCCATCTACGCAGGGGCAGTGCTGTTATTAACAGCCTGTGCCCTGCTCGCGGCCGGTTTGCCGGCGCGCCGCGCTACCCGGTTGAGCGTTCATGCCGCCCTCCGGCAAAGCTGAATCTACGCTCCGTCGCTCACATAGTGCAAGCGCCGCGGCAACGAATCCTTCAGGACGGTTCGTATGTTGTCCAGCAAGTCTTCGCCCCACAGCGGCTTGCGCAAAGCGGCATTTGCTCCGAGAGAGCGGGCAACCAAAAGGTAAGTATCGGCGCGCGATGAGCCGGACATGGCAATAATCTTGATGTCCGGACCCGACTTACGCAAGGCCTGCACAAGTTGAAGCCCATTTGTGCCCGGGAGCACCATTTCGGTAAGAACAGCGTCAGGTTTCTGCTTTGCCGCCGAACGTAGTGCTGCATTGCCATCGCCGGCTTCCCGCACCTCGTATCCGGCGGCCTCCAGTACCGCCACAATCATAGGGCGCAGCAAATGGTCCTCGTCGACAACCAGAATGCTTTGCCTCGGATGCGGCCGGTCGAGAAGCCTACGAATCTTATGGAGAACCTTCTGGCCCGGAACAGAGCCTTGCTGCTGAACAGTACACACGACGATGGGAATTCCCGGCGACGAGGCCAGCCAGTCCGGAAGCGCTCCGCCCGCGCTTTCGGAAGTCCGATGAACAACAGCAAGATCAATGCTGCGTCCAAAAGTTGTGAAGACTGCGTCAACGCAGCGCTGATTGCCCGGCTCGAGCAGAATATAGCCTTGGTCCAGGAGCAATCTTCGAAGCGGGCTGCGATCTTCCAAACCATCGCCTGCCAGAAGAATGGTTTTTTCAGAGAAACATTGCCGCTGCAGGCGAGGGGCGCTCCCGTCTTGCGGCATCAGAAGGCGCAGCGTCGTGAGCGTGTTTTTTTGTGCGGTAACGGTCAAATGGGCCCCGCCGGATTGCGCAATCCCGAGCATTTTCAACAGATCGAATCGGGGACTTACGTCTCCCGCAGTGCGGACCGTAATCGAAATGCTCAGGTAATTGCCCGGACGAATGCCAGGCCAAGTCTCATCCGCGCTGAGTGCAGTCCGGCCGGTCGCAATCTCCAACAGAGCCCCGCCGGGCGTGCGGCGTTTCACCTCGCGAATCAGTTCAATCAGTACGCGGCGCACCGAGCCGACAGGGAGCGTCGTTTCTCCTGCTTCCGGATCTAAATGGGTAATGATCAGAAACTCTCCAGGCGCGAACTTATCGAGCGCTTCCAAGGCGCTGCATACTGCGTCGTTTACTGTAATCGCCATTTCGAGCATGTGGGACCTGCTACTGTCTTAATCAACAAACAAGGAGAGGAGCGGTTGGCAGCAGATGCATCAAGCAGAGCTCTGCGGAGGCCGGCAGAGCCGCGCACAACAGGGGATCGGAAAGTGCACGCGGAACGCTGCCGCGCCAACCGCTCTGGGCGTGCCACGGAGCCGGGACTGTGGGAGGGCGGCTCTGCACGTGACCACCGGATAGCTTTAGCCTAATGGAAGCGCATACAGCTCTCGATCCGAAGTAATGCGGAATTCGCGGTAGGGCTTTTACGGATTTTTGAACTGCATCGCGGATCGGTAGACATCCACAGCGTAATCAATGCCACACAAACGGATATATGATGAGGAGCGGTCTGTTATGGCGGGGATCAAGGTTCTGCTTGCCGACGATCATGCGATCGTCGCAGAAGGTCTGGCCGCCTTACTGAAAGGAGCTTTCGACCTCGCCGACATCGTTCGCGATGGAAGAGAGCGCTGGTCAGAGCGGTACAGGAACTGCGGCCCGATGTGGTGGTGACCGACATTTCCATGCCCCTGTTGCTGGTTCGATCAACCTTACCGTGACTGGCGCAACCACGAACTGAACGAGTTCACACGCGAAACCGGCATTCCGGTACAGCTACTTCCGTCGCCTGAAAGCGCGGGAACAACTGACGCTGTGGCGCGGGCTCCTCGAAAGCCGGTCCGCCACTCCCGATGTATACGCCGTCGACGTAATCTGGCCCGGAATTCTTGGCGACTATCTCCTCGATCTCGAACCATACATACTCGAGCGCGAAATCGCCGCTCATTTTAAGACACTGATCGACAACGACACCGTAAACGGCAGGCTGGTTGCTTTGCCGTACAATCTGGCCGGCGGCCTCCTGTTCTACCGCAAAGATCTGCTGCGAAACTACGGTTACACATCGCCTCCGCAACTTGCCCGCATCCAGGCAGGAGAACGAGCCAAGGGCGATGAACGCTTCTGGGGATTTGTCTGGCAGGGAGGAGCTTCCGAAGCTCTCTCCTGCAACGCGCTCGAATGGCAGGCTTTCGAAGGCGGCGGAACGATTATCAGTGGCAGCGGAGTTATCGACGTAAACAACCCACGGGCCATACGGGCCTGGGAGCGGGCAGCACGCTGGGTCGGTTCCATCTCGCCGCCCGGAGTAACAGCCTACACTGAATTCGACGCCTTCAACGTATGGGAATCCGGCCACGTAGCTTTCATGCGCAACTGGCCGACAGCTTATATTGTCACTCAGCTTCGCGACTCAGCATCGAGAGATAGATTTGGAGTCACTGCAGTCCCTGCGGGCAGCGCGGGACATCCTCAACCTTGGGCGGAATGTCCTATGGCGTGTCGCGATATTCATTGCATCCCCGGCAGGCGATTGCCTTGGTGCGCTATCTATGCAGCCGGAGTGCGGAATTGCGCCGTTGCCGAGCTCGTTCGAATCCGCCCACTATTGCGGATCTCTACAACGATCCGGATTTAAGAAGGGTCAATCCTACTTTGACGAGATGCTACGCGTATTCAAGAACAATATGGTCGCGCGGCCCTCGACGATCGAGTGCCGAAACTACCCCGACATTTCGAAGGCTTACTCTCAGACGGTACATGCGGTTCTGATGGGTAACGTACCGGCAGCCAAGGCAGCGGCCGGCTTAGAAAAGCAGTTAGTTCAGATTACGCATCTGAAAGGACAAGCCAACTGAAGATCGGGGCGCGGCTGACAGCATCCTTTACTGCGATCATCCTGCTGATGATCTTGGGCGATGCACTGGCGCTCTGGCAGTTCCAGACAGACCGGCGCAACGGCCAAAACCTGCTCTTAGTCGACCAGAAGCAGATCGCCGTTCTCCGCGTGCACGCCGACCTGCTTGGGTTCCGCGAGCCGCTGGAGCAACTCTTGCACGCTCGGAACGCATCTCGTTTTGCCGCTTCCGCCGCTGGGCTGCACCAGACGCTTCTTTCGGATATAGACCGGGCCGGCGCGGCATTACAGGCATCCATTTCTTCGGTTCCGCCCGATCCCAAATTACCGGTGCTCCTAAAAACGATTGAGGCTGCGCTGCCGGCGCAAATTGATTTGCTCGTAAAACTCACCGCGGCCGGTGACTGGGAGCCGGCACAGCTCCGGCTCGCGAATCAGGTGAATGCATTAGCATCCATCAGCTCTCTGGCGGTGCAGACCGTTGATGATGAAGTGACGCGCGAGCTGGCCCGCGCGCTCGCGAGCACACAGCGGGCGCAGCGAAATTTTCTGTGGCTCCTGGGCCTCACTGGTCTCTCGACGGCGCTGGCGGCCGGAATACTCGGATTCCTGGTTGTCACAAGCATTACCCGTCCATTGCAGCAGTTGGAGGCGGGCGCGCGGGCACTGGCCCGCAGCGAATTCGGATTCCAAATTCCGGTGGCCGGAAAGGATGAACTGGCAACCGTGGCCGGCGCTTTCAACTATACCGCTGAGAAATTGAACGATCTTTACCAGCATTTGATAAACGCTCAAGAGGAAGAGCGAGCGCGCATAGGCCGCGAATTGCACGACGACTTTGGACAGCGCATCGCCGCACTCAGCCTTTCAATCAGCGCGCTGAAACGGCAGATTTCCGCGGGAGAGCCGGATGCACACAATCAGGCAGACCGCCTTCAGCAGAATCTCGCCCATTTAGGTGAAGGGCTGCGTCAGCTTTTCCATCGGTTACATCCTCCGCTACTCGAACACTGCGACTTGGTAATGGCTTTGCGCGCATTATGCTCCGAATTTTCCACTTTGAGCGGCGTACCGGTATCGTTTTCTTCCTCTCCGGATGAGGCGTTCAGCGATGTTTCTGAAGATGCGGGCCTGTGCCTGTATCGCGTGGCCCAGGAGGCGCTTCAGAATGTTTCAAAGCACGCCGGGATGGCGCAAGCCGGGCTGCGGCTGCAGAGGGCCGACAATCTAGTCAGGCTCGTGATCTCCGATACAGGCGTCGGCTTCAATTGCGAGCGGGCGGGAAACTCTTCCGGTTTAGGACTGGTCAGCATGAAAGAACGGGTCAGATTGCTAAACGGCACGTTTTATATCGACAGTCCGGCTGGTGAGGGAACCACCGTGGTGGCGCAAATTCCGGTAAACGGCGGTTTGAATTGAGCCAGCCGCACCGCAGAAGGGAGTTGCGCCTGGGTCTGTGAGCTCGCAAAGTCGGTTCTATTCGGAATGAGCAATACAATTTGCTTGGTGCGACAAAAAGTTTCCAGGCGAGAGATGCTGCTGCAGGTAGGCGGGGCGGCGGCTTATTTGTTGGGAAGCGTACCGGTTCATTGGGCGATTACGCCGGTGAGCAGCGTGATACTGCGGTTGCGGCTGCTACGAGGGCGCCGGCCCGCCGGTTTGCCGGAAATAATGGCCTGGGGCGGACGGCGCGTGCGGGTGACGGATTCGCCTCTTGCCGCGACGATAGAGGACGAGAACGGAACAGCGATCCAAAGCTTCGGCGTTGACGATCAGGGGACCGTTACTTTCAAAAGTTCCGCGGGGCCGGTGTTTGGATTGGGTGAGGGCGGACCGCAGTTTGACCGGCGCGGCCAGACATACAACATGCGGAATGGGCAGTTTGCGCCATTCCTTTCTACCATTGGCGCGCGGCTGCCGGTTCCCTGGCTCATTTCGACAGATGGATGGGCAATCTTTTTTCAACAGCCGTTCGGGGTGATCGATCTGCGCGGGCCCGAGTATGTCTTCGGACAGCCGCCAACCGCGGTAGAAGATCCGGTGCCGCTGGATATCTTTTTTGTGGTGAGCCGCGAGCCGCGAGAAATCCTGAAGGCCTACGCGCAAATCGCAGGATTCCCGCACATGCCGCCGTTATGGGCGTTCGGGTATCAACAGTCGCACCGGACGTTGTCGAGCCGCGAAGAGATCCTGGACGAGGCGAAGAGATTCCGCCACGATAAGCTTCCGTGCGACACGCTCATCTATCTCGGGACGGGATTCTGCCCGTCGGGATGGAATACCGGGCATGGCTCGTTCACGTTTAACGAAAAGGTGTTCCCCGACCCGAAGCAGATGATTCAGGAACTGCACGATGAGCATTTTCACATCGTGCTGCACGTCACGCGGCCGCCAGAGCATTTGCACGGAGGCGTGAGCGATACCGGCACGGCGGCCGAGGACTTGAGCGATGCAGCATTTTACTGGGGTGAGCATCTCAAGGTGTTCCGGCTGGGCGTGGATGGGTGGTGGCCGGACGAAGGCGATCCGCTTGCGCCGGAAGCAAGACTCGCGCGCAACCGCATGTATTGGGAAGGGCCGGTCCGGGAGCGGCCGATGGAGCGGCCCTTCGCTCTTCACCGCAACGGCTATGCCGGATTGCAGCGGTACGGGTGGCTGTGGTCGGGCGATGTGGATTGCAGGTGGAAGACGCTGGCGGAGCAGATTCCGGTTGGCCTGAATGCGGGATTGACGGGGCTGCCATATTGGGGAACGGACACGGGCGGATTTGTGCCGACGAAAGAACTGACAGGCGAGTTATATGTCCGATGGTTCCAATTCAGCGCGTTTTGCCCGCTGTTCCGGTCGCATGGGCGCACGTGGAAGTTACGTTTGCCGTGGGGTTGGGACACGGGCGATTTCGGGCCGGTGGAAGTGGACATGAACCGGATGCCCGATCCGAAAGAGCTGCATAATGCGCAGGTGGAGCCGATTTGCAGAAAGTATCTGGACCTGCGCTATCAATTGCTGCCCTACACGTATTCGGCCGTGCGCGAGGGGCATGAAACGGGGCTGCCGCTGATGCGCGCGCTGTGGCTCCATTATTCCAGGGATGCGAAGGCCGCTGCATTGAGCGATGAGTATTTGTGGGGACGCGATTTGCTGATTGCGCCTGTCACACAGCCGGGCGCGACTTCCAGGCAGGTCTATCTTCCGCCAGGCGTCTGGTACGACTTTTGGAGCGGCGAACGGGTGGAAGGACCGCGTGTGGTTGAGCGCGCGGTAGATTTGGCGACCATGCCGATTTACGTGCGAAGCGGCACGGTGCTGGCGTTGGGTCCGGTCAGGCAGTACGTGACACAACGCTCGGACAAGCCGATGACGCTGCGAGTTCATCCGGGAACTGGCGGACAAACGCAGATTTATGCCGATGACGGAGAGAGTTTTGCGTACGAGCGCGGCGAGTTCATGCGGCTCAATCTGGATTGGGACGACAACCGGCGGCAATTGACGGTTGCGCTGGCGCCGGGATCGAAGCGGGTGTGGGAAGGCTTTCGCGAGATGCGGATCGAGGTGGTGGGTGGAGGAGAAGCTAAGCGGATTCAGTTTGAGGGAAGAGCAATGACGCTCGATCTGTAAGCGCTATCATTCGAGTGTGAGTGCCTGGACACTACTAGCCGCGGCGGCTCTGCTGTCCGGCGATTTCTGGGGAACGCACGATCCTTCCATCATTAAGCAGAGCAATACCTGGTACGTGTTCGCGACGGGAAAAGCGCCGGACGGTGGCCAGATTGCTATTCGCTGCTCACAGGATCTGAGGAACTGGCGTTTTTGCGGACACGTATTCGACGGCATTCCGGATTGGATTCGCAAAGAGAGTCCCGGAACGCGCGCCCTGTGGGCTCCCGATATTTCTTATTATCGCGGCGAGTACCGGCTCTATTACGCTTATTCGCTGTTTGGAAAGAATACGTCGGGAATTGCGCTCGCCACCAATAGGACGCTGGACAGCAGGAGCCCGGATTACAACTGGGTGGACAAAGGCCCGGTCCTGCGTTCGAGTGCCAGCGACGACTACAACGCCATCGATCCGAATTTTGTTATCGATAAGCGAGGGCGAAGCTGGCTGGATTTCGGGAGCTTTTGGAGCGGCATCAAGCTGCGCCGGTTGAACGACGACGGGATGCCGTCGGCGAAAGATCCAAAGCTTTATTCGCTAGCCGCGCGGCAGCCGCCGGCCCATGCGATTGAAGCGCCCTTCATCGTGCGGCATGGTAAGTACTACTATCTATTTGTTTCGTGGGACCTGTGCTGCAAAGGCGCGCGGAGCACCTATCGCATTATGGCGGGCCGAGCGAGCCGGATCACCGGGCCCTACGTCGATGAAGATGGTAAGCCTTTACTGAACGGCGGCGGAACGGAACTTCTGAAGGGCAATCCAGAGTGGGTAGGGCCAGGCGGAGAGTCGATTCTGCCGGGTTCGCCGCACGATGTGATTGCCTTCCATGCGTACGACGCGAAGACCGGCACGCCGGCGCTACAGATTTCCGCGATTGACTGGACTGGCGGCTGGCCGCATATCGAACTCGAGGCACACCGGAACTGAAAGAGACATCTATGGACAAGTTAGAGAACGGAAAAGGAATTGGACGCCGGAGATTTGGGGCGATGCTCGCAGGAGCGGGCGTGCTGGCTCCCGGCATTTTGGGACAGCAAAGCCCGCCACCGCCGCAGAATGAGCCAACGCGCGGGGCTCCGAATCCGAATACGAGCCGCCAGCGGCGCGGCACAATGCCGGAGATTCCGCCGTTTCAGGAAACGATTGCGTTTACGCGCGCAGATGTGAGCCCGCGGGTGCGCCCGTTCGCGATGACGGAGGTTCGGGTGCTGGGCGGTCCGTATCGGGATGCGCAAGAGTGGAACCGCGGTTACTTGCACCGGCTGGAAGCGGACCGGCTGGTTCGCAATTTTCTGCTGAATGCCGGGTTGCCGTCGTCGGCCAAGCCGCTCGGCGGATGGGAGCAGGATACGCCCGGACGCGCCGGAGAGCTGCGCGGTCACTTCACGGGCCATTATTTGTCCGCGGCCGCGTTGATGTATGCATCGACCGGCGACCAGGAACTGAAGGCCAAAGGCGAGTACATGGTGAATGAGCTGGCGAAATGCCAGCAGCGATTAAGCGGCGGATATCTGAGCGCGTTTCCAACGGAGTGGTTCGACCGCCTGGATGCGCGGAAGCCGGTATGGGCGCCGTTCTACACGATTCACAAAATCATGGCCGGCCTGGTGGATCAGTATCAGTGGGCCGGGAACCGGCAGGCGCTCGATGTCGCTTTAGGCATGGCGAAATGGGCGGATGATTGGACCGCATCGAAACCCGAAGCGCACATGCAGGACATTCTGGAAACGGAATTCGGCGGCATGAACGAGGTGTTGTATAACCTCGCCGTGATCGCGAATGACGACCGCTGGGCGCGTGCCGGCGACCGCTTTACAAAGAAGCGGGTGTTCAATCCGCTCGCGATGCAGCGCGACGAGCTGCGCGGGTTGCATGTGAATACGCACATTCCGCAAGTGATCGGCGCGGCGCGGCGCTACGAAATATCCGGCGACACGCGCTTTCACGATGTAGCCAATTTCTTTTTGTATACGGTCAAGACCGGGCGCACGTACGTGACCGGCGGAACGAGCAACGGAGAAGGCTGGCTGACACAACCGCGGATGCTCGCCGCCGAACTGGAGCGCAGTGTGGCGACAGCCGAATGCTGCTGCGCCTACAACATGCTGAAGCTGGCGCGGCATGTATATAGCTGGACCGCCAATCCGCGCTATTTCGATTACTACGAGCGCCTTCTGCTGAACCACCGCATCGGAACGATTCATCCGGAGAACGGGCACACGCAATATTATTTGTCGCTGACGCCAGGTACGTGGAAGACGTTCTGCACGGAAGATCAATCGTTTTGGTGCTGCACGGGAACGGGCGTCGAGGAGTATTCGAAATTAACCGACAGCATCTACTGGCAGGACGAAAAAGGCATTTACGTTAATCTGTTCATTCCCTCGGAGCTGAACTGGAGCGCGAAGGGGGTGAAACTGCGGCAGGAGACGAAGTTTCCGTTTGAAGCCGCTACGACGATCTTTATCGAGGCGGGCCATTCCGTGCCCTTTGCAATGCGGCTGCGAATTCCGGAATGGGCGGGCTCGTCCGCATCGGTGAAAATCAACGGCAAGCCGCTGGATATCTCGGCGGAAGGCGGAAGTTACTTGGAGATTTCGCGCACGTGGAAGCGAGGCGATCGCGCTGAGCTGAGTTTGCCGATGCAGTTGCACATCGAGCGTATGCCGGACGATCAGCACATGCAGGCGGTGCTATATGGTCCGGTGGTGCTGGCGGGCGATCTGGGCACAGAGGGCTTGACGGAAGCGCTGATTGTGGGGCCGAATGCGCCACGTCCGCACCGCGTGCCGATTCCGGTTCCGAGTTTCCGTGCGGCGAGCGCCGATCCGAATTCGTGGATCAAACCGGCGGGCAGTGGAATGACATTCCGGACCACGGGACAACAGACAGACGTTACGTTGAAGCCGCTGAACAGCATTTTTGGGCGGCGGTATTCAGTGTATTGGCAGGTGACGTAGAGAGAGACCCGATGAACCGGCGCGATTTTTTGCGGAGCGGGGTGGCGATCCTGGCGGGGACATCCGCCGCGATGGGAGCGGGTGGCGATGCGGCTCCGCTCGAACAGTTCGGTTATTCACAGGTACAGTTTCCGCCGGGCCCACTGCTGTTGCAGTTTGACGAAAATCACCGGCTGTTTCTGAATCTCAGCGAAGACAGCCTGTTGAAGCCGTACCGGCAACGTGTCGGGCTGCCGGCGCCCGGCGCAGATATGGGCGGCTGGTACGATAATTCGGCGGACTTCAACCCGCGCGGCAACTTTCACGGTTTCATTCCGGGGCACAGTTTCGGGCAGTACGTTTCGGCGCTCGCCCGATTTTATGCCGCAACGGGAGACCGTCCCACGCAGGCAAAAGTAGCGCGGCTGGTAAAAGGCTATGCGCAAACGATCACGCCGGCGGGCCGCTTCTATGTCGACTATCATTTGCCGGCGTACACATACGACAAGGTTGTTTGCGGGCTGATCGATGCGCATGAATTCGCGCACGATCCGATGGCGCTTGCGGTCTTGAAGCGCGCGACGGATGCCGTGTTGCCGCATTTGCCCGAGAAGGCATTGACGCGTCCCGAGCAGGCGGCGCGGCCGCACAAAGATATTGCGTACACGTGGGACGAGACGTACACATTGCCGGAGAATCAATTTCTGGCGTGGCGGCGCAGCGGGGATGACCGGTACCGGCAATTGGGAATCCGGTTTCTGCTGAACAAAGAGTATTTCGACCCCTTATCGCGCGGTGAAAACGTGCTGCCGGGGAAGCATGCGTATAGTCATGTGAACGCGCTCAGCTCCGCGGCGCAGGCGTATCTGGTTTTGAAAGATGACAAGTATTTGCGAGCCGCGCAGAACGGCTTACGCATGGTGCAGGAGCAGAGTTTTGCGACGGGCGGCTGGGGGCCGAATGAGACGTTTCAGGAGCCGGGCTCTGGCGGATTGGGAGAGAGTTTGAAAACCACGCGCGCGAGCTTTGAGACGCCGTGCGGGTCGTATGCGCACTTCAAGATCACGCGATATCTATTGCGGATTACGCGCGATTCACGCTACGGAGACAGCATGGAGCGCGTGCTATACAACACGGTGCTGGGAGCAAAGCCGATTCAGCCGGATGGGAAATCGTTTTACTATTCGGACTATCACACGCCAGGGCAGAAGGTCTACTACAAGGACAAATGGCCGTGTTGTTCGGGCACGCTGCCGCAGGTTGTGGCGGATTACCGCATTAGCGCGTATTTCCATGGTCCGCAAGGCGTGTTTGTGAACCTGTATGTCCCGTCGACGCTACGATGGCAGGAGAACGGCGGAAGTTACTCGCTTGAACAGGCGACGGAGTATCCATACAGCGGACAGATTCGAATAAATGTGACGGCTTCGCGGCCGCGCGACTTTGCGGTGTTCCTGCGAATTCCGGAGTGGGCGAAGGGAGCGCGCGTGAGCGTGAACGGGATGCGCGGCAATTGGAAAGCGGCACCGGGCTCGTTCGCGGAAATCCGGCGGTCGTGGAAAACTGGCGATCGCATCGAGTTGGAATTGCCGCTTCCGGTGCGGCTGGAAGCGGTGGATGCGCAGCATCCGAATCAAGTGGCGCTGGTTCGGGGACCGCTCGTGTTGATGGCGCTGACGAATCTGCCGGCGGGTTTGGAGGGGAAGGCGCTTCTATCGGTCAATTCGAGTGCTTCAGGACCGCATGCGTGGTCTGTGAAGACGAGTTCCGGAGACATGCTGTTTAAGGCGTTTCATGATATTGGGGGCGAACAATATAGAACGTATCTGACGGTGAGTTAGAGGCAGATTCCGGTCAGCTCCGAACGCTACTTCAGGAGGTACACAACGATCGTCTCTGTGTCGGCCGGATCCGGCGCCGGATCACCGTATATCTCCCACGAGTGCCCGGCTGACTCCCTCCGGTTCTCCGCCATCCATTTTGCGATCGCGTTGTGCGCCTCGTTCATGCGGTTGTACGGGCCGCGGTGGACGGCTACGGCAGCCCCGCCTCCGGGCGTTTCGGTCGCGTACACTTCGTCCGCAGTTTCAAACGTGCGCGTGACCTCGACGCCGAAGTCGCACAGTATCGGCGCGCCCGGCTGGTTCGGGTGGTGGTAGAGGAAGATGTTATGGCCGTCCGTCCGCAGCCCCGGCTGGCTACGAATGAACTCCCAGACTTTGCCTAGCGCAGGCCTCCACACCGAGCCAACCGCACCCGGCGCGACCTCGCGCCGCACCGCTGCCAATTTGCGCGGGTGAACAGAATGTACGCTGACGGAAACCGGCATTTCTCGATCGTAAACCAAAGTGGTGAACGCGTGGGCCCATATGGATCCCGAGCCGTCCTAAATAATTTAGCGTAGCGGCAAGTAAATTACGCCCGCTGTCCAGTCCGATGTGTTTGAACACCGGTCAAGAAGCAGCACCTCCTCTATTACTTGTACTTGGCCGGTTGGGAGTGAATCGGGCACAAGGACGATCAAAGTGGGCGCACGGTGGCGCTGCGACTGGAGCGCTGAGATCATGGTCGCCAGATCATGCGTAAGGACCACGCGTTCATGTGTGGCTGCCCACGCGAGCAAAGTCTCGTCATCGCGACCAGCGATCTCAGAGACGTCCTGTGCGCGAATCAAATCGAAGTTCGGGGAACGGCGGAACAGCCCGCGGATGATGTCGTTATCGAAGCACTCGTCCGCCAGCCATTTCACTGGAGATTTCGACGGGCGAGCAGGCGGTCGCGAAGCCCCTTCGGCGACCACTCCGGATGGGACGAAAGCAGCGTTCGTTCCTCGCGCGCGCGATTTTCAAAGTAGTCAGCCAACTCGTCCGCATGCTTCAGGTAATAACCGATGACCTGATACACGTCCGACAGCCGCAGGGTGCCGAACCTCTGCACGATCTCTTCGGCCGTCGCTCCTCGGTTGAATGCGTGCACTACCAAGTCAAGCGTAACGCGCGTGCCGCCCACGCGGTACACACCCCCGGCATCTTTGAACAATGGAATTTCCTCGACCACCGCGGTCACATCCAGATTGTCGCCCAGGGGCGACGCCCGAAGCAAGGGCTGGCATCCGGCAGGCTATCAACGAACTCAGAGCTCAAAGGGGCTGTCTAAATTTACGCCGGAACTTTGTGCAATTCCGGACTGGCTTTCTCGCCATTAAGCCCGAGTGTCTGGCGCAAATCGGCTTCAATCGCAGCCCGCAGCTCGGGCCGGTCGATCAACGTTTGCCGGGCGTTTTCGCGGCCTTGGCCGATACGCTCGCTCTTGTAGCTGTACCAGGAGCCGCTCTTTTCCAAAACGTTGTGCTGCGCGCCTAAATCCAGGATGTCGCTTTCACGCGAGATGCCCTTGCCGTACAGAATGTCGACTTCGACTTCGCGGAAGGGAGCGGCGATCTTATTCTTCACCACTTTGATTTTCGTCCGATTCCCGACCACCACTTCGCCGTCCTTGATGGCTGTGGTGCGGCGCACTTCGACGCGCACGGACGCATAGAACTTCAGCGCGCGCCCACCGGTGGTTGTCTCGGGGTTGCCGAACATCACGCCGATTTTTTCGCGAAGCTGGTTGATGAAAATCAGGCAGGTATTAGCGCGCGAAACCGAGGCGGTCAGTTTGCGCAACGCTTGGGACATCATGCGGGCTTGCAGGCCCATGTGGCTGTCGCCCATTTCGCCTTCGATTTCGGCTTTGGGAGTCAAGGCTGCAACCGAATCCACCACGATTACATCGATTGCCTGGGAATTAACCAGCGCCTGGGCGATTTCGAGCGCCTGCTCGCCGTAATCCGGCTGAGAAACAATCAGATTCGCCGTATCTACGCCCAATTTGGCTGCGTAGATGGGATCGAGTGCGTGTTCCGCGTCGATGAACGCTGCCGTGCCCCCGGTGCGCTGCGCTTCGGCGATCACGTGCAGCGCCAGCGTGGTTTTACCGGACGATTCGGGGCCGAAGATCTCGATCACACGGCCGCGCGGAAAACCACCCGCTCCGAGCGCGCTATCAATGGCAATGGATCCGGTGGTAATCACTTCGACCGGAAGTGCGGCCTTCGAGCCCAGCATCAACACCGAGCCTTTTCCGAACTGCTTGTCCATCTGCGCCAAGGTGGCGAGAATCTGTCTGCGGCGATCGTCCATCAATCCTCCTGCTGCAACAGGTAAGTCGCGGGAACGGGGCGCCCTTCTCCATGGGGACGGCAAGGAAAATCCTGAAGCGGCTGCCGGACGGGGTACTTTTTTCGGCTTCTCCCACTGGAAAATTGCCGGATAGTGTGGCAGTCTGTCCCTAATGATGGGGACCCGTAATCGATGCAGTGCCCTGTTGTGTTGCTTTGCCCTTTCGGCCCTGCTCCCGGCGTTTGCCGGTAGCAAGAACATCCCCAAGCTTGACCGGGCGTGGAAACACTACCGCAACAGCCAGTGGGGTTATTGCGTGAGCTATCCCTCGCGGTGGCTGCGAGGAGACGCGTTCGACGGAGCCGGGCTCTTCGTCGAAACCGGAATTAAAAAGTTCTCCAATCCGCTGGGTGAAATCGACGTGGCGGCACTGCCTGCCCTTGCCGGAGCCGAGACTCCGGCGAGCGCGAAAATCAGCCTGTCCGATATCGTAAAGGTCCAGCTTGACGGTCTGCGCAAATTCGAGCATGCCGAGCGGATGGTGGTCCTCGAAACGCGCGAGATTCCGCTTGCGGACAGCAAGGCGCTATTTACAAAGGAGCGCTATTACGATCCGCAAGAGCGGGCCACCTGGATCGGTGAAATTATTTATTCGAGCCGGAAGAGCGTTCTCTATCGTCTGGAATTGACGTGCCGGATGGACCAGCTTGCGCGTTTCGAACCCGTCTTCACCCGCGTGCTCAGCACGTTTCAGTTCGAGTGCAGCAAATAATGGAGATCTCTCGCCGTGCTAGCGTGGGGGAGTTGTCCAATTTTCGATTAGGAGATGGTTCATGAGTACCCAGGAAGTTGCAAACACGCTTGTTCAGCTCTGTTCTCAAGGCAAGTTTGACGAAGCAGCGGCAAAGCTCTACTCACCCGATATTCTCAGCGTGGAAGCAGCCGCGCCTCCCGGACAATCGCGTGAAACCAAAGGCATCGACGCGGTGAAGGCCAAAGGCGAATGGTGGGTCGCTAATCATGAAGTCCACTCCGTCAAGGTGGAGGGACCGCTCGTCGCCGGTTCGCATTTTGCCGTAACTTTCAAGCTGGATGTCACGTTTAAGCCCCAAAACAAGCGATTCCAGATGGAAGAGGTCGCCGTGTATAAAGTGGCCAATGACAAGATTGTGCGCGAAGAGTTCTTCTACGACATGTAGAATTAATCACTTGTTGTTTTTTCACTAAGGCGGGCTGCCTGGGTGATCAGGTAATTCCGTTCCGGCAAGCTGGTGGTGCGGCTGGCTGCCATCCGGTACTGTATGACGGCAGCTTCACACTCACCAGCCATTTCGAGCAGATGTCCACGAACCGCGGCCAGCCGGTGATGGTCGGCTAGTCGCGCATCCGAATCGAGTGCTCGAAGCAGTTCCAATCCCTTCAGCGGACCGTGCACCATGGCGGCTGCAATCGCGTGATTGAGTACAACCATCGGATTGTCCATCATGCGTTTGAGCAAATCATACAGCGCCAGGATCTGCGGCCAGTCGGTATCGCTTGTGCGGGCCGCTTCGTCGTGCACAGCGGCGATGGCGGCCTGCAATTGATACGGACCAACCGATCCTTTCGATAATGCCTGCGTGACGAGCGTGATTCCTTCCGAGATCTGCGCCCGGTCCCATAGAGTTCGGTCCTGCTTTTCCAGCGGAATCAGCTCGCCTTCCGGCCCGGTTCGCGCTATGCGCCGGGCATCGGTTAACAGCATTAGTGCTAGCAAGCCTGTTACTTCGGGATCATTCGGGAGTAAAACGTGAACGGATCGCGTGAGACGGATCGCTTCCTGTGACAGCTCCACGCGTTGAAGCTGCGTGCCGCCGCTGCTTGTATAGCCTTCGTTAAAGATCAGATAGAGTACGTGCAGTACGGCCCGGAGCCGCTCGGCTTGTTCCTCTTTGGTTGGCAGGCGAAACGGCACACCGGAAGCCTTGATGCTCTGCTTGGCGCGGCTGATTCGCTGAGCCATGGTTGCCTCGGGGACCAGGAACGCATGGGCAATTTCGGCGGTGGTCAATCCACCCACTGCGCGCAAGGTCAATGCGATGGCCGATGACGGCGTCAAGGCGGGATGAGAGCACATGAAGAGCAGGATCAAGGTGTCGTCCTGCTCTGTCATGTTCTCGATTTCGGCTGGCGGTATGACGTAGCCCGATTCCAGGGCCGCCTCGGTCTCCCGCCGCCGGCGAGCGCTATCGCTGCGCACCTGATCCGTCATGCGCCGGGATGCGACCTGAATCAGCCAGGCACGCGGATTCTCCGGTATAACTTCGCGAGGCCATTGTAAAGCTGCTGCTAAGAGCGCTTCCTGAACTGCATCTTCCGCGGCGGCGAAATCGTGGAAGCGGCGCACTACGGCGCCGAGCACCTGCGGAGCCAGTTCGCGTAGAAGCTGTTCGATGTCAGGGGACGAATTCATCGGGCGGTGCGCTCACTTTTATCAAATAGTCGGAGCGGTCGGGGGAGTTTCGACATCTCTCCATCCGGCAGTCCCCAACATGGCGAACATAAGGCGAAAATTGTGATATGCTGGATCGCGGGAAAATGCCGCCCTCGAATCTGGTCGTTGAAAAACTTCGTCAGCAGATCGATTGCCTGGAGGAAACACAAAGCCGGTTTTCGCGCACCATTCCGGTGGCGGATGCAATAGATGATTGGCTCCCCTATGGTGGGCTGCCGGCCGGCTGCGTTCATGAAGTCAAAGGCAATAATCTTGCTAGCGCCATTGCATTTTCGGCTGTGCTCTCCTCACGGCTGGTGGCGGATCGCGGATATATTCTATATGTCGCGCCGGATCGTTTCCTCTATCCGCTAGGTCTCCTGCCCTATGGAGTGAAGCTGGACCGGCTGCTTCACATCTCGGTGAGACGGTCACGGGATCTCGCCTGGGCCGTCATGGAAGCGTTGCGATGCCCGCAGGTCAGTTCCGTGATTGCTGTGTTGGGAGGACTGGATCTGACAGACTCCCGCCGGTTGCAACTGGCGGCGGAGACCAGTGGCGCGACGGGATTTCTTTTGGGTAGCGCGGGTTCCGCTCCCATTTCTTCCGCCATGACACGATGGAAAATTTCTTCAATCGTTAGCAAGTCCGGTCAGCGGTTCGATCAGCCTTTGTGGGGGGTCGATCTTCTCTATTGCCGCGGAGGACGCCCGGGGAGATGGATTCTGGAATGGCGCGGCCAGAAGCTGAATAGCATTTTGACGCAACTGGCACAGCAGGTATCGTGCGAAGCACTGGCGGGATAAGATGGCGCGCTGCTTCCTCAGCGTTTACTGTCCGGGCATTGCCGGCGATCGCCTGATCCGGGTGGTTGAATGGTGCGATCGCTATTCGCCGCTGGTTGCGCCCGATGGGCCTGATGGCATCATTCTGGATGTCACCGGCTGCACGCATCTGTTCGGGGGCGAAGGTCCGCTGCTGCTGGATATCCGGCGGCGTCTGCACCGGATGGGTCTGGAATCCTATGGAGCAATTGCCGATGCCTGGAGCATCGCCTGGGCCTTGGCACGCTTTGGCAGAAGGTTCATCGTTCACGGCGAAGCTGCTGCTTCCGTGCTCGATCCCATGCCGGTGGAGGCGCTGCGCATTCCCGCTGAACTGGCGGAGGAGCTACGGAGGCTCGGCATCTCTACGATTGCGGCAGTGCGCAAAATTCCTCGCCGCTCACTCGCGGCGCGTTTTGGATCTACGCTCCTTTGGCGTCTCGATCGGATGTTTCATCAAGCGGAAGAGCCGCTCACGCCTTGGCGTCCGCCCGCGCCGTATCGAGCTTCCCGGATTTCCGGTGAGCCGGTTTCTACTGTGCAGGATGTGAGTTATGTACTGCGCGATTTGCTTCGGGAAATCTGTACGCGGCTTGAAAGGGATCATCTGGGTTCGCGGCGTATGGAACTCGCGTGTTATCGCCTGGATGGAACCGTAGATCGATGCGAAGTCCGCACGTCGAAGCCTACTCGTTCGCTTTCCCACTTAATGCGGCTATTTGGCGAAAAGCTGGCTGCGCTGCAATCGGATTTCGGTTTTGAAACATTTGTGCTCTCGGTTTCAGATCTCGAAGCGCTTGCGCCGGAGCAACTGAGCCTTTCCCAGGTAGATTCTACGAAGGAGGAAGAGACCTTCGATGCGCTGGTCGATCGCTTCGGCATGCGATTGGGATTTGGCGACGTGAATCGGGTTCGCGTATGCGAGAGCTATTTGCCGGAATACGCGGTGGAGTTCCGTTCCGCTACCGAACCGGCCATGGCCAGCGCGGATTGGCCCCCTTACCGTATCCGCCCCATCCGGTTGGTTCAGCCGCCGATGCGCATCGAAGTCTCCACGTTGATTCCGGGCGGATTGCCGGTGCAGTTTTTCATTGGGCGGCAAAAACATCGCATTCTTCGTTCGGAAGGGCCGGAACGCCTCGCTTCGGAATGGTGGCGCGAGAACGGCTCGCGTTGGGGCGAGCGGGATTATTACCGGATCGAGGATGACAACGGATATCGGTTCTGGATCTTTTGCGATTCCTCGGGACGGTGGTTTTTGCATGGACATCTTGCGTAGTTTGTATGCGCGAATACGCGGAGTTGCAGGTTTCGTCCAATTTCAGTTTTTTACGGGGAGCATCGCATCCTCAGGAGCTGATGAATGCGGCCAACGAATACGGCCTTTACGCAATTGCCTTAACCGATCGGAATACGCTCTCCGGCATTGTGCTGGCGCATTCCACGTTAAAGAAGATGAAAGAGCGGCGCACTCGTTTTCTTGTGGGATGCCGTCTGGATTTTACAAACGGGGAAAGCCTGCTCTGCTATCCCACGAATCGCAAAGCGTATGGAAGGCTCACACAACTTTTGACCTTAGGTCGACGCCGCGCGCCGAAGGGAGAATGCCTTCTGGGACTCGACGATGTGGCGGATTATGCAGAAGACCAGCACTTCGTTCTTCCTTTTCCGCAGGTTCTTACGGAATCCGCAAGAACGCATATGGAGCGCTGCGCGAATCTGTTTCGAAGAAATCTTCATCTGGCATTGACCCATTCGTGCCGCGGCGACGACAAACAATGGATTCGAACCGTCGCCGAGTTTGCTCGTTCGCTTTTTATCCCACTGGTTGCCACCAACGATGTTCTCTATCACGATCCCGACCGGAAAATGCTGCAAGACGTGGTCACCTGTATTCTCGAAAAATGCACACTGGCGGAAGCGGGTTTTCGACTGGACGCCAATGCCGAACGTCATTTGAAGCCGCCGCGCATCATGGCGCAGATCTTCGCCGCATGGCCGGAGGCGCTGGAGGCAACGGTTGAAATCGCGGACCGATGTTGCTTCTCACTGGATGAGCTTCGTTATGAATACCCGGAAGAGATCATCACTCCGGGCCTATCGGCATTTGAAGATCTGAAGGCCCGCGCTCTCGAAGGCGCGCGAGGTCGTTATCCGGAGGGCGTTCCGGAAGAAGTGCTGAAACAGATCGAGCATGAATTGAAGCTGATCGCCGAGCGTGAGTATGCGCCCTACTTTCTCACCGTCCATGAGATTGTGAAGTTCGCGAAAAGCAAAGGAATTCTGTGCCAGGGCCGCGGGTCGGCGGGAAATTCGGTCATCTGTTACTGCCTGGGAATTACGGAGGCAGATCCCATTGCGTGTGGATTGTTGTTTGAAAGATTCATTTCTGCGGCACGCAATGAGCCGCCCGATATCGATGTGGATTTTGAGCATGAGCGGCGCGAAGAAGTCATCCAGCACATTTATGAAAAGTACGGGCGCGATCGTGCCGGGCTCACGGCCACAGTTGTGCACTATCGCATGAAGCGCGCTCTGCGGGAAGTCAGCAAAGTATTCGAATTGACGAATAAGACGCCGCCAGAGCGGCGAAAACTAGCTCTCGGGCTGATGGAAGAACTGGTCGGGTTCCCACGTCATCTTTCGCAGCACGTCGGCGGCTTCGTGATTGCGCGCGGCCGCTTGGATGAGCTGGTGCCGCTTGAAAACGCAAGGATGAAAGACCGCATCGTTATCCAGTGGGAGAAGGATGATATCGACGAGCTGGGAATGATGAAGGTGGATGTCCTCGGTTTAGGAATGCTCAGCGCTATTCGAAGGTCTTTCGAGCTGTTGGAGCGCCATTACGGACAAACCTTTACCCTGGCCAGCATCCCGCACGAAGATCCAGCCGTATACGAAATGCTGCAAAGGGCGGATACCATCGGCGTGTTTCAAGTGGAGAGCCGGGCGCAGCAAAGCATGCTGCCGCGCCTGAAACCGGAGAGATTTTATGATCTGGTAATCGAGGTCGCCATTGTCCGGCCGGGCCCAATTCAAGGCGACATGGTGCATCCGTATCTGAAGCGCCGCGAAGGGAAGGAGCGGGTTGCGTACCCCAGCCCGGAATTGAAAGCTGTTCTGAAAAAGACGCTCGGTGTGCCACTTTTTCAGGAGCAGGCGATGCAGATCGCCATTATTGGAGCGAACTTTTCACCGGATGAAGCCGATGAACTGCGGCGATCGCTTGCGACCTTCCGCCATGTGGGTACTATTTCTTCGTTGCGCGAGCGGTTCCTGGAAGGGATGCGCAAGAACGGCTACCCGCAGGAGTTCGCGAAACGGTGCTTCAGCCAAATCGAAGGATTCGGCACGTATGGATTTCCGGAAGCCCATGCCATCTCGTTCGCCAATCTCGTTTATGTTTCCGCCTGGATCAAATGTCATTACCCGGATGTTTTTTGCGCAGCGCTGCTGAATAGCCAGCCAATGGGTTTTTATGCTCCGGCTCAGCTTGTGCGGGATGCGCGCGAGCACGCAGTAGAAATCCGCCCCATCGACGTGAATCACAGTGATTGGGAAAGCACGCTGGAGCCGCATCACGCCGTTCGGCTTGGACTGCACATGGTGTCCGGTCTTCCGGAGAAGGATGGGCGGGCGCTCGTTGCAGCCCGAGGATCCGGATATCGCACACCCAGTGAGATTGCACGGCGTGCGGGATGCGGCCGCCGCGCACTGGACCGGCTCGCTCAGGCCGATGCGTTCGGTTCGCTTGCCCTGGGACGACGGCAAGCGCTTTGGCAAGCCAGCGTGCTCGATGAGAAAATGCCCCCGCTGTTTGCACAGGCAGAACTGTTCGAAGAGCCTGAGGTAACTTTGCCGTCCGCTACGGTCAGTCAGGAGGTTCTGGAGGATTATCGGGCTACCGGGCTCACCTTGCGCGCGCATCCGTTGTCTTTCCTGCGTTCCCGCCTGAACGCCAGACGAGTGACAACGGCCATCGAGTTGAAAACCACGCCACCCGGAAAGACGGTTCTGGTGGCGGGATTGGTGTTATTCCGCCAGCGTCCCCAGACCGCAAAGGAAACCATTTTCATCACGATTGAAGACGAAACCGGAGCGGCCAATCTGATCGTGTGGAAACATGTGCATGAAAAATACCGCGATGCGGTTTATCACGCCAAATTTTTAGCCTGCCGGGGTGTCATGCAGAGAGAAGGTCAGGTGATCCATGTGGTAGCGCGTCACATTTGGGACTGGTCGGCGCAACTGAAGCATCTCGACCCGCAACAGCGTGCCTCAATGCTGCCGGTGCGTAGCCGGGATTTTCGATGAGGGCCGCGACATAGCGTCGATAGTACCGCCGGTGGCGGAAACAGGCCCTGGTACAAGACAGGCCGAAGAACAGGAAGATCGCCAGCGCAATCAAACACCCCAGGGCGATATTTTTGGCCACTGGGTTCCTTCCTGGGACGGCACCCGGCGGATTCTGTGGGGGTGGAGGAATATAAGTTTGCTGCGGACCCCCAGCGCCAGCGAAACGCGTGCCGCAGTTCGCACAGAACTTCGCGTTATCCGGATTGGCCAGCCCGCAATTTGGACAGTTCATCTTAGGATTACTGTAGCCAATGGCGGAAGGCCGATTTAAGATTAGTGCGCCGGCCGGGGCTGCCCAGCGATTTTGAACTGGGTGTCGTGCTCGTGGACCATCCCCAAACGCTCCAACTCGACTTCCTGGGTGCTCGGATCGCTCTTCAACCGCTCGATCCGCTGTTTCTTGGCTTCAATGTCGCGCGCCAGATTCGCATTTTGTTCTTCTAAAACGCGAATCTCGTGCCGCTTTTCCTGGAGGGCCGTAATGCCTTGCGGGCCTTGCAACATGATGGTTGCATAGGCCGCTAATCCAGCTAATGACGCTACCGCTGCAAGCGGTCGGAGAAGATAACGCAGCATCTAGGACAAACCCTACTCTCTATATAAGCTTGTTCTCGGGGGAAGGTCCAGTGCGAACCGAACCATTATGGCAGACATCATCATAGCTCTATTTACTTGTGTTGATGAACAGCAAGCATTTCTCATCGCACGTGCGCTTGTTGAGGAGCGGCTGGCCGCCTGCGTCAACGTTTTGCCCCGGATTCACAGCATTTACCGCTGGAAAGGCGCGGTCGAAAGCGCGCAGGAAGTGCTGCTGCTTGCGAAGACAACCGGGCACGTTTTCCCTGCCCTGCGGGACCGCATCGTGGAACTTCACAGCTACGAAGTACCTGAGGTAATTGCAGTACCGGTTGTGGCGGGGCTGGAGGCATATTTGACCTGGGTCCGGGAATCAGTTTGACAGAATCAAGGCTACATGCGATTCGTTCTCGTTTTTCTGATGGCTCTAACAGCCCTGGCGCAGGAGACGCCACTGACGGTTCTGCCCTATACGCCGGGGCTCGATACACAGTTCATGGACCGCTCGGCCGATCCCTGCACCGACTTTTACAAGTATGCGTGCGGGAACTGGAACAAGCTGAACCCGATCCCGGCGGATCAGGCGCGCTGGAACGTGTATTCGAAGTTATCGAACGAGAACCTGCGCTTTCTGTGGGGCATTTTGGATCAGGCCGCGCGCTCGGTCGCCTCGCGAACGGCGAATGAGCAGAAGATCGGAGACTTTTTCCATGCCTGCATGGATCAGAGCGCCGTGGAGCAGGCCGGAGATGCGCCGATCGAGCCGATGCTCGAACGAATCGCTGAGTTGAAATCCGCCGAAGATATCGCGGCGTATGTCGCCGAAGAGCACAAGAGCGGTGTGGACCGGAATGTGCTGTTCGGGTTCGATTCGAGTCCCGACTTCGATAATTCATCCCAGGAGATCGCCTTCGCGAATGCGGGCGGGCTGGGGCTGCCGGACCGCGATTACTACACCAAGGCCGACGCCAAATCGCAGGAGATCCGGCAGCGCTATATTCAGCACGTCCAGCGGATGCTCCGGATGATCGGGGAATCGGCCCCGGATGCCAAAGCCGACGCGCAGGACGTGATGGAGATCGAAACGGCGCTGGCGAAGGCGTCGCTGACCCGTGTAGAACGGCGCGACCCCTACAATCTGCGGCACAAGATGTCGCGCGGCGAGCTGCAGCAGATGGTTCCGGCTTTCAATTGGGACGTATATCTGAGCAAAATGGGCGCTCCGGAGTTCGTTTCCCTGAACGTGACGGAGCCGAAGTTCTTCGCCGAGCTGAACCGGCAGCTTTCGCACCAGAAGCTGGCGGCTTGGCGGGCTTATCTGCGCTGGCACCTGGTTCATGCGGAGGCACGCTATCTGCCGTCGAAATTTGAGCAGGCGTACTTCGATTTTTACAACCGGTACCTGCAAGGGGTCCAGCAGATGCCGCCGCGCTGGAAGACCTGCACGCGGCTGGTAGACCGGGATCTGGGCGAAGCGCTGGGACTGGTGTTTGTGGCCAAGACGTTTTCGCCGCAAACCAAACAGGACGCACTGCGGATGACCGAACAGATCGAGGCCGAAATGGGCCGGGACATCAAAGATCTGACTTGGATGAGCGATGTGACAAAACAGCGCGCGCTCGAAAAGCTGCATGCCATCGTGAACAAGATCGGCTATCCGAACAAATGGCGAGACTATAACTCTGTCCGCGTCACGCCAGACGATTTTCTGGGCGATGTGACGCGGGCCTCTGAGTTTGAGATGCACCGGGAGTTGGCCAAGATCGGCAAGCCGGTGGACCGCCAGGAATGGGACATGACGCCGCCCACGGTGAACGCGTACTATGACCCGCAGACGAACGATATCAACTTTCCGGCCGGAGTGCTGCAGCCGCCGCTTTTCGATCCCAAGATGGACGCCGCCCCGAATTACGGAAACACGGGCGCGACGATCGGGCATGAGCTGACGCACGGCTTCGACGATGAAGGCCGGCAATTTGACGTGCAGGGAAACTTGAAGGATTGGTGGACGCCGCAGGACGCGAAGGCGTTTGAGGAGCGGGTGGCGTGCGTGCGGAACCAGTACGCGCAATATACGGTGATTGACGATATCCACATCAACAGCAGCCTGACGCTGGGCGAGGATGTAGCGGATATCGGCGGCACGCTGCTTGCTTACATGGCGTGGAAACATGCGGGGCAGGATTCCAAGCCGATTGATGGCTTGACGCCCGAGCAGCGGTTCTTTGTCGGGATGGCGCAATGGGCGTGCGGGGACGAGCGGCCGGAGAGCAAGCGAATGCACGCGATCACGGATCCGCATTCGCCGGACGAATACCGCATCAATGGCGTGGTGTCAGACCTGCCGCAGTTCGGGGACGCGTTCGGATGCAAGGCGGGGCAGCCGATGATGCGCGTTCATGCGTGCCGGGTCTGGTGAACACTGTGGCGGACGGGCGAGTTGGTGGCGGTGTCATAAATAACAAAGGTTGGCGTGACGTCTTCCCAGCGGCCGCTTGAAAACTTGGCTCCCATAATGGGGCCGGGATTGATAAGCAGACAGCGGCCCTCGTTCGCGATTTCGAATTCGTGGTTGTGGCCGAAGCAGACTACGTCGTAATCGCCGGATTTCGACATAGGGCGGGCGAGGTAGTCGAAATGGTTCACGGCGAAACGCTTGCCGTCGAAAGTGGTTTGAAACAGTTCGCCGTGTACATGGACGTTCGGCGTTTTTAGGGCTTTGGCCGTGATGCGATAGAGATCAGCGTCGTTGTTGCCGAAGACGATATGCACGTCGCGGGGGAATTTGGCGAGTTCATCGATGACGAAGGGCGAACAGAGATCGCCGCAGCAGATCAACACGCCAGCATCCTGGACGGACTGAATGGCCGGGGCGAGGTTCCAAAGGTTGTCGTGGATGTCGGAAAGAATGGCGATGCGCATGGTTATTCGTAGAAGTTGCGGTTCCACGCATGACGCTTCAGGATCGCCAGAGTTTTGGCATCGAGCATTCCGGCCGCAGCGGCACGGCAACTGCTTTCGACGGTCTGGACGCGGCGCATGCCGGGGATGACCGACGTGACGGCGTGGTTCGAGAGGCAGAAGCGCAGGGCGATTTCGGGCAGCGTGCCGGGAATTCCGGCCAGATCGCGCTTTAATGCTTCGACATGTTCGACCAGTTGCCGCTTGCGATCGCCACGGAAATAGAAGTCGCGGAATTCGCCGGGCTCGAACTTGGTGTCTTCGGTGATGGTTCCGGTCAAGCCGCCTTCATCGAGAGGAACGCGAGCCAGCACTCCGATTTTCAGCTTCTGGCAGAGCGGGAACAAGTTCTTTTCGGCGGTCTGGTCGAAGATGTTGTAGATGACCTGAACCGAGTTGAATAAGCAGGTCTTGATAGCTTCCTGGGCCGAATCGGGATCGTGTTCGCTGATGGAGACGCCGAAGAAGCGCACCTTGCCACTTTGCTTCAGGTCTTCGATGGCGCGACGCCATTCTTCGGTGTTGGTCCAGGCGTCGGTCCAGACGTGGAACTGCTGGAGATAGATCTGCTCGGTTTTGAGGTTTCGGAGGCTTTCTTCGGTGCATTTGACGATGTAATCGTAGGGAAAAACCTCCGAAATGGGGGTGGCGGGCGAGGCGGGCCAGATCCGATTCTTGGGCGGGATTTTGGTCGCCACGTAGACCTTGTGGAAGGTCTCATTGACGGCCTTGCCCACGAGCCGCTCGCTGTGCCCATCGCCATAGGCGAGCGCCGTATCGACCAAGGTCACACCTAGCTCAAAGGCCCGTTTTAGGGCCTTCAGCGACTCCTGGTCGTTGTTGCCCTGCCACTGTTTGCCGCCGATGCCCCAGGCGCCAAAACCGATCTCGCTGACTTCCGCTTCGCTTGCTCCTAACTTGCGATAGTGCATCTATCTACTAATAACTGACGGGGGGCCAGGAGGGGTTTTTACCGTCTATAAAAAAAAGAGAATCAGCCGCCCAGCCCGACCTTCGATTTTACGGTGCGCCGGTCGACTTCCAGTCTGCGCGCCGCCTCTTCGTAGCTGCCTGTCTGGAGATAGACGTGAGCGACGTAATGAGAGACAACTTCCGACAGTTTCAATCGGCCGGCGCGGTAATTGGCGAAGAAGCGCTCCTCCGCCGTATGCTCGTCTGGATCCGGCTGCATGGGCCGGTAGGAGCGGCGGATGACAATATTGCGCACACATTGTTCCAGCTCGCGATAGTTGCCCGGCCAGCGATAGTCGCGCGGAAGGTGGAGCTTGATCCATTCCTCCACTTCGGGTAGCAGGCCGGCCGCCTCGTCTCCCACGGCGCGACGGGTCATGTAGAGCAGCAATTCGCGAAAACTTTCCGGCGAGTTTTCAATCTGTTCGGCCAAAGACGGCGTTTCGATCAAATCCGCGCAGAGCCGGTAATAGAGATCTTCCCGAAAGCGGTGCTCCCGGATTTCGAGCGGAAGATTCCGATTGGTCGCGGCAATGAGTTTGCCCTGGAACTGGCGGGGGACCGTATCGCCCACCGGCGAAAAGCGCCGTGTTTCAATGACTCGCAGCAGCTTGACTTGGATCGAGAGATCCATTTCGCCGAGCTCATCGAGAAAAACCGATCCGAGCGCAGGGCACGCCTCCAGCCAGCCTTTGCGATCGCCGATTGCGCCGGTAAAGGCGCCGCGGCGGTGTCCAAACAGTTCCGATTCGATGAGCGTCGGAGAGAGGGAAGCAATGTTAATGGGGAGAAACACCTCCTGCTCGTCGGCAAACTTGAGCGCGCCGGCATCGAACGGCACGTAACGGGACTGCGCAATGGCGCGCGCCACAAGCTCTTTGCCGGTACCGGAAGGTCCGGTGATCAGGGTTGGGAAATCGGTCATCTTGCGATACATGGTTCGGCGGAACCGACGCATATCGTGCGTGAAGATGGATTGCCAGACGCTCGCGCGCAAGCGGGCAGAGGGCAGCGAGCTGCCGATGATGTTGTCGAAGATACTGTCAAAGGCTTTGTGAATCTGCCGGAAGCAGGCAAAGACATGCGCCGGCTCCAAGGCCGTTTCAAACCGCTTACCGGGAATTTGCAGATAGTGGTTCCAGTCCGCGAGGAAGCTGCGGTAGAACTTCCAATTTCCCTTGGCGTGGACGAAGCGCGGATAAAACTTCTGATACAGAAGATAATGCACGCAGCCCTCATAGATGCCCAGCTCCTCGGAACTCGCTTCGGCCGAATCAGAAAGGCGTTCGCGTACCGCGTGCACCAGCGGCTGAAGCTTTTCGGAAACGCGGAGAAGGTTCGGGCGGACGACGTCGGGATTCGCAACCGAAGCGCTCCAGACCGCCTCTCCCGGGACAAACTCCGATCCGAGCGCCGCCCTTTCAAACTCCACGCGCTCGGGCAGGAAGTGGTTGCAATGAGCGAGCTGGACGACCGCGGCGAGAAAGTGCCGTTCTGCGGGCTTTAGGAGAGCCATACAAGGATTGTACGCCAAAGTACAAGAAATGTACGGGCGGCATGTCTGAGAAATTCCGGTGATAGCTCCAACACCTTGAATACACTGGACCGAGTACTTTGGAGCCGAGGGTGCACTGAGAGCAGACATGAAATCGGGAACCTATGGACGCCTGCTCGGAAGCGGGGGCTTTGAAGCCTTTCTCTGGACGCAGTTTCTGGGCGCCTTCAACGACAACGTTTACAAAATGATGGTCTCGATGATTGCGGTCGAGATTGCGAGCAACGCCCAAATGGGGGCGCGCTACTTGTCGCTCGCGGGAGCGGTTTTTGTGATCCCGTACCTGTTGTTCGCCGGCCACGCCGGCCAGCTCGCCGACCGTTTCAGCAAAACGCGTGTTTTGCAAATCACCAAATCGCTCGAGATCGTCACGATGATTCTCGGCCTGATCGCGCTTGTGTCGAATCGCATTGAGCTCTTATTGGGCGTGCTGTTTCTGCTGGCGGTCCAGGCGAACTTTTTCAGCCCGGCGAAATACGGGATTCTGCCGGAAGTGATGGGCGAGGCGGAATTGACTGCGGCGAACGGGTTGGTGGAGTTTTCTACGCTGGCCGCCATCGTGCTGGGTACCAGCTTCGGCAGTTTTCTGATTCACATCTGGAAGCACAATCCCGGGCGCTTGGGCGGCACGCTGCTCGCGATTGCGGTGGCGGGCACTCTTTGCAGTTTGAAGATCCCGAAGGTCGCGCCTTCGGGATCTTCCGAGCGATTCCACTGGAACCCGTTGCATGAAGTCTGGACTGGGTTCCGCAGGCTGGCGGGCAATCGCTCTCTGGCCCTCACGATCGCCGGGCTCTCCTATTTCTGGTTTGTGGGCGCGCTCTTCCAGATGGCGATTCTGCTCGCCGGGAAAGAGACGCTGCATGCGAGCGAGATGCAAACCGGATTGCTGGCTACGGCGCTCGCGATCGGGATCGGCGCGGGCAGCATAGCGGCGGGGTGGTTCTCGCGGCACCACATCGAACTCGGCCTGGTGCCGGCCGGTTCGCTGCTGCTCGGGTTGTTTTCCATCGCGCTGGCCGCCACCCACTCTTATATTCCGGTGTTGTGCTGGCTGGTGTCGGTTGGCTTCTCGGGCGGGCTCTTCTTCGTTCCTCTCAACGCATTTCTGCAGGAGCGAGCAGGCGTGCAGGAGAAAGGCCGGCTGCTTGCGACCAACAACTTCGTGAACATGCTCGGGATTCTGCTTGCATCGGCGGTGCTGTGGCTGCTGCATGATGAGCTCCACTGGAGCGCCGGCACGATCATTGCCGCGCTTGGGCTGGTGACGATTGCCGCCACCATCTACATCGTTTCTGTGCTGCCGGCAGAGATTCTTCGCCTGCTGTTATTTGGTCTGAGCCGGGCGATGTTCCGCGTGCGGGTGATCGGAGCGGACCGGATTCCGGCTACCGGGGGCGCGCTGCTGGTTGCAAATCACGTTTCCTACGCCGATGCTGTCCTGATCGGCGGCTGCACGCATCGATTTATTCGCTTCCTGATCTGGAAGCCTTATTTTGAATTGAAGTTGGCGAAGCCGTTCTTCCGCACGCTGCAGGCAATCCCGATTCATCCGGGTTCTCCAAAAGAGGCGCTGAAATCGCTTCACAGGGCTGGTGACGAGCTGAATCAGGGCGAACTCGTGTGCATTTTCCCCGAAGGCGGACTGACCCGCACCGGGCATGTGCAGGCGTTTCAACGCGGAGTTGAGCGTTTGATGGAGTATGCGCCGGAAGCTCCGGTAATCCCGATTTATCTTGACGGATTGTGGAGACATCCGCTGACGGCAGATGGACCGCGTTCGGTTCGAGATTGGATCCGGGCGTGGCGCCGTGAAATACGAATTGTCATTGGCGCGCCCATAAGCGGCCGGATCACAGCCGCCGAGCTTCGGATGCGGGTGCTGGAGTTGGGCACGGAAGCCACCAATCTGCGGAAAAAAAACGATTCGACGCTGGCCCATGCCTTGGTGCGCTCCGCACGACGCAACTGGTTTCGTCCCGCGATTGCGGATTCCACAAAGAAGCGGCTGAACTACGGCCAAACCCTGACCGCGGCCGTCCTGCTGCGTAACTGGCTGAACACGACTCGCGCCTCCGAACAGAATATTGCCATTCTGCTGCCCACTTCGGCGGGGGCCGCGATTGCGAACTTCGGCGTTACGCTCGCGGGCAAGCCGGTTGTGAACCTGAATTTCACAGCGGGGGAAACAAGCTGCCGGTCGGCGATGGAGCAATGCGGTATTGGCACCGTGATCACCTCCAAGACGTTCCTGGCGAAGGCCGGTTTGCCGGCGTGGCCAGAGATGGTGTACCTGGAAGATCTGATTTTGAGCTTCAGCCGGACAGCCAAAATTCGAGCGGCGTTCACTGCAGCATTCGCACCGTACAGCCGGTTGGCCGGGCATATTGGCCCCGATCACGTGGCAAGCATTTTGTTCTCCAGCGGGAGCACCGGCACGCCGAAGGGCATTGTGCTGACGCATTGGAATATCTTCTCGAACATTGAAGCGGCGGCCCATGTTTTTCCGCTCCGTTCCGACGATTGCATGCTGGGCGTCCTACCGTTCTTCCACTCCTTCGGCTACACCTTTGCGCTGTGGTTGCCCATGGTTCAGCAGTTTCGGGCGGTGTTTCACCCGAACCCGACCGATGCAAAAGCGATTGGCGAACTCTCGCAAGCGCATCACGCGACGTTCTTTCTTTCTACACCGACGTTTTGCGGACATTACATCCGCAAGTGCACACGCGGCCAGTTTTCTTCGCTGCGCTTCCTGCTGGTGGGGGCCGAGAAACTGCGCGATTCGGTAGCTGAAGAATTTCGAAATAAATTCGGGCTCACGTTGCTGGCCGGCTACGGAGCGACGGAATTGGGACCGTGCGCCGCGGCCAATACTCCCGATGTGCCGAATGGAGGCGGCATGCAAACCGGCACCCGCGCGGGGAGCGTGGGCCGCCCGCTGCCCGGAGTCAGCGTGCGCGTGGTCGATCCCGACGCCCTGGAACCCGTTCCGGCCGGCACGCAAGGGCTGCTGCTGGTCGCGAGCCCCAGCCGTATGGCCGGCTACTATAGCGCGCCCGGCAAGACTCAGGAAGCTTTGCATGACGGTTTCTACCGGACAGGCGACCTGGGTTATGTCGACGAAGACGGGTTTGTGTTTATTACAGACCGGCTGGCCCGCTTCAGCAAGATCGGGGGTGAGATGGTCCCGCATTTGAAAATTGAGGAGGCCGCCGGCGGCATACTAGGCGATTCGGCGTGCTTCGTTACAGGCGTTCCGGACGACCGCCGCGGCGAGCGTCTGGTGATGCTTCATACGCGGCCCGATGTTAGCGCGACGCAGATTGTGGATCATCTCAGCGCGGCGGGTCTGCCGGCTCTCTGGATTCCGAAACGTGAGAACGTGTATCCGATCGATGCGATCCCGGTGCTTGGCACTGGAAAACTTGATCTTGCCAGGGCGCGCGCCATTGCGATGGAAAAGATGCAGGGGCAACCGGATAACGCGCTGGAAGACTGCCCGGTGGCGTAGTGGAGGCCCTTACGGCCGGGGCTCCGTTTGCAAAGTGCTGGAGACGTAGTCATGAATATGCACAAGGCTTTTCATGGAGGGAAGTCCTTTGAAGCGATCGGCGAAGATTTCCGCAATCTGGAACGTGCCGGCGCGGTGATTAATGCCGACGTCCTGGATGCATGGTTCGATCCGTCACCCAGGGTGGTCGAAAAGATACTACGCTTTTTTCCGTTTTTGGCGCGAACATCGCCTCCCATCTACGCGGCGGGGCTGGTTTTCGCCATCGCGCGCTCACGAGGTACCGCGGAAGATTGCATTCTCACAGGAGGCGGTTCCTCGGATCTGATCTTCACGTGTTTTCCGCATTTATTCAGTGGAATTCACAACGCGATGATTCTGGATCCGATGTACGGGGAATACCGGCATGTACTCAGAGAGCTGCTAGAGGTGGACGCGATTTGTTTCGACCTCCACAAAGAAGAAGACTTTCGGATTGATACTGACCGCTTGCTTGCACAGGCTCTCACAAAACGGCCCGAGGTTGTTGTGATCGTCAACCCCAACAGTCCTACCGGTCAACATTGGGCTCATTCTGAGATCATTCGTTTTCTCGACAGGATTCCCGAATGCATGATGGTCGTTATTGACGAAACATATATAGAGTATGCCGGCTCCGGGCAATCGGTCGAAAGGGAGGCTTGCAAGCGCCCCAACCTCATCGTGTTGAAGTCGATGTCGAAAGTCTATGCGCTCAGCGGAATGCGCGTGGGATACCTGGTTGCCCACCCTTCCACCATTCGGGTTTTAGCTAAGTGGCTTCCACCCTGGGCGGTCGGTTTACCGGCCCAGGTTGCCGCGGTCGAAGCACTGAGCGATGACGCCTATTATGCGAGTCGCTATCAGGAGACACACTTGCTCCGGGAAGAGCTTGTTTGCTGCCTTCGCCAGCATTCACAAATCCGGGTGTATCCCTCTATGACAAATCTTGTGCTGATCGAAACGCAGTCCAGCGCTCAAGAGGTGGTTGAGCGCATGCGCGAGTCGAACGTGTTCATTCGCAACTGCGATTCGATGAGCCGCCGTTTTGCGGACAGATTTCTTCGCATTGCGGTGAAGCGCGCTCCCGAAAATAGCCGGATTGTTGCAGCTCTATCCCAGGCGGTAAGTACACCACCGGTTATTCGGTTCTGAGGGCGGTGATGGGATCGGTGTGGATGGCGCGCCAGGCGGGGATGAGGCTCGCGCCCAAGGCGACCAAGGCCAGGATGGCGGGAACGGCGAAGAAGGTCACGATGTCATGTGGGCTGGTGTCGTAGAGCAGAGCGCGGAGTGTACGCGTGACGAAGAGTGACGCGAGGAGGCCGACGGCAATGCCGGTGCCGGACAAGCGCAGGCAATGCGAGAGAACTAGTGATAGGAGAGCGCGGCGGTCTGCTCCCAGGGCGATGCGGACGCCGAATTCTTTCGCGCGTTGCGCGGTGTGGTAGGCGAGAAGGCCGGCGATGCCGAGTGTGGCGAGCAACAGAGCGGCTGTGGCGAACGAAACGAGCAGCCAAGTGCGGAAGCGCTCGGCAGAGAGGGAGTCGTCGAGGATCTGGTCGACTGTCTCGATTTTGCCCACCGGGAGGTTGGGATCGAGCCGGTTTACTTCACGGCGGATGACGCTGGATAGCGTACGTGGGTCGCCAGCAGTGCGAATGAGGATCGTTCCTTCGTAGCGGAAGTCCGGCCAGGTCATAAACATTAAGAAGCGGGGGCCATTGCTGGTGAGCCGGGCTTTCACATCGGCCACAACACCCACGATGGTTATCCACGGTTCGCGGTTGTTGGGGATATCCACTCCAAAACGGACATGCCGGCCGATGGGATCTTCGTGCGGCCAGACGCGCTTGGCGAGCGATTCGGAGATGACGGCGGGATGGAGACCGCCGACCTGATCTCCAGGCCGCAGCAGCCGGCCGCGCAAGAGCGCGATATGAAGCGTATCGAGCGCATTGCCCAGACAGAAGATGGTATCCACTTTTGCAGTCTGGTTGCGGTGACCTTCGATAGAAATGATCACGTTTAGACTGGAACCCGCCGGCAGATCCGACACGGTGCCGGCTTGCCGTACTCCGGGCAATGTACTGAGGCGTGCAACCAGGCTATTGAAGAATCCGGTGATCTGCGACTGGGTTTTATAGATGGTCGTGGGAAGTGCGAGCCGAAGGCTGATCAGGTGCTGCGGCTGAAAACCAGGATTCGCTTCGGCGGCTTTCAGCAAGCTGCGCGTAAGCAGTCCGGCGGTCGTGAGGAGGAGGAAGGCGAGGCTGAATTGGGTTACAACGGCGGCGGACATCATGAGGCGCTGATGCCGACTGTGAGTCGATGTTCGACCTTGGCCAGGGAGGATAGAGCGGAGCGTGTTCACGAGCGGCCCGAGGCAGAAGACGAGCGGCGCGGCCAAGGTGACCGCGGCCACGAAGAACAAAATGCGCCAGTTCAGGCCGATTTCGTTGATACGCGGGAGATTGCCGGGCGCGAAGTGGAGCAGCAGGGGCAGCGTCCAAGAAGCAAGGCAGAGTCCGAGCGCGCCGCCTGCGATGGAAAGAACCAAACCCTCGGTGATGGTCTGGCGCGCGAGACGCCAGCGTCCGGCGCCGAGCGCAGCACGCAGGGCGAATTCGCGTTGACGCCCCACCATGCGGCTGAACATGAGATTCGCCACATCGGCACATCCGATCAGGAGCACGATCCCGACCGCAGCGAGAAGCAGCAAAAGCGGGCGCTGCACGTTGCCGGTGAACTCTTCGCGGAACGGGACGACCTGCGATTCGAGCGAGAAGTTTTTCATCCGGCTCAGCGCCTGTTTCATCTTCGGCGGATAGTCGTCCTGAATGCGTTTGACCAGGCTTTTCATTTCGGCATTGGCCTGCGGGATGGTCACGCCCGGCCTCAGGCGAGCGATCATGCTGTCGTCGAAATTGCTTACGTTCTGCCGGCGGTCCTCACTGGTCCAAGAAACCGGCACGAATACGCCGGCCGGATCGCCATTAAAGCGAGATCCGCGAATGGGAAATGTGAAGGATCGCGGCAGGATGCCGATGACGGTGTACGGGATACGATCCAGAAAGAGCTTGCGGCCGAGGGCGCGATCCGGCGAACCGAACGTGCTGCGTGCGAAGGCATAGGTGAGGACCGCGAGCTTTTTGAAGTGTTCGTCTTCCGCGCGCGTGAAGGTACGGCCACGTAGGGGCGAGATGCCCAAGACCTGAAACAACGAGGCGGTGATGCGCGCACCATAAATGCGGTGTGGCTGGCCTGCTCCCGAAATTTCGTAGAGACGCGTGCGGTAGGTTGCGGTGGCGGCAAAGGAATGGTTGTTGGCGGCGATGAAGAGATAGTCGGGGCAGGAAACGGGCATCACGGGGAATCCCAGACCGGGAACGCCTTCGGTGACGGCTACCAGGCGTTGCTGATCAGGAAAGGACAAGGGGCGGAAAAGCACGGTATCGACGACCGAGAAGATGGCGGCGTTGAAGGCGATGCAGAGGCTGAGAGCGGCGACGACGGTGAGGGCCCAAGCCGGGGATTTGCGGAGAGTGCGGACGGCGAAGCGCAGATCGGCGAGCATGGCGGAAAGAATAGCGCGGAGTGAAGGCCGGCGCAACACTGAAGTTTGTCGTGACTGGCTCGAATCGAAAAATTTCTCGGCCTGATGAGCCGAGCGGCTCGGCCGGCGTTCTGTGTCGGGCCTTTGCCACATGCCCGTGGCTACTACGCGGTGATGGCTTCGCCGCTCGAGCGATGCTTACGCCTCAGGCCCGCTGCAGCGTTTCCATCGGATCACAAGGCTGAGCAAAATCAGACCGACGGCCAGGAGTAGAATCGAACCGGGCTCGGGCGTAGCAACAGTTTCGGTAAACGACACACTGTCGATGGCGAAATCCCACGCGTCCGTATTGGCCGAAGTGATTTGCACACTGGTCAGTCCGTTGCCTGGCAGGGAGAAGGTCGCGGCGCCTAAGCTGCCCGCGGACGGCAGCGACATCGCGATGGAGTCGCCCAAATTGTCGGATACGGTGTAGCTGCGGGTATCGTCTCCGTTCAGCACGAAGAGGCTGAAAGCGCCGACCGGGGCAGAAAACGAGATAGTCAGCGGATTCGTTTCACCTGAGCCGAATAGTCCTTCGCTTGCGTAGATGCCTGTCTGGTCCGCATTCAACCCGACCTCCGCATTGAGTAGCTCACCACCGGTGAATGTGGCGGTATCAATGGTGAGCGGCGAATCGGGAATGCCGGTGAGATTGCCTCCCCGGCCTATGGACTGTGCTTCGAAATCGATGGTGGATGCTATCCCATGCGTCGCGAGCAAGGATAAAAAGACCAAAGATAAAGTTAGAGATTTCATGAATTTGCTCCTTTAAAAAACCCGCTCCCTGGCGCGCCAAAGCGGACGTGCCCTGCACGTCAGGGCCGCGGCTCTGTTGCGATGTAGTTTATTCGTCGCTGGCGGTGAGGAAATGCGCCATAACATAATTCGCCACCTCGTTGCCGAGTTGCTGTCCGGTAATGAGGTCGGCGCGGAAATGAACGCCCGCAAAGATCCGGCTTACGCTCGCCTCGGCGGCGGCGGCCGAAAAGCTGGTGAACGAGCGCTGCACGCCGGCAAGCACCTCGGATGTGACACTAAGGTTGAAGTTGTCGTTGCCGAAAAAGGCGTCGAGCACGGTTGCTCCTGCGGCACTAATCACGGCATGCGCACCCGGATACGAAGGATCGGGTGTCGTGTTGCCAACCTCTGGAAGCCAGTTCGGGTCGGGCGCCGTATCGGGGTTATTGTCCTGATCGGCACCGCGGATGGCGGTTATTGGACGCCAAAGATTGTATGTGTATTTTGCATCATAGAAGGCAATTACTGAATCCGCGAAGGTGAGGTTCAGCAAGGCGAACAGGCGGGCGGTCTGTGCCATCGTCAAATTGTTCGCCAAAGCTGGCTGCTGCGCGATTTCGTTCCAATAGTTCTGAATGGCTCCGTTCCAGAACCGCCCGGTCAGGGCCTGATCGGTAGTCGCGGCCGTGTTACGGGCAATCCCGAATGCTTTCACTTCATTGAATGCGTCTGTGTAGGCGCTGCTGGTCAGATCGGGAGGCGGCCCGGGGCGAAACTGGCTGGCGAACTGCAGCGCGAAAGGGGTAACTTGCGACCAGTGTGTGAAGACCGGGTTGGGGAAATTCGGAGGTGTTTTCTGGTACTCTCCTGGAGCGTTTCCAAACCGGGATGGAGGCGGGGTGGCGTTGGATCCATCGTTACTGCGCAGCGCGAGTATCTGATCGGCGACGAGCTGGCCGATGGTAAGACCCTCGTCTTTCGCGGACCCATCCGGAATTTGCGCCAGTGATTCCTGGAACTTGGCATCGAGGGTTGTCCGCAGGTTCGGATACAGACTGACGAGGACCTCGTGCGCGGCCGAAGCGGCTGCCGTTTCCTGCGATGCCAGAGGCGATACATTTTGTAGCTGCACAAAATAAGGCCGATATCCACCATCGATGGCGTTCACGGCGTCAAAAATGGCGGCGTGCATAATCGCAAAGCTTCGCGTGGGATGGATGGTGGAGGGCTGGGCACCGGGAGTACGCACAATCGCCAGGAGATTGCGGTTCCATTGGACGACCGTATTCGTGGAAACGGGTGTTTGCGCGCCAATTCCTGCGCAAAGGACGAGTAAAAGACTGACGGTTTTGAGCATGTTCGATTTGGCTCTCCTGATCTGGTTTCAGAGCTGTATACTGGGCTGCGGCGTTAAATATTCCCGGAAGGGTACGGAAGGCCGCTCCGTTGAAAGTCACGGCCCCTTGCTTACGCTCAGGGTTCCGATCTGGGGTCGCTTACGCTTCCGGTTTCCGGGCCACCGGTGTATGCGGGGTTAGCCCCCGCGATGACTCGGTTTCGGCATGTCGTGGAGCAGGGCTGCACTTTCATGCAATTCTGCGGCCCGAAGGGCCATGGGATACTCCGTTGCGGTCGCGGTTCTGTTAGCGTGCTATACTGCGTTGAGTAGTCCCGTCACGAACGCCACATGGGTGGTGTGTGCGGTTCTGGGGCGGCTTCGCCCAAATCACAAACTTTCCAGGACAGATTATGCCCAAGTTGAAGACACATAAGGGTGCGTCCAAACGCTTCAAGAAGACGGGAACAGGGAAAATTGCCCGGCGCCATGCATTTGCGCGGCACATCCTGACGTCCAAGCCGCGCGCCCGCAAGCGCAAGCTAACGCAAGGCGTAGTGGCCGATGAAGCGGATCAGGCGAAGCTGCGGACGATGCTTCCCTACTGAGCAGCCAGGATTGGCAATCCGAGCAGGAGCAGCGCGCCGCACGTGCCTGCCGCCTCTCGAACACCGCAAGCAAGCGGTTGATTCATTACCTTAAGGAGCAAACGTGCCAAGAGTCAAAAGAGGTACGAACCGGCGAGATTATCGCCGCAAAACCCTTCGCCGAGCTAAGGGCTTTTTTTTAACAAAATCGAAACTGAATCGCGCTGCGCAGGAAGCGGTTGAAAAGTCCCTGCGCTACGGGTACATCGGACGGCGCTTGAAGAAGCGGGATTTCCGCTCGCTTTGGATTACGCGCATCAATGCCGCGTGCCGCGCGGCAAATATCTCCTATAGCCAGTTCATCGGCGGATTGAAGCGAGCCGGGGTCGATCTGAATCGCAAGATTCTGGCGGATATCGCGGTGAACGACTCGCCCGGTTTTCTGGCGCTAGTCGAAAAGGCCAAGGCGGCTCCACCGACTCAGGTCCAGTAGTCCATAATAGTTTCGATACATATGGAAGCGGTTCAAGATGCGGGCGCCGATACGCTAGCCAGCTTGGAAGAGCGTATTAACCGGGCAGTTCAGGCGATCGCCAATCTACGCAATCAGAACAACGAACTCCAGCAGCGAGTCAAATCAATGGAGCAGGAACTGGATTCAGCCAGGGCCGAGCGGGACGAGGCTCGCGGTCTTTCTGAAGAGTTTCAGAAGGAGAACAGCGAGCTGGTAGAAAAAGCGAACCGCCTCTCCAAGGAAGTGGAAGAGTTGCGGGGCGAGCGCAAAGAAGTCAAGACCCGCATTGAAAAGCTGCTGAACCAACTGGATTTGCTGGGCGCGAGCTAACAAGATCAGCATGGACTCGTCGGACACGAGCAAACAAGTAGTCCGGGTTACGATTTTTAACCAGGTCTATACGGTCTCGACCTCGGGCGATCCCCGCGATACCGAGGCGCTGGCCGAAGAGATCGACGAACTGATGTCTTCAATCGCCCGACGCGCGGGGAACTTGGATTCCACCAGAACCGCCGTACTCGCCTGTCTGCATCTGGCGGACCGGCTACGGGTGGCGGAGCGCGAACTCACGAAGCTGAAGGAAACGATCAGCCATAAGACGCGCGACTTCGTGATGCTGTTGGACGAGGCATTCTCAGCGACCGAAGCGGAGTAGCACCGCGCCGAAGGGGCTCTGGCAGCTAATTTGCAGGTAAGGGCGCCGAGGCGGTCACATGCAACTAGTAGACGAAGCCAGAGAGCGTCAGGCAAAAACGAAGGAGTCTATCTCAGACCTCCTGTTTTGGGCCTTAAACGACTTTGACGAGTTCGAGCGAAAGGTTCTGCACGGCGAACAAGGTTCCGAAGACCACCCTGCCAAGCAAGTAAAATCTACTTAGCCTGCATCAGAATTATCCAATGCATTTTAGTTCGGGGAGAGCCTAGTTGAACAATTTGCTCGCCACTACTGGCCGGGACAGAATCCCTTAGCCGTACCCCGCGAGATTGGCCTCCGCAGAGCGACCGGCGCGGATCAGGCGGACGATTTGCGAATGATTTTGAGACAGGGCTTTCATGTCGCCGGAGTCGTGACAGGTTTGATCGCCGGCATTCTCGCGTGCAGAGCAATCACGTCGATCATGTTTTTTGGCTTCGGGCATTGGGACTCCTGCCATTCATCGCCGTTTCGCTCCTCCTCATTCCAATCACCGAGGCTGCCGCCTATTTTCCTGCGCATCGCGCCTCTCGTATTGGTCCAATGCGGGCACTCAGGGACGAATGAATGTTGATAGTTAATCGCTTTCGACTCCAAGCGTGCTGCACTTCCCCCGCAGCGATCCGATATTGGATTCTTGCGTCGCTGGTGAGTTGGCTCCTGATCTCGTTCCTCGGCATTTATTGGCATCCGTTGCGACCTCAGTCGGCGGCGACGATCCTTTTCGCCATGGCGATCGGATGCTCTGCAAATTGGATTCGATACCGAACGCTCCATTGCGGGCTTACCGGTCCTCTTTTTCTGACTTTGGGGCTGCTCTCCCTGCTCTCAAACCTTCGAATGGTCCCATTTCCCGAATTTTTGTTCTGGCCCATTCTGGTGCTGGGCGTAGGAGTGGCGTTCTTCCTGGAGTGGCGAGACACCGCGCGAAAGAGAAAGACGAGGCCAACAACAGCAGCCTCATGTAAACCAAAGGAGACTTGAAATGTCATCGACTACTTACATGCCGGCTACGGCACTGCAATTGTGAACTTCATGAGCCAGCGAACTTCCTTTTTCTTGTGCTTTGTCATTCAGAACCTTGTTGTCATCCATCAAAAAGAGGTGAAGGACGAGCTATTTCGCCGCTCGATAAAGTGACGAACCCGTTCATTCTGAGCAACGGGCAGCGCACGGCGGTAACAGTCCCACGCTTCATCAATGCGGCCGAGTCTATGAAACATAGAGACCGCGGCAGATGCTCGGAACGGTTGAACGATTTTGGCGCTTGACTCTGGAGTCGACTCCAGAATGTATCCTGGAGTTGCATGGCCAGCAACGGCATTCAGATTGGAAAAGTTTCCGAACAAACCGGCCTGAGCATCGACGCCATTCGTTTCTACGAAAAGCAGCGGCTGCTCGAAAGTCCGCCGAGGACCGAAGGCGGGTTTCGGCTGTTTCACACACGAGATATTGAACGAATTCGCTTCATCCGGCGTGCGCAGCAACTCGGGTTTTCGCTCCCCGAAATCCGGGAGTTACTTCTTGTGCAACGCGAGGACGGTGAGGCCTGTTCCCATATCCGCGATCTGTTGAAGGCGAAAATCGCAGTCGTTCGCGGCAGGATCCGCGAACTCGCGAACTTGGAGCGGCAGTTGACGAAGAGGCTTCGGAAATGCGAACGCAGCTTGCGAGCTTCCGCCGATGCGCACGAGGACGGTTGTCCTATGCTCGAAGAATTCGCCCGGCGAGGGTCCGATGGACGTTGAAGTCCTGTATTTCGGTGGTTGTCCAAACTATCGGCCCATCGTCGAATTGCTTAAGAACGTTCTCGGTCAAGAAGGATTGCGGATTGACGTACGCGAGATCGAGGTGGAAGACGAATCGGCGGCCAGGGCGTTGAACTTCTTCGGGTCGCCTACGATTCGGGTCAACGGGGTCGATATCGAAGTGGCCGCTCGCGCGATCAAGGAAACAGGTCTTGCCTGCCGCCGATATGCGGGCGGCCTGCCATCGGAGGAGATGATCCGATCAGCCCTGAGAGAAGGAGTCAAGAAATGACTGAGCGGAACGGGGCCAACGAGGGAAGGCGGCACGGCGATCACGGTACAACCGTGGCGAGTTTTGCGGCGATTGCGAGCGTGCTTGCCGCTTCCAGTTGCTGTCTACCTATTTTGCCGTTTCTGCTGGCTGCGGGATTTGCGAGTGGGTCGGCGTTTTTTTCCGCATCGCGAGCTTACTTGCTGGGAGCTTCGGTGCTCCTGATCGTATACGGGTTCTACCAAGCATGGCGGGCGAAGAAATGCCAGCGGCCGAGCGTGATGGCTACGGCCCTGCTTTGGCTGTCCACAGTCTTCGTGCTCATCTCGATTCTTTTCCCGCAGATGATGCCCAACGCATTCGCCAATGTGCTGGCGCAGTAAATATGAAACGCAAATTCATTCTGAGCGCAACGATAGCAGTAGTTTTGATTGCGGCGGCGATTTATTTTTATGGCGGCAGCCAAGCGCCGTCCGATCAGGCTCCGCTTGAACGATTGACGGCGCAGAATGTGACCGACCTAAGGAATGCATTCAACGCGGCGAAAGACGACGTCCGGGTGCTTCTGCTATTGTCGCCTACTTGACCGGTATGTCTGCAGGGGGCCTCTGCAGCCGAGCATATGTTTAACGAGTTCTCCGGTAAGCCTGTACGGGTGTTTGTCGTCTGGGAGCCGGTGCTGCCGACCGATTGGGGCGCGCCATCGACCGCCACACTGAGGCGTATTTCCGATTCCCGTACGAGGCAATTCTGGGACAGGAAGCGGTTGATTTCTCATTCGATGGGAGAGCACAATCGCCGCAGCGTGGTCTGGGACTACATTGCCGTGTACCCGGCAGGAGTAGCCTGGACAGACAGACCGCCGCACGCGCTATATAACGGCGGCCCCGTGGTTCGGGTTGAGGAGCCGGCACGCGAAGCTCTGGCTCAAGCACTGGACCGGATATCACAGGCTCACTAGCTCGAAGCAGCGCGCCCGTCTCTAAGTCTTGAAAATAAAGATGGCTCATATTTGCGAGGCGACGTCAGATATTGATGCGCCGGGCGAAGCCTTGGTACGTGTACGTCATCGGATGCGGTCCTGGCAGATAGAAGTTCTTCAGTTCAGTGATTTGGAACCCTGCCGCAGTAATGAGCTCGTCCACTTTGCGATTCAGGTGACACCCGCCTGCAATACGTTTCCACAGCGGCGTGAGGCGATCCTGCCAGGCCATGACTCCGCGGTCGGGAGAACGGCCGTGTTCGATAAAAATGAGCTGCCCGCTGGGCTTAAGCACACGCTTCATTTGCTGAAGCGCGCTGGCAGCGTTCGGGATGGAGCAGAGGGTCCATGTGATGACGATTGTGTCCATACTCGCATCGGGAAGCGGCAAGGGTTCCTCAGCGGATTGCGCCAGAAAGTCGATATCAATACGCCCAGCCACCCGCTTACGCGCCATCTGCTGGAGCTCAAGCGAAGGGTCCACTCCATAGAGGTGCTGGAGTTGATCTGAGTAGAAAGGCAAGTTCAGGCCGGAGCCAATACCGACTTCCAGCACCTCGCCACGAGCTTGAGGAATCCAGGCGGCGCGGAGGCGGCTTGTTTCCTTGTTCCTCATCGCAAGATCAATGAAGTGCGGCAGAATATGTTGTGCGTAAAAACCCATATAGAACGATCCCAATTCGGCCTAGGATAGGGCGTGATCCGCTGTTATTGCAATACGTCCATATACCTCCGTTTTACATTTCGGTCCTCACGCCCCGACGAATCAGCAACCAGTTCGCTGGATAAGTGGTGAGAAATCCCACGATCATGGCGACCTGCATCAGAAACCAATACACAACACTATTGGGCCGCGCCACAATGCGCAGAACCGACAAAGACGGATTGATTGTGGCGCCATGCATAGCCTTCGATTTCAAGCCTCACGTCTCGGTTCTCCGGAAGGCTGTAATGACCCACGTCTGAGTGCCCGTTCCTTCATCAACGCAAAAAACACGGGCACCAGAATCAGCACGTGAATAGTGGACGTAATCATCCCACCCACAATCGGCGCGGCGATGGGCTTCATCACGTCTGAACCAACTCCCGTCTCGCAAAGGATGGGGATAAGACTTGCGAGCACCGCCGAGACAGTCATCAGCTTCGGACGAAGCCGCTGGACGGCTCCCTCAACGGCCGCTGCTTCGATATCTTCATGCTGCAACTGTGCGCCTGTCGCGAGCCTTCGATCGAGCGCTTCATGCAGGTACACGACCATCACGACGCCGGTCTCGACCGCGATCCCAAAAAGAGCGATATAGCCGACCCACACCGCAACACTGAAGTTGTAGCCGAGCAACCATTGAAGGATCAGGCCGCCAGTCATGGCGTAGAGCGTCGGAAACATGAGGACGGCAGTTTCAGTTACGGAGTGGAAGACCATATAAAGCAGCAGAAAGATCACAAAGAACACAATAGGCAGAATGAGTTTCAACCGCTCTTTGGCCCGTAATTCGAATTCGTATTCCCCGGACCAGCGGTAGCTAAATCCAGCCGGCATTTTGAGTTGCTCTCGCAGCAAGCGATCTGCCTTCTTCACGAAACCTCCATAGTCGGTTGTGTTGAGGTCGATATACACGTATCCGGTCAATTCAGCATCTTCGTCGCGAATCATGGCGGGGCCACGCGAGAAAGAGATTTTGGCAACTTCCCCAATCGGAATCTGCGCTCCCCAGGGAGTCGTGATGACCACCCGTTCGAGCTCGCTCACATTGTCCCGGAAGTCCCGGTTGTACCGGACGTTGATGGGGAATCGCTCTCGACCTTCGATGTTTTCAGCAATGTTCGCTCCGCCGATACCGGAGGAAACTGCTCGTTGTACGTCGGCGATCGTGAATCCGTAGCGGGCGGCTTCGGCCCGGTTCACCTCAATGTTGACGTAAAAGCCTTCGGCCACACGCTCGGCAAAGAGAGATCGCATTTCCGGCAGCTTCGAGAGAATCTGCTGGATCTGTGCTCCTACGCGTTGGATGTCCTCGATATTCGTGCCTTGGATTTTCAGACCCACGGGGGTCTTGATGCCCGTCAATTCCATATCGAGCCGGTTCTCGACCGGCATCGTCCAGGTATTGGAGAGGCCAGGAAATTGGAGCTTCTCATCCATCTCATGGATGAGCTTCTCGTAGGTCAGGCCCGCAGGCCATTGCTCTCGCGGCTTCAGCATAATCGTCGTGTCGTACATATCAAGCGGGGCATTATCAGTCGCGCTGTCGGATCGGCCAACAGAGCCAAACACACTTTCTACCTCCGGGAATGATCGAATGATCCGGTCCTGTTCCTGCAGTAGCTGCGACGCCTGGGTACTCGAGATCCCTGGCAAAGCAGTTGGCATGTACAGCGAAGAACCCTCATAGAGAGGTGGCATAAATTGGCTACCGATGCGTACGGCTAAAGGAAACGTCACAACCAGGAACACCAAATTCAGGAACAGCGTGGTTTTGCGGTAGCGAAGACAGAGTCGCAGGATGGGGAGGTAAAGAGCGGTTGTGAAACGTGAGATCGGGTTCTGCGATTCGGGCCGCAAGCGCCCTCGAATGAAAATCACCATTAAAACCGGGACTAGCGTGATCGAGAGGATAGAAGAAAATGCTACGGCCAGGGTTTTGGTCCAGGCCAGTGGGCGAAACATGCGTCCTTCCTGTGCTTCCAGCAAGAAGACCGGCAAGAAAGAAACCACGATAATCAGCAGAGAAAAGAAGATGGCCGGTCCTACTTGTTTCGCGGCGTCGAGCAGCACTTTCCGGCGCTCCCGCTTCGTGATGTTTACAGGCCTCTCCGCAACCCGGGTGTGCAACTCTGCACCATTTTCCGAGTGGCCGGGCGGATTTCCTGCTCCTTCATGCGTCTGTCCATCCCGCTCCGATAGATGGCGGTATCCGTTCTCGACCATCACAATCGCGGCATCTACCAGCACGCCAATGGCGAGTGCCAGCCCGCCCAACGACATAATGTTCGACGTGACGTGCAGATAGTACATAGGAATGAACGACGCGACAACGGCGATGGGCAAGGTCAGGATGGGAATGAAGGCGGAGCGGAAGTGGAAAAGAAAAACAACGATCACAAGACTGACGATGATCGCCTCTTCGAGGAGATCGCGTTGCAGAGTATGGATCGACTCCTGAATGAGTCCGGCCCGATCATAGCCAGCCACAATCTGAACACCCGGCGGAAGCGATGGCGCAAGCACGGCAATTTTCTTCTTCACGCCATTGATCACGTCGAGAGCGTTTTGTCCGTAACGCATCACAACGATTCCGCCGACCGTTTCGCCCTCGCCGTTCCATTCCGCGACGCCCTCACGGATGTCCGGTCCGTACGCGACGGCTCCTACGTCCTTCACCATTACGGGAACGCCATTATTCGAGGCGACCGGAACCGTCTCCAGATCGCTCAAATTGCGCAGATACCCGAGGCCGCGGATCATGTATTGCGCACCGCTGAGTTCTAAAATCCTTCCGCCAACTTCGTTCGTGCTTTGCTGTACACGATCAATCACCGTAGAAAGAGGAATGTGATAAGCGCGCAGCTTATCGGGGTCCAGGCGAACCTGGTATTGGCGCACAAAGCCACCAATGCTCGCCACCTCGGCGACGCCGGGGACCGTTTCGAGCTGGTATCGCAGGAGCCAGTCCTGGGCGCTGCGGAGATCGGCGAGGCTGCGCCGGTGACTTCTGTCCACGAGAAGGTATTCGTAGACCCACCCCGCGCCGGTGGCATCCGGGCCGATCACCGGATGCACGTCTGCTGGAAGCCGCCCGGCAATCTGCTGGAGATATTCGAGCACACGCGAGCGCGCCCAGTAAATGTCCGTTCCATCTTCAAACACCACGAAGACGTAGGAATCCTCAAACATCGTCTGCGCGCGCACGGCTTTGACATGCGGCGCGGCAAGCAATGCCGTTACGATGGGATACGTGACCTGATCTTCAATAATGTTCGGAGGCTCACCGGTCCAGGTCGTGTGGATGATGACTTGCACATCCGAGATGTCCGGCAAGGCATCCAAAGGAACATGCCGGAGAGACCAAAGACCTGCGACGACGAGGAAAAAGGTCCCGGTGAACACTAGGAAGCGATTGCGAGCACACCAGTCGATCCAGCGGGCAATCATCTTACATTGCTCCGCTTGCGCTGACGCTTAATTGCTTGACCGCCAGCATCCGTCCCTTCTTCTGAGCGGCAATCGTGACTTGCCACGTACCGCCGCTCTGCAGCTTGCCCGACGCTTCATACTGGCCACCTCCCTTGCCGGTCAGATTGCAGACGGTGCGCATGGCAGCCATGCCCATGGCGGGCATCGCCGGCATGTAGAAGGTAACTGTGACTTGGGCCCCTGCGATAGCGGCTCCACTCTTATCGGTGAGCTTGACGCGAAACGTGTTATCTCCTTTATGGGGCGGAGATGGCGCACTCGCGAATTCGACATTCGCTTCGGCCGCCGGCTGGCCTGGTCCTCCGCCTGTCGGACCTGCGCCCGGCGGTGGCGGTGCGTATGATCCCAGTGCCGCCTGGAGCTGGCTTTCCGAATCCACGAGGAAGTTGGCCGATGTGACGATCTTCTCTCCTGCCTTCAGGCCTTTTTCGACTATGAAATCATTGCCGACGCGAGGCCCAAGCTGGATCTCGCGCGGCTCCAGATAACCACCACCGTGATCCACGAAGGCAATTTGGCGAAGGCCAGCCTGGAGCACTCCCGAAGCGGGAATGGCCAAATGCCGGCCCATCGGAATCTGCAGCCGCACGTTGACGAACATGCCGGGTTTCAATTTCAATTGAGCATTGGAGAAGACCAACCGGACACGCTGTGTTCTCGTATTTGTATCTATTTGCGGCCAAAGGTAATCTACATGCCCCGAGAACGTCCGGCCTGGATAAGCATCCGTCGTCACAATGGCTGCCTGGCCAACGGCAATGCGGCTGCTGTCGGATTGGAATACCGCCGCATACACCCAGACTGTCGAGAGATTCGCGACCGTGTAGAGCTTGGTCTCCGGCTGCACATACATGTTGGGCAATGCATTCCGTTCGGTGATGTATCCGGAAACCGGTGAATCGATCTCCAATTCGTTTCGTACCGTTCCCGTCGCTTCGAGATGGACGATCTCGCGGTCCGGCACTTCCCATTGCTTCAGGCGCTCACTAGCTGCATCGAGTAGCGAGCCAGCATCAGCGGCCACTCCCGGAATGGAGCTGTGCTGGAGTTCATCCCGATTTTGCTGTGCCAGGAGATACTCCCGTTCGGTTGTCACGAGATCCGGGCTGTAAATCGTAAACAGCGGCTGTCCTGCGTGGATGTACTGATAGGTTGCACCGGCAAATACTTTTTTGATCCAGCCCGGAAACCGGACTTGCACGTAAGCGAGTTTCGTCTCATCGATTTCGACATCTCCGACCGTGCGAATCTCGTCGGCGACATTCTTGATTTGGACCCTACCGGTCTCGACGCCAATGCTCTGCAAACGCTGTGGCGTCAATTGCACCGGAGCGAGTGGAGTTTCGGGGGGAGCAGAGGAAGGAGCTCCGGTTGAAGCGCCGGCGGTCTGTCCCGAGGATTCGCGGCCTTCTGCCGCGGGCTTCTGCGCGGGCCCTGGGTTCCCATGATGAGTGGACCACCAGAGGTAGCCAAGACCAGCGGCGAGCAGAATATTTGCGCCAAGCACCACGGCGAATGCGCGACGATAATTCTTCATATCGGCTTGCCTTTACTCTTCCGCCTTATTCAAGTGAATGCCGGTGATTTGTTCGATTTGGGCGACCGCCAGCTCGTGATCCAGCAGGTTACGCCAGTATTCTTCGCCGAGGCGCAGAACATCGAGGAAGGAGTTCAGGAGAGTCTCAAAATCTTCGCGGTTGCTTTGATACGCAGCCAAACCGGCTTTAAAGGTGTTGGCTGCCTGAGGAACCAGGCCCTGCTGATAAATATTGAGGACCCGCTCGGCCGTTTCAGCTTTCAGGTATTGATCCCGAAGGTCGAAGTAGGCTTGCTGGACCTGCGCCTCATAATCGCGCTGCGACTGATGCAACTCCTGCACGGCCTGCTCCACCTCAGGCCATTGTTTCCGGCTCTGGTGGATCGGAATGCGCGCCCCCACCGTCAGCATGTAGTAATCGCGATACTGGGCGGCGGTGTGCTGCCACATGTACTGCACGTTGAAATCGGGATAGATATTCTTGTGAGCGATTTCAACTTGGACGCTCTTGTTCTGAATCATCTGTTGCCGACCGCGAATATCTGGGTTCTGTGCGCGGATTTTGGCTAGCAGGTCGTCCACGCTCGCGTGGATCGCTGTTTCGGTTAAGTGATCTGGGATGATGTCAGCGGCACTGAGAGGACGATTCAGCAGTTGCTTCAGTTTGGCTTCCAACCTGAAGTGCTCCTGATGATGCATCTCAATCGTGGCGAGCAGCTTGGTTTTTTCAAGCTGTGCCTTCAAAACATCCTGTTCATTCCCTTTGCCAACGCGGTAATCCGCTTCCGCAATCTGGGCCACCTGATCGAGCAATTTGCCATCCCGATCGAGGAGGCTCAGCTCTTCCAATTCATAAGCCAGTTGAAAATACGCTGCTTTGAGCTGCTCGATCACCGTTCGGCGCACAGATTCAACACGGTTTGCCTCCGTATCCGCCTCCAATTTCGCGGCTTCTCCACGCAGACGGAGTTTGCCTGGATAGGGAAGATCTTGCGATACACCGAAACCGATGTAGGCAAAATTGCTGTTGGTAAACCCGGCGAAGGGCCGCGGACTCCCGACCGCAAATTGCTGGACTGTGAATTGAGGATCGGGAAGTGTGGAAACCTGGGAGGGCACCTGTGTTGCTGCACGCCAGGCGTCCTTGGCAGCCAAAATCTGCGGATTGTTTTTCCCGGCTTCATTAATCAGTGCCTCAAGCGATGAGCTTCCGCGTTCCGGTACAGTTTGGTTGTGTGGAGCGGGTTTCTGTGTGGGCAAATTCGGGGTTACCGCAAAGGATTGAGCAAACGCCGCCAATGAGATGGTTTCGAGCATGAGCCAGACGGCAAGTACGTGCGCTATGCTCCGCACCGCGCTCGCGCTTCTAGTGCATCTCGGCATGCGTTTCTCCGTTTTCGGGTCCGATGTTGAGGCGCTGTGCATACACGTGATCCCATAGGCGGTTATAGAGATCGTCAGAAAGCTGCTGCTTCAGCTCGAAATCGAACGTCTCCAAATATCCGCCAACTCTCAGCCGGTATGGTCCCGGCTCGGCCAGAGTCTGAATGTCGGACCAACGCCAGCTCCGGGAGTCATGTCCTTTTGCTGCGAGGTAGGCAATGCCGCTATCGCTAATTCGAAGGACGCCGTTGCTTCCGCCGCCGCGCGTCCGATGACGTGCGCCAACTGTGGCAAAGTTGGATTCTTGAGGAAGCGGAGCACCATTGATGGCCGGCTTACCTACGAGGCGAACCAATTCGGCCGCAACTTGCGGCGGTATGGGATTGTTCAGCTTGAAATCAAACGGCCGGTCTCCAGGAATATGCCAACGGCGATTCTCATACGTGACGAGGGAAAGCCTCCGCGGGCTCTGAACATCGACGGTCCGGATATCCTGTAACGTCCAGTGAACGGCTTCTCCTTTGATAGGGCGGAAATCTATACCGTCGCTCGATACGACGAGACTCCCGCCTATTGCTTTGGGGAGATGATCAAGCTTTGCCTCGGAACCCCAATGCAATGAATCCGAGTTGTTCGTAAGCGAAGAATTACTGGCGCTTGCCCCATTCAGAGCGAGTGAGAACGCCGCAACGCAGACCAGAGTTCGTGAATGCATGTTTTTCGTGTTGGAAAAGGCACACGGGAGTACGAGAGGACGGCCAGCTCTCACCAGGCTTCTCCTGCATCTCCCTGCGCGGTTTCAGCACATTCGAGCGTGCATTCTCGCGGGTCCACCTTCTGCCCGGACTTAGCGATGGCTTGATGGTTCGCCCCGCACATGCTGTCACTGATTTCGCCGGTCCATGTTTGCTGAGCAGCCAAGCTCAGCACCGGGCCAAGCAGCATGCTTGACCCGATTGAAAGAATCGTTCGTTTCATTTTTCTGATTGCCCTCTGTTGAAAATCTTGTCTGCGAATTTATCGTTCGCAGTCTTGGCCTCTAAATTGGGCGGTGGCCGAGTATTCAGACGTGAGCCGATCGACGCCCTTTACGCCTGATATACCGAGCCCACAACTCAATTGAAGACACGCTCAGTGCGCCAGTTATCTAGTACAAGGCTGAGGAGAAGCTAGATGAGAAAAATGGAAAGAAGAGCTTGCCGTTCGTGGGGCGATTTTGGCGGTGAACCCAACCGTGCTTCAGACGCGCGGATGAACTCTCGCAATTGCAGCGACCCCATTGTCGAAGGCGAAACAGGATAGATTACAGCAACGAAGGGCACCGGAGGTTTTACTTTTCCTTCAAGCTTTAGTTGCTGGAATTGGCAAAGTTTCTGCTGCTGGGAAGGATCGGTCTTGGTGCGTTTGCAATGCCCGGTAGGGTCGCAGCAGGATTTCTTTACAACCGGAGATTGAAAGAATTGCGGACACACAATACAGCCGCCCCACAGCAATGTTGCAACGAGCAACAGTGAGAGAAGCAGGTTGGCTGCACGCCGAAGCATTTCTCCTCTCATAGTATACGGATGCGATGCCATTTTGGGTACCGGGTCAGTTTGAAATTTCAAACTGGACTACGGGCAATTTGGTGAAAGTCTATGGCAAATCCTGAAGGGCAAGCGCCCGTTGGTCATGATTATTCCTATGGGTGAAGGGATACCTTGAAGTACAAGAATCGGTCAGTGTGTGTCGCTTCACGGACGAACGCGGATGATGGTCTTGCCCTTGACCCGCTCGGTCCGCTTGAAGGCGCCGACGGCATCGTCGAGGGTCGATACTCTGCCGATGTTCGTCCTCAGCCGCCCGTCACGCAATCGCCGGACGATCTCACTCAGTTGGGCACGAACGGACTCGACAACGAAGTCGAGCGCCAAGCCGTTGGCGGGCCGCACTTCGGGTGGCCCGACGACGGTCACAAGCGTTCCTCCGGCTCGAATCAGGCCTGCGGACCGCTTCGCGATGTCGCCGCCGATGACATCGAAAACCAGGTCGACTCGGCCGACGTCTTCTAACACGTCGTTCTCAAGGTCGACGAACTCCTGTGCGCCGAACTCGAGAGCCGCCTGACGGCCGGCACCGCGTCCGGTGCCGATGACGTACGCGCCGGCCTCACGTGCGAGCTGGGTTGCCATCGAACCGACTACGCCGGACGCACCGTGCACGAGAACGCTCTGCCCCGCCTGAAGGCGGCCGTGATCGAAGAGCCCCTGCCACGCGGTCAGGCCCGGCATCGTGAGAGCCGCGCCCACCGTGAAGTCAACGTCGCCCGGCAGCGGCGCGAGATTGCGTGCCTCGACGGCTACATACTCCGCCAGTGTGCCGTCGCGATACCAGTCTGTGAGGCCGAACACTCGCTGTCCAATCGACAGCCCCGTTGTTCCATAGCCGAGAGCGGTGACCACTCCGGCCAGCTCGTGGCCGGGGATCGAAGGCGTCCGGTCATGGCCGGCGCGATCGGTCCAGGTCGAGGGCCATGACAGCTCATCGCCCGTTAATCCCGATGCATGAATCTGAACAACGACGTCGTTTATGGCTGCCTGCGGCTCGGGCCGCTCCAGCAGCTTCACCCCGGCCGTTCCCGTAGCCCGATCCGTCGCAACGATCGCCTTCATTGTCAGCCTCCCTGTGTTATTTGAAAACTCCTGTTCCCTCGGTGTCTTCTTTTTGACTTCATCTGACTCGTTTCTCCTATTTGCTGTGCAGCACCGGGTAGCCCTTTACGTAAATCCACTCGTTGGCTTTCGCAGGGGTGTGGCAGCCGAGGCAGTCCTTCTTGTAGTCAGTCGCCACCTGCTTGTTAGGTGCATCGGATTTGAACAGGGCCCAGCCCCAGCCGTCGCCCCACAGAGGATTATTGGGATATCGGCCTTTTGAGTCCTTGATTAAGACGAACCGGACCTTGGTGTCCTTCGCCCAATGAGCATCGCCCGTTGTCATTTGCGCATGATCAGTTCCGAAGACTTCTTTCACCAGAACCGTGCCGTCGGCGAATTTCTTGTTGCGTCGATAATAGTCAGCAGCGCCTGGCGATGCGTAGGTGAGGTGCATCTGATTCCCCCCGTTTGGATCAAGTACGAAGTAAGTACCGAGGCTTTGGTAAAGGTCGCGGTAATCCACCGGCGTCTTAATGTTGCCGGACTTGTCGACAAGCGTGAAACCATTAAATGACTTCTTGGCTTGAGGCTTGGCGGGCTGATTTCCAAGCGCCAGAATCGTAAGCACCGCGACCGTGCACTATTGTATGGCCGGCAATGGGGAACTGACGGTCGTCAACGGCAGTTCTTCTTTCAAGATCCGCAAGCACACTTTCGTGCTGTTACCGCCGGGGGTTGTTTACAGCGTGGGATCGATTGGAAAGCAACCCAAAGGTACTTCCCGGCGCCGCCGCTTTCGAGCTCCGCTTTTTGCCGAGAGCGTGCCAACGATTAAAGCGGGCGAAGGCAAGACTGGAATCGTGACGGCTTGTGGCGAGGTAACGATAGGGCCCAGTGTAGACCTGTTCGGCGGCTTGAGCGCTCCGATCATCGAACAGTTTGACGGCCCCGAGGGCTTGCGCGATCAGTTCATCATTCTACTGGCGGAATCGGCACGGCCGACTATAGGGACTCGAGCGCTCACCGAAGCACTACTAAAGCAATGCCTGATCCTTCTTTTGCGCCGGATGGTCCAACGGGGCGCAGCGCCACTGCCGTGGATGATGGCGGTGACCGATGATCGCTTGGCGCGAGCGCTGCGAGCAATTCTCGAACGTTTTGCGGAGCCCTTCACCGTCGAAACGCTCGCTGACATTGCCGGAATGAGCCGTTCCTCATTTGCCGCACGCTTCACCGATGCATTCGGACAGACCCCAATGAGCCTGCTTCGAGCTGCTCGGCTCCGCCGCGCCCGCGAGTTGCTTGTAACCACTGATACGCCCGTGGCCCAAATTGCCCACGAGGTGGGATTCGTAGGCCGGAGTAACTTTTCACGCGCCTTCCGCAAAATGTATTCAGTCGATCCGACCAGATTTAGGAGGATCGCGTTCGGTCCGCAATCTGAATGAACATCTAAGTTTGGCGTTGATTCCGTCTCTATCGTTTCAGCCAAAAGCGAAATGCCGAAATCGGCACCAACGGCCTGTTATGCTGTTTGTCCGCGCGACCACGTCTGCAGCTTATCGTCGAGCTATCGAAATCAACGATGACAGACGGTCTTAGGATTTGCATCACGAGAATCCGCTCTTGAGAAAGCGGGCGGACAGGTCGTTACTTGTGCCGTATGCCAATGAGCGATTTGTACTCGGGATGGTTAAGGGCAAAATGAAAGGCTACCGGACAGACCACTTCCACCTTCAAGTGATTTTCCTTTGCATATTCGAATGCCATTTGAGCGAGATCCTTTGCAATGCCCCGACCGCGCAGCGGCTCCGCGACTTCAGTGTAGAGAAGTGAAATCCATCCTTGGGTATCGGCTTCGTAGGCAAGATAAGACGTTTGGCCGTCTTGCTCAATCTCGAATCGATCGCTTGTCCTTCGTGCGATTTTGGCCATCAGATTCCCCGCTCTCCTTTGCAGGCCAAAAAATTCAATTTCGTTTGTTGTGCGCAGATAAGCCAGCGTATGCCGAGCGCGTTAGGATTGCTATCCAGGGACAATGAGTCAATCTGACTCAGTCGCGGCTGCAAGGTCGTCGACCACGGCGCCGACGCGCTCCATCCGTTAGATAGTCGTGTGTTCGATAGTAAGGAACCAGATTCGGGCTGCACCTGCCGCGCCATCGTCAACTTCTATCGTACTCATCACAAGGCAAACTGCCTTCGAGCGCGGCATAGCTCCGAGGACGCGAGGACAAAGCCACTGTGATGGCCTAGTATTTACGTTCCGAATTGCGACGAGTCGTCGACGACTCGGCAACTGGATGGTCCCAGCGGGTGACGAGCTCTACCGTGGCGGCGACCAATATCCAGTTTGCCCGTAACCGTGCCGCAATCCGGAAACAATACGGTCGGCCTCCGAAAGCCCTGCTCACTGATCGTCAAACAGCAGAGCGGTATACTTTCCTAGACGTCTAGGAAAGGGTGATTCCATGCCGCGAGACGCCTTGCAAGGCACACTGGATCTATTAGTTCTTCAGACATTGGCCCGTGGAACGCAACATGGATACGCATTACCTGCCACGTCCTTGCCGCATCCGGCCATCAGCTTCGGGTAGAAGAGGGCTCGTTGTATCCAGCCCTCCGTCGAATGGAATCGGCAGGTGATCAAGGCTGAGTGGAAACAGAGCGAAAACAATCGCCGGGCGCGTTACTACCAGCTCACGAAGAAGGGCGCCGGGCGGCTCGCACAAGAGATGCAGAAGTGGGAGCAGCATACGGCAGCCGTTAAGTCATTCCTAGAGTTCGCGTGAGAGCACAGAAATGCTTCGTAGATTCATGAACTCTCTTCGACGGAAGCGATTGGACGAGGAGATACAGGAAGAAATCGAATTCCACCGGAGTCAGAGCAGTGGCTCTTTCGGCAATCTCACAGCTATTCGCGAACAAATGCGAGACGCAAGCACGAGTGCCGCATTTGAAAGCTTGCTTCAGGACATTCGCTACGGTCTGCGAATTCTGGCGCGCACTTCGGGCGTCAGCGCGATCGCCGTTCTCTCGCTGGCTCTGGGGATAGGAGCGAACGCTGCAATCTTCTCGCTTGTCGATCGCGTGATGCTCAGCTTTCTCCCCGTCAAGCAGCCAGAGCAGTTGGTTCTTTTCGACGACGTTCAGCCTTATCCGCGATTCAAAGAGTTCCGCAATCGCAGCCAAGTGTTTTCGGGAGTCGCCGGAACGGCTAGTCTCGTTGGCGTCGCATTCAACGGAAGCGATAATCCGGAAAATTCACTCATGGGCCGACTTGTCTCCGGTAATTACTTTGACGTTCTCGGAGTTCAGGCCATGATGGGCCGCGCTCTTTCAGACGCTGAGGACACCGACCCAGGCGCTCATGCGGAAGTGGTCATCAGCTACGCGCTCTGGCAGGGGCGCTTTCATGCAGATCCGGCCATCGTCGGCAAAACGGTTCACTTAGGTGCAGGGCGTCTGAATAGCCGCTGGAGCACGAGCGGATTTGAAGAAGATCAACCGGTTATTCCATCGAACCGCGATTTCGTGATCATGGGAGTCATGCCGCCCAGTTTTATTGGCGAAACCGTCGGTGAGCGCCCGGACTTTTGGGCGCCACTCACGATGGAGGAACATTTCCTGCCCGGCCGTCACTGGCTGTCGCGCCGTACCGCCCGGTGGGTTCGGATTATTGCCCGCCTCAAACCATCCTATAGCCTAAAACAATCCGAAGCAGCCACAAACATTTTGAATCGCCAGCTTCTGATGGAGGAGGAAGGGACTCGGCTTACGGAGGCGCGCCGGCGGGAGTTGGAACAGGACAAAATCAAAATGCTCGACGGTAGCAAAGGGTTTTCGGGCCTCCGCAACCAGTTCGCAAAGCCGCTTTGGATATTAATGGCGATGGTCTGCGTGGTGCTGCTGATTGCGTGCGCCAACCTGGCAAATCTTCTTCTCGCCAGAGGAACCGCTCGGCGGCGTGAAATAGGAACGAGGCTGGCTCTTGGTGTAGATCGCCCCAGACTCGTGCGTCAGCTAATAACGGAAAGCTTTCTGCTTTCCCTATTCGGAGCTGTCTTGAGTGTTCCCATCGGCTGGCTTGCCAGTCGTGCCCTATTCACAATGGTGTCCGCCGGCAATCCGGCACTCACAATTGACCTCGCGCCCGACGGCGGCGTCCTGCTGTTCACTGGAGCGGTTGCCATCCTGACCACGTTGCTGTTTGGCGTCGCTCCTGCACTTCGATCGACTCGGGTCGATATACATTCTGTTCTCAAGGAGAGCGAGCGCAGCAATACAGGTAGCCGGTCACGCGTGACCGGCGAAAAAGCTGTAGTTGTTATTCAGGTTGCGCTTTCGACAACGCTGTTGTTCGGCATGGCTCTATTTACTCGAACGTTGTACAACCTGCGGGCACAAGACCTGGGCTACTCGCCGGAACGACTCACCACAGCCAGAATTGATCCTATAGGGGCAGGCTACAAGGGAGACGAGATTGGTGAAATCGCTCAACGTGTTCTCGAAAAGTTGCGAACTCAGCCGGGAATCGTAGCCGCATCGTATTCCGATAATGGCCTGTTTGCCGACCAAGACTCCGGGGCTCGTATTCGCGTAAATGGCTTCGTACCTTCATCGCCTAGAGATTCTCTTGCCCGCTTTGACCAGGTCGGGCCCGGATACTTTTCCACCGTCGGTATTCCTCTGCTGCTGGGCCGCGATTTCGCTGAGACCGATACCGCTCATGCGCCGCGAGTAACGGTCATCAACGAGAGTATGGCGCGATTTTATTTCGGTAAACGGAGCCCACTCGGCAAGGCGATGTTCTACGATGGCCAGTTAAAGTTCACGCTCACAGTGATCGGTGTCGCAAAGGATGTTCGGGATCATCTGGTGCGAGATCAGCCGCCACGCCGCTTCTACGTGTCTTACATGCAGCCGGTCGACGGACAAATGGGAACCGACTATGAAATACGCAGCTCGCTCGCCCCCGCGGTCCTCGACCGCCAGATACGTCAGGCGGTGCATTCGGTCTCTCCACGGCTGAGCATAGAATTCATTCGCCCGCTCGACAAGTCCATTGATAACTCCTTGCTCCGGGAGCGCCTGATCGCGAGGCTTTCGATCTTGTTCGGATTTCTCTCCCTACTCTTAGGATGTGCCGGTTTGTTCGGCATTATGGCTTACTCGGTCGGACGGCGGACCCGGGAGATTGGCATTCGTATCGCGATCGGCGGTCAGCCACATAACGTCGTCTGGACCGTAGTTTCCGAGGCTCTCTTGTTGGTTGTGGGCGGTTTGCTGATTGGTATACCGGTGGCCCTGTTGCTCAGCCGGTATCTGCAGTCGCTCTTGTTTGGGTTGACACCTGTGGATGGGTGGTCGATTTTTGCCGTTATCGTGACTACCGGATTGATGACGCTGGTTGCATCGATTATTCCGGCGCGCCGCGCCACGCGAATCGATCCGGTGGCCGCGCTCCGTTGCGAGTAGCCGGCAGATCGGGATCTCTGTAGACGCAGTCGTGTCGCGAGCGTTGATCTAGCAGGGATCGATCCCACGATACTCGGCAGGAAAGAGCTTTCTCGCTAGACCGTGTTAAGGAACGCTGTCAGCTCCTCTACAGTGCGCTTGCGCTGATCGTGATGCAGATTATGCCCTGCTCCGTCGATGTGCACAAGCTTGCCATGCTTCATGACGCTAGCGGCTTCCTCATTGCGTTTTCGAACGTCGGGTCGCGCATCGGCTTTCAGGATAAGGGCGGGCGCGGTAATCCTTGAAAGAGAATCGCCGATCTGCATCGTCCCAGTCATGGCTTGCATCTGGGCGGTCGAGTAAGGGCCGTGATCGTCTCCTTGAGCAACGAGAAAACGTTGCCGCCTCACCTGTCGGTTGGCAGTGATGCCGTTGCCAACTTAGAACGTGTGGATGAGCAATGTCGGGAGGCGGCTTTGAAGCGGTGCAAGGTGAGCGTCTCAGTCGATTATGAGTCGAATCCGATCTGATTAGATCTGTGACAGCAGGACCAACGTGCTCATGGTGTGACCAACTCATGGGAGGCGAGAGACTCAGGCGCGCCTTTTGCGAAATACGAATCTACCGTCTTCGGCTCATAATCTCCAGGAATCGCGCGAAATCCGATACACAGCCGGTTCCATCCGTTAATTGCGACGATTGCCAGCGTCAAGTTCATGAGTTCTTCTTCGGTAAAACACTTCCGAACCTCGTCGTAAATAGGGTCGGGAGCACCCGCGTCACTGATGAGCGTAATGGCCTCTGTCCAGAGGAGTGCCGCTCTCTCGCGATCGGAGAAGAATGGCGTCTCTTTCCAGGCATTCAGTGCGTATAGCCGTTGCTCTGTTTCGCCGTGTGCACGTGCATCTTTGCTGTGCATATCGATGCAATATGCACAACCGTTAATCTGTGAGGCGCGCATCTTCACCAGGCCGAGAAGCAGCGGCTCTGCATGCCACGCTCTTCTGGCGTACGCCTCAAGACCGAGCATCGCCTGGAAAGCGGCCGGTACAGCTTTTTGAATATCGATTCTGCTTTGCATGTCTTTATCCCCTTCGTTCATTACCTTTGGTTGATCCACATTTCCGGAAGTCCGGCGAAGTCGAAATCTGCTCGATCCAGCGACTGACGTACGAAGGAACGTTAAGCAGTTCAATATGACGCCGCCGGAGATGCGCCAGATATTCAACCGAAGCCTGGTCGACCAAACGGATGTTCGCCAGGTCAATCTTCGCCTGTTGATTCCGGGCCCGCGCATCGCTTAACGCTTGCTCGACCGACTCGCAACCGCCGGGTGTCAATCGCCCTGCAACACCGATCGTCAGTACGTCATCGTCGGACTCTATCGTTGTAATCTTGAGCATTGACTCTATTTGCATCTCGGCAACTCGAGTACCAAGGCCGGCGACGTGCATCTTATTGACATAAAGTGCGTATCTATGCAAGAGCTCGAAACGTTTCGCGAATTCGCGAACGTAAATTCGCGAGGCCGAATAATAGCAGGAGCTTGCGATGGAGAAATCTATGCCGGAAATTGACGAACCAGTACACCTCAGCCCCTACAACCCGAAGTGGCCGGCTCTCTTCGCTGACGAAGCGGGACGGATCGCCTCCGGCGTGCCCGTACAAATCGCTGTAGAACACATTGGAAGTACCAGTGTTGCCGGCCTGCCGGCGAAACCGATCATCGACATCATGGTTGGCATACAGGCGCAGGATACGCAGAGCGTACGGCGAAGCCTCCGATCTTTGGGATACGACGACCTCGGTGAAGCCGGCGTTCCTGGGCGGCTATACTTCCGTAGACGAGTGCCGTACTCATTCAATGTGCATGTAGTCCATCAGGACGGACTGATCTGGAGAAGCAACATCGCGCTAAGAGAATATCTCCGGCAACACAGTGAAGCGGCGCGTCAATATGCCGAGATCAAGCGATCGGCAATCGAGAGTGGAGCAACAATGCTGCTTTCCTATTCCGAATACAAACGTGAAATTGTGACCGAGTTGATTAGGCGGGCGATGGATCACAGCCAAGCGAGTAGGTACTAACGCTGTTTCCCCGAGGCCCGCTGGAAAAACCGATACTTGTCGATGCCGAGCCGGCGGATTTTGGATTCCAGCGTCGAGGCGGAAAGTCCGAGCCGGCCGGCTGCTCCGCGAGGACCCGCCACGCGGCCGTTCGAGTCAGCTAGCGCTTTTTCGATCAGTTGGCGCTCCTGCGCCGAAATCTGATTTCCAGCTTCGTCCGATGCATTACCAGCGACCGCAAGCGGCAGATCATCTCCGAAGATGCTTGCGGAAATTCGCAACACGCCGCCATCGGACAGAATGACCGCGCGCTCGATCACGTTGGCCAGTTCTCGAATATTTCCCGGCCAGTGATAGTGCGTAAGCGTATTGAGGGATTCGCGATCGACACGATCAACTCGTTTACCGGTGCGCTCAGAAAATCGCGCCGCAAAATACTCCACCAATAAGGGAATGTCTTCCTTTCGCTCCCTGAGCGCCGGGCTCTTAATCGGGAACACGTTGAGCCGGTAGTAAAGATCGCGGCGGAAGCGTCCCTCTGCTACTTCCTTACTGAGATCGCGATTGGTCGCGGCAATCACACGCGCATCGGTGGAAATGGTTCGGGCGCCGCCCACGCGCTCAAACTCTGATTCCTGCAGAACACGCAGCAGCGCGACCTGCATTTCCGGCGGCAACTCCCCGACTTCATCGAGAAAAATGCTTCCTCCATTGGCCATCTCGAATCTGCCGATGCGCTGGCTCAGTGCGCCCGTAAATGCGCCTTTTTCGTGTCCGAAGAGTTCGCTTGCGATCAGATCTTTCGGCAAAGCCGCGCAATTGACTTTCACCATTGCATGTTGGGCGCGCGGCGAACGGCGGTGAATCGCACGTGCCAGCAGTTCCTTTCCGGTACCGGTTTCTCCGGTGATGAGCACTGTGGTGTCGCTGGCCGCTACTCGCTCCACCAGCCCAAGAATCCTTCTCAGCGCTGTGGAGGTACCCACGATTTCTTCGAACATCGCGTCATGCTCGATGTCCTCCCGCAGCATTACGTTTTCTGCCTGCAGGCGGTCTTTAAGATTCCGCAGTTCCTCATATGTCAGGGCGTTTGAAACGGCAGTCGCAAGCACGCTCGACACGTCGCGCAGGATCGCCAGCTCCGGCGCAGAAAATGGGTGGACAAAGTATCGCGCGTAGTTGATGGTCCCGATCAGGCGATGGTGAACCATCAGGGGCACTTCCATGACCGTGCGCACGCCGTTGGCGCACATGAATTCCTCCTCCGAAAACTGGCGCTCCGTTTCAAGGTTTACGCGAACCATAGGATCGCCGGAAGAACACATGTGTTCCGCTGCGGAACCGTTGAAAGGCAGCGTGCGCGGCACTCGGCGATCGATCTGTGCCAGCGGCACATGAAGGGCACGCGAGGCCACCGTCTGAAAGGAATCGCCTGGAGCGATATCGGTTTTGACGGAGTAAAGGGAATGCGGGCGAACACGATCGCCCTCGACAGAAACGACCGCGATGCCGTCCAGAGGCACTTTCGGACTGAGGCATTCCGCGGCAGCTTTCAGCACCGCTGGAAGTTCGAGGTGCGAGTTTGCGGCGCGCGAGATCTCCAGAAGGAGCTCATACGCCTCGACCGACTGTCCCATCTGCGCCATCATCAGGTACCGTTTCTCATCATCGCGAATTCGCGAGATCCAATGAAATCGTGACGACCCGACACGTGCATCCATGCCGCAGAGGATGAGCACAAGTCGCGCTTTATGTATAGCTTACGTCGAGCATTCCGGGGGTGGCTTCGCGCGTGCCCTAACTCGAGCCGTGATGAAACACTACTGGCCATTCGCGATCGCGCTTGTCGCACTCTCATCATTTGCAGCGGAAACGAAAACGCCTCTTCGTCTCTCGCTGGCCGATGCTGTGGAGCGGGCGCTCGCGCAGAATCCGGAGGTGCAGATTGCGAATCTGCAGTTGGCCGCGTCGCAGCAGGACCGCAATATCGCCCGTTCGGCTCTGCTGCCGCAGGCCGGCCTCAACGCCGGAGATACGATCCGGCGCATCAACGTAGAGACGTTGATCGGCCATCAGATACCGGCTTTCGGACAGGTCTCCGGGCCATTCCAAGCCATAACTGCCGGCGCGGCATTCTCGACGCCGATCTTCGATCTCCATCTGTGGAAACAGTATCGAGCCGCAAAGGATCGCGTGGAAGCCAGCCGCGCGGACGCACAAACGCGCCGCGAAGAGACCGGCTTACTCGTGGTATCGCAATATCTCGGCGTGCTCCGCGCCATCGCCAGTGTGGATGCATCCCAGTCCCGCGTCGGTCTGGCCAAAGCCTTGCTGGATCAGGCCCGGGCGCTGCATCAGGCGGGCGTTGCCACGCGCGTCGATGAAGTCCGCGCAGAGGTAAAGGTTCGTCAGGAAGAGCAGCGGCTGATCGTTGCCCAAACCGACGTGCAGACGGCCCTCTTTGCACTGGCGCGGCTGCTCAATGTTCCACCAGATCAGGAAATTCAGGTCACCGATACTGGGCCGTTTTCAGACACGCCTGAGATCCCGGTCGATGCAACAGTCGAAGCAGCGATTCGTAACCGGCCGGAACTCGCCGCAGCGGAATTCCGCAGACACACAGCAGAATCCGAACGGTCCGCCGCAGCCGCCGAGAGCCATCCGTCGCTTCGCTTCCAGGGAATGTGGGACGAGGCAGGCCGGAATCTGCCGGGAATGATTCCGACGTACACGTACGAAGCCAGCCTTTCTATGCCTCTCTTCACAGGCGGGCGCCTGAGCGCCGAACGACGCCGCGCTCAGATTCGTGTACAACAGGCGGCGCAACAGGAGTCGGACACACGCAACCGCATCGCGGAGCAGGTGAAATCGAGCCTCGCCGAATGGAAGGCCGCGCGAAATGAAGTAAACGTTGCCAATCATGCGTTACGCCTCGCGCACGAAGAACTCGACCTGGCAAGAGGCCGTTTCGCAGCGGGCGTAACAGACAACATCGAGGTGATTTCCGCGCAGGATTCTCTGGCGCGGGCGGATGATAACCAGATTGAGGCTTTGTACAGATTCAGCGAGGCTCGCGCTGCGCTGGCCCGCGCCCTCGGCCGGGTAGAGGAGACCTTTGGAAGGAGCAAATAGCATGGCAACCGTTTTAGATCCGGAAACACAGACGAGACAGAAAGCGGGGGAGAAAGCGCCGGTATTTCGAAAAAGACCGTCGGTTCGAAAAAAGATCCTTGCCGCAGCCGCGTTCCTCGCATTTATCGGAGCGAGCGCCTGGGTAATCCGATACTGGCTCTGGGCGCAGGCGCACGAGGAGACGGACGACGCATACGTTGCCGGACATGTTCATCCGGTCAGCGCGCGCATCGCCGGAACCGTCGAAGCCGTACTCGTGGATGATAACCAGCATGTGAAGCGCGGGCAGGTGCTCGTTCGGCTGGACCCGCGCGACTATCAGGTGCGGCTTGCGCACGCGAAAGCCGCGCTGGATGTCGCGCGCAGGCAGGCGGCCAGCGCGGGCTCGGCAGTCGAATTCTCTAGTGAAAGTGCTACGGCAAAGGCGACGGAGGCGGATGGCGGTGTTCGTTCCGCCCAAGCAGAAATCGCTGCTGCAAAAGCGTCGGTGGCTGAAGCATCGGCCGGCATACCCCGCGCGCAGGCAGCGCTTGCAGAGGCCGAGGCGAACCGGCGTCGTGCCGAACTCGATTATCAGCGCTACGCGGATCTGGCGGCGAAAGATCAGGTCTCGCGCCAACAGTTCGATCACGCACGTACGGCACTTGACGCCGCGATTGCAGGAAAGAATGCTGCCGCCGAAGCCGTTCGCCAGGCGGAGGCTCGTTTGGTGCAGGCTCGTGAATCCGTCGGCCGGGCACAAGCACAGCTCGTCGAAGCACAAGGGGAAGCGCTCTCTGCACGCGCCGCCGGTACCGAAACCACTGTTCACAGACGGCAACATGAAGCCGCGGTTGCCGCCATCGCGCAGGCCGAATCCGCTTTGGAAGATGCAAAACTGCAGCTTTCCTACACCGAGGTCCGCAGCCCGGTGTCGGGCCGTGTGGGCAGAAAGGGCGTGGAAGCAGGACAGCGGCTTCAGCCCGGCCAGCCGCTGCTTGCCATTGTCGAAGACGATCTCTGGGTCGTCGCAAATTACAAAGAAACACAGCTCACCCACATGAAACCGCGCCAGCCGGTCGAGATCACAATCGACTCCTTTCCCGAGCACACCTTTCGCGGGCACGTTGACAGCATGTCGCCGGGAACGGGTGCGCAGTTCGCCTTGCTGCCGCCGGACAATGCAACTGGAAACTTCACCAAGATTGTCCAGCGCGTGCCGGTAAAGATTCGCTTCGACCGCGAGAGCGTCCGCGGATACGAGAGTTTCATCGTGCCCGGCATGTCTGTCGTCGCAGTCACCGCAGTTCGTTAAGGACAACCCATGCAAAGCACCAGTGAACAGATTCCGGCTCGTACCTGGATCGCAGTCATGGGCGTGCTGCTCGGCGCGTTCATGGCTGTGCTGGATATCCAGATCACCAACGCCTCACTCAAAGATATTCAGGGAACGCTCAGCGCGAGTGTCGACGAAATCTCCTGGGTTTCCACCGCCTATCTGGTCGCGGAAATCATTGTCATTCCGCTCACCGGATGGCTTTCCCGGGTTTTCTCGACGCGCTACTACCTGGTGGTGAATTCGGCTTTGTTCATCTGCTTCTCCGTGCTCTCCGGTCTCTCCAGAACTCTTACAATGATGATCGTCTGCCGCGCCCTTCAGGGATTCACCGGCGGTGTGCTCATCCCGATGGCGTTCACCGTCATCCTGAATCACCTCCCCAAATCGAAACAGCCTGTGGGACTCGCGCTGTTTGGGCTCACCGCCACGTTTGCACCCTCCGTCGGCCCTCTGATCGGAGGCTGGCTGACGGATAACTACGGCTGGCCCTCGATTTTCTATATCAACATCATTCCCGGCGTATTGCTCATCACGGCCATCTGGTTCGCGCTCGACCAGGAGCCGCTGCATCTCAACCAATTGAAGGGCGGTGATTGGTGGGGTGTGATTACCATCGCGATTGGTCTCGGAGCGATGCAGATTGTGCTTGAGGAGGGCAACCGCAAAGACTGGTTCGGCTCTCCGTTCATTGTCCGGCTCACGATCATCGCCGTCGTCTTCCTTCTGGCTTTTCTTGTCATCGAATTTGTGCGCAGGGATCCGCTCGTGAACCTGCGCCTGTTCGGCCGCCGCAATTTCGGCCTTGGAAGCATTGTCAATATCGTGCTGGGAATGGGGCTGTATGGCTGTACTTACATCCTGCCCGTCTATCTCGGCCAGATTCAGGGCTACGACGCGTTTCAGATCGGTAAAACTGTGATGTGGATGGGTCTGCCACAGTTATTTATCATTCCGCTGGTGCCGCGCCTGATGAAGCACATCGATTCCCGGATGTTGATTGGCTTTGGCGTTGTGATGTTCGGCTCCAGCTGCCTGATGATGACGCATATGTCGGCGCTGAACGGCTATGATCAGTTTCGCTGGCCGCAGGTGGTGCGCGCGCTCGGCCAGCCCTTCATCATCATTCCGCTCTCGGCCGTAGCCACCGCTGGCATCGCAGCCGGAAAGGAGAGCGGTTCGGCATCGGCTCTGTTCAATATGATGCGCAATATCGGAGGCTCGATTGCAATCGCTGCGCTTGCCACCATCCTAACCAATCGCGAGCATTTGCATTCCGCGAGAATCGGCGAATCGGTTTCGCTGTTCGATTTCCGGACTCAGCAGCGCCTCGTCGAGGCGACAAACCGATTCATGGGCGGCGGCGCCGATGCCTGGACGGCCGGCTGGCAGTCGATTCAAGTACTCGACCGTATCGTCCGGCGGGAAGCATTCGTGATGGCATTCAATGACTGTTTTTACCTGATGGGGTTGGCATTGTTGCTGAGCGGAATCGTCGTACCGTTCTTCCGGCGAGCAAAGCTGGCTGGTGGCGGGCCTGTTCACTGATATGTCCAAACTCCCCGAAATCGTGCGCTTCTCGCGCATCTCTACCAACGGAATTCATCTGCATATCGCAGAAGCAGGGCCGTCAAATGGGTTGCTCGTCTTTCTTCTGCACGGATTCCCTGAATTCTGGTACGGCTGGCGCAACCACATCCAGCCGCTTTCGGCTCGCGGCTTTCACGTCGTTGCGCCCGACCAGCGCGGCTACAATCTCAGCGACAAGCCGCGTGGCGTCGCGAGTTACCATCTCGATCACCTTTCGGCCGATATCGTCGGTCTGGCGGATCACTTCGGGCGCGAAACGTTCGCCGTGGTAGGGCATGACTGGGGCGCATCGGTCGGGTGGTGGCTTGCAGGGCAGCATCCCAATCGCGTGGAACGGTTGGCAGTGCTGAACGCGCCGCATCCCGCGGTCTGGGTTGAAGCAATGCGTAACAATCCCATTCAAAAGCGCAAGAGCAGCTATGTGCGCCTGTTCCAGATTCCATACCTGCCCGAATTTCTGATTGGGCTTAACCGGTCGAAAGCGTTATCGAAAGCGTTTCGCGACAGCATTCGCGCAGAGGCGTTTACCGATGGCGACCTGAAAGAGTATCGAAAAACATGGTCTCAACGCGGCGCGCTCACGGCGATGGTTAATTACTATCGGGCGCTGCTGCGCAAACCGCTCGCACCCTCGACGATGTACCGAATTTCATGCCCCACGCTAATCATCTGGGGAAAACGGGATGCATACGCGGTCCCTGAACTCGCAGAAGCAAGTTTGCGCCTGTGCGACAAAGGCCGTATCGTATGGCTGGATCAGTCTACCCATTGGGTTCAATACGACGAGCGCGATCGAGTTACAGAATTGTTTATTGAGTTTCTGAACAGATAGAAAGATCTCAGGGCAGAAAAGCATTGGCTCTTGGATTCCTCCATTGAGTCTGTGCTCGAAATGCGTTTCAGTATGCACCTAAATGATTCGACAGCAGCACGAGATTCGTTACGCGTTGTCGGCGACGCTCTCAGCAGCCACTGGGTGTCGGATTCGCAGGGAACCCGCGAGATTGGATCCGTAATGCGCCGGGCGCGCACACAAAACCGCTTCCAGGTCTCGAGTACGAAAATAACCTGTTCCAAAGACCTCGATTTTGCAGCCACATGGCGTATGACTCAAACCTTGCGATAGCCCCGCTCCTGCAGCACCCACGTGTTGCCGTCGAGATCGGAAAAGCTGGCGAAACTGGCATAGTCTCCCCGTTTGGGGTCGAGCCCTGGTGAGAAGCTTCCGTCCCAGGCTCCAATGGGCGTCTTGTGTCGGATTTCACTGACTTTGACACCACGTTGACGAAGATAGCCGTGCGCGGCCTCGAGGTCGGTAACGACGAGATAGATGTTGCGAACTGAACCGGCGGGCGCATCGGTTAGTCCGTTACCGATCTGGATCGAGCAACTCGAGCCCGTTGGGGTGAGCTGCACGACACGGAATGTGCCGTTCGGCGCGTAATCGACGTCGAGCCTGAAGCCGACCTGATCGACATAAAATCGCAGCGCTCGTTCCACATCGCTCACGGGCAATATAATCACTTCAACGGAAAACGTTAGCGTTTCCATGATTCTGTCTCCTTTGCTACGATGAAGGTCCTTCATTTCTTCCACCGGTCGAAATTTATTCCATCCCTTTTGATTGCGGCACAGACAACTGGCGAGTCTCCGCTGTGGCGTAGCCTGATTGAGGCGATAGATGTTCTTGCCGACCTCAAGGAGCGCTATGTCAGAAAATAAAGAAACCGCAGATCGGCTGGCTGCATATTCGGATGCGGTGTTCGCCGTCATTGTCACCATCATGGTGTTGGAGCTCAAGGCACCGGAGCAGGCCGCATTCTACAATCTCTGGCCTCTGTGGCCTACAGCCATCAGCTACATGGTGAGCTATCTTTTTATCGCGATAATTTGGATCAATCATCACTACCTCATGCGGTTCGTAAGTACTCCGCGTTTGGGGTTGATATGGATCAACTTCATACATCTCTTCCTGGTGTCACTGCTGCCCTTTGCGACCTCGTGGATTGCGCGGACCCAGCTCGCATCGTCTCCCATGATGTTTTACGCGGGGCTGTTCGTGTGCGTTGACATCGCTTACAACATCTTCGAGCGCCAGATATTGACGCGTACAGACTCAACGCAAGTGTCCCCGCATACCCGGCGCATGGCGAGACGACGATCAATCGTTGTCCTCGCGAGCTTTGCGGCAGCTACGCTGGTTGCCTTTGCTGCACCACGCGTTGCCTTCGGTCTGATATGTTGCGCTCTGATCCTCCATTTGCGGCCGGAAGCCGCGCCTGGCAAGTGGCTGTAAAAACGATCGGGCCACGTCACAAACTAATCTCGAGCAGGCGGATTGTTCGCGGCCGCGAGACTGTTCGGTCTGCAAGGCGTGCCGGGAGCGTGTTCTTTACGCCGCAATCTTCGGAACCGGATTTCGTCAATCGAGAGCGGCCCCGGCCCTTGAAACGCGAGTATCAGGAGTGCAGCAAAGTACAACAGATCGAGTTCATAGCCCACAGGACCAAAGCGGGCGCCGGAAGCGGAAACACTCAACAGCTTCACGGAGCTAAATCCGTATGGCAAATGGACCTTCACCATCGCCACGAGCAAAACGAAAGCGGTGGGAATGCTCGCCCAGAGCACAAAAGCTCCGACCAATAGAGCCAATCCTCCAACTAGCTCCGTGCCGATGGTCAGCCATGCCGCTATGTGCGGCAGCGGCACGCCAAGCTGCTGCAAAATTCCGGCAAATCCATCTGGACCTCTCGATAGCTTGGCGAAGCCGTGTTCGATAAAGCCACACCCGACGAGGACGCGGATGGGAAGGACAGCCCAACGAGCAATTTCAAATCGTTCCATAAATTTTCCTTGGGTTATTGTTCGTCACAGATCGATGACCACGTCCTGTAGGGGCTGTGAGCAGCAAATAAGGACGTTCCCTTCGGCAGGCATATCGAGCGGCTCCGGCCCGTAGACGACCGTCCCCGAAACCAAGCCGCTCTCACAGTTGTGACAAACACCGGTTCGGCACGACCAACGGGCTGGGACGTCGCACGCTTCGGCAAGCTCCAAAATGCTCTCGTACTTCGACGCGTTCCAGTGTGCGGCAATGCCACTGCGCGCGAATGACACCAGCGAACCCGTCTTGGCGTCATCTATCGGCAAATGTGGATCACGTCTTACTGAGCCGACGACGCCGGGAGTCATCGGCTCACGGCCACTAAAAAGTTCGACGCGAATCTGTTGCGGGGACACTCCCGAGGTGGCGAGCGCTTCTTTCATCTCCCTCATAAAACGAGTCGGCCCGCAGAGATATACATCGGCCTCTTTTGGGATGCCGATCTCGTCGAACACCGATTGCGATAGATGACCGGCAGCGTCAAAATCTTCACCGATTTTGTCGCGCGCGCCCGGCCTGCTGTAATAAACATAACTGCGAGCATGCGGGAGTGCGAGGATGAGGCGGCGGACTTCGGCCGCGAACGGATGATGCTCCCGATCGCGCGCCGCATGCACCCATAAGACCTGCCGTGTCGAACGCGCCGAGGCCAATGCGTACAACATTGCTAAAACAGGCGTTACCCCGATCCCCGCACTGAGCAGCAGCAACGGCCGCTCGCTCGTTTGCAGAACAAAACTTCCGCGTGGCGAGCTGACGTCGAGGGCGTCACCCACGTGAACGTGGTCCCGCAGCCACGTTCCGGCCGCCCCATTCGGCTCAATCTTGACGCTGATTCGATAGCGGTCCGTCGAGGGAGGACCTGATAGTGAATAGCTGCGAAAAACTGGCGGGCCACCGAGAGTTGTTTGAAGACGCAAGACCACATACTGACCGGGCAGAGCCGCTGGTAGCGGCTGCCCGTCCGCGCTCTGCATGATCAGCGAAAGAACGTCGGCGGACTCGGATTCGACTGCCGTTACCCTGAGCGGCCGAAATCCCGGCGCGGTCGGATGCGCGGCTGCCGCGGGCGCGAGCCCCGCGTTGCCACTCGGTGCGGCAGCCGTTTGGCTCTGCAGCAATGCCTGAAAGGACCAGCGCCATCCAGGCGAAAGCGCCTCGATCTGCAATGCACGCTGCAGTCGGTCGCGGGGATGTTCGGATGAATAGAGAAGCGCGTTGATGTCAGCGACTGTCATGCGCTCCTTCGCCTCCCCGATCTTCTTGATTTCGTCTCCGGCTTCCACCTCGCCTTCCTGCAAGACACGGAAGTAGAATCCCGGTCGTCCACTCGCCGTCAGCAATGCCGGCATCCGGGGCTCATTCATCCGGATACCGATTCGATAGCAGGTAACCCGAGGTTGCGTGATCTCGAACACCGCGTTGCCGATCTGATAACGGTCTCCAATGCACACGGCGGCATCTGCCAATCCTTCGATCGTGAAGTTCTCGCCGAACTGTCCATGAATGAAATCCGTTCTCTTGAGCTGCGCCTGCCAGTAACGGTACGATTCGATCTGGTACACGAAGACGGCGCGCTGCTCACCGCCGTGCCCTGCAAGGTCACCTTGGCCATCTCCGTCCAGATTCAACCTCCTGACCCGGCAGCGGCCGTGAACAGGATTCTTCCAGATCGCGGTGTGTACAGTGCGCCCCTTCCACTCAAGATCGTGTGGAAGTCCGACGTTCACGGATAAGAGTCGGGCCATGGTGCTCCTCTACGGCCACTTGACCGTAACACGTCGAGGTCCCGATCGGGGCCGTGCGGAATCACGGCCTGACCTGGCTCAAGGCGGAGCCGGCTTCCGTCGATTTGTACCGAAACGATATCGGGCTCGAACGATACCCAGTTCAAGATACGGCCGACCGGAGCATAGGCTTCAGGGTATGACCATGCCGCCAGATGTGCGTCGCCGATATCGTAGTAGCTGCATAGCCCTTTGTACGGGCAGAAGGTCTGATGCTCAACGGGGGTCAGCGCCGATTCATCGATGTCGGCGCGCGTAACGTACCAGCGCGGCGCGAAGCCCGATTCGTACAGAACCAACGGCCGCTTCGTATCGGCGATCGTGCGATCACGATGGCGCACAAGGAGCCGGCGCGAAGACTGGCGGATATCGATGCGATGGTAGCTATCAGCGGCGTGGCCCACGATTCGCTCGTCTTCTTCATAGAAGGCGTCCATGGCGGGCCATGCGAACGCGATGCACCCCGCGAGTTCGCTTGCGTAGTTTGGCAGTTGGACGTGCTGCCATGCACCTCGAGGCGCGCTTTTATCGCCAGCACGCACCGTGTACCAGGATGTGAGGCCAAGATCGCGATGCCGGGTGGTGTGCTCGATACGTTCCAGAGTGTCTGGAGCGATGTCGCTCTCTGGAAAGTAGGCCATTGGATAGTGGCCGGGTTCGAACAATAGAAGCACATGTTCGCTATCGGCGATCCACTGGCCGCCGAAGCGCACTCGCATCCGCCGGCGTAGTGGCTCGGCGTATAACAATCTTTTGGGTAGCGGCTCAGGCACGAGGAATCGCCCGATGGCGCCCGGTGAGAGGGGGCCTTGTTGCCAGGACAGTCCCATTTCTTCTCCTTTCTATCGAGCTTCGGTTCAATCCCTTAAGATTGACCGCGCACAACGCCCCCCAGACGGGCTGTGCGCTTAAACCTAATCAATTGGTTTGCAAGTTGGACTAGGTCAGGCGCAATGCAATCCGGTTGAGGCAACCCGTCTACAGTAAGGGGTACATTTCCCGATCGCGCCAGGAGCGCTGCCGAGTAACCTGCACTCTGCGCGCCGATTGTGTCCCACACATGCGACGCGACCATGCACAGCGAACTTACAGGAGCGTCCAACATAGATGCGACCATCTGATACACCTTCGGCGCGGGTTTGAACTGCTGAACGGAATCGACACTGAACTGACGTTCAAAGAAGCGTGCCATACCTGCACGCTCCAACGGACTACCCTGCGGGTGAGTGGGCGAATTCGTTAGCGTGACGAGCCGGAATCCTGCGTTTTTCAAGAGAGATAAACCCGGTGGGACATCCGGGTGCGCGGGCATATTCAGCATGCGCGTTTTCAGCTCATCTATGTCGCTTGAATGAATATCCACCTTGTGGATCTCGGCAAGCATCCGCAAAACGCCCTGCCCTAAGGCAAAAAAGTCCTGGTAAAGACCGGAAAGGGTCACGACCCCGGAATATAGAACCAATTGACCGAACCATTCGCGAAGGACCTGGGCATCACCGAACAGTTGCGCAAAGAGCGGCGCCATAGCTTCGATATCCAGCAGGGTCTCGTTGACGTCAAACACAAGAATTGATGGTCTATCGTTTTGTTTGCGAAAATCTTCTGGATTGGAAACAATCATTTGCGATGTACCAATACGCTGCGTAGGCGATACGCGAGTTTCCCCTAATTTGTTTAGTAACCGTCGGTTTGAAACCGCTGGTGTGCGCGGTGGTCAATATTTTCAAAGCCATCGATCGAGCCAGCAGAGGTAAGTCTGAAGGTGTCCTGCTTCAGCAGGTAAAACGATACAGCGAGGAGAACCAAATCCTTCATCAAAAACGCAACGTTCCCGACCATGGCGGGAAATCCGCCTGCCGACACCGCCCAGCCATCCGGCATAAACGGAATGATTGTGATCGTACATAAGAACGTGAAAACCGACCCCAACGCACCGAGTACGCCGAGCTTCTTGTTCCAGAACCCGGCAAGCAACAACGCTCCAAACAGCCATTCCGAAACGCCTAAAAAATACGTGGCGCCTTTCACGCCGAAGACAGGGTACATCCAAAAGATGAGAGGGCCATGCGTGAAGAACGGGATAAGGCCCTTCGCTTCGTAAGCGAACCACTTCTGATAGCCGAAAAGGAAGTAGATGATCGCCATCGACGCCCGGAGGAAATGATAATCGACGTCCTCTTTAAGAAGGCCCACCCTGGCCAGCATTTTAATCAGAATAGTCACGTTTTTACTCCTTCATGGAAAGATTTCGTTCTGAACACGATTTGAGTCACGGAATGATAGACGTGGGCGCAGACGAGAACAACGGAATGAGCCCTTCGACAAGAGTCGGATGAGCCCAAATACCATCGCGCAGTGCGGTATAGGGCAGCCCGGCCATCATCGCGGTCTGGACGGAACCCATGATCTCGCCACCGGCCACAGCAAAGGCGGTGAAACCCAGAAGACGGTCACTGTCAACATCGACGAAAGCCTTCAGGAACCCACGTGTTTCGGAAAGGGTTCGCGCCCTGAGCACTTGTTCCATTGGAATTTTGAACAAGCGATAGCGGATTCCCTGAGCCTTCGCTTCCTTCTCGCTCAGGCCTACGCGGGCGAACTCCGGATCCGTGAATACACAAAACGGAATTTGCCGTCCAGTCGTTACGCGATTACCGCCGGTCAGATTGCTGTGCACAACGCGGAAATCATCCACACTCACGTGCGTAAATTGCGGGCTACCGGCTACCTCGCCGATGGCCCAAACGCCGGGTGCCGTTGTCTCAAGCCGTTCATTGACCTTGATATATCCGCGATCGGTCAATTCAACCCCGGCCAGTTCCAGCCCAATATCCTCCGTGTTGGGCCTCCGGCCCGCCGCGACGAGGAGATGGGTGCCCGCGAGAGTTTTTTCTATCCCGCCTTGTTCGACAACAACGGCTACTGAATCACCTGACCTTCCGGAGACCCGTCTCACCTGTGCGTTCAAGATTGTGTCGATGTCCTCGTCCCTCAAAAGGTTGGCAAGGGCCTCTGTCACATCGTCGTCTTCTCTATGAAGCACGCGCCCATTCCTGTCGATCACGGACACCTTGCTACCGAACCGTCGCATCGCCTGCGATAGCTCGAGGCCGATGTAACCACCGCCGAGCACTATGAGGTGTTCGGGAATCTCACCTAATTCGAGCGCTTCAACGTGCGTGAGCGGCCGTGCGTCGGCCAAGCCAGGAATGGGTTCCAGTCCGGCCCGTGTACCCGTGCTGACGATTACATTGGCTCCGCGGAGGCGGCGAGTTATTCCAGCGTTTAAGGTAACTTCCAGGGTCTTCGTTCCTACGAAGCGCCCGGTTCCACAGATGAATTCCGCTCCGGTCTTCTTGAAATTGGCGAGATAGTCCTCATTTAGGCGCGATACCATCGCGCGCTTTCGACCGCGCACCGCCTGCATATCGACAGGGACGCTGCCGGTAGCTATCCCGAACTCTTCACTTCTGCGAAAGTACGACGCGATTTTCGCGCTATGAATAATGTTCTTACTTGGCAGACATGCAATATTCGGGCACGATCCGCCTATGTACTTACGCTCGATTACCGCAACCCGCTGTCCTTGACCGGCGAATGCCCATGCCGCAAGTGTCGATCCTGTGCCGTCGCCGAGGATCACCAGATCGTACTCTTCGAAATGAGACAAGCTTATACCCCTTTAATCTCGCCGCCATCCATGCGGAGCGAGGAGCCGGTCATCCATTTCGCTGCAGGCGAAACCATGAACGCGAGCAGACCGGTAATCTCCTCCGGTTGCCCGTAGCGGCCGATTTGGGCCTGTTCCGGTGAGGCGGCAAATCACCTCGCTCCAACTTGATCCATCCGCCCAGGCCCCATGGGCAAGAATCACCGTCACGTTATCCAGAGATGCCACCAGCTTTACTCCTTATGCATGAGCTGGTGCTTGCGAAGGCACGTGAGATTTGCCTAGGAACTGCTTTATCCGTTCCGCGATGAAATCGGACGAATCCTCCAGCGCAAAATGCCCTGTATCGATCAAGTGCAATTCGGCATCGGGAATGTCCCTCTGGTAGGCCTTCGCCCCTTCTACAGTGAAGAAGGGATCGTTGATTCCCCACACAATCAGCATTCGGGGCTGCTTCGCGCGGAAATACTCGTGCCATTTTTCGTACAGCCCCAGATTCGATTGGTAATCGTGAAACAGGTCAAGTTGAATCGCGTCATTACCGGGCCTGTCTAGAAAGAACTGATCGACGGTGTACGCGTCGGGACTGATCAGGTCCGGTTCTTTTACACCATGCGTGTATTGAAAGATCGTCGTTTCTCTTGTAAGTAACGCTCGAACAGGCGCCTCTGTTGCTGTGGTTCGTTCTTTCCAGAACGGTTTCATTACAGTGAAGCCCTCACCGATACCTTCCGAATAGGCGTTGCCGTTCTGTACAACGATTGCTTCGATCGCGTCCGGATGCCGCAACGCAATGCGATATCCGACAGGAGCGCCATAGTCCTGCACGTAGATGCTGAATTTTTTCAAACCAAGTTCATTGAAAAGGAGCTTTTCGACATGCTCGGCCAGATTGTCGAACGTATATTTGAACTGCGTCGCCGCTGGCGCGTCGCTGTAGCCGAAACCAATGTAGTCGGGTGCGATTACGTGGACCCGTTCGGAGATTTTTGGAATCAGCTCACGAAACATGTGCGACGAGCTGGGGAAACCGTGCAAAAGTACGATGGTCGGTGCGTTCTTACTGCCTGCTTCGCGATAAAAGAGCTTTTGTCCGCTCACAGAGCCGTAATGGTAGGTCGTCATGGAAGAGCCTTCTCTATAAGAGAGGGCAACCATTGTGCCGAACACTAAGATATTCAGCCCATTGACGATATCGAGGCTAGTGCTGACGAACTTGCGACGGGTATCCGACTCCGACGGATCGCTGTCAAATACCCGTCGCAGCGGGTTCCTGCACCCACGGAGTTGAAAGCCGCCTATGAAGGCCGCTTCGGCGAACGACGGTCGTGTGTATTGGGAACGCGATTGATGCCCAGTTTTTGCATCCGGTACAGCAAAGATGTGCGCTTCATCCGCAAACGCTCGGCCGCGCCATTTCGGCCACCGATCACCCAGTTGCTGGCTTCCAGCGCATGCACAATTTGATCTCGTTCCACTTCCGCAAGGCCATTGAGCACGACTTCGTGTTCGCGATGCGCATGGAGCGGTTCTAACTCGCCAACAGGCGCACGGAGTGCTGAATCAGGCGACAGAATCACTGCTCGTTCGATGAAATTCTGCAGTTCACGAATATTGCCAGGCCAGCCGTAGCGCACGAGCGCGTCCATCGTCTCCTTCGGGATATGCTCGATCTTCTTATTCATTCGTTGCGAAAACAGCGCGGTAAAGTGCCGCACGAGTTCCGGGATGTCTTCCCTGCGCTGCCGCAGTGGGGGAACATGAATCGGAAAGACCCTCAGCCGGTAATACAGGTCTTCGCGAAAGGTCGACTGTCTGACCATGGCGGACAAATCGCGGTGCGTCGCCGCAACCAGCCGGACATCCACTTTGTGGGTCCGGTTGCTGCCGAGCCTCTCAAATTCCTGCTCTTGTAGAACGCGGAGCAATTTCGCCTGCAGTTCCAGCGGGATGTCGCCGACTTCGTCCAGAAACAGTGTGCCTTTGTTCGCCAATTCAAAGCGTCCGACTTTCTGTGCAATCGCGCCGGTGAACGCCCCTTTCTCGTGGCCGAACAGTTCGCTCTCAAGGAGCCCTAGCGGAATTGCCGCGCAGTTCAGTTTGACAAAGGCCCGCTGCCGCCGGCTGCTGAGATGGTGGATCGCGCGCGCAATGAGTTCCTTGCCGGTTCCGGTCTCGCCCTGAATCAGCACGCTCGAATCCGTAGGCGCCACCACGGATACCAGGCTCAACGCGCTCTTCAAAGCCGGACTACCGCCGATGATTGCGCCAAACTCGGCGCGAATTTCCTCTTCAAGGTAGACTCTTCGCTCTGTCTCTCTGTTCTTTTCCTCGGTTGCCTGTTCGTAATCCAGCGCGTTCTCCGCCGCAATCGCAACCTGCCGGGCTACCTGTTCGAGAAAGGCAAAGTCATCTTTGGAAAAAGCCCGTTTCGACCGGCTCAGCGCAGATAGCACGCCCACGACCCCACTTCGGCCGATGAGCGGCAGTTCACAGCCGGACTTCAGACCTTCGGCCATGATCTGCGCAAAGAATCGCTGCCCTTCTTCATTCCCGAAGCTTTCCGGGTCATGGCGCATCTCGACGAGGCTATCGATGTGTTCGCCTTTGCCAGTCCGAAAGACCTTCCCGCATGCCGATCCTTGAACGGGCACGCTGGCGCCATCGCAGATAGAGCCGCGAGCCTCGGGATTGTACAAAACAGTGGCCCGCAACTGCTTCCGATCAGCCTGAGGCAAGAGTAATGCGCAGAAGTCACAACGCGTGACACTCAGCAGATTTGTTGAGAGCGCCTCTACCAAACCACGAAAGTCCAGCTTTGAGGTCATGCTGTTGGTGATTTCCAGGAGCAAACGCAGCCGGTCGTGTTCGTGACGCAGCTTTTCTTCGTTTAGCTGGCGTTCGATAGCGATACCGGCAATGTGGCCGGCATTCTCAATCAACTCACGATCGTCAATAGAAGGCGTACGCACTTCACGGTAAAGGATGGCGAACGTCCCCAGCACTTTTCCGTCACGAGCAAACAGGGGCCGCGACCATACCGCACGGATGCCGTATGGCAACACCAGGTCACGATAGTCATCCCAGAGAGGGTCATTGAGGATATCGGTGACATAGACCGGCTCCCCGCGATAGACAGCGGTGCCGCAGGACGCGCCTTTCGGACCAATACACATCAGTCCCACTTGAGCGCCGAATCCGGGGAGGCTGGGGGCCGCTGCGCAATAGAGTTTCGTGCCGCTCTCGTCTGGAAGCCAGATGGTACACAGTGTGCCGTCGCCCCGAGATTCAACCGATCGCGCAATGATCGTGAGAACTTCAGCTAGTGGAGATCCTGCCAGAATCAATTTCAACAGATTCAGGACGGACTCTGTCGAAAACAGGCCCGACCCATTCTGCGAGATCTCGATTCCCGATGCACGTTCGCTGCGGCATTCTGTTGCTTCGTTCATTCAGCCTTCTGGCTTAATTTTCTCAACTTTAGACGCGTGCCACACGGCGGCTGGGTGGTCGTTGCCACAACATGGGCTGATCTGGTTTCGACGATTTTGACCGCTATCTCAATTGGTTCGGCATGCGTTTCGTGATTGCCATATGTTCGTTCGGCACGGCGCCACCGGTATAGCCAACTGGTGTGGAGATCACGCCTCGGTGGCGACGTAGCCGATCTTGCATCCCCCAAAAGCAACCGCCGGCAAGAGTCGCTACTTCAGTGGAGACCTTACTTCGTCACTCCTTCTTGTGATGCCTGGAACAGTTGGCAGTAGTCGCCGTATCCTTCGGTTTCGAGTTGATCGACGGGAATGAATCGTAGAGCAGCGGAATTGATACAGTAGCGCAAACCGCCCGCATCCCGAGGTCCGTCCGGGAATACGTGGCCCAAATGGCTGTCGGCAGCCCGCGAACGAACTTCGGTGCGGATCATGCCATGGCTCGTATCCCGATTCTCGAGGACGTTTTCGCGCTCGACCGGCTTAGTAAAGCTCGGCCACCCACAGCCGCTGTCGAATTTGTCCATGGAGGTGAATAGCGGCTCACCTGAAACCACGTCCACATAAAGACCTGGTTCTTTGTTCTCCCAGTAGGCGTTCTTGAAGGGACGCTCCGTCCCGTTACGCTGCGTCACCTCAAACTGCTCTGGCGAAAGACGAGAGATTGCTTCTTGATTCTTTTGACAGTTCGGCATTGTGCTGGCTCAGTTCCGTTGGATTCTGACGAACGGAATCGGTTGGAGCGCACCTCCGTTTAGTTGACGTTTCGCTGGAACGGGAGGGGCTGTGCCGGCTTTGCACCGCTGGACGTCTGCATTCAATGATCGCTTATTGGGACCGTAAGTCCCGGGCCTGCCATCATTTAAGCCCTTGTTGTAGGAATCGCAGGAACGGGTACATCGCTCTAAGTTATTGATTCTATGGAGCGGGAGACGGGGATCGAACCCGCGACGTCCGGCTTGGGAAAACGTCCCTCGTTTGTAAATAGAGCGAAATGGCGTTCATGGAGATCACCCCTGTGCATAGAGATTCATGGAGTTTCCTCAGGTTTAGTGAAAGCCCGGCTTAACGCATTAATCGCATTGCTGCAGCCGGGGATGCTCAAGCTCCCGAAAACCGACAAAGTCATCGTTTCGAAATCGCTCGCCTAACGCGCGCTGAACCCTGTTCAGCGCTGACGCGAGGTGAGGAGTGCAGAACACAGATACCCGACGTGTGTCTGTCGATCACGGTGTCGGTCAGATGGAGTCTGCCGGCGCCACTTTGAAGCGAATGGTGCCAGAGTTGGTCGTTTCGAAACACAAGTTGCGGCAAGCCGAAGGCAGCTGCATTGTGCGATTGAAACGCGAGGAAGGAAAACAAAACGTGGGTTTCAGTTCCAGACCGTTCGTCTTGTGCGGCCTGCCCGTTAGGAAGCCGCCTGCTAACGAACTTTTGTATGAGCGCCGCAACG
>DASRGE010000030.1:0-111344 GCA_035651215.1 Bryobacteraceae bacterium
CGTAGAGCGCGGCGTCTTCGGTGGGCAGCAGGACGGTGCGGCCCGTGAGACCCGTTTTGAGAGCGTTCCTGGAGGCGCTGGCTTTGCCGGTCTCCGAAGTCGGGCCGGTGGAGTGTTGCGCGTTGGCGCGATTCGCGTTGAATTGAGCGTCGGTGGCCATAAGAAAAAGCTCCTGAAATAAAAATGGCCCGGAACGAGGGGAGTCTCGTCCGAGCCTGCCAAAGCGTAGCACAGGAAGGCGCGAAAACGAACCGTGGATTTGAAAAAATCCTGGTAAGTGGCTGGAGTAGAAGCAGAAAAAAATGTGTGGAAATTTGAAATGCCACATGAGGAAGTCACTCAATCTCGTGTGGTAATTTGCTGCAAAACGAAGTCGGCGCGGCCGCGCGGGCTGAGCTTCGGGATTTCACACAACTCGTAGCGAAGTTCGCGGTAGACCTCGCCAATCACTTTATACGTTCGCACGGCTTCCGCGAAGTCCTGTTTCCGTTCCCGGTCGGTTGTGTAGATTTCCTGCCAAGGCGGCGCGAGAAAAACGAGATGCGCGTAACGATAGCGGCGGCAAGCGCGCTCGATGGACGCCACATCCGCCAGCCCAATCAGGCGCGCGTAGGCGAGGGTGTCGGGCATCCCGCGATCTGAGAACATCGCGCTTCGGGCAGGCGTGTGTTCCCGGAAGGAATCGATTGAACGCTGCAGCATCAAGGCTGTATACATTTTGCGGTCTGCCCAAGGCAGGGCCGTTCCGCCGGCCTGCACCTGTTCCTGAATAATTTGCCGTGCTACTTCCGGCGCGTGTTGGAAGCCGAGATTCCTGAGCTCCTGCAGAATGGTTGTCTTGCCCGAGCCCGGGCCGCCGGAGATCACGAATAAGTTTGGGTTGTGGAGATACATTCAGCGCTACGAGCCCCTCGCTCACGCTCAGGGTTCTGTAGCCGCGCGCTGCAAGTGCACCACTGTTTCGAAATGATAGGTCTGCGGGAATAAGTCGATCAGAGTCATGCGCGCGATGCGATACGCCGAAAGCAGTTTGCGCAGATCGCGCGCAAGCGTTGCAGGATCGCAACTGACCAGCGTGAGTGTGTACGGCTGAATGCGCAGGAGCTCGCGTGTGGCGTTTTTGCCGAGCCCGGCGCGGGGAGGGTCGGCAATGATCAGGTCCGGCGGCTCCGTCAGGGAACTCAGGAATTGTTCGGCGCTCTGGCGCGTGATCGCGATATGGCTCGCCACGCGCGAGGCGTTATGTTCCAGATCGTGAAAAGCCGGGCCGCCGCGCTCGACGGCGTGAACGCTCTTAAACCGCGTAGCGAGAGGCAACGTGAAGAGACCGACCCCGGCATACAGATCGACCGCTTGTGAACCGGAGCGATCGCCGATTACCTCGTCGATCAGGGCGTCGATCAGAAACCGGTTCACCTGAAAGAAAGCCCCGCGGCTGATTTGAAATTTGTGGCGGGCTGTGTCGTATTCGATCGAGCCAGGCGCGAGATTGGGCAGAATGGCGCGGAGCCATTCGAAGAAGCGCGCCGCGACCGGCCGGGCGGAATCAAGCACGTTGACCTGGATCTGCGATTCGTTCGTAAAAAATTCCAGCGAACGGAGAAATCCGGGCCACTGGGGCTGCTTGACGGCGGTCTGCAGCTTCGCAATCACATCGACCAAAACGGGAGATGAAATATAGCAGCGTTCGACAGCGCAGAGCGCGCGCGATCCGGCTCTGTGAAATCCGGATTGGCGCTCCTCGAAGTGGAGTTGAATGCGATTGCGATAGAACCAAGGCTCGCCGGCGATGACATGGATCTCGCGATCATAATCGATCCCACCCAGGCGGCGAAGGGTCTCGCGCAGAATGGCCTGCTTCTGCTCGAGTTGGAACCCGTATTCGGCATGCTGATACTGGCACCCGCCGCAATCGCCGAAATATTCGCAGCGCGGAACAATTCGTTGCGCGGCGGGTTGCAGAATCTGAAGAGGCGTCCCGCGAAGCAGGCCGGGATTAGCGGATGTCAAGCTCGCTGAAACGCGCTCGGATGGAAGTACGAACGGCACCAGGACTGCTTGCCCCTCAAGCCGCGCGAGCCCGTCGCCACCATAGACGAGTTTCTCGACGTTTAGCTCCGCTGAACGCATACCGTACGATAGAGGTTCATTGAGTGGCATGAAGGCACGCGTTTTTTCCGGCGTTCAACCGACCGGCCAACTGCATATTGGTAATTATCTCGGAGCGCTGAAAAGCTGGGCGGAAATCCAGAGCCAGTATGAGAGCATTTTCTGCATTGTCGATCTGCATGCGATCACGCTTTTTCAAAAACCGGAGGAGTTGCGGCAGAAAATCCGGCAAACCGCGGCGCTGTTCATCGCATCGGGTATCGATCCCGAGCAGTCCTCGATTGTCGTGCAGTCGACTATTCCGGGACACGCCGAGCTGGCCTGGCTGCTGACGTGCGTTACGCCGCTCGGATGGCTGTACCGGATGACGCAGTTCAAGGCGAAGGCTGAGAAACAGGAGACGGTCGGCGACGGGATCCTGCAATATCCGGTGCTGATGGCCGCCGATATTCTCCTCTATCAGGCGAGCATAGTGCCGGTGGGCGAGGATCAATCGCAGCATCTCGAATTAACCCGCGATATTGCTCAGAGATTTAATTCTCTCTATCGAGAGACATTCGTGATGCCCGCCACTCATCTTCCAGCCGTCGGAGCAAAAATTATGGGGCTGGACGATCCCACCCAGAAAATGAGCAAGTCTGTTGCAGGATCTGGGCACGCGATCGCACTGCTGGACGAGCCCAAAGCGATTCAGAAGAAGATTGCGCGAGCCACCACGGATTCGCAACCGGCGGTGGATCCGGAGAACATGGGAGCTGGCATCGCAAATCTTTTGACCATCGCGCAGGCGTGCGATGCATCTATTACCAAAGAGACCGTGTCGGGAATGCGCTACGGAGATTTCAAAAAACGGGTTGCGGAAGCGGTCATCGCACGCTTGGAACCGATTCAACACCGCTATAAAGAGATCACGGCGGATGCGGCTTACCTCGATTGCGTTCTGAAGCAGGGCAGGGAACGGATATTGGGGATCGCGGAAGATACTGTCCGCAAAACGAAGCAAGCGATGGGAGTGTACGTCTAAAGGGCGCCCACGCGGCTCAGGGTTCTGTTCGGGGATATGATGGGGGTGGGTTGAGCACGCAAACGGCGCCGGTAGCGGCTGCTGAGCGCAGTAAGAAGGTTCGGTCGTGGGCCCTGTTCATTGCCACGAATCTGCTCGCGCTGGCTTGTATGATCTGGGTCCTGAAGGGGGCGGGGCTACAGCAGATCTGGGGCGAGGTCCGGCACATGCACTGGGGCTGGGTGGGGCTATCGCTCGCGTGCGATGTTACGGTTTATTGCCTGCAGGGCTGGCGATGGAAACTGCTGCTCACGCCCGTAGACCGTGTGCCGTTCTCGCAGACAGTGGAAGCGATTTACGTTGGCCTGTTTGCGAACGAAGTGCTTCCGCTGCGAGCCGGCGAGGTGATCCGCTGCTTTCTGCTCTCGAAATCCAGCCACATCCCGCTGTCAGTCACTTTCGCCTCGGCCGTGATCGAGCGTATTTTCGATGGCGTTTGGCTGATGGCCTGCTTTTTCTTCACCCTGCACATGGGTAAGCTGCCGGGCGTTCTGCTGAAGGGCGGCTACATTCTGGGGGTCATGATTCTGGTGTGCGGCATCATTCTCGGGTACGGGATGTATGCCAAGCAGCAGAGAATCAGTCCGGTATTCGGGATCAAATGGCCGCGCTGGTTTAATACGCTGATCGAAGACCTTCACCTGATTGGCCACTCCCGGTATTTGTATTTCGCGTTTATCGTGAGCGGAGCTTACATGCTTGCGCAAACGGCTCCGATTTATGCGCTGGTGCGGGCGAACTTACTGGCCGTGCCGTGGACGGCTTCGTTCACGATGATGGTTCTGCTTCGATTGAGCAGCATTGTGCCGCAGGCGCCGGGAAATTTGGGATCGTTCCAATGGGTAGCGGCGAAAACGTTGATTATGTTCGGACTGCTGCCGGGACACGCGAAACGGTTCTCGCTGATACTGTGGGCAGTTGTGACGATTCCGCTGATTATCATCGGCGTGGTGGCGATCACGCTGGAAGGCATCAACATGACGCATCTGCATAAAGAGGCGACAGCAGCGGCTCAGAATTCGAGGAAACGCGGACGGGACTGAGCGGGTTTCAGAACTCGAATGGATCAACAACGCGCACACCGGCGTTTGCGAAATCGATGCGGTTTCGCGTAGCCACTGCCAGACCGTGCACAATCGCAGTGGCTGCGATAAGGCTATCCTTTATCGGCATGGCCTTCCCGGTTTTACGAAGATGCGCCAGCAGTCCCGCCCACTTCAGGCTGGTATCCGCGTCCCACGGAAGGCAGTCGAGGCGCCCTACGCCGGCATCGAACCAGCCTTCCAACGCTGTCCGTCGCTTTCCCTTGGGAAGGATAAGGATACCGAAACGCAATTCGCCGAGAATGACCGGATCAATGGCAAGATCGGCCTCGTGGATGCGAAGCCAGTCCACAACGCGCAAATTTGGCGATAGTTTCGTCGGCTCGCTCAAAACGTTCGCGTCAACGAGATACTTCACAGCGTGTCGGTCGACTCAGAGTCGACAGGCGCAAAAAACCCTTTATACGGACAGGCGAGCAACCAGTCGATTGCGCCCGCGTTGCGGGGCGCGGGGCGCCGGGTGAGGCGATACTGTCCGCGATCGAGGCGTTCTACCTCAAACTGCTGGCCGGGCTCGATACGGTCCATTTCCCGGAACTCCGCCGGGAGGACAATCTGGCCCTTGGAAGAAATAGTGGTCGTCACCCAAGTAAGATATCGTCTTACCGATGCCATGTCAACTTGAGATGAAGCAATCGAGCTTTATCACCGCTGGACCCGAAGTGCCATTGTTTTCCGTTGAGACCACAATGGAAAGTCAGGTACACCGCGGGTGCGTTGGGCGTTAACGTTGGTCATTCGTGGAGCGTAAAGACCGATTCAGTCATTCTGAGAGCGCTTGAGTTTTCTGTCGAGATAGAAAGCGGCTGCTTTTGCTTCACCTGCTACCGAAATCGCCTCGTGCGCAGTTAGGCGGACAATGCTCTCCAACTCAGGCTTGCCGCCCACCACCGCGGCGACCTGAATCGCTCGCCGAAGGACATTTGGGTCCGTGGATGATAACGCCGCCACTAAAACTGCTCGCAATCGATCACGGAAAGTCGCATCCTGTTGCTCTATTGCCGCAATTTCATTCTCTAAGTGCTCGATGCCGACGTAGCCTGGAGGATTGCTCTTGGTCTGCTTCCATGTGAAATAGGGGCCGTGAGGTCCCCTGAAAAGAAGCCAGCGCCATACCTCATCTGAAACATCGCCTCCTAGCTTTTGGATCTCCGTTGCCCAAACTCGGTTCATTGCTCGAAAGAGAAAGTCAAAGTTATGCTCTCGCCAGTTCTTGCAAATGCTCGAAAAGTTGTCGCCAAGCGCCGCCGCTTCCCGAGTGTGAAAAGAGCTGGATTTGCAATATCGGGTGATCGCTTATAGGCGCCCCACACGGAGTTTCAGTTCCAATGGAATTATTTTGATCCGCGTCCCTCTTCTGTATGGAGCCGCGTAGCGGCCCGTCGCTCCGTCGTCCACCTCTCCGAAAAGTTGCTGAGCCTACGTCGCGTCGATGCTCTCGCGAAGAAGAGTTAGGGACATGCATGGATGTTATGGGCACATCCCCAAGCGATCATAAAGAAGACAAAGGGCCAGAAAAGAGCAAGCGGCGCTTCCACGACCAGCAAAATGCCTCGCTTTTTATGACGGACGATGGATGCCGCGAGTAAAGCAACCCAACAGACCGCTAACCACAAGCTATAGAATGTGGCGCTGTCGAAGTCTGATTCCTACAGCTCTGGAGATCCATGGGAGCACGCATCCAGCGGCAGCGACTGCTAAAGACGCGAGTAATGATGTCCTTGGGATTTTCTTGTCAGCCGAAGATCTGTCTATGTCCCGCGTATTCCAAGCCCCGCAGACATCCTCTCATACCTGGCATCTGGATTGCCAGGCGACTGGGACCACCTTGGGACACTACTTCGCGCGGATGGAGTTTTCAGATGTAGAATAAACACCAAAAGGTGTGAAGGTGCTCACCTTGCTTTTCTTTGCCGCGTGGGTTTCGGTGGCGGGTGCCCCGGCTGATCCGCAAACGGCCGGATTGCAGGCGCTCGAGCATCAGGATTACCGTCAGGCTCAGGAGATCTTCTCCAAGCTAACCGCGGCGGACCCCAAAGATTATTCCGCTCTCTTCAATCTCGCTCTGGCCGAAACCGCTCTAAGAGAAGACGACCAGGCGGCCGAGCATTATCGCCAGGTGCTGGCGCTCAAACCGGGCCTCTATCCTGCGGAGATCAATCTCGGGATGGTGTACCTGCGGGATCACAAGCCGGCCGAAGCTGTGCCTCTGTTGAAGGATGCAGCCGCTAAAAAGCCCGACCAGCCGAGACCGGCGCGATATCTGGGCGACAGCCTGCTCGCCACGGGAGATTTAGCGGGCGCCGAGGCAGCCTACCAGCAAGCTTTGAAAATGGATCCCAAGCTGGGTCCCGCGGAATTGGGGCTGGGACAGGCGCTTTTGCGCCAGGGCAAATTGGATGAAGCCGCTCCGCACTATCGCCAGGCGGCGACATTAGATCCAAGTTTGAAATCGTTCCTGCTGGAGCTGGGGGCTGCCTATTCGAAGGCCAATCGCCCGCGGGACGCGATTCCGCTGCTTGAGCAGTTTCCCGAAGACGCCGGAGCGCGCGAGGAGCTGGGCCGTCTATATCTTGCAGAGAACCGGCCGGCCGAGGCTGTCCCTCAGTTTCAAGCGGCTGTTCAGCTCTCGCCGACGCCGGCCAATAAGCTCGCGCTGGCTTCGGCGTATCTGAAAAACAATCAGCCCGATCTGGCGGACCCGATTTTGGAGCAGGCGCTGGCGGCCGATCCGAAGGACTACGACCTGCGAATGGCGGTTGGGCGTATTCGCCGGGATAAGCACGATTATGTCCATGCGGCGGAGCAGTTCAGTACTGCTGCAAAGTTGAAGCCGGATTCGGTGGAGGCGTGGAACGAGGCAGCGGCCTCATTTGTACTAGCAGGACTGTATCCCCAAGGGCTCGCGGCTCTCGATAAGATACGGACACTGCATGCCGAAACTGCGGGCGATCTTTACTTCCGGGCCGTCGCGCTGGATCACCTGCATGAGGTCAAGCCGGCGCTCGCGAGTTACCAGCAGTTTTTGCAGGCAAGCGGGGGGAAATACCCGGACCAGGAGTTTATAGCGCGGCAGCGCAGCAGGATTCTCGAAAAGGAGGCGAATCGATGAAACCGGTTGGGGTGTCAAAGTTGCTCGGAGTCACTTTGGTGATCCTGATGGGTGCAGCGGCGGGAAATGCACAGTCGTTTCTCTCCGAATTGCAGGCGGAGCATAATCCGGTCAAGCGTTCCAACAAGGCGCTGGTGTTGGCCGATATGGCTTTCGACAACGCCCGGGACTACTACAACAAGGGCGAAGTCAACAAAGGGGATGCAGCGCTCGAGAATATGACCAACGCTCTCAAGGAGTGTGTACAATCTTTGGCCACAGCGCACAAGGCCCGGTTCTACAAAAAAGCGGAACTCAAGGTGTCTTATCTCCAGCGCAGAATGGAGGGATTGCTCTACGATCTGGACGTGCAACAGCGCGGATGGGCGGAGCAAACGCAACGGCAGCTCGACCAAATCCACGATAAGCTTTTGAATGGAGTAATGAGGAAATGAAAGTACGCCTGCTCCTCTGTGGAGCGGCCTTCGCCAGCCTGCTGGCGGCACAAGACCGTGACTTCCTGACCCCGAACGAAGTGGATCAGGTGCGCGAGGCGCAGGACCCGAATGACCGGCTCGCTCTGTACGTGCATTTTGCCAAGCAGAGAATGGACCTGGTGGAGCAGTATGTGGCCAAAGAGAAGCCGGGACGCAGCATTTTCATCCACAACACGCTGGAAGATTACAGCAAGATTATTGAAGCGATCGACTCGGTGGCAGATGACGCCTTGCGGCGCAAACTGGAAATCGATAAAGGCATGATCGCGGTGGTAAACGCGGAAAAGGATTTTCTGGATCGCCTGAATAAGATTCGGGATAAGCAGCCTTCGGATCTGGACCGTTATCAATTCGTACTGGACGACGCGATCGACACGACTAGCGACAGCCGTGAGCTTTCGATGGAAGACTCGCACAAGCGCGGCTCGGAGTTAGCAACGGAAGACGCCAAGGAGAAGAGGGAGCGCGAGGCGATGATGCCTTCCAAAGAAGTCCAGGACCGGAAGAAGCAGGAAGGCGCGCAATCGGGCGATCAGCAGCAGCAGAAGAAGATTCCATCGCTGTACCGGCCTGGCGAGAAGCACCAGGAACCGAAGTGAAAGCAGGGATCAGCAGTCAGCGATTAGCGATCAGCTTTCTTCTCCGCCGGCCAGGTTGTTTTTAGCTGAAGGCTGACTGCTGATAGCTATCGCGGGGGAGGCAACGGAGGAGCAGTCGTACCGCCGATATTCGCGTACGTTTCCTCTACTTTCACCACCTTGCCTTCATTGAACCGCACGAAGACCATCTTGCCGGGCGGCTCGCCGTAAATCCAGTCTTCGATTTCATCGCCGTCGGCATTCGTCTCGCGGCTCTTATTGCGCGGCTTTCCCAGCGCCAGCAGGACCTGATCGCGGTCCATCCCCGTCACGGCCTTCTGTTCCTTGATGGCCTTCTTGATCGGCTCCGGAAGGTTGTTTACGTACTGCTCGGCTGCGCTGTGCTTTTCGAAGTCGAAAACCGGGGATAGCATCTGCCGGATATCGGCCGCTTTGAGGCTGGGAACGCTGCCCGGAAACAGCAGCGCGATGTGCGAGCCCATTGCCGGTTGGCCGCTCTGATTGGTCCCGACGGGAGATACGGGCCCGCCGCCAATCGGTCCTCCCATCCCAACCTGCACATGATCGTACCAATGGCCGGTTTTGGTTCCGCCGTTGATCTCGAGCAAAATTTTGTTGTTTTCGATGATGACGCGCGTGATCTGCACCTCGTCTCCGAGGCGCGCCGCAGGGCCGCCTTCCTGGAGCGCCCGCTCCCAGGCGCTCCGATCGTACTGGCCGTCGCTGTGGATGACGAGCGGCTTCTTCGAGCGCGGCAGAATGGTCTTCATCGTCGCGTATTCCGCGGTGAGACCTCGCTCAATCTCCAGTTTTTCGTCCACGCTGAGCTTGTCGGCGCGCAAGGTGGAGGCCATGCCCAGCAGCAGCAACCCTGCTAGGGCAACTGCCACTCCTCGTTGAGCACTTCCGCGATCATGGCGCGTTGGGGTGCGATGGGGGCTTTGGCCAGCGCGAATAATAAACCAATGGCGAAAATCGTGGTGAGCAGTCCGCCCTCCGGCCCATAATCTCCCCCGCTCCAGAGAGACGTCAGATCCCATCGGTAGAAGTACCTCGTAACCTCGATTGTAAGCCCGCTGAGATTGACCCCGAACAAGGGTAGCACCGCATTCCAGCCGTAATGCAAGCCGATCGGAAGCCATAGATCGTGGCTGCGCAAAAATGCGTAGCCCAGCAGCACGCCCCACAAGATTGTGTTGAGTATTCCCAGAATGGTCGCGTGCGGGTTCCAACTGTGCGCGATTCCGAAAATGACACCCACCGGCAAAACTGTGGCAAACGGCCCGATTTTTTCGACCAGTAACTGGAACGCATAGCCGCGGAAGATCATCTCTTCCCCCGCCGCTCCGAACAGCAGCACGGCGAGATAAAAGATCAGGCTGGGCCAGGCGAAATTTGCCGCGTCGGGCCTTTCGACCAGGTGGCCCGTGCCCTCCATTAACGGCGCAGCCAGCATCAGGGCAGCAGCGCCTCCGCCGAACAGAATTCCAAGCAGAAGATTACGCAGCGTTCCCCGGCCCGTACCGACGCCGATATCCGCCAGGGGACGGCGATCGAAGATGCGCATTGTGATCAGGTTGGCGAAAATTCCGGTGGCGAAGAGACCGAAGCCGGCCGCTACCACTCGCCCGAAGAGCAGCAGAATCCAACTAAAAAAGAAGAGCCCAATGACGACGCTCCCCACGAAGAAAGCGACCCGGATCACGATCCCGAGGCGTGTATCGGGGCGCGTCGGCGGCTCGGGACGGTTTAAGTCGGGATCCATGGTTCGAGATATACCTGGGGCACTAAGGGTCGAGCTCTTTCTGGTACTTGAATTGCATCAGCTCGTACCGAGAGTACCGGACACAAGACATTCCCATCCTAACTTTCGCCGCGGAGCCGATGAGAGAGACATGAAAGAACGCAGAACAGAGAACAGACTACTCTGTGCAGAACTGGTCGAGTTGGTTTGGAAGGATGCAGCGGGGCAGACTTGCCGCAGGCTCGCAAACCTGGAGGATATCTCCTCCTCCGGCATTAACCTCCAGAGCGATGTTGCGATTCGCGCCGGCGAGTCGATTATGGTGAGATATCGGGACCGCGACTTGGCCGGAGTGGTTCGCTACTGTCATCGCCAAGAGCTAGGCTACTTCCTGGGGGTCCGCCTGGAGACTAGTTGTAATTGGTCCAACTTCCGGCCGGAGCACCTGCTTGACCCGGCGGAACTGGTCGCCAAAGCCGGCTAGGCGAGCCCACCGAAACAGAGCCGCGACCGCGCGGGAGCGGGTTTTTCCACAACGCCTCGCTGTAGAATTCAAGGACACGCGAACGGGCGTCCCTTGACCAATTCACCCATTCCAGCCACCGGGATCTACGCGGCGCTGGCCACCCCCCGGCAGCCGAACGCCAGCAAGGGCGATGCGGCGGCGCTTTTGGATTATCTCGACGCGATTGTCGCGGCGGGAGTCGACGGTTTGGTGCTGTTTGGCTCCACCGGCGAGTTTGTCCACTTCGATGTCGAGGAGCGCATGCGTATCTTGATGCTGGCCATCAAGCGCAGCCGCGTCCCCATGCTGGTGAACGTCTCGCATTCGACGCTGGCCGGAGCTCTGGATTTGGCCGAAGGCGCGATCGCCAATCATGCTGCCGGCGTTCTCCTGATGCCGCCTTATTTCTATCGGTACACCGAAGATCAGATCGGCGAATTCTATTCCCAGTTCGCTAAAGAACTGGCGGGGAGGGTTCCGATCTATCTCTACAACACGCCACAGTTCACGAACGCGATTTCCGCTGGCTTGGCGGAGCGCCTTTTTTCGACTGGCGCGTTCGCGGGAATTGAAGATTCGAGCGGCGATTGGCAATTGTTCACGCAACTGAGCCGGCTGCGCCCGGGGTTGCGGTTTCAGTTGCTCCTGGGGAGCGAGTCCGTGTATTTCCGCGCGAAAGAGGATGGAGCGGATGGCTTGGTCTCCGGCATCGCAGCGGCTCTGCCAGAGTTGATCGTTGCCTTGCATCGCGCGCTTGCCTCGAACGATTCCGAGTACGTCAGCCAATTGAACGCGCGCGTGACCGAGTTTCTGGCGTATGTGGGAAAATTCCCGGCCACCATTGTCATCAAACAGGCTGCGTTCCTGCGTGGTTGGAACTTGAACAACTTCGCCTTTCCCTTGGATGAAGACAGCGCGGCCGAGTTGATCGGCTTCCGCGGCTGGTTTCGCGAATGGCTTCCGGAAACGCTGGCCATGTGCGCCCAGATGCCACCATCGGTACAGTGAAAAGGCAAACGATGTCTTGAATGGCCGTTTTCGTTCAGAGCCAGGCCAGTTTCTTTTGCCCAGTGTCGGTGGACTTCCCTGTATTCTTGTACTGGCTCAACTCCGATTCGTCCGAATGCGTGCGGCCCCGCAGGGCTTTCTCCGCCTTTCTGGCAGCCGGGATTCCGAGCAATTTGTTGATTTCCTCGACGTGTCACACTCCGCCGCCACCATCTCGTCTTGTTTGCAGGAAAGCCTGAACAAGGAACGCGGGCAGGATGGTTTGCCGGGCTTTGTCACTGTCGAGGAGGACGAGACTCTGCAGGCCACCGCGCTCGAGATTAAGGATGGCAAGATTATCGCCATTTACGTCATGCGCAATCCGGACAAATTGCGGCACCTCGACAGTAACGTCCTTCAGTAGCGCACCTCCTTCGCCTCTGTAAGGCCCGCCTCATAACCCCGTCTCGTTATAATCGAGTGCTGCTCAGGTCAGAACTTCAGTTTTTCCCTCCCGTAGCTCTTTTCAAAATCTGAACCAACACTGAATATAACTGTTACGATCTGGAAATCGTGTGCACTGTGCAGGCTTGTCTCTTTGAAGACCTAGACACGAGTACGATCGACTTCCAACTGATTGAGCGAACCGAGGAGCGAATTATGCGGTCCGACCGAGCTTTGTGTACCCGCCGCGCGTATGCGAGCGGGTGGAAAGCCTTCTGCGCCTGGTGCGCGGAGGCGAGGCGTTCATCCCTACCGGCCGATCCGAAGACGGTGCGGAATTTCGCGGTCTGGTGCATTAACGAGAAGTACCGGCTGGCGACGGTGCTGGTGCGCCTGAACGCCATTGCGCACTATCACCGGGAAGCGGATTTCGCGAGCCCGATCGACAAATCGGTGCGCAACTTACTCACGCGCGCGCGGCGCGACCTCAAGGAAGTGCCGCGCAAGAAAGCAGCTCTCACCTACGACAACCTTTGCAGAGTGCTGCGGACGATTCCCAACACCCGGATCGGCATTCGCAACCGGGCCATGCTCACACTGACGTTTGCCGGCGGATTCCGGCGCTCGGAAGTCGTCGCCCTCCAGTTGGCGGATCTGCAGTTTGTGCCGCAGGGCATGACGATCTATGTGGCCTCGTCGAAGACCGATCAGACGGCCCAAGGCGCGATCGTGGGAATCGAACCGGGGAAGCGTCTGCTCACCTGTCCGGTGCGCGCGCTGGAGAAGTGGCTGGAGATTCGGGGCAAGTGGCAGGGACCGCTATTTGTGCGGATGACACCGCACCAGACGATCACCGGTCACGCGCTACATGAGCGCGGCGAAGTGATCCACACGATGCTCAAACGCGCGCTGGAGAAGATTGGCGAGAACGCGGCCGACTACGGGGCACATTCCTTGCGCGCGGGCATGATTACCGAGGCGGCCCGGCACGGAGCAAGCGAGGTCGCCATCAAATCGCGCACCCGCCACAAATGCAGCGCTGTGCTGCAGGGATACATCCGGCCCGCCACGGTGTTCGAGTTCAATCCGCTGAAAGCGGTCCTCTAAGCTTGAGTCGTCGGCTCGCCGGGAGGACCGCGGCCTCATCTAACTCGCGGCCGTCAACGAGCGCGCCCCTTCGCCCGCGCCGGTAACCGTTTCGATGCCGGCATTCTCTCCTTGCTCGGTCAGCTTGAAGCGGACCCGCGCATAATCCATGACGCGCTGGCGTGCCTCGGGCTGCAACGGCCGGAGCGCTTCGAGGCAAACCGAGATGGCATTTGCTTCCGCATCTCCGGTGCGGGCCGTTCCTCCAGGATTGCGATTTCCCGCTGGCGGGCGGTTCGCGGGTTTCTTCTGCTGCGCGGCGGCAGTCTTCTTCTGAGCGGTCTTGTTGCTCGACATGAGACCAGCATCCCAAAAGCGTTGCCAACGGCAACGCATCAGCCGGCGGCGGTTTCCCGGCCACGGGTCACGGCGCCTCCGGCGCTATCCCGGAAACCAAAACGCAAACGCCCCGCCACAACGGGCGGGGCAGTTCCAAGGAGATTCCGCGGCGTAGCAGCGCGGGCAAGTTGATACCAGTTACCCTGCGAATCAAGCTAACACGTTCACCGGCAGATCACCTTCGCTTCCGGTTCCGGAACGGGGCGAACGCTCGAAGCGTTCACCCAGGTAGTTCCTTCGCCGGATACGGGCTCGATCTGATAGCGCTCGCGGCCGTAAGCGCGCTTCGCATCTGTGATTACACACGCGAAGTCGACACCGTTCACCGTGAGATAGACGAGCTTGCCGAGATGGGGATGGAGCTGGCGGGCGGTCATGGTTTCGGTCTCCTGGCCTCAGGTGAATGCGCTGCTGAACGCAGCGCCAACCGTTCCTCCTCCCCGAGTTCGAGTTCGTGCGTCCAGGCGTCGATGTTGCGGGCGTGACTGATAAGCCCTGCTGTGTCCTCGGCCGTCGCCTCCGTCTGGTGGATCTCGCGCGCGATTTTGCGAATCTTGGCCGCCGCGTTGCGAATGTCGGCGTAGATTTCCTTGCGGCGTTCGGCGGTCACGGCAGCACCTCACCGATGAGCCGTTCCACTTCGGCCTTCGGAATGCGCTTCCAGACGGGCTCAACTGCACGCCCAGGATTGCGCTTCGCGCGTTCCAGCACAGCCTCGAATCCGCGCCCGAAAGTCACCAAGTCGAAGCACTCGCCATGGTCCCTCGCCCTTTGGAGCGGTTCAGCCTGATAGCGGCCATACTTTGCGGCCATGCGCCGGAGCTTCTCCCGATCGTCGTAATGTTCGACGATCACCAGGCGGGCCGGATCGATGTCGGGCCATCGCTCCAGCACCGCGGCAACCGCGTATTCGATGCCGTTGGTGATGGAGCATCCGGGGTTCTCGTCGCCCAAGTCGGTCAGTAGGGCGATGGTGAGCGGCGGATTCTCGAAAACGCGTGCGCGAAACTTCATCTCGTCGCGGTGCAGAGCCGGCGTGGACAGAATGACATCGTGCTTCATTTGCGAATCAGACTCACTTTCTGGGTCAGACTGCACCCCGGCACGTCTTCGCCCGCTTCGATCGCCGCCTTCACCGCGATCTTATCCACCGAAGTCACGATCTTCTCGCGGAAAAAATGCGGCGGGATCGCCGACTCGTTCTCAACCTGCAAAGCGAGCGGCGCGTTGCGGAGCTGAAACTCCGCGCGAATACCGTGGAAGCGATCATAGCCCGCGCCTTGCAATTCGGCAATTACCCGGTCCTCGATCCGGGTATAGCGGGCGTCGATCGCCGCCTTTCGCTTCTGCAGCGCTTTGATTTCGGCCGCGAGGCTCGCGCTGCGGGCCTCCAATTTATCGAGCACCCGCGCGGCCTGGTCGCACTTGCGCGCCTGGCGAAGCTCCTCGGCTTTCACGAGCGGTACGGGCCTCGGAGCCGGTTGGAAAGCGGGCACATTCGCGTACTTACTAACTGGAATGGGTTTCCTTGTTGCGAGAGCGGCCATGACTTAGTTGCCCTCCCGTTTTTCGAGCGAGATGCCCCAATGAATCGCCGTGGCTCGAATATCTTCCCAGGTGGGCGGCTCCAGCTCCGCGTAGAAGGGATCGGCGATGAGCTGCTGGTGCGTGGCCTTCAGCGCTTGCGCGGCCGCCGCGAACATCCGGGTATAGCGTTCCACAAGCGGATGCGAGCTAGGAGCGCCGGCCGGCTGCGGCCGAGCCGCCAAAGCATTCGCTCCGTTCGTACGCGGCGCGACGATGCGCGGCCCCGCCGGTCGAGCTGGCACGCTGTTCGTGTTCGGAGGACCGGCGGGGTCGCTTGCATCGGGAAGCACTTCGACATTCCACGTCGTGCTTCTGCCGGCGACCGATTTACAGATGCGAACCAGATCTCCTTTTGCGGCGTGGGTGCGCAGCAATTGATTGCGGGCTACGTCCGGGAGGAACATCACGCACGAGTTGCCGTTCACCGTGTACTGGTAGTCGCCGGTCTTCTCGTGCAGCTTGCCTTCGGGTCCGTAATCCAGCCGCACGTCGACGGGCAGGTTCGGGTTGAATTTGAGGACGGTGCGGCTGGTCACGAGCGCACCTCATTCGCGCCGCAGGCGCATAAACCGGTGGACCGGAAACCGGTATAGTTATGGGCGGGATGCCCTTTCCTGAGTCTCATTACTCTGGGTGTCCTTTCTTGCGGGCGCTCGGGGTTCGAGTCTGGGCGCCCGCGGGTTCGTTGTTTTAGTGTTTCGCGCTGAAGCGAGGCAGCTACGCATTCTCGCTAACAGCACGTTTCTGCTATTGCTGCCGAGCGGAGGCTCGAATAGCTTCGCTGCCTTTCCGCCCCTGGTAGTGGGGGCGAATATGTTTCGAGAAATGCGCTCCGATCGAATCGGCTTCGATCAGCGCGCGGTGTTGCTCGGCATCGACGTCCTCATACGAGTAAGTCGCGCCCGAGTTGAACTTCACGTGTAAGGTGCGATTGTCCGCGTCATAGCCCACAGCTTCAATGCTGGAGCTGCTTACGGGTTTGAGTAAGTGGTCCATATCAGTACCGTGCCGGCTCCCGGCATTCGTCGCATTGCGTGGTTTCGCCGAAAGGATGCTCCGGTCCCCAGTGGCCGGAATGCTCCGTGCAGCACCAGCGGTCGCACGAATCGCACACGCGCACCGCCTCCTCTTCGCATTCGGGGTGATAGCAGGGACGTTCCATGTTACGCAGCCTCCTTTTGCCGTTTCGCATCGCAGGAGTAGCAGCGATACATCGCAAACCTATCGGCCTGTTCATGCACCAAGATGTGCTCGCGGCAGAAGATTTGATTGCAATCCGTGCAGTCAAACGCGCAGCCGTCGCACAGTGTGTCGCGGTGGCAGGCATTGATGGCGCAGGCCAGCTCCTCGCCCGGTTCGATCAGGTTCGTGCAGCGATGTCCTTCGCATTCGTTGCGGTCGTCGATCGGCTCAAAGCCGTGCGGCGATGGATAAGTAACGCCCCAGCCCATAAAAACCTCCCCTTCAAAGTCGTGTTTTGAGAGCGCTGGCTCTCACGTTTCATTATCCACTTGAGGGGGTTAAGTTGACAATTGCCCCTTGTAAGTACAGGGGTACTTGACCCGGTTATGTGGTAGGATTGGCTCGGGAAATGGCGGACGAGATACCCGAAGACGTGCGCGAAGTCTTTCGCGAGTACGGGCGTCAGGGTGGAAAGATCGGCGGCCGTGTGCGGGCTAAGAAACTCAGCGCAGCCAAGCGCAAGCGAATCGCGCAGGAAGGTGGCCGCGCCTCGGCCGCGGCGCGGGCGAAGAAGAAGCTCGAAGAGGAGGGTGGAACGGCCGATAAGTAAAGCAGGATGCTGATTCGGTCGTTGAGAGTTGCCGGCGCTGTGCTTGCGTGTTCGGTCGCGGCTGTATGCGCGGAACATGGGCCGTTGCCCACTGCCCTTGTTTCTGCCAAGCGGGTGTACCTACAGAACGCGGGTGGAGATATGGGAGTTTTTGATCACCTGTACGAGAAGGTGAAGCACTGGGGCCGCTGGCAGGTTGTCGCAAATCGCGAAGACGCGGACCTCATGCTCCTCACCACGGATACCAATCAAGTGGTGGGCGCGATCGCCTCGGCATCAGGCGGTCCCTATTCGGCAACAGCGACGGCTGTGCCAATCATGAGCATGCCTCGGTTTCTGATCGTTGTCGACGCCCACACGAGTGAAGAGCTGCTTCGGGTTTCGTGCGAGAGAAGGCTCTCGGCGGGATACACGGCAGGCGTGCTTGTGAATCGAGTCAGGAAGCGGATCGAAGCCAAGTAGCAGGCTTACAAGCAGCGCACGAAAACCTAGTGCGTTCCCGCCCGGTTTGTAACATCCCGCACGCTCCAGCAGTCCTTGTTAGTCGGAATGCTTACTCCCGAACAACTGCGTTCGATCAAAAAGGCGTTGGCCCTGATCGAAGGTGCTCGTTCCGAGCTGCGCTCGCTCAACCTCGCGAATACGGGGCTCGATCTCGAAGCGGCCAACAGCCTCGTGACGGCGCACGTCAAGCTGCAAATGATCCTGCGGACTCACACTGAGGCGCAGCAGAAAACGGCCGGCCGGCCGCTTAAAGCCCCGCTCCGAGCCGCGCAGCAGGGCGCCTAATCGTCTTCGGGGTCTTCCTCGTCCTCTGCTTCGTCATCGTCCTCGGGCTCGTCGACTTCATCGAGATCCTCGGGGCGGGGAGCGCGGGCCAAGCGGCGCGCATGGCGAGGGTGTGCCATGCGGCTATTCTACGATTGGGTGGATCGCAATTATAAGTGCCGGAACCTTCGGCTCGTGGTGGCGTACTGGGTTTCGGTTTTGGGCTCCTGTGGGATGTGCCTCGGGGTGCATTCGTTCTGGGTGAAGTTACTGCTCTGTTTTTTGTGGGGAGCGGCCGTGGCGTGGTGGATGCCTCGGACCCTCTACTTCATCACTAAGCAGCGAGCAAGGCCGCTCGCACGCTCGACGGATGCCACTGCGCTCCGGTAGGCGTCTTGATCCCCAATTCGTTCATGGCCGCGGCGATCTCGCGGAGGGATTTGCCCTCGTCTTTGTGCTTCTGCAGCAGCAAAGCGAGATGCGGCGGCGTCTTGTTCGGTTGCTTGGCGCGGGCGCGGGCGGCGTAGGCCAGCTTCAGGGCCTCGGACCAGTTGGGATTGCCGATCTTCACTCCGCGGGCTTTGGCGGCCGCCAGTGCGTCCTTGGTCCGGGTCGAAATCATCACCCGCTCGTGCTCGGCCAGGGCTGCCATGATGTGCAGGGTGAGGCGGTTCGCCTGGGGCATGTCGCAGGCGACGAAATCGGAAGCCGACTCCATGAGGTTCGCGATAAACGCGACGTTTCGCGCCAGGCGGTCGAGTTTCGCGATGATGAGGGTGGCTTGCCGCTTCCGGCAGGCGGCGATCGCGGCCGCGAGCTGTGGCCGGTTCGTATGCTTCTTGCCGGATTCGACCTCGGTAAACTCTTCGAGCAGCTCGCCCTTGGTGGAAACGAGGTAGCGGCGGACGGCGGCGCGCTGGGCTTCGAGCCCCAAGCCGGATTCACCTTGCTTCTGAGTGCTCACCCGGTAGTAGGCGATGAACCCCGAGCTGTGTTGCGGAGCCGTTTTTCGTGTTCTGGCCACGGCCATTAGCATCAACCGCCCGGTTGATCTTAGAACAGTGCTTGGAGTCCTAAGTACTTGAAACCGCGAACCGCAGTTTCAGGCCGCTTTTTTGTGACCGGCGGTTTCGCAGGCTACAAACTCCACCAGCTTTACTCGAGGAACGCGCCAGAGTTTCGCCCCCAGTCGGAAGCCAGGAATGAGGCCAGCCTTCAAATACCGCTGTGCGGTGCGGGGGGAGACGCCGAGCACGCGGGCCACATCTTTGGCGCAAAGTAGCGGCTCGTCCGTGTCGGATATGCTTATGCCTGTGACGGCGGTGGTGCGGCCCCGTTGAAGTGCGCAAAGCAGATCCATCTCTACTTAGTCGCCAATTCCGCGCCGCCCGATCACTCAGATTAGTCCGAAGACTCCACACGCCGCGAACGGCCGCGGCGCCCACACGCATGCCTTTGCGCGTCCTTACGCGTATTTACGCGACAGAAACGCGCCAGGCGCTGGCTGCCAGGCCACTATGGTGTGTGGACGTGCGCCCCGGCGAGGCGCCCTAAACTATCGCCCTACAAGCGTTTGAGACGCTTGCATTGCCCGCCACACCAGGGCTTTTGAGCCCCTTACTCGTTTTTCTCTTGAAGCTGATGCCTGCGATCGCGCGTAACCAGCGCACTGACTCGATCCCTACCTACCGGGCCAACGGCAAGCGCCTCTCCGACTCGTCGCTCGAACGCGCCGAGCGGCTTTTGGCGTTGAAGCTGGTGGTGGCGCGCCGGGACCGGCACGGGCGGATCCGCAACATCCAGTTCAAGTGGGAGAACGGGCATCTCGACATGCTCCGCAAGGCGGCGCCGGTCGGCACCCGCTACAGCTACGAGCAGCCGCTGGAGAACGGAGACGGGTATGTGTGGGCGCATCGCGAGTTGCAGGGCATGGCTCCGAGCGATTTCGCACAAGTGCCGCTGAGCTGCATGGGAAGGGCGAAGCTCGAAGGTGTGCGCCTGGCGCCGGTCATCAACATCGCCGATTACCGCCGGAGACAGACCACTCAGGTGAGTGGCGAGAGACTGGCTGCATGATCCTGCTTTGCGTGCATTACCTCACGTGCCAGGTGCGGGGCCAGGTCGGCCGGTATTGGTGCGCCGAGTATTACGGCTTCCGGATCGATATGGGGCTGAACTGATGGCCGAGCATAAACGTTTCCGCCGCGACCGGTTCACAGAGCCGCAGATGCCGGCCTTTGAATGGAAGCGCGGGGAATGCCTGGCGCTGGCGAGGCAGGGCTGTACGATGTGTTTCGGACTAGGGCAAGCGGTCCAATCGCGCGCGGGGCAAAACGAAGTTTGCAAATGCGTGCTCCGCGCGATTTTTCGCGCCTGCTTCGCCCGCTTCCGGCAGTGCGCTTCGAAAGGGAAGTACCTGAGCCGCGTTTCGATGGAGTCGAATCCAGGCCGGCAGCGTAAATCCGGCTGGGGCTACCGCAACGAAGAGTACATGGCCGATTTCATCCTGGTCGCCAGGCGCACCTTGTCCGAGGCGAGCTGGCGCATTTTCAAGTACCACTTCCTGCTCGGCGCCGATTGGAAGCTGTGCTGCCGGAAGCTGCAGATCGAGCGCGGCAACTTCTTCCATGAGGTCTACCGGATCGAGGAAGCGTTGGGCCGCGCATTTCGCGAGACGCAGCCGTATGGGTTATTTCCGGTGGACGAGTATTTCGGTGGAGTAAGCCGGCCGTGCCAGGCCATGAGGCAGCGAAGCTACAGGCCTTCCGCTCCGGCGCAACAACCAGAATCGGCTTCAGAAGCCTGTAGCGTAGCGCCTCCGCTTCAGCGCCTGAGCGCAGCTTGATCGAAATCTGGCAGCGGCGCAAGCGCTTCAAGAAGGGCTATTACGCCGATGCCTATCCGCAGGAAAACACGCTCTGGCATCTCTATCGCAATGGCGTTTCGCGTTGCGGGCGAAAGTCGATTGGCGAGGTGATCGGGGAAAGCGCGGAGACGCCCGAAGACGCGGTTTGCTACCTCTGCCGGCGGCAGCAGCAAATCTGGCTGCCGCGCAAGCAGGGCCTAGCCGCCTAGCTCCGTGTCGGTTTGAGCCATGGCGAGCGGCTTCAACGGCCGCGAGTCGATTGGGCAGTTGTTCGACTCCTTGCGTTTCTGGAGCACAGCGCTTAGAAACGTCTCGACTCTTCCACAACGGGAGCAGTACCAGAGTTCCACGGCCGGCGCCTGGGGCGTTTGTTGGTTAGCAGTCGGATCGTCCATCTTTTGTTTGAGTCTTCGGCTCGCTGAAAAAGCGCGGCCTCATCTATGTTTGAGCATATCCGGCATCCGCAGCAACGCGCGTTCTTAGCCGCTTACTCGGAATGCGGCATTGTGAAGCGGGCGGCGAAGATTGCCGGCATCTCCCGCGAGCTGCATTACGACTGGAAGGTAAAAGACCCCGACTACGCGGAAGCCTTCGCCTGGGCGGTCGAACTCGCGGGCGATGCGCTGGAGGATGAAGCCGTGCGGCGGGCCCAATTGGGCGTGAAGGAGTATCTGCTTTACCAGGGCCAGATCGTCACGGTGCCCACCGGCAAATACGACGCCGAGGGCAACCCGATCCGCAAGCCGCTCATGAAGCGGCGCTACTCGGACGGCCTGCTTGCGCAGTTGCTCGGCGGCGCGAAACCCGAGAAGTACCGCACCAAGACGGTCGAGCACACGGGCGTTGTGAAGCATAAACACGAGGTCGATCTCTCCGGCCTCGACGATTCGGAACTGGACGCTCTTGACCGACTCCTTAGTAAAACTCGCATCGAAAATCACGCCAGACGCGATCGAAGCGGAACGCCAGAGACGGAAGCGGAACAAACTCGCGAGCCTATTTCCGAATAGCGGGCCGCTGCGCCGGGAGCTGTATGTCAAGCATCTCGAGTTCTTCCGCGCGGGCAACCAGTATCGCGAGCGGGCGTTCATCGCCGGCAACCGCGTGGGCAAAACGTTCACCGGCTGCTACGAGGACGTGCTGCATCTGACTGGGCGGTACCCGGATTGGTGGGAAGGGCGGCGCTTCAACTGCCCGGTGGATGGATGGGTTGCAGGAGACACAAACCTCACCTGCCGAGACATTTTGCAGCTTACTCTGCTCGGCAAGTGGGACGACTTTGGAACGGGGCTTATCCCGCACGACGCACTCCTCGACTGGACGCGCAAGGCCGGAATTGCGGATGCGGTGGACTCGGTTTATGTGCGACATGCCTCTGGCGGCATTTCCGTGTTGGGCTTCAAATCCTATCGGGAGGGCCGCGCCAACTTTCAAGGGACGAGTAAGCATTTCGTCCACTTCGACGAGGAGCCAAGCGTGGAAGTGTGGCGCGAGGCGCTGATGCGGACCATGATCGTGCCGGGCGACGAGCGCGGCGGGCTCGCGTATCTGACGTTCACGCCGCTCCAGGGATGGAGCGAAGTGGTTGACTCGTTCCTGGGCGACGCGCAAACTGTTCAATGAAGCAACTAGCTTCATTGGGAGAATCACACGATGGCAACTACCAAGAAGTCGCCTGCCAAGAAATCTACGGGCGGCGCCCGCGCGGGCGCTGGCCACAGCACCAAGCGGCCGAGTGCAAGCACGGGCCGCGGCTCGACTGCTAAAAAGAAAAAGTAAGTCCCTCCTGCTGACTTACAGACCGATTCCGTTCAACCCACAGGGCGCCCGCCGCGGCGCCCTTTCGCTCAAAACTCACATCGAAACAACGCGGCGCTCTGCCGTTGAGTGACTTCGCATTACCGGGCCGGCACTTTCCGATCGAAGATCGGACCCACGCCGAAGAAGCTCTTTCAGGCGCCACACGCGCCTATCACGCCGGAAACATTTCATTGAGCGAGCTGGGCGCCATCCGGCGCAAGGCGATAGCGAAGCTCGCAAAGAAGGGCAAGTAAGTGGGCAAACGAAACCTGGACGGCTTTCGCTGGTATCAGTGCACCAAGCAAGTCCATGCGGTAAAGATTCACGCGATCGAAGTCGTTGGCGATGATTGCGAAATCACGATCATTCCCCGAGGGTGACGCGCCTGAGTTTCAGGTGTGGTCCGAGTGGTACAAGAAGCACCAACCGCACGCCGGCGGCTATTTCGTCGTTTACGAAGACGGTTACGAATCGTTCTCGCCTGCGAAGGCGTTCGAGGAAGGGTACTTCGAAATCTGATGCGGAAACAGACACCAGGGCGCAAGCGATTTGCGGAGCAGCAGGAAGCGGCCGAGCGGCCGCGGCTGTGCCGTGATCTCGAAGGGTACGTGTGGACCGGCCGCGGATTTATCAGCGGCCCGAACTACGACAAGCTGCGCAACGACAATCCGCAGCAACACTTTCCGAAGCGGGAAGACTTACCCCTGCTCAACGAGTAGCTTTGAAGTACACCGTCACCGCTGGCTGGTCGCACGCTCCACACCTCACGCCGGAAGCGATCGCGGAAATGTCCGCGAGCTATCCGCCGCATGAGCTGGAAGCGCGGAAGAACGGCACGCCCACGCTCGGCGCCGGGAAGATTTACGAGATCCCGGAGGAAACGTTTGTCATGGATCCGTTTCCGATTCCGGACCACTGGTATCAGTCTTACGGGCTCGACGTCGGCTGGAACCGTACCGCGGCGATCTGGGTAGCAGAGGATCGAGATGCGGATGTAGCGTACTTCCACTCCGAGCACTATGCGGCGGAAGAACTGCCGGCGATTCATGCGGCGGCGATCAAAGGCCGCGGCGCCTGGATTCCGGGAGTCATCGACCCCGCGGCGCGCGGGCGATCGCAGATAGACGGCGAAAAGCTCATCGAATTATACCAGGCCGCGGGCCTGGATCTCGAAGCGGCCGATAACTCGGTCGAGGCGGGCATTTACGAGATCCGCCAGCGCTTGCTGGGCGGCCGGCTAAAGGTGTTTCGCAACTGCGCCAACTGGCTCGCCGAGTACAAGCTCTATCGACGGGATGAAAAGGGCAAGGTCGTCAAAAAGAAAGATCACGCGCAGGACGCCGGCCGCTACGCGATTATGAGCGGGCTCGAACGCGGCAAGCAGGCGGCACCGCGGCGCCACTCACTGCTGGGCAGGGGTGGAAGGGTTTTCACCGGGTAATTGGTACGGCCGGTAGAGCGGATTCCCTTCGTTCATCCGGTTCAAGAGCGCGAACACGAGGCGACCCTGCTGCTTCTCTCCGTCTCGCGCAAGCGATCCGGCAGCAACGCCCAAGAAGAACATCAACTGCTGGAAGTCATCACGCGAAAGCGTGAGCTGCACGTTGCCATCGTCCAAGTCCCGATACATACCCACATGCACAACGTAGCAGTCCAGCCGGACCCGCGGCCAATCGCCGAGTGCCCGAAGTGTAAAAACCGCGAAGGCATCCGCGACGGCGGGCCGTCGCTTTCCGGCCACCGCGCTTACGACATTTACAGCGACACCTATGGCCTGCTGCGCTGCCCGCGCTGCCGCTTCAAAGGGCTCTACGCCGATTTCCACCAGCCGAAACAAGGCACGAAATGACAAGTTCTAAACCAGAGGAGCGAAGCTCCTCCGCTTCAGCGCGTCGCGATACCGAGGCATTCCTCAAAACCATGCGCGGCCGCTTCCGGCTCGCGCAGGAAGCGCTCACCGACATCCACAAGGAAGCCAAGAAGGATTGGGAATTCCGGCTCGGGCAGCAGTGGGAACAAAAGATCGAAGCAGAGCGCACGCGGGACGGGCGCCCCTGCTACACCATCAACCGCATTCCGCAGTTTCTGCGCCAGGTCACCGGCGAGCAAAAGAAGCAGCGGCCAGCGATCCAGGTTTCCCCGATCGGCGATGGCGCGGACGTCGAGACGGCCGAAATCATCCAGGGGGTTGCCCGGCACATCGAGCGCACGAGCAACGCGGAAGAGGCCTATGACACCGCCTTCGAGGCGATGGCCACCGGCGGCTTCGGGTTCCTGCGCATTGTCACCGACTATGTAGACGGCGACTCGTTCGACCAGGAAATCAAGATCGTGCGCGACCCCAACCCGTTCGCGCATTACCCCGATCCGCGTTGTAAGGAACTCGACTACTCGGACGCAAAATTCTGGTTCGTCGAAGACTGGTTAAGCCGCGAGGACTTTCAGGACGAGTATCCCGAGAGCGCTCTGCAGGGCCTCGGCGATTTTCAGGGCATCGCGGCCGCGGCGCCCGAGTGGATCGAGCGCGATGCGATCCGCGTGGCGGAGTACTTCTGGGTCGAAGAGAAGAAAGTCGCGGTCAAGAAGGGCAAAGCCAGCCGCACCAAAACCGTGCGGACGGTGCATTGGTGCAAAACCAACGGCCTCGAGATTCTGGAGGAGGCGGACGTTCCGGGCGAATACATTCCGATCGTGCCGTGCCTGGGCGAGGAAGTGCGGCTCGATGGCAAGCGGCATCTGATCGGCCTGGTGCGGTACGCGCGTTCTCCGCAGCAGCTCTATAACATCTGGCAATCGGCGATGGCCGAGACGATCGCCCTTGCTCCGAAAGCGCCGTTTCAGGCCACCCCCACACAGATCGAAGGGTTCGAGGATCTGTACGAGCAGGCGAACACGAGCAACCTGCCGTATCTGCCGTACAACCCCGATCCGAAAGCGGACGGCAAGCCCTCGCGCAATTTCGGCGAGCCGCCGATCCAGGCGATCACGCAGGCCATCGCGCACGCGGACAACGATCTCAAAACCACCACCGGGCTGTACGATGCTTCGCTCGGCGCGCCTGGCCCCGAGCAGTCCGGCAAAGCGATTCTGCTTCGCCAGCAGCAGGGCAGCGCGGCCACCTTCGGCTTCGTGGATTCGATGAAGCGCACCATCAAGCACGCGGGGCGCATCGTGCTCGGCTGGATTCCGGTCTACTACGACGCGCCGCGCGTGGTGCGGATTGTGAATCCGGATGGCAGCTCCGACACGGTAAAGATCAACCAGCCGTTCACCGATGACGCGGGCCTCAAGAAAGTTTTCGATCTGACGGTGGGCCGCTACGACGTCTCCATCTCGACCGGGCCTAGTTTCGATGCGGCGCGCGAGGAAGCCGCCAGCAGCATGCTCCAGCTTGTCCAGGCGCAGCCGGCGCTCATGCAGGTCATCGGCGACTTACTCGTGAAGAATTTCGACTGGCCGATGGCGGAAGAGATTTCCGAGCGGCTCAAGAAGTTACTCCCGCCGCAGTTGCAGGATCAGGACGCGAACGCTCTGCCGCAGGCGCAAGCGAAACTCGCCCAAGCGCAGCAGATGATCCAGCAGCTTTCGCAGACGGTTCACAAGCTCGTCGATCAGAAGCAAGCCAAATTGCCCGAACTCGCGAGCCGGGAGCGCATAGCGTTGATTCAGGCCAAAGCCGGGATCATCGAAGCGGCACTGAAGGCGCAATCGCAAGAGGCGATTGTGGCCTTCCAAGCGGACCTCGAACAGATCGACCGGCAATTAGCGCTGCTGCCCGATCCCGGCATGGAGACGCAGAACGGTGACGGCGCCGGTGCGCCACAACCGGCGACGCCGCAGGTACAGCCGCAGCAACCATTAGCGGCTTAAAAGCGGCGAGGGCTGCGGTTCTTTGCCCGCGAGTGCTTGGGTCCACTGGAACGCTTTGATGATGGTTTCATCGGCCGGTTGGATCTTCTCCCAGCCTTCGGCTTCAGATTGCATCTGGCAGAGCCAGAGCGAGCCGTCTTCATCGCGGCAGAGCGCGACTTCGCCCCAGACGAGCGAGGGAGACACCCATTCGCGATTGATCGGAAGCAGTTGGCTCTCCACGCTTCCAGGAAACCACAAGAGATGATCTGGACCGAACCGGCGGTGGCGATGGCCACGCGCGGGGAGCTGGCCGACCCGGCTTCGGCCGAACGGATTGCGCACGCGATCGCCGAGCACCTGGCGCGCGAGATGGCGCGGATCGCCGGCCGCGGCCGAGTGGACGAGATTCTGACGTTCCGATTCGCGGTCCTGCTAGACGACGACTTTTAACGACTTTCCCCGCTGGCGCATTCACGCTGTGGGCGGGGATTTTCCCTAATGAACGAACCACAAACCACTACACCGGTGGAGTCTGTTCAGACTTCCGCCGCTTCCCTTGCCGATATGAGTTTGGCGGAATATCGCGCCTCCCGCGCGAAGGCCGCTGCGACTCCGGAAGAGAAGCAACCGGCAACACGTGAACCAAACGAGCCCTCGGCTGGCAGCAATGCTGGCGAAAGCGCTGCGGAAGAGGGCGCCGCAGAGGAAACCACGGAGCAAAGCGGCGAGGCCGCTGGCGACGAGAAGCCCAAGAAGAAGGGCGGCTTCCAACGCAAGATCGAAGCCAAGGACCGGGAGATCGAAGAACTGAAGCGGCAACTGGCGGAAAAATCCGCTGCGCCGGCCGCCGAAGGCAAGAAGCAAGACGCGCAACCCGCGGTTGAGCTTCCCAAGTTCGATAAACCCAAGCCGAAGCTGGAGGACTTCGATTCGATCGAGGCATTCACGGATGCTTTGACGGATTGGAAAGCCGACGAGCGCGATTGGAAGCGCACCCAGGCGGACGAACAGGCGAAGGCTCGCACGGAAGCCGAGAAGGTACTCGATAGCTGGAATCAGCGAAAAGCCGAGGCGCAGGAACGCCATGCGGATTACGACGAAGTACTCGACTCGGTTTCGGATGTGAAGCTCACGCCCGCGCATCAGCGCATCTTCCTCGAATCGGAACACGGACCCGAGCTGGCGTACGCGCTGGCGCAGGACCGCGATGCCCTGGAGAAGTTCGCCGGGATGCCTCCGCTCAAAGCGGCTGCCTATCTGGGCAAGCTCGAAGCCTCGTTCAAAGTCGAAAACGCTCCTGAACCCGAAACCAAAGTCAGCAACGCCCCGCGGCCGATCAAGCCGGTAGGCAGCACGCGCACATCCGGTGTGCCGGACGTGTCGAAGATGAGCCTCGCCGATTGGCGCAAAGCCCGCGAATCGGGCAAGATCCGCTGACCAAAACCAGCTATTAGCTTTCAGCCATCAGCTTTCAGCTCGCGCTGCGCGCGGGCTTTGGCTGGCCGCTGAGAGCTGAACGCTTTTCTCAAGGACTTACTAACTTGTCTTCCGTTTTACTAACTGACCAGCACATCACTATGGAAGCGCTGGCCATTCTCGAAAACAGCCTGTCGTTCACGAAGACCGTGAACCGGCAGTACGAGAAAGAGTTCAAGAACGCCTATCGCGGCGCCACGGTGTACGCTCGCAAACCGCCACGCTACACCGTCCGCGACGGGCAAGCCGTTGCGATCCAGGACACCGTGCAGACGCAGGTTCCTGTGACCCTCCAACACCAGTTTGGTGTGGACGTGCAATTCTATTCGGCCGATCTGGAGTTGTCGATCGAGGCCTTCAGCCAGAAAGTGCTCGAGCCGCAAATCGTCCAGATTGCGAACGCCGTCGATTTCGCCGGCCTGAGCCTCGCTCTGCAAGTTCCGAACGTGGTCGGCACTGCGGGCACCACGCCTGGCACCGGCGCAACCGCGCAGGCGGCTCTCGCGGTGTACGGCAGCGCGAAAGCGATGCTCGACAAGACCGCGACTCCGCGCGACGGGCGCCGCAACTGCCTCATCAACGAGGATGCGGAATCCGTGACCGTGCCGAACCTGGCCGGATTGCTGAACCCCACGACTTCCATCTCGAAGCAATACACGGATGGAACCATGGGCAAGGCGCTGGGGCTGAATTTCTCGATGTCCCAGAACGTGAACGTGTTCACGGCCGGCGCCCAGGCGGGCACTCCGCAGGTGGCTACCGCGCCGACGCCGGCCACGCAGCCGTTCGGAACTACGCTGACCCCGGCCAGCGGCCAGTTCACCCCGAATCCTGCCAGCTCCGCGCAAACCTTCTCGGTTTCGACCAAGGGCTGGACCGCTTCGACCCAAATCTTCAACGGCGGCGAAGTTGTGTACTTCGCCAATTGCTACATGGTGAACCCGCTTTCCAAGCAGAACGCGGGCAAGCTGAAGGGCTTCGTGGTTTCCGGACCGATCACTTCGGATGGTTCGGGCAACGCGACCCTGACGCTCACCGAGCCGATGATCACCGCGGGCGCATACCAGAACGTCACGGCGGTTCCCACGGTGAACGCTGCGATCACCTTCGGGATCACGGCGGGTACGGCTTCTCCCCAGAACCTCGCGTACCACCGCGATGCGTTCACCCTCGCCTGTGTCGATCTGCCGGTACCCGGCGGCGTGCACATGGCGGCTCGCAAATCGGACGATCAGCTCGGCCTCTCGCTGCGCTTCGTCGCTCAGTACGACATTCGGACGGACCTGTTCATTGGCCGTTTCGACTTACTGTGCGGCTGGGCCGCGCTGCGGCCGGAATGGGCCGTCCGCATCCTGGGCTAGTTCACCTAGCCGCGTTGAGGGCGCACCGCACAAAAGTGCGCCCTCTCTCACTCTCCCCCGACAGGCATGGCCCTGTCTCCATTCCGAGACTAACGAAATGAAAAGCTTATTCCTTCTCTTCCTGCTGAGTGCCAGCGCGCTAGTTGCGCAGACGGCCGCAAACCAGACGATCATTCCCGCCACGGGTTCGCCCGTCACAGCGACTCTCATGGCGTCAGACCCGAGCGGAGCCTGCACGGCCTCGGCTGAGGTCTATAACTACCTGACCGGTCATACCTGGGTCTGCGCCGGCGCGCCAGGCGCACAGGCCTGGAAGGATGGAGGCGGCGGCAGCGATTGCACTGCGACCCTCACAGCGGGCTCTAACCAGATACAGGGGAAGCTCGCAGCCAATGCGACGGTGTGTGTTGCGGGGAACCAGACCCAAAGCTCCACGGTTTCGATCACGCAGAGCAATGTGACCTTGCGCTGTACCAATGGCGCCAAGATCACGTTCGCCACTTCATCGGCCGATGGCATCGACATTTCCGGCAACGATGACCGCATCGAAGGATGCGTACTCGACGGCAACAGCGCCTTAGCCAAGCCGATGCTGAACATCAGCGGCAATCGCGCCACAATCCGGAAAAACACTTTCCAGAATGTGGGCCTCACGAATCCGTCGACGGCCGATCTACTCGTTACCCAGGGCTCGGGCCATCGCATCGAGGACAATTACTGGCCTTCGATCGGCGATGCCGTGATCTACTTGCAGGCGGCGAGCGGCCAAACGATTTCCGATGTAGTCATTCAGAACAATCTCGCGACCTTCTCGCCGGCGAGCGGACTGTACGGCTTCAACATGAACGACAATAACGGCGCCGGCACAGTCGCGCGCGTCTCGTGGCTGAACAATACAATGATCTGCTCGGGCTCCTCCGGCTACTGCATGGCACAACGCTTTAACGCTTCGCCCACCGGCCAGGGCATCACGAGTATCGGCCATATCTGGCGTGGCAATCGCGTGTATCTCGCCGGCAGCGTGAACCATGTCTTTCACTGGTTCGGCGCCGATCAGGACGATTTCGACGGCAACCAGGCCATCATCGCGAACACCTGCTCGTTCTGCGCCGCTTCGCAGATTTTCAGCTTCGGAGACGTGTATTACTCGCACATCGTCAACAACCTCATCAACGACCAAAACGGCGGCAGCTACGGGTACTTCAGCATCGTCGATGCGGCCGAGGATGTGGTTTCGGGAAACGTCGCATACGGATGCAGCAACAACGGAAACAACGGCTGCATCTATCTGACCACCGCGGCGGGCGGCCCGATGAGCCACATGCTCATCGCGAACAACTATCTCAAACCCTTCGCGGGGCTCGCCGTGTACGGCATCCACATCCAGGGCAACTCGACCTCCTACACGCGGCAGGATAACCAAGTCATCGGAAACCATATCGAAGGGAACGGTACGGCCGGCTCCATCGGTGTTTACATCGATTCCGTAAGCGGCGCGGTTGCCGATACCTATGTGTCCGGCAATTTCCTGCAGAACCTGCCCACCGGAGTTTCCGTTTCCTCCGGCTCGACGAACACGCAAGTCGACCCGAACCATTACGACACGGTGACGACGCCGGTTTCGGACTCGGGCACGGGCACCAAAGCGGCGGTGACGAGCTCCACGTGCACGGCCTGGACCAACGGCGTCTGCACGCATAGCTAAGGTTTCGGGTTTCTCTCCATGACAGTGCAAGATTTGATCACCCGCGCCATGCGCTTACTCGGCGCGGTGAACATTGGCGACGGGCCAACGGCCGCTGAAGAACAGGATGGCCTCACGGCGCTGAACGCGATGGTAGACGCCTGGGCCAACGAACGGCTCATGATCTACACCACGGCGCGCAACCAGTATCCTCTGGTCGCGGGCCAGGCCGTGTATCAGATCGGTCCCAGTGGACCCGACTGGACGGCGCCGCGCCCGCAATCTATTGACGCGGCCGGATTGCTCATGGGCAGCTCGGACCCCACGCAGATTTACGAACGACCGCTCGAAGTCATCAAAACGGACAAGGAATGGGCGCGCGTGCGGCTCAAGAATTTAGGAAGCCCGCTCCCGCTCGCGATCTATTACGACCGCTGGTTTTCGAATCCGAACTCCGCCACGAACCCGGTGGGAAGCGGCAATGTGGCGGTGTGGCCGGTTCCGCAGGTTGTGAACCAGATCGTGCTGTACACCCCAGTCGCGGTTTCGCGGTTCACGGCCCAAACGCAAACACTCTCGCTGCCTCCGGGGTACGAGCGCGCGTTGACTTATAACCTGGCTCTGGAGATGGCGCCGGAATTCGACCGCGAGCCTTCGGATGTGGTGGTCGCGATCGCGGAGCAGAGCAAAGCCGGCATCAAGCGGGTGAATGCGATTTCGGCGATCGGGAAGCTCCGGGTCGATCCGGCACTCGCCGGCAGACGCGGGATTTTCGATTGGACGATTGGCGAGGAACGCTAAATGGCGAACTTCGCGGGATTCATCGGGCCGAGCTACACCGGCCGCGCGATGGCGGCGGATGCCGAGCGCTCGATCAATCTGTATCTCGAAAAGATCGAGTCTCCCACCGGCGCAACCAAGTCGGAGTACGTGCTTCTCTCCAAGCCGGGACTCTCGCTGTTCTGTACATTGCCCAACTCGGCCAGCATTCTGGCATCGTTTCAGTCGAACGGGCGCGCGTTCGCGATCGCCGGCGGCACACTCTACGAACTCTTTTCCAACGGCAGTTTTCAGGCGCGCGGGAACGTGGGAACCGGCAGCGCGCAGATGGATTCGAACCAGACCCAACTGTTCGTTGTCGTGGGCGGCGCTGGCTTTATCTTTGATCTGAACGCCAACACGCTCAACGCGATCACCGCAGCGGGGTGGATTCCCGGCTCGCAGATTGCCGGCAATATCGACGGCTATTTCATTTGTTACGAGCCGAACTCGCAGAAGTTCATCATTTCGGCTCTCAACGATGGCACGCAGTGGAATGCGCTCGATTTCGGAGATGCGGAGGGTCAAACCGGGAACCTGGTGGGCGCGATTGCCGATCACCGGCAGCTCTGGCTGCTGTGCACCGATCACGCGGAAGTCTACTACGACAGTGGAAACGCCAACTTCCCCTTCAGCCGTCTCGAGGGCGCGTTCCTGCAGACCGGCCTGGTGGCGCCAGGCAGTTTGCAGCGCTGCGACAACACGATTTTCTGGCTGGGCGGCGATGACAAAGGCGCGGGCATTGTGTGGCGGGCGAACGGCTACACGCCGCTCCGGATTTCGAATCATGCGGTGGAAGCCGCGATTCAGAGCTACTCCACGATCTCGGATGCGACGGCTTATGTGTATCAGGATGGCGGCCATACGTTTTACTGCCTGCATTTTCCGAGCGCAAACAACGGACTTGGCGCGACCTGGGTGTACGACCAGGCGACGCAGACCTGGCACGAGCGCGCCTTCTGGCAGAACGGGCAGTACATCGGCGACTTAGCCCGTACCCACTGTTATTGCTTCGGCCGGCACTTAGCCGGCGATTGGCAGAGCGGCAACATCTACGTGATGAGCCAAAGCACCTACACCGATAACGGCGCCCCGATCCGGCGTGTGCGCACGGCTCCGGATCTCGCAAACGGCGGCAAGTGGACGTTTTACTCCGAGCTGCGGTTGCTGATGCAGACGGGCGTCGGACTCGATGGCGGCGCGACACCGGGCAGCGATCCGCAGATCGTTCTGAAGGTGAGTAATGACGGCGGTTTCACGTGGGGCAACGAGCGATCCGTTTCGATGGGGCAGCTCGGGCAGTATTCGCTGTTGGTGCGCTGGCGGCGGCTCGGCCGCAGCCGGAACCGCGCCTTCCAGGTGATTATTTCGGACCCGGTGTTTGTGGCGTTGATCGCCGCGGACCTCGATACAGTCAATGGCCAATAATCCTGTTCTTCTGACGCCGGCGGCGGCGCGTCAGGTCCTGATCGGGCCCGATGGACGCTTCACCGCCGATGGGATTCGGTTGCTCAATGCGTTGATTGCGGTGGCGCAGCAGGCGGCCGAAGCGCAGGGGCAAAGTTCCGGAGCGCTGCAAGCGGCTAATAACCTGGACGATGTGGCGAGCGTGGTAACAGCCCGCCAGAATCTCGGCCTGGGCAGCGCGGCTACGCATTCGACAAGCGATTTCGATCCCTCTGGGGCAGCAGCGGCGGCGCAGGCTGCGAGCCTGCCAGCCTCGACCGTGATCCCGCACAATACAAACGCGGTCCCGCACCAGTTTTTCACCGCGTACAGTTCCACCACCGGCCAATTCACGCAGGCGCAGCCGGCCGCGAACGATATTAGCGGGCTTGCGACGGTCGCCGCCAGCGGCAGTTACACCGATCTCGCGAATAAGCCGACACTTCCGGCTAACACGCCGGCAGTTTCCCACCAGTTCCTCACGGGCTACAACGCCACGACGGGCGCGTTTACTGAAGCGCAGCCGGCCTTCAGCGACATCTCGGGGCAGATCGCCACGAGCCAGGTCCCGACTCTCAATCAGAACACCACCGGGACCGCGGCCAACATCACCGGAACCTGCGCGATCGCGAACGGAGGAACGGGCGCGACGAGCGCCAGTAGCGCGCTCTCGAATCTGGGGGGTGCCAGCCTGACAGCCAACAACTCGTTCACCGGAACACTGACCGTAACGAATAATTCGACGCGGAACGTAACATTCAGCGCGCCGGGCGCGCCGAACGACAGCGCCTATTACGGGCTCACGCTGAATGTCGGTTCTGACGGCACACTTGGCGCTCTGCAGTGCGGATTTATCGGCAACCCCTCGGCCACAGGGACCAATCGATGGGTAGCTCTTTCGGTGGGCGATTCGGTCGCGATGCGGCCCTTGATCTTGAACTTCAACGGGGCCGCCGCTTACGGCAACGTGCTGATTGGCACGAAAACCGATTCCGGCGACAAGCTGCAAGTGGCTGGAACCGTGAATGCGACGAGCCTCAGGATCGCCCAGAATTTCACCGGCTCGGGCTCTGCGGCGCTGGGCGCAAACTGTCCGGCGGCAACGCCGTCGGCGCCCTACACCTGGATCAAGATGACCGCAAACGACGGCTCGACCGTATACGTGCCGGCCTGGAAGTAAGCTAAATGCAGTTCGAACTCTCGCGCGATTTCGCGCTGGTGCAGGAAATCGTTACCCATGCTGCGATTTATCCGCACATCTCGGACGACGCTTCTCCTTCTGCCGAAGACTGGCAGCCGATCGACCATCCTTCCATTGAGTACGTGGTCGTGCGCGATGGCGGGGAAGTTCTGGGCCTGTGGCTGTGTGTGCGGAAAAACTCAGCCACGCTCGAAGTACACACGTGCCTGTTGCCCCGCGCCTGGGGCGAGCGGGCGAAACAAGCCGCGCGCGAAATGGCCGCCTGGATCTTTGCGCACACCGATGTGGAACGCATCTCGACGGAAGTGCCGGACTACAACCGCCTGGCGCTGCATTTTGCGAAGCGCGCCGGCATGACGGAATACGGGCGCAACCCGCGCAGCTACCGGAAGAACGGGAAGCTGTACGACACGATTTTGCTCGGCCTGTCACGGCCGGATTAAAGGACAACAACAATGCCAGCAGCAATCGCGATTCCCGCGATCATGGGAGCGGTCACGGCCGGCTCGTCCATCGCCAGCGGGGTGATGGGCTCGAATGCCGCCAAGAAAGCCGCCAACACGCAAGCGGGTGCCGCAGAGTACGCAGCCGATAAGCAGTATCAGGCCGCGGAAGACTCCCTCAATTTTCAGAAGGACGTTTTTAACACCGACCAGACGAACCTGGCGCCGTATCTGGCGACCGGCAAAGTCGCACTCGGGGAACTGGGGACCGGCACGGCGCCAGGCGGCGAATTTAATTCAACTCCGACCGGCGATCAGATCCTCGCCGAAGATCCGGGGTATCAGTTCCGCTTGAATCAGGGCCAGCTTGCGCTCGAACGTGCGGAAGCAGCCGGCGGCGGTGTGGGCTCGGGCGGGGCTCTCAAAGCGGCCACGCAATACGGCCAGGATTATGCGAGCGGCGAATACAGCAACGCCTTCAACCGTTTCATGGCCAACCGCCAGGCCAATTTCGCGAACCTCGCGAGTCTCGCAGGATTGGGATCTACGGCGACGGGCCAGGCGGCCAGCGCCGGGTCCGCAGCCGCGTCGAACGTGGGCAACATCAACACCACAAATTCCAACATCGAAGGCCAGGATTTGATGGCGGCCGGGAATGCAACCGCCTCAGGCTATATGGGCTCGGCGAATGCGAGTGCAGGAATGCTCAGTTCTCTCGCCAATATCGGCACGTCGCTGATCGGCAGGCTCCCGCTCAACAGCAACACCAACCCTGTCAGCACAAACAGCGGCGCCAATCTTCCCATCGCGCTCGGGCCGATGCCGGCGCTGAATTTAAGCAATCTCGGCACACTCGATTTATCAGGGGACTTCGGAACCGCACTGGGGTAAGCCAAAGGACTCAAAAATGATCGATCCAAACATTGCACTCTCTTTCCGGCCGACCAATCTCGGCATCGACACGCCGACGCAGGCGCAGACCGCCAACCAGCAATTGACGAATTTGCAGAACACGGGCCAGTTGCAGCAAGCCGAGCTGAAAACTGTCGCGCAGGAACAGCAACAGCGGCAAATGCAGCTCGATGCAGCAAATGCCCTCAATTCGGCCATCGCGCAGAACACCAAGACGGCGCCGGACGGGACCATCTACACCGATCACGAAGGCGTGCTGCGTTCGTTGAGTGCGGCGGGGCAGGGCACGGCGGCGATCGAGTATCAATCGCAGCTCGCCGGGATGCGCAAAGCGCAGCTCGATATGCAGAAGCTGCAGGACGGCATCGTGGCCGATCACGCTTCGCACATCGGGGCGCTCGCGAATTCGATTCTGGGGATCCAAGATCCGGCCGCGCAAGCGGTTGCCTATCAGCAAGGCCGGCTCATGGCGCTCCGGAACAACTGGGCGCAACCGAACGAGCTGCCGGACCAATGGAACGAGCAGACCAAAGCCGGGCTCCAAATGATCGCGCAGGGCGCCATGACCGTGCAAGACCAGTACAAGGCGAAATACGGAGAGGAGCGTGTGCAGGCGTACCAGGGCCTCGCGGATGCGCGGAGAGCGCAGGCGCAGGCGGCGGACGATCGCGCCAAGGCTGCGGAACTCAAAGCGAACCAGGGCAACTGGAGCTATGTAGGCACGCGCAACGGCCAAGCCGTGTATCTCAACAAAACGGATGGCAGCGAGCGCGTAGGCGGCAAGATTGATGACGATCCGAATGCCGCGAAAGGGACCAAGGTTACGGCGGATGCCTCGTTAGCAGATCGTCGCGCCAACGAAAAGGATTACGAGACGAACGCGGCGGCAGAAACCAAAGCGGCGCAGGAGAAGAGCGCTTTAGAAACCGCTCTCACCAACGGCAAAGTCTACGTGGATGCCAAGGGGACCATCACTCCGTTCTCGAAGATGAAGGACGCCAACGGCGACCCGATTGGAGACGACGACATTGCAGCGCTGAAGCAAGAGATGCAGAATCGCCTTGCCATTGCGCAGAAGTCCATTGAAACCGCAGTCGCCAATAAGAACAACGCCATGCAGCGCAATGGCGTGAAACCGCAGGTTTCCACCGAGCAAGCGATCCAGGCTTACCGTGGCGGCGCCACACCGACATCGAACCCGGCGCCGAAAACGACACCTGGATCCGCATCGCCGCAGCCGGCGAAGACACCGGCTAAAGCGCCCGCGGGCGACCCGAATCAGCAGGTCAAAGTGCAGCTCCCCAATGGGCAGTGGCTCTCCGGGCCGCGCTCGAAGGTGGACGCCTATCTCAAGACGAAGAACCTCCAGCTACAGCAATAAATGCCAGCGCAAGATTTCAGCGATGCCGCGCAGTTCGGGCTGAGTGTCTCCGCACAGGAACCCCAGGCGCCGAAGCTCGATTTCTCGGATGCGGCCAAGTTTGGCGTCACCGTCAGCGCCCAAGAACCCACTGCGCCCAAACTCGATTTCTCGGATGCCGGCAAGTTCGGGCTCACGGTTTCGGCGAGTGAGCCCACGCCGCTTCCGCGCGCACCGATGCCCGTTCCGGCCGGCCTCGCGCCTACAGGTCCTCCGGTAGGCGTCTCGAACCCGCTGACCCCGATTGCTTCCATGCAACCGGGCGAGTGGCGGACCTACCCGGGTATACGCGACCTCCAGACCGCCGGCGACGAGATAGCGAGCGATCCCGCGCGCGCCGTGCTGCATGGCGCCGTGGGCACGTTCAAAGCCGTATCTCCCGCTTTGCTGGCGCTCGGAGTCGCCAATCCGCTCGAAGGGTTGGCCTGGTACGGCATCGGCCAAGGGACGGGTGCGCTGGCTGGCCAAACCGCCAAAACGCTCGGAGCGAAGCCCGAAGACGTCCAACTGGCCGATGATCTGGGCCAAGCCGTACCGCTCGCCTATGGTTTCGGCAAGATCGGCGTCAAAGCGCTGGCCGAGCAGCGGGCCCAGACCCAGGCCGAAATCGCGCAGCACTGGCAGGAGATCGGCGACCAGAACGAAGCGGCGCGCGAGCTGGCCGGGCCTGCAGGCGATACCTACCGGGTGACGCTCAAAGGGCCGAATGGTCCGGAACCCGCCGAAGTCCGCACCATAGGAGTCACCAAAGAAGGCGCACCGGTGCGCCAGGTGGTCCGGCTGCGCGATGGCCGGGTGGTCGATGCGGGCACCGATAAGATGCTCGGCCAAACCCTTCCGTCGCGCCTCGTCGAGCCGGGCCTGATTCAACGGTTGAACCGACCCGGAACGCCGGGCGAATTCGGGCCGAGCGGCCAGCTCCAGGTGTCGAACCTCGAACCGGCTGGCGAGTTGGTCCGGACCGAGCAGATTTTGAAGGATTCCGGCTCCGAGAGTGGCTCACCCGTTGAGCCAGGCGCCGAAAAACCGGCCGCCGAGGGTGAAATTACGCCCCAGCAGGTGCGGGACGCCGCGCTCGAAAGCGAAATCCGCCAGAAAGCGGCGGAATTGGGCGAGACGAGTGAAGCTCGTCCCCTTCCAGGCGAGACTCCCCCTAATCCCCAATCCCTTCTCGAAGCGGAAACCGGAAAGTCGGCCGCAAATATTCCGGAAGAGCCGGCGAAAGTTAACACCGGAGTTAATAGGCCAGCGGCACAAGCGCAGGCGGCCGTGGCCAGCGTACAATCGAACCAGGATGAGCTGGGAAGAGGACGAGAAGGAGGAATTTCTGGAGCTGAGCCGGCAGGCGCGGGACGCGCACTTTCGGTCGGCAACGAAACCACGGTCCTCGTCCCCGGCGAAGACATCGAAATTCCCGCCCGGTACGAAGTCTGGAGACGCCGGGATCTCATCACCTCCCACAGCGGGCTCACCTTCCTCCCCAACCCCGACTTTGAAGCCGGGGACGGGCTTAAAAACGAGCGCGACTACTCCAAGGCCGAAAACCAGCAGCGAGTCTTAAATCAGGCCGACGAGCAGAAATTCCGCTCGCGCTATCTGATCACCGACAACCCGGATGCGACCAACGGGCCTCCCGTCGTGGTGCGCCAGAGTGGGAAGGTCCTCGGCGGCAACTCGCGCGGCATGACCATGGAAATCGTTTATACGCGCAACGGCAAGGCCGCCCAGTCCTACTTTGAAGACCTGACGAAGCGCGGCGGCAATTTCGGCGCCTCTCCCGAATCCTGGTCCCGCGAAGACGAGCCCATGCTCGTGCGCGCGGTCGATGCCAAGGATTTGGCGGCCTTGCCGGGGGGCTCGAAGTGGGCCATCCGCAAAACCAATGTCTCCGGGACAGCGCAGTTGAGCGCCTCGGAGCGAGCGACGGCCGACGCCGGGCAGATGACGCCCGAGATGAAGGCCGATATCGCGCAAGCGATCGAAGAGGCCGGGCCAGGCGCCACCTTGAACGACGCGCTTGCCGGACGCGCCGGCACCATCCTGGTGAACCGGCTCATCGCGCAGGGCTTTTTCAGCGAACAGGAACGCCCCTCGCTGATGGACGGTAGAACCGGAGCGCTGACTCAGCTCGCCAAAGACCGCGTTTCGAAAGCGCTGTTAGGCCAGTTTTTCCAAGATAGCGACCAGTTTCAGCGTTTCCCGGCCTCGATCAAGCAGAAGCTGGAGCGCGTTTCGGCGCCGCTCGCGACGGTTGCCGGCGAGGCCGGCTGGGATCTGCTGCCCAAAGTCCAAGAGGCGGTCAATCTCATCGAATACGCCGATGCCCACGGCATCAAGAATCTTTCCGATGTGGTGGCCCAGCGCGATTTCTTCGATGGCGAAAGTTCGCCTTGGAGTCCGGAAGCCATCACGCTCGCCGAGCTGCTGCGCAACGCAAAACCGAACGATGTGGTGAGCGCCTTCCGCCGCTACGTGGCTTCGAAAGAGCCGACCATGTTCGGCGAATCCACACCGCAAGAGGCGTTTCGCGATGCGTTCGAGGGCTCGGGCGGTGGAATGCTGGCTGATCTTGCGAACGAAGAGTTGCCGGAAGGGACTGAGGTTCGCTTCTCGCAAGGAACCGGAGAAACACTCCATGGCATCGTAACGGGAAAAGCCACAGATCCCGTCAACGGTGCGCGTTTCCTCAAGGTGCGAGTCGGGCAAAGGACGGTACTGGTCGGCAGCGGCGATAGGATTCTTAGCGCGGCCAGCCCGCACCCCACGCTTTACGAACCGGGATGGAGTGGCCGCCTGCCGGTTTCCGAGATCCAACGCCACGACACACAAGGGGCAAACATCAGCCGCAAGCGGGTCGCGCAACTTGCCGAAGCCTACGTGCGAAAAGATGCCGCGCTCCTGAGAAAGCCGATCGTGTTTGTGCCAGATATCGGGGGCAAGCTGGCCGTGGTCGAGGGTTTCCATCGGGCGGCGGCGGCGAAACTAGCAGGCGTCAATCCCCCCGCCGTGGTGATGAACGCCTCCGAAATCGCCGGCAAAAGCGCGCCCGAAATCGACCGCGCGGCCGAGGAGCGCTATGCGCTCGGAAGCGGCGATCAACACATCCTTCACGGGCAACCGCTGTTTGCGCGCGCGCTGAAAGGCGAGATCTGGAAGCCGGGCCGCACCTACTCTAATCACGACGTTGTCGAAGGCGCCGATTGGGAAGTATATGCGCCCAACGAGCGGCGCCCTGCACGCATGCGTTTGAACTGGCAGGCCGCGCAGCTCCTCGGCAACGTGCTGCGCGTTCCATTCCACGGGCTCACGATGGAGGCCCGCAAGTTGCAGGACAACGCTCAACGGGTGCGGCTCGTTGCACAGCTCTGGCAGAACCCGCGAATGGCAAACCCGATTACGGCTCAAGAGGCCGACCGCATGCGAGAGCTTGCCGACGCACTGAACCAACTCGCGAATGTGGCGCAGGGGAGGCCAGTCTATTTCTACCGGGACCGCACCACCGATTTACCGATGGGCGCGCCGGGCGACCGGACGCGGGCCATTCAGGAAAGCGCTCGAACCCAACGCGAGGAACTCACCCACACCCAGCAGGCTATCTACGCGGGCGGCATCGGGCAAGACGAACACATTCCAACGCTCGCGGACCAGAAGCCGCTCACCTCTCATGCAGTCTGGCCTCGGATTTCGAAGGATCTTGAGGCGCGGGGCTATTCTGCCGCCGACCGCAATAACCAGATCCTCGAAGCCGGCGCAAAGCTGATCGCAGGGCGCCTGGATCAAATTCACGTTTCCGAGCAGCAAGCAAACTCCTGGCTCGAACAGTACTACCGTACTTTGCGGCGGCTATACGGGGCCGATGCCGCGCGGGAAGTTTTTCGATACGCGGACCCGCGGTTCCGAATCAGGCCAGAATGGGAAGAAGGAGAGACGACCGATGCCGGTAACACGCGACCCAGTGACGGGGGCAACATTGCTCTGGACCGAAGACCCGAACGGGTTCCCGCCGAACGTCGAGCCAATCCCGGAGGAGGTGCTGGACGAAGCGGACCGCCTCTTTTTGGAGCAGAAGAAGCTGGAAGCGGAGAGGAACAAACCGGCCTCTTCGGAGAATCCACCCGAAACGAACTAGCGCGCAGCGCCGAACGCGATCGCAGTCAGCTCGAAGGGGACCGCCTCACCGCGCAGTTCCATTCTTCTCTCACCCGTGAGGAGCAGCTCAAAAAACTCAAGCGCTCGAAAGAGAATTCGCAGTCGAATTTTTTTGAAGACACCACGCCTTCACAGGGCGCGCTGTTCGACAAAGAACATGCGGGTGAACGCGGCTCGATCAAAGCCGACCTGTTAACGCTGGGACTGTCCAAATTCATTGCCGACGATGTGGCGCCTGGCGCTAAAACCGTAGCCGCTGCTTTAGCGGCAGCCAAAGACGATTTACTGAAACTGGCGGCGCCGGCCGCGCGCGGCGTTCCGGCCGGCATGGCCTCCCTCAGTGTGCGGGAACACGCTGCCGAACTCCAACGTTCGACCGATCGGGCGGAAGCGGCTCTGCGCATCGCCTCGAAGTATTTCGATGCGCAAGAGCCGCAAGCCAACTACGAATTCATCGACCGTATGGAGCAGGGCCTGAAGCAGCCCACTCCCGAACTGGATCAGTTTGCGGCCGTGATGCGCGAGATTTTGGACACCCGCCGCGCCAAGATTCAAGCCCTCGGGAAAGGGAAACTCGCGCGCTTCATCGAAAATTACTTCCCGCATATCTGGAAAAAGCCCGAGCAAGCGGCGGCCGCGTATGCGAACTGGGCCAAACGTCCGCTGGAGGGCTCGAAAGCGTTCCTGAAGCAGCGCACGATCGACAGCTTTGCGGTGGGCCTCCAGCATGGCTTGGAGCCGGTCAGTGATAATCCCGTGGATCTGGTGCTCGCCAAGGCGCGCGAGATGGACAAGTATCTGGCGGCGCATCGCATTCTGAACGATTTGAAAGAGCTGGGCTTGCTCAAATTCGTGGACGCGCGCGACGGCCAGGCGCCCTACGGGTGGCAAAAAATCGACGATCCGGCAGCGACCGTGTACGGGCCGTCGATCCAGCACATTACCGAATACCCGAACGCGGGCCTCTGGAGCGGGCTCGAAAAAGTGGCTCAGGCGCTGGGCATCCGGCATGAGCGCGGTTTTCTGAATCTGCGCGGCGAGGCCGTGGGACGAGCCAGGCGCGGCGGCGGCATCCAGACCCTGCACGGCACAGCCGAAGATGTGGTGGCGCATGAGATCGGCCATCAAATCGACTGGCTCGCCGGCAGCGGCAAGCGTTTCGTTCTGGAGTATCCCGATAAGCAAACCGTCGAGCGGATCCAGAAGGCGCGGCGCACGCTGAAGGGCACCAGAGGCACGACTTTGGAACAACGCCGGGAAGCGCGGAAGGAACTGGAGAGCCTGCAGGCGGCCATTCAGCAGCGAAAGCAGTTTGCGAAAGAACTGCGCGACCTGGCCGATCTGCGCAGCGGTCCGGCCTCTTACACGCGCAAACGCGAAGAGAAAATGGCGCAGCTCGCCGAAATGTGGGTAGGGGCGCGGGAACTCTTCGAGCGCACGGCTCCCACGGTGTTCCGGGAGTGGAAGAAGTTTTTGGATGAGAATCCGAAGCTGCACGCCCTGCGGGACATCGAAGGCACTACCGAAGTGCTGCCGATCGCGCAGCCCTATGATGTCGGCGGGCTCGTGATCAAAGGCCATTGGTGGGCGCCGGAGCAGGCGGCGACCATCGTGAATCACTATCTTTCGCCCGGCCTGCGCGACAAATCGGGCCTCTACCGCGGCATTCTTTCGCTCGGCAACCTCATCAATCAGGCGCAGCTCGGCTTCAGCGCGTTTCACCTGGGCTTCACGACGTTCGATGTGGCGACGTCGAAACTGGCGCTGGGCATTTATCAGATGGGGCACGGCGACATCCTGAAAGGCCTGGCGAACGCGGCCAAAACTCCGCTTGCTCCGTTTACCAACGTGCTGCGCGGGGACCGGATGCTGAAGGAGTGGTACAACCCCGGCACGCAGGGCGCTTTAATCGGCGAGCTCGTCGACGCCATGATGAAGGCCGGCGGGCGTGCCCAGATGGACGCCTTTTACCAGACCCAGATCACGAAAAAATTTCTGAAGGCGCTGCGGGCGTTCAACTTGCCGGGCGCCCTGTTGCGCTTGCCGGGCACGGTGCTCGAGCAAACCGCGCGGCCGATTATGGAATGGGTCGTTCCTCGCCAGAAAATGGGCGTCTTCGCCGATCTCGCGCAGTACGAGTTGGAGAAACTCGGAACGGATGCGAGCGATCCGGAGGTGCAAGCCGCCCTCGCGCGGGCCTGGGACAGCGTAGATAACCGATTGGGCCAGCTCGTTTACGACAATCTCTTCTGGCACAAGGTCATCAAAGATCTGGCGCTGATCAGCGTGCGCTCAGTCGGTTGGAACGTGGGCACCATCCGCGAACTCGCGGGAGGCCTCGGCGATATCCCGAAGACAGCGACCGGCAAAAGCGACTTTACCCCTCGCACTTCGTATGTGATTGCCCTGCCGATCGTGGCGGGCCTGATCGGAGCAATCGCGTACTATCTCTGGCACGGCCACGCACCCCACAAGCTGAAGGACTATTACGCCGTACCGGACAGCCGCGGGCACAGGTGGATGTTTCCGACTTACATGAAAGACGCCATCGCTTACGCGCACGATCCAGCCGGCACCATGCGGGGCAAGATTCACCCGCTTGCTTCACTTGTCTGGGAAATGCTCGCGAACAAGGATTTTTTCGATCATCCCATCAGGAATCCGCACCATCCCCTCGTGAAGCAGGTACAGGAGCTTGCAAGCTACGTGCTCAAACAGGTGGAACCCATCGCCTATCGCGACGACCGCAAGCACCATCACGCCGACGCGCGCGAGAAAGCGCTGGGCTTCTTCGGCGTGAAACCGGCGCCCAAATACCTTTCGAAATAACCAGGAACATTCCTATGAAATTTATTCGTGCGCTCGCGCTGGCGAGCCTATTCGTTCTCCCTATCTCCACGCCGCTCCGGTTGGAGGCTCAGAATGCGGCTTTGATGCCGATGCCGAAGCTGCAATTCTTCGATCAGAACGGCATTCCGCTGGCAGGCGGCCTGATTTACACCTATGCGGCCGGGACGACAACGCCGCTTGCGACGTATACCGACTCGACCGCGAGCGTTCAGAACACGAACCCGGTGGTGCTGGACAGCGGCGGCTTCGCAAGCATCTGGCTCGGGCCGAGCGCCTATAAGATCGTGGCGCAGAACTCTACAGGAGTCACTGTGTGGACGCAGGATAACGTCTCGAACCTGGCGCTGCTGGTTAAAAGCGGGCAAAATGGAGCGGCGCTCGTCAGCTATACGGCGGCCGCAACCGGCGCGGTGGCGCGTACTGTAGCAAGTAAGCTGGGCGACGCCGTAAGCGTGAAGGATTTCGGAGCAAAGGGAGACGGCGCCACCAACGACTCGGCAGCATTCGCGGCCGCCATTGCGGCCGCTCCGGGTGGCCAGATCGATCTGCCGGGCGGCAGCACGTATGTGCTCGCAAGCGGCCTCACGCTTACCAACAATCAGGTACTCGACTGCCATGGCTCGACGCTGCAAGCGGGCGCGGCTGGCATTGCGGTGATCAATGCCGGGGGAAGCGAGATCAAGGTCCGCAATTGCAGCATCACCCAGGGCGGCTATGTCAACGTGACGGCCATTTCCATCACCACCGATGCCAACAACTTCCGCGTCTTCGACTCGTTCGATCACATTTCGATCATCGGCAGCGGCGGCGACCAGTGGGGGGCCGGCGGTTTCTTGCGCGGCATCTACATCTACGATGGGACGGGCAAAGGGAACTACTATCACTCGTTCCACGACATCGATCTCCGCTATACCCAGACCGGCATCCTGCTCGACGCGTCGCAGCAGATTTATCAGGTCAATCGCTCGACTTTCGACACCGTGACCATCCGCAACAGCGGAACCGCGGTGCTCATCAACGAAGCAAATACGACTAACTTCACGAATCTGTCCATGGAAGGATGCGCCGCGGGACTCACCATCGCCAACAATCCGGGCAACAACTATACGTTCATCAGCGGTTACCGGGCTGAAGTAATCCAGAACAATAAGGCGATCGATCTCCAGGGCCCGAACGTCAGTCTCACAGAAATCATCGCGTCCGGCGTGGACTCGCCGTACCTGATTAATGATCAGGGCACAAACACCAGGATCCTCACACCGGTGTACACGAATACGCAACATTTTGTTGGCTTGAACCTCTACGATGACAGCTACGCGCAGACTCCACTTACCCAAACCAATGGCGTAACGCTCCAGCAGATCATCACTGGGCCCAACCAGGGCACGTCCGACTTGCTGCGGTTCTGCCCGTTCCAAAGTTACGGAACCGCGCTTGCCTGTCCGAACAAGATGACCTACGTGGATTCCACCGGGGTGATCCATGCCCGGCCGACTGCCGCGGGCGGAGGCGGAACGGTGGCGCAATACTGGGAAGATTCGGCTAACAATCCGGTTGCAAATCTGTCGACGGGCGGCGTTTTAACTCTGAACGCCGGAACACCCGCTATTCAGGCATTGACCAGTAACTCCGCAAGCCGGGCGGCCATCATTCAGTTCAACGCCGGCTTCAGCGCCAACTACAACGGGATCTGGATTGCGGCAAACCAGAATAATTCGAACGCACAGGCTAATGCCTCGCTTCCGAGTTGGGCCGTCGACGTGGGAGGTTCGGATAACGTGAATCACCCCGGCGTATCGGATCACGTCAGTTTCTATCGCCAAGCCGCTGGCGGGTCGTGGGCGCGCATGGGCGGGATCAACAGCTCCGGACAGTTCGACTCGCAGGGAAGCGTGGGCCTCACCACAACCGTGACGACCGGGAGTTGCACGATGACCTTCACGGGCGGCTTGCTGACCGCGAAATCGGGTTGCTAGATGAAAATTCCCGGCCATTCTCGAAGACCCTCCTATGCTTGAGGCTTTGAAAGACCTGCTCACCTGGCTGCGCGCCGATTTGCGGCAGCGCCTGGCGCTCGAAGAAAACGACGCGATCCGGGCGGACATTCTCCGGCGTCTGGAGCAAGTCGAGCGGATTCTCCGGGAGCTGCCGCCGGCTTCGGCGCCCAACTAGGATTGAGCTATGGAAACGACCCTCGTTTCTCCGCAGCCTCCAGCGCCCAGCCCGTCGTCTGACCGGCTGGGTCCGCAGGCATCGATAGCGCCCGCCGCGGCGCTCAGTTCCAATTCCAAGCTCCAAGACGTGCTGCATAGTGTCCTGATTCTCGGGGCGACGCTGGGAACGGATTTCATTCACAGCGGGAAGGCGACCAATGCGCTCGGGCTCGCTCTCGCGGGCCTGGAAGCGGTGATCCAAGTGATCGCGGCCGAGCAGCACTCCGCTTCTTAGCTCCCCAACGTCCACGAAAGGTTTTGCGCCCGCTCTCACAGGGAGGCGGGCGCTTCGTTTTTATGCAGACGCTTCAGATCATCTCCGCGGCCAGCGGCTTGGTGCTCACTCTCATCAACCTGGCTGGCGTATTCCTGGCGAATCGCTTGCGGGCGGATCTCGCGGAGCTGAAAGCGCAGCTTGCCGAGTCGCGGGCCAAGGACAAGGAAGAACTAAGGGAGTGGGTGGACGAGGAGTTTGTGCGCCGGCGCGAAATCGACCTGCTCACGAAAGCGCGCCCGGCATGAGTGGAGTAAGCAGGTTCACCGGGCGCGCGGCTTCGAAATCACCACGTCTTCGCATTTCTATTGTAGAGAGAGAACTTTGACCAGACGTACCTTTTTCGCCGGCCTGTTTGTGGCGTTTGCCGCAGGCCTCGGCATTCGCGAAACCGAAGGTTTCGCATCAACCGGTGGCCCGGAAACCGCGCGCCAGGCTTCGGCGCCCACCAACGTCCAACCAGCCGCCTACAGCAATCTCCAGATCCGGTTCGCGGATGCGGAGCAGCCGACGTGGAACGGAGCGTACCTGGTGTTCCGGAACCCGCCGAGTCCACAACAGAGCCTGATCCTTGCGAAGAACGGCCAGATTTTGACCGGCAGCGTGGACTACCAATGGATCACGCCCGCGGCGATTCAGCTCACGGTCGCTTACGATCCGGCCGATAGCTTCATCGCGTGGTACAGGTATTGAAGCTCGCGGTGCTCGGGCTCGCCTGCGCGCCGTTCGTCGTCATTTTGTGGCGAAGGCGCTGAGTACTACCCGACGGCCGTCTTGAAGCCCGCAATCGCCGCCGCCTCCTCGAAATCCGCCACAAACTGCGCGCGTTCCTCTTCGGGAATGATCTCGCGCAGCACCTTCGCAAAGCGTCTGACCGCTCTGCGGTCTGTCGGATCGAATTGCAACTTAACCGTGGCCGTGCAGGTCGCCCCGCCTTTGCCGGGAATGCGCGTAATTTTGATGTGATTCTTCACGCCGAATTTGTAGCATGAAATCGTGCTCACCTTCCAGCGGTTTCCGGGCCACCGGGTTGCCGGGCCACCGGTGACTGCGAAACCGGAGGTTTCGCCAATTTTGAAGCGTGGCCCCTCCGGGCCACGCCAGCGCTCTTTGTGGTGCCCGTGCGGCTGCGAAGAGATCCACGCGCGCGGTTTGTGCCGGCAGTGCTATGAGGACTGGCGGCGGGATGAACAGCACTTCGGCGGGCTGCGGGATGAAGCCCTGAAACGCGATCGCGCGTGCATCGTCTGCTACACCCTGCAGAAGCTATTAGTCCACCATCGCAATCCAGGCGTGAATAAGCTCCCGCTGTTTGCGACGTTGTGCCGCGGCCATCACAACCAGGTGCATCATATTCGCCGGATCCGGTACGGGATGCCCCCGAAACTACGGCAGCTCTGGCTGGAGGCGCATCGCAGCCAGCCGCTGCAATTGGAGCTGGCGTTGGAAGTTGGCGCGCACCGGCAGATTGTGCAGGTCAGCTTGTTCGAGGCAGCTTAGTTCTTCCGCAGTGGAAATGGGGCGTGCAGATCGCCTGCTTCGATTTTCCGTCCGCGCTGTAGCCACTTCATGAGCCCGGCCAAGTCGTCCTTGGCTTTGAACTCCAGGAGCCGGTTGGTGTCCTCTTCGTACGCAATCACGAAATCCAACTGCCGGATCGGTCGATCCACGGCCATGTGGCCGGCGTAGCGGCTGAAATGGACGTCGAACGGGTCCGCTTCCTTCATCCGGTCCAGATTCTCTTTCTCTAGGATCATCACGACGACCACCGGACCGCGCGAGGCGTCGTTCGGCAACTGGAAGGGAATAATCAGCATCGCCTCATTTTCGGCGAGAAGCTTACGCGCGCGGCGCCAGATCGCGCAACGCCAGCTCTTCGGGATGCTTCGCCAGATCGTGCTCGAAGCGCTCGGCTAATTGCTCAATCGGCACGCGCCGGTTGTCTGCCGGCGTCCCCAGGCAGGCAAAGCGCAGCGGCTTTCTCCCGGTCAGGCAGGCATCGCAGAGCACGGCCACGGCTCCCGCCATGGGGAGCCCGCACTGGAAGCAGCCCCAGCAACCGTCGCCCGGCTCGGGCGATTTATATTCGAGCATCACGACACTGCGCACCGTCGCGTCTTCGCGTTCGCAGGCGCAACACTTTCCCAGCTTCAACTCGTCTTCTGACCGCTCAGCGGGTTCCGGCGCTCCGTCTTGGTGGTGCTCCTGGATCTGCTCGATCACCCGCTCGATCGGGATCTGCTCCTCTTCGGCGTACTGGTCGAGCATCTCGGCGACTTCGGTGGGCGTCGCCCAGTTCGGAAACGAATGCTCGATGTTGCGCTGAATCCAAAGAATCGCGGCGGCGTGCAGCTCCCGCGTCAACATACGCTCTCCTCTCTCCATTCCCGCATGGCTTCGACGAGCGAAGCGTAGGTTTCCATTCCGGCATCGAACGGCAGGATGCCGAGCGCGCCCGATTCGTGGGTGAGGGCATCGCGCCAGTAGACGCCGATGCCCGCTTTGAGCCGTCTGGTTTTGCAGGCCGCAAAAGCTCGCGTGATCGCGCCGGCCGGCAAGGGCCGCGCGTAAGGAGTCGGGGGAGGGTGTCATCGCATCCCTTTCTTGGCAGCCAGCGCCTTCACATCCACCGCCGGATCGAACTGCCCGCGGCGGTACGCTTCCGCCTCTTCCCACCTGCGTATGGAGTCGATCACTTGCGCGCCGTGCTTCTGGTTCATCCAGCCGGGCAGATCGTCGAGCGCGAACGCGAGCAGCGCACCGGGGGAATATATTTTCGAGCGGCTGGCCTGCTTTTCCTCCCACTTCTCCGCAATCCAACACACCACCGCTCCGCGCGGGATTCCGAACTTCGCCGCCAGCTCCACATAACGTTTGCGCAGCTCTGTGTCCAGTTTTCGCCCGAACCGGGTTTGCACCGCATCCACGATCGGGTCTGGATCGTTCAGCGGGGTTAGCGGCGGTTCGTTTGCTTCCCCTGCTTCAGCAGAAGGGTTTTGAGTGGGTGGGGCGGGGGGTGGGGTAGACGTAGCCGGTTCTGCGAGTGCGTTTTCGGCGGGGTCGACGCCACTCACTCTCTGTAGCTCTTTATAGCTCTCTGCTACATAAGGTTGCGGAATTTGCGCAGATCCATTTTTGGATTGCGCAGAATTCGATTCGGAATTATGCGCAGAATGGCCGTTTTGATTTTGCGCAAATTCTATCCGGACTGAGAAGGGCCGTACCTTGGCGACTCTGGGCCGGCCTCGCGCTTCGGCATCCTCTTTATAGCCGTCCTCTGCCGCGGCCGCGATTGCGGCCTCTTTGGCCTGCTGCCGGAGCAAGGCGTCGGCATCGGCGCGAGCCCGGTTGAAGCGTTCCGCGATCTCGATTTGCCGGCGGATCGCTATGTCGGCCCTCTCGGGAGGGAGTGTCTTTAGATACAACAAGATAGGCTCGGGAACTAATTTTGCGCAAATTTCCTCCGCGCCTTGTTTCGCTTTTTCTTCGCCTTCCGGTTTTCGGGGTTCCCGCACGTTCCCGCCGAGCCAGATGTGTTCGTCTTCGTCGATTCGAATGCGCCCGTCTGCTTCCGCTTGGCGGGCGGCTACCCAGCAGTTCGAGACGGTGACGCCCAGGCGCTTGGCGATGGCCGCCACGGTCAAAAACGTACTGCGTTCTTCGCGCCCCACCGGCGACCGCTTGCCGTCTTTCCCGCGCCGGATGGTGCACTCGTACACCACGCCCACGACGCGGTTCGACAGCGGCTGATCCCGGTCCTGGTAGAACAGGTGCTGGCTCGGCGGCATCGGATCGTACCCTTTCGCGCCGATGGCCTTCATGAGCGCATCGTTCTGGTTCTGGCCGAAGGTGGGGATCTCGGGGCTTGCTGGTCTGGTGCTGCTCATCGGGCGCCTCCGGTACTGGCGCGCCTAGCCGATGGGCAAATTTGACCATCGGCCATGCGTACTGAGCCGCGAAACAGCAAAATGTGTTCGCTCGTTTTCGGCGCCCGCGGTGTATGGGTCTGGATGAGCTGCCGGTCGTTCAGCGCGGCGAGGGCGCTCAACACCGTGGGACGGCTAAGCCCAGTGGATTGAGCGAGTCGGCGCGACGAGATAACGACTCGTTGGCTCTCGCCGCTGAACAGCTCCAGATCGGCGAGTACCTTGCGCTGGGCGCGTGTCAGTTGGACTTCTAAGTTCGAAACGCGAGAATTCGCGTGGGGCATTCTTCGGCTCCTTGTGCGTGCGAAAACAAGCAGGCTTGGCCCGCTTGTGCTGGGCCGGAGAATTCGTGACAATGTAGGAGAAGTCGCAAGCTCTCCGGCGCGTTGTTGTTATTCAGCTCGCCGCTGTTTTCTCGCCAAAGAAACTTGGAGCGGTTCGCTGGAAATTGCCGGTTCGCCGGAGCGAGGCTCGCGACGAATACCGGCGAAACACCACCCGACGTTATAATCGAGTGGTGTTTCGCCTAGGTGTCCCATTTTCGCTTGCTGTCCTCCTGCTTGCAGGCTGCGGCAACAATATGAAGAGCAAGCAGAAGGTGCAGGACGCCATTATCAGCCGGCTCCAATCGAGGTCGGGGCTCGATTTAAATTCGCTCGATATCACCACGACGTCGGTTTCCTTCGACAAGAATATGGCGTATGCGACGGTCGCCTTCCACCCCAAGGGCGATACGCGGGTCAACAGCAGCATGGTGATGAAATACACGCTCGAACAGCGGGATGGAAAATGGGTCGTGGTGAATGTAAGCGATTCACAGGGACACGGAATGGCGGGTAATCACGCTTCGGGATCGGGCGGATTACCGCCGGGACATCCGCCTGTCGCTTCGGGGAACGGGCAGGCGCAATGAAAACGGTTGCGGTATTGGGCGGCGGTCCGGCGGGCGCATCCGCCGCGGAAAGGCTCGCGCGGGCGGGACTGAAGACGGTCGTGATTGACGAAAAACTCGCCTGGGAGAAACCCTGTGGCGGCGGCATCACTTACAAAGCCTACTCGCAGTACCCGTACCTCATCGAAAACGACACGCCGAAGAAGTTTGTCACCGATACTTTGCTGGCCGCCCCGAAATCGGGTGCATTTAAAATGTCGCTGGCGCGCCCGCTGGTCATTTATTCGCGGATTGATCTGAACGGAATGTTGTTGCGCCGGGCGGAAGCGGCCGGCGCGAGCATTGAGAAAGAGCGTGTGCTCGGCCTCGACCGCATTTCCTCCGGATGGCGAATCAAGACAAAATCCGGTAAGTTGGACGCCGATTATTGCGTGATTGCGACCGGAGCGCGAAATCCTCTACGCGATGTGGGAACGCAATATACAGCCCAGGACACCATGTACGCGCTCGGCTATTGGGTGCCGACGGATCAGGCGCATATCGATATCCAGTTTTTGCCCAAGCTCGAAGGCTATATCTGGGTGTTTCCGCGTGCCGGCCACCTCTCGGTCGGGATTTGCGGTAAGAGCGAATCCGCCCAATGCCTGCGCGGCCGCCTCGAGCGCTACATGGACGAAAAGGGAATCTGCCGGAAAGATGCGAAATTTTACGGCCACATGCTGCCCGCCTTGGAATCGCGAGGCTGGCGTAACAATCGTCTCGCCGGAAATGGTTGGATTGCGGTAGGTGATGCGGGCGGATTAGTCGATCCTATTACCGGCGAGGGCTTGTACTATGCAGTGCGCTCCGGCGACTTGGCGAGCCAGGTTCTCTTAAACGAACAGGAACCCGAGAAGAAGGCCGAGACTTATAAGCAACTCATCACTCGCGATTTCGGACTCGACTTGACCTACGGAGCCGGCCTTGCCAAACGGCTGTTCTGCGGAGCAATTTTCTTCGGCGCAGTCCCCAGCCGCATGATCGATTTCATGAAGCGGAGTCCGAAGTTCTGCGAAATTATGCAGGATCTGTTCGCCGGAACTCAGCCGTACCTTGGCTTGAAAAATCGTCTGCTCCGCAACGTCAACACGACCCTGCACGAAATCCTGATGAGTTTTCTGTTCCGGAAGTTGATTCTCGGCGAAACCCGAGTATGAAAGTTGCGCAGTCCGAAGCATTATTCACGCGCGCCCAGCAAAGCATTCCGGGCGGTGTGAATTCACCCGTACGAGCCTTTCGCGGAGTGGGCGGAATCCCGCGTTTCATTTCGCGCGGTGATGGCGCCCATATCTACGATGTCGATGGCAATGAATACATCGATTATGTCTGCTCCTGGGGGCCCTTGCTGTTTGGACACCGGCCAAAGCCTGTAATCGACGCCATCGCCAATGCGCTGGAATTCGGTACGAGCTTTGGAGCGCCGACCGCCCGCGAAGTCGAACTCGCCGAATTGATTATTGATGCCGTTCCTTCCATCGAGATGGTGCGGCTGGTCAATTCCGGAACCGAAGCCTGCATGAGCGCCATACGGCTGGCCCGCGGCTTCACCGGGCGCGACCTTACCATCAAGTTCGAAGGCTGTTATCACGGTCACGTCGATTCGCTTCTGGTGAAAGCCGGGTCGGGTGTGGCGACGCTCAGCCTGCCCGATACGGCGGGTGTTCCGAAGTCATTCTCCGAGACAACCATCGCGCTGCCGTTCAACGATCTCGATCCGATCGAAGACGCATTTCGCAAACAAGGCGATCGCATTGCCTGCATCATTGTCGAGCCGGTCGCCGGTAATATGGGCTGCATTCCGCCCGAGCCCGGGTTTCTCGAAGGTTTGCGCCGGATCACGAATCAATACGGAGCGTTGTTGATCTTCGATGAAGTGATGACCGGATTCCGGCTGAGCCGCGGCGGAGCGCAGCAGCTCTACAACATCACACCCGATCTGACCACGCTCGGAAAGATCATCGGCGGCGGTCTGCCCATGGCAGCGTACGGCGGCCGTGCCGATGTGATGAAAAAGATCGCTCCGGTCGGTGCTGTTTACCAGGCCGGAACATTGTCCGGGAATCCGCTCGCAGTGACCGCCGGCATCGCCATGCTGCGGCATCTCGAACAGAATCCGGGCACATACGATCTGCTCGAAAAATCCGGCGCGGAACTGGCGAAGGCAGCCCCCGACGGAACCTGCGTCAACCGCGTGGGCTCGATGTGCACATTTTTCTTCCAGCCCGGTCCGGTCCGGAACTACGAAGCAGCCAAGCGGTCGGATACAGCCGCTTTCGGCAAGTTCTTCCACCACTTATTGGAACAGGGTGTCTACTTCCCACCCTCGCAGTTCGAAGCTGCGTTTTTCTCCACCGCGCACACTGTGCACGACATACAGCACACCGCAGACGCCATCCGTGACTTTTTTGCAGTAGAGCATGTCTGAGGCCCGGCGCGTTCTGGTGACCGGGGCCGCCAAGCGCATCGGCGCGGTGATCGCCCGAGAGCTTTCCGCGCGCGGCTTCGAAGTCGCGATTCACTACAACACTTCCAAAACCGAAGCCGAACAGGTCGCGCACCAGTGCAATAACGCCCCTACTTTTCAAGCCGATCTGGCGAAAGTAGACGAAATCCGGCGCCTGTTCCGCGAAGTCCGCGACCGCTTCGGGCCGTTGAATTTCCTGGTCAACAACGCGGCGCGCTTCACACGCATCGATCCTTTGGACATCGCCGAAGCGGATTGGGATTTCATTCACGACGTCAATTTGAAGGCTACCTTTTTCTGCTGCCAGGAAGGCGCGCGGCAGATGTTGGAACTCGGCGGGGGGCGCATTGTGAATATCAGTTCGCTGGGCGGCGTGCGGCCCTGGGCCGAGCACGTCCACTACTGCGCCTCGAAAGCCGGCGTCATCATGCTGACCAAAGCACTCGCGAAAGCCTTAGCCCCGGCCATCACAGTGAACTCCGTTGCGCCCGGTGTGATTTCGTTCAACGACGTCGATGCCAGAACGCAGGCTATGATCGATGCCACGCCCATGAAGCGGGCAGGGAAGCCGGAAGAGGTTGCCGAAGCGGTTCACTTCTTCCTGACCGCTCCGGATTTCATCACCGGCCAGATTCTGGTGGTCGATGGCGGCCTGAATGACCGGTAGCGCGTTATGCACTCACTGCACCGGCTCCGGCCCACGGCGGCGTGGATAATCCTGGGCACGTGTTGGGTTTGCAACGTAGTAGCTCAACAGAATGGAATTCCCAGCTTCGGAACGACGGTCGTCATCTCATCGGGCCTCTGCGGTCAGATCTACGAAATTCCTCGCGACACGAGCTGGCTTCCGCGGTTCTCTAAGCTGAAGCCCATAGGCACGATCTATACGACCGCCCTAAATGTAGCTCCGCGCAATTTTACCGAAGGGTTTCCTGGGGTGACACAACGATTCGAGTGGTTTGCCATCGACTATACGGGCAAGTTCTGGATTCAGAAGCCTGGGAAATATAGATTTGCTCTCAATTCCGATGATGGTTCAAAGCTCTACATTGACAATCACGTGGTAATCGACAATGACGGCATTCATCCAGCCGTCACCCAAACCGGAGAGCGGAAACTGAAAACCGATATTCACCGCATTCGTGTGTCGTATTTTCAGGGCCCTCGCTTACAGGTCGCATTGGTCCTTGCGGTAGCGCCGCCGGGCGAGGGCTGGCGAATTTTCAATACCGACGATTTTAAACCGCCGCCGGATTCTCACATTTGGGATACGTCTCAGCCCAAAAAATGAGACCGAGGCGTATCCTATTCGGGGTTCGGAACTTCGCGCACCACCTCTTTGGGATCTTTATCGTCGCGCAATGCAATGAATTTCGCGTGACGTAAGTTATTCGCCGAAGTCCAATTCGTAAATTCAATCTGAGCCACCAGCTTGGGCCTGAGCCAGTGATACTTTTTCATCTCTTCCGCGGTCAGCGGTTTTCCCCAGCGAGCGTCTTTGGGTTCTGGCAGGTTCGCGAACGGGCAGGTCTTGGTTTCTAGCTTATGGAAGCGGCTGAAAAGCTCGTCCTTGATTGCTGGTGTAAACCCGGTTTTGATTTTGGCGGCAAAGATCAGCCGCTTCTCATCGTAATAACCGACGGCCAGACTCTCAAAATGATTTTTCGAGCTCGGCTTGTATCCACCGATCACCAGCTCCTGCCCTTGGTTGATCTTGTACTTTACCCAGTGACCGCTTCGGTCTCCCGGAATGTAGCGGCTATCTGACCGCTTGGCGACGATTCCCTCGAACCCTTTCTGCCTGACGGCGGCGATCAGATCGTCCACCGAAGCCGTTAGCACCGCCGATACCCGAACCGGCTGACTAACATTGGCGAGCACTTGTGCGAGTAACTCGCGGCGCTGCCGCAGGGGCAGGGAAGTGACGTCGCGGCCGCGATACGCAAGCAGATCGAAAACATAAAACACAACCGGTGGCGCATCGCTTTTCTTGTGGTGCTGCAACAGCGAAAACGACGGCCGCCCCTCGGGATCGAGCGCTACGAGCTCTCCATCCACAATCACGCCATCTTCGAGGGCCTCCAGCGCCTTGGCGACGTCGGGAAAACGGTCATTCAGCAGATTCGTTCGCCGCGAATAGAGTTCAACCCGGCCTTTCTCCTTAATCGCAAGCGCGCGATAGCCATCCAGCTTCACCTCGTATTGCCAGTTCTCGCCTTCCGGAGGCTTGGCCGCCAGTTCGCTCTGCATCGGCTGGACGAAGCGCATCGGGCTCTTCGGCAATCTGTCCAAATCAAGTCCGGGTACCGAGGTCCGGTTACTATGCCATTGCGCCGATTTATCGGCCGCAATCTGCTCCATGGTTCTGCCCGTGAGCGCCGACGTGTTCTCTTTCTTGGCGTTCAGCGGCTTCATGGCCGAACCGTTCTTAATCAGCCACCAGTTCCTGTTCTCACCACGCCGGTCTTTGACTAACTGCCAGTCGCCTGTCAGCTTCTTGCCTTTCAGAAAGATGTGCAAAGAACCCTTAAAATAGTTCCCCTCGACGACTTCATAGGCGCCGATATCCCAAACCATCACGGTCCCTCCGCCGTACTGGCCCTGCGGAATCGTCCCTTCGAAATCGAGATATTCGATGGGATGGTCCTCGGTCGCCATCGCCAGACGCTTCTGATTCAGCTCATAAGGCGGCCCCTTCGGTACGGCCCAGGATTTGAGCGCGCCGTGCATTTCGAGCCGGAAATCATAATGCAAATGACTCGCCGCGTGTTTTTGAATCACGAAGCGCTTCCGGCTTCCTTGCGAGCTGGCCCGCGGAACTTCACTGCCGCGCGGTTCGGATGTCTTGGTGAAGTTCCGCTTCCGCCTGTACTCGTGGAGAGTCTCCGGCAGCGACTGCTTCATTTTCAAAACCGGGGCAAACAGATCCTGCACTTGTTGCAGTCGTTCCAATGCCGCATCCGGCCCCCAATAGAGACTCTGGGCGTTCTTCAATTCATCCCAGGTAACCGGCAAGGAAACAAACGGCCGCCCGGTTTTGGCGCGAAGCGAATAGACGCCCACGGTCGTCTTGAAATCGGCATTCTGGCTCCAATCGATGAACACCTTTTGCGCTCGCTCGCTTTTGGCCATTTCGGGGACGATCAGATCCGGGTGCTCTTTGGCCAGAAGCTCGGCAATCGCGCGTGCGAACGGTTGTGTTTGTTCGTAAGTGATCGGCGAGTTCAAGGGCACATAAATCTGAATGCCTTTGGAACCGGACACCTTGGGAAACGCTTCGAGGCGCAGCCGCGAAAGCACGTCTCGCAGGAAGAATGCCACTTGCGCGCAGGTTACGATATCCGCGCCTGGACCTGGATCCAGATCGAATACGACGAAGGCCGGCTGCTGGATCTCCGGGACACGATGCAGGAACGGATGCAGTTCCAAACTGGCCGCATTCGCGCACCAGACCAGCGTGGCTAAATCGTTAATCAGAATGTAGTGAATATCCGGGCCGCCCGCGCGGCGCGGAACAGGAAACGTCTTGATCCATTTAGGCGTAAAGGCAGGAGCGTCTTTTTCGTAAAAGAATTGACTGCCGGCGCCGTCCGGATAACGCTTCAACGTGACAGGCCGATCTTGGAAATGCGGCAGCAGGTATTCCGAGACCCGAATGTAATAGTCGATTACCTGGGCTTTGGTAAATCCAGCTTCCGGATACAGGATCTTATCAAGGCTGGAAACCGCGACGCTCTGCTCGCCAATCTTCAGTTGCTGGCGCTTTGCCACTCCATCGGACGCCCGGCTGAGCCCGGCTGTTTCAAATCACGCGACCGTCGAAGAATACGTCCTGGTGGTGAACGATGGAGGGCGGACTGCTCAGAACCACAGAAATGGTGTCGAAGCGAACTTGAGACCAATCAAGTCCGGCGCGCGTGACATAGCTGCGAGCGGCCCGGACAATGTGCTTTTGCTTCTCTTGATTGATAGCGCGGTCTGGAGCGCCGAACTCCTCCGAGCGGCGCGATTTCACTTCAACGAAAACGGTGATGTCGCCAGCGCGCGCCACGATGTCGATTTCCGAATCCTTCCCGGCGCGATAATTCCGGGCGATGACCTTGAACCCGGCGCTACGAAGATAACGGTGCGCCAGGTCCTCGCCGCGGCGGCCCAGAGCCGCTTCCGCAGTTAACGTCTGCCGCTGGCGCCACTGCCGCACGCCATCGCTGAGCTTCCAGAGTAGTTGCCTGGGTTGAACGGCCCAGTGGAGTCCTTGACTGCTTGTAACTGCCATTCGATCACCTTGCCCCGCACGAGATAGCAGAGGTAATACTCCCAGAACCGCCGGAACCGCCGCGACGAGTTGACCAGGAGCTCAAACCCGAGATATCTCCAGAAGGCAAGTAACCGCACGTGCGTCGAAATCTCACGAAAACGTGCCTGGGAGTAATATTCGTAGCCGCCGGCGTCATCGCCGAAATAGCGCAAGGAGAAGCTGTTCAGGTGCCAGCGGTGGGTCGGGTCACAGAACGAGCTGAAATCCGTGTAGTGCGGCGTGACAATAAAAACCCGGCCTCCCGGCGCGAGCAGGCGGTGAAATTCCTCCATCGTCCGGATTACGTCCGAAACGTGTTCGATGACATGAATGGCCCGGATTTCTCCGAAAGAATCGTCCCGGAACGGAAAAGGAACATGATCGAGATCGGCAATCACATCCGCGCGCGTATTCGGATTACGGTCCAGGCCGATGGAGCCGGGGTATTTGTTGATGCCGCAGCCGACATCGAGAATGGGCTTCATCTACGCGCCGTGCTCAGCTCAGCTTGGATCAGCACTGTTTCAGTGTAGCCAGCCGAGAAAATTCGCGAACAGTTTATCGGTTAGCTCACTATCTCCATAGCGCTATGCGTTCCGCTAATGAACAAGATCTGACAACGAAACCCGAGCTTTCAGCTATTTTACTGATGGTGAACGGATTCCAGGCAATCCGTAGAACTGTTCACCACCTGTGTGCCCAGACTGCAAGGCGGCAGTTGGAACTCGTCATCGTGACCACGCGCCCAAATGCCCGGCTGATTGATACCGCTGCGCTGAGGCCGCTCGGCGCATGTCAGGTCCTGGAGGTGGACGAAATTCCGACAGCCGCGAGCGGCTGGGCGGCCGGTATCCGTGTCGCTCAGGCTCCGTCCGTGGTGTTGTGTGAAGATCATTCTTTTCCCGAGCCAGGCTGGGCGGAAGCGCTGATCAACGCTCACCGCGGCGACTGGTCGGCAGTGACACCGGCCATGAATAATGGCAATCCGGATACCAAAGTAAGCTGGGCCAATTTCCTGCTTTGCTTTGGTGAGTGGTTCTCCCCAACCGAAAGCGGACCGGTTTTTTCCTGCCCAGGTCATAACACCAGCTATAAACGAGATATTTTGCTTCAATACAACGACAAGCTGGAGGACTGGCTTAATCCGGAACGCGTTCTGCATTTTGATCTGTTGAAGAAAGGTCACCGCATGATGCTGGCTGCGGACGCCGTAACCAACCATGTGAACATCTCACGCGCCGGCACATACCTGGGGCATAGCTTTCATGGCGGACGCATTTTTGGTGGTTCCCGCGCCGCTAATTGGTCGCGTGCTCGCGCCGCGCTATATGCGTGCGCGTTCCCGCTGGTTCCTTTTATCCGTCTCCGGCGATTAATGCAACAGCTTGATACTCCAGAAAAGCGCCGCAAAGCGCGGTTTTGGGGATCGTTGTCCTGGATCTGCGCCGGGCTTTTGTGTCATGCATTCGGAGAGGCGACCGGATACCTGACTGGGGCCGGCCACTCGATGAAACACTACCTGAACTATGAATTGCGGCGGATCGAGAACGTCATTCCCTCCGAGAAGGCCATTTGGCTCACAAATGATGAAACCAGCGGCCAACTCGAAGAAGCGTTAGTGCATTAATTGCTGTTGTCACGGGCTTCCTGAAAGAATCCTGTTGCGGTTGCAAGCTGCGAAAGAGCGAACAACGAGCAGGCCGTGAGCGGCCGGCCGCCTTTCGCGAATGTAAATAGAAGATGTCCATATAGCCCTTTCTTCGCGAACCGGAGCGGTGAACTATGGCGAAGCCGGTGCAGGCGTGCCGCGCCGCGGCCGTAACGGTAATGCATGTTCAGGTAGGAACGCACTGTCTGCGGATGGAAGTGGTCGATGCAGGCCAAAGGCGCCGGGACCAGCCGCCGGCCGGAAGCGAGCCAGCGCGCGCAGAAATCCCGATCTTCTCCTCCAGCCAGCGGAAATGTAGCATCGAAGCCTCCGATCTGGTGGAAGCCGGTACGAGGCACTACAAAATTATTTGAGGCAAAGAATTGCAGCGGGCTGTTGTTTCGCGTGAACCAGGCCGCCACCGCATCGAGCAGTCTTTGATTGGTTTCCGCAAAGATGTTATCCCGGCAGCCGTTGATGGTCCTTCCGCCCCACACGCATCCGGGATCTCGCCTCGCTGCGAGGTCCATCTGCCGTAACCAGTCCCGGCGCGGAGCGCAGTCGTCGTCCAGGAACGCCAGAAGCTCGCCGCGTGCGATAGATGCACCGAAATTTCGCGCGCTCGCCGGCCCTGCATTGTTCTGCCGTAAGACCGTCAGATTCATCAGCGCCGCCACTGGCTGCGTTGCCTCATCCAGCGGTAAGTCGCTGCCGTCGTCAACCACGATTGCTTCGAACTGCTCGCGCGGATAATCGAGAGCGGCTACGGATCCGAGACAGCGCGCCAGGCGCTCCGGACGGTTATATGTGGGAATGATAATCGAGAAGCGCATCATCATCCGGCCTTTCGCGATTCCAATATCCTTCCGATCCGAAGGAATCTTGCGTTGAACTGAAGAAGCTGCCAGTCGCCTGCCGCAATAAGAGTTATCCCCGAAACGAGTGACAAACAGGTAAACCGAACTGGGAGTACGAGTGCGGCTATTGGTTGGAGGCGCCCGAGCGCAAGGACCGCGAGCGTAGCGCCAGCGGCGCGCAGCAGCATCGCCCACGGAAACTTTTGGTTCCAGAGGCGATACAGCATCGTTACGCCCGCCAGTCCGGATGTCAGTCCTATGAGGGCGCTCACGATCGCCGCGCCCTCCATTCCGAATTTCGGAATAATTAACGGTTGAAGGATGAGGGCAAACACCGCAGCGGGAATGCTCAGATACGCTGTGAGGCGGTGCCTACCCTGTGAACTGATGATAGAGGCTGCCGTCGAAGCGAGCGCAAGGCCGATATAGGCAGCAATCAGCCAGCCCGTGAGGGGGCCTGCAGCGCGAAATTTCGCGCCAAACGCGAGCTGAGAAACGTCGGCTCCGCAGAACCCGAAAATCGCCGCCAAGGGAAGCAGATAAATCGCCGCTTTGAGAGACATTGCCGCACTGCGCCGGCTGGCTTGCTCCCGGCCCAGCACCCGCTCGCGCGTCATCGTTGCGGTGAGCACCGGTGTGAGCGATGCCGCAAAGATGCCTGGCAAAATCGAGAGATTTTGTGCGGCCACATACATTCCGACGGCGGGAGCCGCGGTACCGAGCGCCTGCAAGACGAGCAGGTCGATGCGCTCGAGTGCGCGTTGTCCCGCGGAAAACAAGAACGGCGCCCAGCCCTCACGCCAAATCGACAGGCTGGTCTTGCGCTTGTCAAAAATAGAACGCAGCGGCAGCCTCCGGAGGCAGACAAGCTCCGCAACTGAGGCGAGAGGCCACGCCCACAACCCGGCGCGGATTCCAAACCCCATAGCGAGCAGGCCCCACGTCCCCGCCACCCGGCAGACCCATCGAATGATGATGGCGAAAGCTCTTCCCGAGTATTCGTGACGCGCGGTAAGGATGGTCCGCTGCGCCTGAGCCAAAGCGAAGAGGGGCAGATCTAACGAAAGCCATCGGAGGTCAGCGGCCAGGCTGGGCGCATGCAATGCTTTCGAGAGCGTGTCCGCAAACAAAATGAACAGCGCCATCACACCGAGCGCCGAGAAGAAGTAGTGCCGGACCACCGACGGTTCCAGGCTCTCCCGGGACTGGGCCTCGCTGAGCAACTGGACGGAAATGCGGGAATAAGCGGCGACAATGAGCCATTCCGCGGCAAGCACAATCGATGCGGCCACCCCGTAGCGGCCGTAACCAGCCGGTCCCAAGGCGATGGACAGCAAGCGGGCGAGCAACAGCCCAGCCGGCAAGGCCAGTGCTTCCGCAAGGAAGATGGAGGAGGTTCCCCGCCCGATCTCTTTCGCAAGTGTGGACATTTATGTCACGCCCCAGCGGGTAGAGCGCGCTCCCGCCTCATACCGGGCTCAGTACCGGAGCCTCCACATCCTCCAGGCGGACGCGCCGGTTATGCAGTGCTGACTGCTCCGCCGCGAGCACAATCCTCAGAGCTTGGAGCCCATCGTCCAGCGTGACTGCCGGTTGCCTTCGGCCCCGTATACTCTCCGTCCAGGCTTCGAGTGAACGGCGATAAGAAACTTCCTTCCAGGGCGATCGCCGGCGCTCCCACTGGTACCGGATGAACTCCGAAAACGGTGACACCGGATACCGCAGAGGCGCGTAGCGATCGATCAACATCCGCCCATGGGCGCCGATCAGCTCCAAGCTGTCCCGTTCCTGGCGGCAGAATGAAAATGAGCATTGTGCCTGGACGCCGTTTTCAAAGCTCAGTTCCGCTTCGCAGCAATCGGCCTCGCTACGCTCGTTCCAAATTCGAGCGCTCACAGCCGTTATCTCCGCGCCTAGCAGATACCGCAAGAGATCGAAATGATGCGAAGCAAGGTCGAGCAGAACGCCCCCACCCGACGAGCGCTTTAGTTTCCAGGCGGGAAGCGGGCGTGGCGCGATAGAAAAACACGACCGCACTCTTCTCACGCCCGTGAATTTCCCTTCTTGTAGGGCGCGCCTGGCGTGCTGAATCATCGGATGAAAACGGTAATTGAAGCCCATTGCGGCCGGCGCAGCGGCCCCCCTGGCAGCTAACGCCACGGCACGCCCTTCCTCTGCTGTGCTGCCGATGGGCTTTTCAAGATACAGCGCCTTACCGGCCGCAAGGACGCGTTGGGCCTGCTGCGCGTGCTCGCCGCTTGGCGAGGCAACCAGAACTGCTTCTACGCGATCGTCCTCCAGCAGCGCGTCGAGAGAGCTGTAGGCCCGCGCATTTTCCGTCATCGGGAGACACTGTTCGACAGCCCCCGGATATGGGTCTGCGATCGCCACAACTCGCGCTGACCGGAGCTGCCGCAAAATGGGTAAGTGAACTTCCCGCACGAGCTGTCCCAACCCAACAATGCCGACCTGTACCTCGCGATTGTTCGCCACGGATGAAACCACGTGTGGATAGTGGATGCGCAGGCACTTTTCTTTCAGTAGAAAGCGAAACTTCGTGTTTTAGAACTACTTAGTACAGGGAAGACACACGAGACCTTGCGTCCACAAAACTCTGCTGTTACCGGATCTGCCTCTATGCCAGCCATTTTGAATGGCATATCCCCAGCCGTCTCGTCGCGACTCAAGAAGCGCTTGCAGTCCGCTCAACCGTTTTGGCTCGTCTTTATGGCGATGCTTTCGATCGCTGTGGCACTCCAATGGGTCGCGGGCGCTTTCCGGAGTGAGTTTTGGGGATTCGACGAAGCCGCGCATTTTGTCACCGGCGTGATGGTGCACGATTACATCGCGTCCATCGCGCGGGTTGCTCCCATGAAGTTCGCCCAAGACTTTTATGCCCACTACCCCAAAGTTGCGCTCGGACACTGGCCGCCGGTTTTTTATATAGTCCAAGCTCTATGGACTCTGCTGTTTTCCGTTTCGAGAGCGTCGCTCTTGCTCCTCCAGGCAGTGATAGCCGCATTGATCGCCGTTACGCTGTGGTCCATCTGGCGCCGCCACTGGGGTGAACTGACCGCCTTTGTCGCGGGCGCAAGTTTTCTCTTGCTGCCCGCCGTGCAGGACCAGACAAACACCGTGATGGCGGAAGCGCTTTTGACGCTCTGGATGCTGCTGGCCGTTGTCAACTATGAGTCGTATCTGAAGCGGGGCGATTGGCGCAGCGCCATTCTGTTTTCTTGTTTTACGATCGCCGCGGTGCTAACCAAGGCAAATGGATGGTGCCTGATGCTTGTGCCTGCCGTGGCAATGGTGCTGGCGCGGAGATTCGACCTGCTCCGCCGAGGGAGTTTTTGGTTTCCGGCAGCCGCGGTGGCCTTTGTGTGTCTTCCCTGGTACCTGCTGACCTTCAAAATGGCAAGCAATGGCTGGCGCGCGGCGAAACAGTCACGATTTTTCGAAAGCGTGATCGCATTCAATGCCCGGGCTCAGGTCGCAGTCCTGGGTTGGGTGCTGCTCGGCTTGGCTCTGGCTGGCATACTGCTTTACGTTTTGCGCCCCGCCCGGCAAAAAGCTGTAACCCCACGCTGGGCCGCTTTTGCCGCCTGGTGGGCCGCCGTCTTCCTTTTTCACACCTTCCTTGCGCCTGTGCGTGAAATCCGGCATCAGACGTTAGCCGCTCCTGCAGCCCTGAGCTTCGCCTGGGCCGCGGTAGCCTGGGCCCGAACCCGTTTCCGTGCACATGCCTGGTTCCAGCCGGTTATTCTGGCCTCGGCCGTGGCGCTATTTTTTCTGACCACGTTTCACGTGGCATATAAACCTGTCTACGGAGCGAAGTATGTTGTCGCCATGCTTACTCCTCAATTGCGCTCAAACCAGACAGTTTTGGTGTCTTCAAGCTGGGCCGGGGAAGGAGCCATCGTGGCAGAGACCGTGTTGCAGGAACGGCATTCTGCTCCCGTCATCTTGCGGGCGTCGAAGTTGTTCACAGAGTCGGATTGGGGAGGATGGAACCGGAAACTCACAGTAACTACTCCGGAAGAAGCGCTTGCTGTCCTCCGGCGTAATCGGGTGAGTGTCGTGATTGTCGATCTGCACTCCGGCGAACAGGCCGGTGAGGCTCCGCAGCAGCGTTTGCTGCTGCGGACCATCCAGACGTACCCGAATTGCTTTCAAGCTCTCGGCCTCACCGATGCAGCAGAGAAGTTCTTTCGGGCTTACAGCTTTCGGACGTAGCTCCGATTCGTCAAATCCGCGTGCCGTCGGACCGCCGGCTCACGGCCAGAGTGGGCGGCATAGTAGGGCGATACTTAGTCGACCAAAGGAACCGCGCGGCTCCTATCAGAAATCCGATCCCACAATTCAGATGAAACAGCAATTGAAATGGAACAGCCGCTGTCGCATAAAGCCTGCCATGCTTCGAGGCGAGCATGGCGAAAAATCGCGCATCGAGCAGAACGACCGCTCCGAGTAGAGCCGAGAACAGAATTGCCGGCGGGTAGCCGCCGAAATGAATCGCCACAACCAACAATGCGCCGGCGAAGTAAAGGATGCATGTCCAATCGAGCAACTTATATCGCGATGCACCGGCACGGTAACAATGATTTCGGAATAACAGGAGCAGAAATGCAGCCAGCGAACACACCAAAGTCCACACCTGATGAGACCAGAAACAGGTGATGACAAGTGTGGCGATGAAAAAGCCGGTTCCCAGCATGCGCTTCGATCGGAGACCGTTTGTAATCTCGATCTCGTATTGAGAGAGCAGCAGGAAAATCAAAGCAATAGCGGGCGGAACAAACGCCTTTGCGTTTAAGAGAGTTGCCAGTATGCTCAAGGCAATCAGCAGGAACACCAAAGCGACACTGATGCGCTGACTGGTGCGCACGTTCAGGTCGTTGGGCATCGATGCGTTTTTCAGGATGAGTTCGGTCCAGGGAATGGCGCGCTGTGTGACATCCGTCCGGATCATGCACGGAAGGCTCCATTCCTTCAGGTGCTTCACCTGCAACGTCGGATCGAGCATGATTTTGCAGCCATTGGCCCGCAACCGGTACCCAAGGTCAATATCTTCAATCGACGGTTTTCCGAACTTTGCATCGAAACCATCGTGTCTCAGAAACACAGCGCGTCGGATTGCGCCGAATCCGGTCCAAAATGTGGAGGCGGCGCGCCGCGCATTCTGATGAACGAAGTGATGCATCAGATTGCGATATTGCGAAAGAAAGTCCGACTTCTCGGGATCGGAATCGTACGATCCCATAAGCGCATCGAGTTGCAGGTCCTGCTCAAACGCCGCGATCACGCGTGAAACGCTGTCAGGGTAGACGGCAACGTCCGCATCCAGGAACAGTAGCAGGTCACTGCTTGCTTCCGCGGCGCCGATGTTCCGCGCGTGCGCAGGTCCGCTCCGGCCCACCGTTGAGATTACTTTGGCGCCTGCTTCGCGGGCTACCGAAGCCGAGTTGTCGGTGGAGCCGTCGTCCACGACGATGCATTCGTAAGGCTCCGTGGATTGGGTCAGTTTTTGCAAACAAACAGCAAGGTTCTTCTGGTCATTATAGACCGGAATAATCACGCTGATTCGTGGCTGTCTGGTTAGGTTTTCCGCACAAAGCGCAGCAGTAATCGTCATAGCACTCCGCACAATCGTCTTGTGAATACAAAACTAGGCGATAAAGTAATTGCTCGCAATTACTAGCAGTTTGGTACTGGTTCGTGCTGGCAATAAAGAAAAAGGCAGTTGCGAACGGATCTATAACAAAGGGTGGAAGTGCTTGATAATAGGAGGTTTTGTGTAAGTGCGGTTTACTTACAAAAAACGTGCTGCGGCTTAGTCCCCGCCCTTTTCCAGGTAAAATACCCCGACGGAATAGGTCATTGGACCCGGACTAAGGTGCTGAAGAAAATTTGAAATAAATGCTAACTTACGCGGAAATAGTTGCTAAACACTGCTCGAGTGTATCCATTGCAAAATCCGCCTGATCGCGGGTGATCACGAGCGGCGGGCATAACCGGATACTGTTCGGTCCGCACCCGAGGATCAGCAATCCGTGTTCGAACGCCAGTGCTTCCAGGCGGTCGCGAATCTCCGGCGCGCGCTCCTTGGTCTCCTGGTCGCGGACGAATTCTACCCCGATCATCAGCCCTAGACCTCGTACATCGCCGACATGGCGAAACCGCTGTGGCCACGCGCCCATTCGATCCAGCATGTACGCGCCAATCTTAGCCGCGTTCTGAATCAGGTTCTCCTCCAGCAACTCTATCGTCGTAAGCGCGGCCGCAATCGAAACGGGATTCCCGCCGAAGGTGGAGGCGTGCGCTCCCGGCGGCCAGTTCATCACTTCCGCCCGGGCCACCGTGGCGGCCAGCGGCAGCCCACTCGCAATGCCCTTGGCCAGCGTGACGATGTCCGGAGCGACTCCAAAATGCTCCGACGCAAACATACGGCCCGTGCGGCCCATGCCGGACTGCACTTCATCGTGTATCAGAAGAATGCCGTGCCGGTCCGCCACCCGGCGAAGTTCTTCGTGAAATTTCGCGGGTGGCACCAGATACCCGCCCTCGCCCTGAACCGGCTCGACCACGATCGCGGCCACTTCCTCGGCGGGCAAGATGGTCTTGAAAAGCTGATCCTCCAGCACCTTCACGCACTCGACATTGCAGGTGGACGGTTCCTTCCCGTAAGGGCAGCGGTAGCAGTAGGCGTAAGGAATGTGATGAACCGGAAGCGGCGGATGAAACCCGCGGCGCTGCACAACCTTGCTGCCGGTCAGTGAAAGCGCCCCCATGGTGCGGCCATGAAATCCGCCGAAAAATGCAATGAACTTGTCGCGGCCGGAGTGATACCGCGCCATTTTGATGGCGGCTTCCACGGCCTCGGCCCCCGAGTTGCCGAAATACACGCGGCGCGGACCTCCGCCCGGCGCCAGCGCAGCCAGCGTTTCCGCCAGCGTCACCATACCTTCGTAATAGAAATCGGTGCCTGACATGTGCAGGAACTCGGCCGCCTGCTTCTGAATCGCCTTTACTACGCGCGGGTGCGAGTGGCCGGTCGCCACTACCGCAATCCCGGCATTGAAATCCAGAAAACGATTCCCATCGACATCTTCCACGATGGCGCCTTCCCCTCGCTTCATTACGAGCGGATAACAGCGCGTGTAGGAGGGGGAAAGGACCGCCTGGTCCCGTTCAATGATTTCTTTCGCTCGCGGGCCGGGCAAAGCGGTCGCGAAGCTGGGCAAAAGCGGATGAACGCTCGTATTCGTCGCCATAACTTCTCATCAATTTGGACTGATTAAAAGCAGACTGGAAAGGGCCGCAACGAGCGTGCAGCTAGTCTGAGCCGAACAGGGATGGACGGGCAGCGGCGGGTACCGCCATACTTTCACTCTAATCGAAGTGGCGTGCCGGCGGGGGATTTCTCCGACGCAGTTGTCCAGGTAGTATCCCAAACTTGCGTCTACGCATCGCGACGGAACCAGGCGCAGGTCCTGGTTGGTTTCATGTATTAGCGGCTAGTGTCCATATCTGCTGTAGGCGCCACCCAGATTGCGGCAACACTGATACCGGGCTGCCGCGCCGTGCACATAGATCTTCTGGTGGCGCTCCGGCAGGAGGAGTGACGCGGCAGCTACAATGGGGCGATGCCCGAAGAAAACCCGCCTTCGCCTAATTTTGAGGCGAGTTTACAAGAATTGGAGCGAATCGTCAAAGAGCTCGAAAAAGGCGATTTGCCGCTCGAAGAGAGCTTACGCTTGTTCGAGACCGGCATGAGTCTCAGTGCCCAATGCAAACGTCAGCTCGAAGAGGCAGAGTCGCGTATCGAAGTCCTCATGAAGAAGGGTTCCGAGATGGTCCCCGTACCGCTCAACTCTGAAAAATCCGTCAAATGACCAGAGTGCACGCGGCAAATCTGCAGGAATATTTGTCCGAACAGGTGAAGCTGGTGGATCGTGTGCTCAACGAGTGGGTGCCGGGCGAGGACCTGGAACCCATCTCCATCCACCGCGCCATGCGCTACAGCTTGTTTGCCGGTGGGAAACGGCTGCGCCCGATTCTCGCCATCGCCGCGGCCCACGCCGTATCGGATTCGCCGGAAGGCGTCGAGCATGCCGGCGCAACGCTGGAAATGATTCATACGTACTCGCTCATCCACGACGATCTGCCGGCGCTCGACAACGACGATCTGCGCCGCGGCCGTCCGACCTGTCACAAGGTATTCGGCGAGGCCATGGCGATACTGGCCGGGGATGCTTTGCTCACGCTCGCCTTCGAAGTGTTGAGCCGGCTACACCAGGCGAGCGCAGAGCGGCGAATCCGGCTTGTGGAAGAGTTGTCCCGCGCCGCCGGATCGGTTGCTGGAATGATTAGCGGCCAGGTAAAAGACATCGAAGGCGAGCGGCAGAGGCCGACCGCCGTGCTGCTCGATGCAATTCACCGCGAAAAGACCGGAGCCTTGCTGCGCGCCAGCGTTCGTATGGGCGCCATTTATGCCGACGCGAGCGAAGAGGAGTTGGCGGCGCTTTCCGAGTACGGCGAACACATCGGTCTGGCCTTTCAGATCATCGACGATCTCCTGGACGTGGAAGAGTCTTCCGAAGCCCTCGGTAAGACCGCGGGCAAGGACCAGGCGCAACACAAGATCACCTTTCCCGTGGTCTACGGGCTCGAACAGTCGCGTAAAATGGCCGAAGAAGAACGCCGCGCCGCCCATGTGGCGCTCCGTATGTTCGACGACCGCGCGGACCGGCTCCGCCAGTTGGCCGATTTCGTCGTCAACCGCAAGGCCTGATGTGCGTCTGGATCTGGCTCTGGTAGCGCGTAACCTGGCCGAAACACGCGAGCGTGCCCAAGCCCTGATCCTCGCAGGTAAAGTGAAGGTCAACGGCCAGCGAGCGGACAAACCGGGCCGCACCGTCACCGCGGATTCGCATCTCGAAGTAGAACAACCTCTCCGCTACGTGAGCCGTGGAGGATTGAAGCTCGAAGTGGCCCTCGCTGGGTTCGGCATCTCTGTCGAAGGCAAGGTCTGCATGGACGTAGGCACCTCCACCGGCGGCTTCACAGACTGTCTGTTGCAACATGGAGCAGCTCGCGTTCATGCGGTGGATACCGGGGCGGGGCAGATCGACTGGCGCTTGCGCAACGACCCCCGCGTGGTCCTCCACGAGCGCGTGAACGCGCGGTACTTGGCGTTCGACGAGATCGGCGAGTCCGTTCAACTCATCGCCTGTGACGTGAGTTTCATATCAGTAACATTGCTCATCCCCGCCCTCGCCCCGCTTCTCGTTCCGGAAGGCGATTGGGTTGTTTTAGTGAAGCCGCAATTCGAAGCCGGGCGGGAACACGTGGGGAAAGGCGGGATCATCCGCGATCCGGTTCTGCATCAGGCGGCTTGCAACAAAGTGGCGGATGCGCTATCAGGGCTGGGTTATTCTATCTCGATTATGGACAGCCCCATTACCGGCGCCCAAGGCAACCGCGAATTCCTTCTGCATGCCCGAAAGCAGAACCGCGAGCCCGAGGGAGCGGCTACCGCTATTTAACAACCGCCCACCATGCGCCAGATCACCACTGTCGGCATCATCTCCAAGCCCAAGATTCCGCAAGCCACGCCCATCGTTTGCGGGCTGCTCGAATGGCTAGCCCAACGCGGGATCCGCTATCGCTGCGATCAGCAAACCGCCGAATATGCCGCAAGCGAACAATTCTATCCGCGCGAAGAAGTAGCCGAGGGAGCGGACCTGGTAATCGTACTGGGCGGGGACGGAACGCTGCTTTCGGCGGCCCGGGTTGTGGCAGGACGCGACATCCCACTGTTCGCCGTGAACTTGGGCCATCTCGGTTTCCTGACCGCAATCCGTGTCGAAGAACTCTATCCCGAGCTGGAGCGCGCTTTGCGGCACGAACACCGCATCGGCCTCCGGCGCATGGTGGATTGCGAGCTCATTCGCGACGGCCGGACCATTGCTTCTTATTCGGCGCTGAATGATGTTGTCATCACGAAATCCGAATTAGCCCGCATGATCGATTTGGATACTCACGTCGATAACCACTTTGTCGCCGCTTACAAAGCAGATGGATTGATTGTCTCGACGCCTACCGGTTCCACAGCCTATTCGCTTTCGGCTGGAGGACCGATCATTTTTCCCTCCGTCGCGGCATTTTGCATCACCCCGATTTGTCCACACATGCTTACCAACCGGCCTGTGATCGTGCCCGATTCGAGTGTGATCAAGATCCTCAATTACGGGGAAAGCGGTCCCTTTCTGTCCATCGACGGTCAGGTCGGCGAGCCGCTCTCCAAAGGGGATCGCATCATCTGCCGTGCTTCCTCGAAGGCCATTCAACTTATCCGCCCGCCGAAAAGTCTTTTCTTCGACGTCTTGCGCGAAAAGTTGAAATGGGGCGAACGATGAAGCTCCGACCCAAACTCTCGCTCACTTCCTGGATTCTGATCGGACTAATTGCCGGCATTCTCCTCGGCATCTTTGTCCCCGCGTTCGCCGTGAAGCTGACTCCCATCAGCAATATCTTTTTGCGTCTGATTAGATCCATCATCGGGCCGTTGCTGTTTGGAACTCTCGTTTCGGGAATCGCCTCGACCGGAGAACTCAAAACCATGGGCCGGATTACGGCGAAAGCGCTGGTTTATTTCGAAATCGCAACGACGCTGGCGCTGGTGATCGGACTCCTCGTGGTGAACTGGCTGCGTCCTGGCGCCGGAATGCTTTTGAGGCAGGGGAATGGGCCGGTAACCGCACTGGCGAAACCTGCTTCTCTCGGCCAGATATTCGAGCATGCGGCGCCCGCCAACATCTTCGAAGCTTTGGCCCAGAACGACGTCTTGCAGATGGTGGTGTTCTTTTTCCTCTTTGGAGCTGCATGCGCCGCTGCCGGAGCAAAAGCGCAACCCGTGGTGAGTTTTGCGAACGCTGTCGCCGAAGTGATGTTCCGGTACACCAACTATGTCATGTATCTGGCGCCATTTGGGGTCGGCGCAGCCATTGCCGTCACCATCGGCTCAAAAGGACTCGGTGTCTTATATGGATTGGGAAAGCTTGTTGCAACTCTCTATTTAGCTTTGGCGCTGTTCGCGGTTCTCGTTCTGGCCTCATCGCTCTTATTAGCGCGTGTCCCGCTGCGGCGCTTTTGGCGCGCGGCTCAGGAGCCAACTTTAATCGCATTTTCCACCGCATCCAGCGAAGCTGCGCTTCCGGTGGCGCTCGAAAACATGGAACAGTTTGGCGCGCCGAAACACATCGCCGGCTTTGTCTTGCCTTTGGGCTATAGCTTCAACCTGACCGGAACCACGCTCTATCTGTCGCTCGCCACCATGTTCATCGCCCAAGGCGCGGGTATCCATATTCCCGTTGCCCAACAGATCACCATCATGGTCGGTTTGATGCTCACGAGCAAAGGCGTGGCCGGTGTACCGCGCGCCGCTCTGGTCATTCTCGCGGCCACCGTGAGTTCCTTCCAGCTTCCGCAGGAAGGCATCACTCTGCTGCTGGGCGTAGACGCGCTGCTCGATATGGGCCGCACCTGCATCAATGTGCTTGGCAACTGCGTCGCCACGGCCGTCATCGCCAAATGGGAACCCGCGCGACAGAACCGCGACCGCGAGGGAGCGGCCATCTCGCTCCCACTATGAAATAACAGTAAGAACGTATGTCGAATCGCAGAGATTTCCTTCGCAGCGCCCTTGCCATGACCGCCGCTTCCTACTCGCGCGTGCTCGGCGCTAACGACAAACTCAACCTTGGCGTCATCGGTGTCGGCGACCGCGGCCGCCACGATATGAGCCTGTTCCTGAACCGCCCCGATGTCCGCGTCCCGGCGGTTTGCGACATCTACGGCGCGCATATCGACGCTGCCAAACAGACAGTCCCGGACGCCAAGAGCTTCGGCGACCATCGCCAGTTGCTCGATGTAAAAGAAGTCGACGCCGTTTTGATCGCTGTTCCCGATCACTGGCATTCCAGAATCGCGATTGATGCTCTAAATTCCGGACGCGATGTCTACGTGGAAAAACCGCTGACCCGGACCATTGAAGAAGGTCCGCTCATTATTAAAGCGGCCCGCGAGAATAACCGTGTGTGCCAGGTCGGTATGCAGCAGCGCTCGGCGAAGCATTATCTGACCGCGAAAGAGAAGTACTTCGATTCGGGCAAGATCGGCACGGTCACGCTTGCGCGAACCTGGTGGTACGGCAACAGCTGGCATCTCCGCAAAGCGCCAGCATCGCTGCAGACCAAGCCTGCTGATCTCGATTGGAACCGCTTTCTGGAACCCGTCAAATGGCGGGACTGGGACCCGCAGCAATACTACAACTGGCGCGCTTATCTCGATTTCGGGGGCGGTCAAGTGACGGATCTGTTTACGCATTGGATCGACGTAGTCCACATGTTCCTGGGAAAGGACGTGCCTTCGTCCGCATCCGCAGCGGGCGGAGTTTACTATTACAAAGACGGCCGCACCGCGCCGGACACGATTAACGTTCTCTTGCAATATCCTGGACCGAAAGAATTCACGGCTACCTTCGAAGCAACGTTAGTGCCCAGCATCAAAGGCGAGGCGATTGAAATCTGCGGCACGGAGGGGCGGCTCTGGATCGACCGCTCTCGGTATGAATACTATCCGGTCGGCGCCAAGGAACCGGCTGACGTCGTTCGCGCCGAAGTGATCCAGGGCGTTCGCGATTCACTCACGCAGGATCACGTAAACAATTTCCTGGAATGTGTCAAAACCAGAAACCGGCCGAATGGCGACGTACTGATTGGGCATCGCTCCGCCCAGGCATCGCATCTCGGCAACATTGCCTATGAACAAAAGCGCCGTATCGATTTCGATCCCCAGCGCGAAGAAATCCTGCCACTGTAAATGAAACCATTCCTCCTCCCAACACTCCTGATTTTCTCTACCGCCCTTTTTCACGCGCAGCTCAACAAGCAGCGTGGCGATGGGCCATATGGCGTCCCGCAAGCAACCTTTTTCATTCACCAGATCGGCACCGATCACGCCGAGGGAATCACTGTCATCGACATGAACAGCGACGGCCGGCCGGACATTCTCAGCGGAGCCTACTGGTATGAAAATCCCGGCCCGAAAGGCGGCGAATGGACGCGGCACCAATACCGTACCGTCGATATTGTCGGCGAATTCGTTTCCGATTGCGGCGAGTGGGCTGTGGATGTAAACCACGATGGCGCTCCCGACGTCGTCACCGTCGGTTGGATGACCGACGGCGTCTTTTGGTACGAGAACCCGAAGAAACAGGGCGTCCAATGGCAGAAGCATTTCATCACGCATTCGGTCGAAACCGAAGGCGGATGGATGGCCGATATCAACGGCGACGGGAAGCCCGATCTCGCCCTTGCTCATTACGGGCGCTCGGGCGTGATCTGGATTGACTTCTCCGGTTCCGAGCCCAAAGTGCATCATCTGGGAGGCCACGACCAGGACGGGCACGGCATCGGCATGGCGGATATCGACCGGGACGGCAAGACGGACGTTCTGACTCCACACGGCTGGTTCAAAAACATCGACGCAAACGCCGATAAATGGGAATGGCACGCCGATTGGGAGCTAGGCGAGACCGGATTCCCCATCATCGGATACGACGTGAACAATGACGGCAAATTGGACATCATTTACAGCCGCGGCCACAGCTACGGCGTGTACTGGCTCGCGCAACAGGGGACATCCTCCAAGCGCGAATGGGTCAAGCATACGATCGACGAATCCTTCTCGCAGGTCCACGTTCTCAAGCTGGCCGATGTTGATGGCGATGGCCAGCCGGAGTTACTGGCAGGAAAACGTTACCGAGGCCACAACGGCAACGATCCCGGCTCTTACGACCCGCTCGTGATCTACTACTACAAAATCAACCGCAAGAACGGCGAGTTTACGCGTTACGCCATATCGGTAAACGGAACAGCCGCGGCGGGCACACAATTCATCGTTCAGGACATCGATGGCGATGGCGACATCGATATCGCCACGGCCGGCAAAACCGGTGTCCACTTTTTCGAAAATCTGAGGGTCAATGAAGTTCCGAAGACCCAGCGCGAGAAAGAGCTTCTGATGAACGTGCGGGATTGGCCCTTCCCGGGCGAAGGCAATCAAGTCCCCTGGCAACACTAACTCTACCCGTCGCAAGAATGGCTGAATCCAAAATCACACCGCGAAATCAGGACTTCGCGGCCTGGTACCAGGATGTCGTGCTCGAAGGCGATATGGCCGAGCCGGCAGAAATCGTCAAGGGATGCATGGTCATCAAGGCAAATGGCTATGCGGTTTGGGAGGCCTTACAGCGCGAGTTCGACGCCCGGTTTAAGGAAAGCGGGCATCAGAACGTCTATTTTCCGCTCCTGATTCCACAGAGTTTTCTTCGCAAAGAAGCCGAGCATGTGCAGGGCTTTTCGCCGGAACTGGCGATGGTCACGATTGCGGGCGGGAAAGAGCTGGAGGAACCTTACGTGATCCGCCCCACCTCTGAGACCATCGTCGGGCATTTCTTTTCCAAGTGGATCCAGAGCTGGCGCGATTTGCCGGTGCTCATGAACCAGTGGGCAAACGTCGTCCGGTGGGAGCTACGCACTCGCATGTTCCTGCGCACTTCGGAATTTCTTTGGCAGGAGGGGCATACCGCGCACGCTTCGCACGAAGAGGCGCTGGATGAGGTTTTCCGCATTCTGGACATTTACGCGGACGTGGCGGAGGAGGTCATGGCCATGCCCGCGATCAAAGGTTTGAAAACATCGGGCGAGAAGTTCGCCGGCGCACTCCAAAGCTACTCCATAGAAGCGATGATGCAAAACGGGCTGGCTCTGCAGGCGGGGACCAGCCATGACCTTGGGCAAAATTTTGGGCGGGCGTTCGATGTTAAATTTCAAACCAAACAGAACACGCTCGATTATGTCTGGCAGACGAGTTGGGGCATCAGCACGCGCCTGATTGGCGGGCTCATTATGACGCATTCGGATGACAGAGGACTCGTGCTTCCGCCAAAGCTGGCGCCCTTCCGCGGGGTACTGGTTCCCATCTACCGGAAAGGGGAAGAGCGTACTGCGGTGCTGGAAACGGCGCAAAAGATTGCCAGCGATCTCAAAATCAAACTTGATGATCGCGAAGGGCTGACGACGGGTACAAAGTTCTTCCACTGGGAGCGGCTGGGCGTGCCGCTGGTCATCGAACTCGGGCCGCGCGACTTGGCTTCCGGCAGCGTGGTGCTGAAGCGGCGCGACACCGGCGTAAAACAAAGCGTCCCTCAGGCGGATCTCTCCACGCACGTTCAGACCATGCTCGATCGCATGCAGTTCGATTTATATGCGGCCGCCAAAGCTCGCTTGAAGGAGAACACGGTCCTTGCGAACTCGATCGAGGAAGTCGAGGAGATCCTGCGCGATGTCACGGCCGAGAAAGGTGGCGGGAAGTTCGTCATGACCCATCTCAAAGACGATCCCCGTGCGGAGGCGCGCCTGAAGGAGTTCAAGGCAACTGTTCGGAACGTTCCGCTCGTCGACGAATACGATGGTCCTGGGAAATGCGTGGTCACCGGCGAACGGGTCGAGCAGCGTGTCGTGGTCGCAAAGGCCTATTAAGAATCGGCAATGTCACTGGTAAACCAGCTCTTTAGCTGGCTTCTCATTCCGTACTAGGGAATGGGCTCTACCTGTGAAAAAAATACGCTGCTATCGAGAGTGTGCCCCCGCCTGCGCAGTTCTCGCGTTAAGCTCCTGAGCGCCCGCCGTGCGCAGAATGCGAACATCTCGCATCGGAGGCTGGCCGAAGAAACGGCTATACTCGCGGCTGAACTGGCTCACGCTCTCGTAGCCAACCTCGTAGGCCGCATGTGTCACATCGATCCCGTCCGCCAGCATCCGGTGCCGGGCTGCGTGCAACCTAAGCTGCTTCTGATATTGCAGCGGGCTCATCGCCGTTAACGCCCGGAATTGATGGTGAAAGGTAGATACTCCCATGCGCGCGATTCCGGCAAGTTCCTCCATTCGCAGCGGCTTCGTGAAGTTTGCCCGCAGCCAGGCCATCGCCCTCACGGTTTTGTTGCTCATATCGCCTCGTGTCGCGATCGCCCGCAGCCGCTCGCCCTGCGGCGTTTTCAGAATCCGGTACACAAGTTCCCGCTGGATCATCGGAGCAAGGAACGGAATGTCCTCGGGCGTATCGAGAAGTTCTAATAGCCTGTAGCCGAGCTCGAATAATTTGGCCGTCGTTCGACCAACAGCCAATCCACCAGCTTGCGACGAGGCCGTGGCTGCTTCCGGTTCCGGCAAATCTTCCCGGCCTAAAATCTCCTGCACTGCGGTCATGTCAAGCAGGAGACGCAGCGCGAAGAAAGGCACTTCTTCCGAGGCTTCGACGATCTGACTTTGAATGGGAGCGTCAATGGAAGAGACCAGAAAGGACGACCCATCGAACAGGTATTCCGTCCCTCCGAGATTGATCAGTTTTCGTCCCTGTACTACTAAGGAAAAGCTCGGCACGCAAGTGGTCGGATAACAGGCGCTTGGAGCGGTATGACGGTAAAGCACGAGCTCGGGTATGCCGGTCGCATGCTCTCCTTGCGCGTGTGTGTAGACAGCGAATTTGCGCGCCAGTGCCTGCCGCATCTCAATCACTTCCGGGTCACTGTTGTCTTGAACTTGCTTCAGCATCCGTCGAATCCTGTTCTTCAGCTTACCGTCGAAATGCTTAGTACTGCGTGCGCAATACAGGACGGCGAAACAGCATCAGGCAAAAAAACGACAGGATCGGGAATGCGGAGAGAGGGCGTTTCCCGGTAGTTTGAAGTCCAGGGCAAGCTACGTCGCCGGCCACGCGCTCACCGTGGACGGCGCAACGACAGTTATTTGAGGAGATTACACATGAAAGGAACTGTGCTCTACGGCGCGCGAGACATTCGGTTCGAGGATCGGCCGGAGCCTAAAATTATCAAGCCGGCAGATGCGATCCTGCGTCTCTCGGCCAGTTGTATCTGCGGATCGGACTTATGGCCCTATCGAGGCATCGCGAACTTTGCAGAATTGCCGGCTCCCATGGGACATGAGTACTGCGGCATAGTGGAAGAAGTCGGCAAAGAAGTCAGGAACGTAAAACCAGGTCAGTTCGTAGTGGGCTCGTTTGCAACCTCTGATAACACTTGCGTTATTTGCCAGGACGGCTATCAGTCCTCGTGCGTTCAACGCGAGTTCATGAGCGCCGCGCAAGCTCCGCTATTGCGCGTGCCTCTTGCGGACGGGACGCTGGTACCTATAACCGACGTTCCTCCCAAAGAACTCATCCCCAGTCTGCTAGCGACCTCCGATGTTTTGGGTACTGGTTGGTTTGCCGCTGACGCAGCCAATGTAAAGTCCGGGAAAACAGCCGTGGTGGTCGGTGATGGCGCAGTGGGTCTGCTCGCCGTGCTTTCTGCAAAGCAGATGGGCGCTGAGCGGATTATCGCGATGAGCCGGCACGAATCACGTCAAAAACTTGCACGAGAATTTGGCGCAACCGACATCGTAACCGAGCGTGGTGAGGAAGGCATCGCTCGCATCAAAGAGCTGACGAAGGGGCTTGGCGCCGATTCTGTGCTGGAATGCGTTGGCACGCAGGAATCTATGCTGCAGGCGATCCGGTCCACGCGTCCAGGCGGATACGTGAGCTACGTTGGCGTGCCGCACGCAGTCAAACTCGACGGGACAGAGTTGTTCTTTGGTGAGGTCCATCTGCACGGCGGTCCAGCTCCGGTGCGCCGCTATCTGCCCGATCTGATCGAACTTGTGCTGGACGAGAAGATAAATCCGGGCAAAGTGTTCGATCTGAAGCTGCCCCTCGATCAAGTTGCGGAAGGCTACCGCGCGATGGACGAGCGCCGGGCAATTAAAACGCTTCTGCAGCCCTGATACGGCCCCATCGCATCAGCGCCCAAAAGATAACAGCATCAAAGGAGACAAATGGAAATCAAACGAGCTGGTTCGCAACCATCCGCAAAGGGACCTTCCGATTGGTTCACCGGGAACGTACGCATCGATCCGCTCTTCCAGGCGCCCAACCCGGCACTCGTTCAAGGGGCAAGCGTGACGTTCGAACCGGGTGCCCGGACTGCGTGGCATACGCATCCACTTGGACAGACGCTCATCGTGACTGCTGGTTCTGGCTGGGCGCAGCGCGAAGGTGGCCCGGTCGAGGAGATTCGCCCCGGTGATGTTGTCTGGTTCGCTCCCGGTGAAAAGCACTGGCACGGAGCCACGCCGACCACGGGTATGACACACATTGCCATACAGGAAAAGCTCAACGGCAAGGTGGTTGATTGGATGGAACATGTCAGCGACGAACAATACCGCTCGGGAAACGCACAGCCCGGTTTGCAGGGCGTTGTGCACGGTTGAACGAGAAACAAAGCGCGGAGATAAATTCGAATGAGGGATTTAGCTGGAATTGGGAGCAGCCCGGCAGGGCAAATGTCGCTCCATGTGGGTCTGAGATCCAAGGATGACGTCAAGAATCCGTATGGCGCTCAATGTGTGCTTCCAGTGAATAACCAGAAACGCCTCGCCTGTTCCGTCCAGATAGAGATAAATGATTGACTTCCGCGCCACCTTGAGCTGTCAAAATGGGAGTTCATCTCCGAGATTGGAATTTTCTCGTCCGTTTTTGGGGATATAGTGGACTATCGACCGATCGATAACCTACCATGTTTCCTGCTACGATGGTCCGACGAATTTCTCATGCCGAAAAAACACGACGCAAAGCTCGACCTGCTGCAGGGGACGCTGGACATGATGGTAATGAGGATCCTGCTGGCGGGGCCGGCGAATGGTTATGAAATCGCCAGATCCATCGAGCGGCTCTCCGAGGATGTTCTTGCTGTTGACCACGGATCTCTGTATCCGGCGCTTTACCGCCTGGAGAAGAGCGGAATGCTTACCGGCAAATGGGAGACCTCTTCCACGAATCGCCGCGCGCGGTATTATCGCCTGACAGCGGCAGGCCGAAAACGGCTTATTGCCGAGCGGTCGAAATGGGAACAGATGGCCGCGGCCATCGCGCGCGTGATGCGTCCAGCGTAGTCAGGCGGGGGAACAGTTCAAGCATTTCGGCAATGACGGGGGCAGAGCCATTGTTTAGTCCCAATAAGCCACGCGTTATCAGGTCCGGAAAATGGGGTTACTGACCAGCAAGGCTAATGGGCATACCCTAGCGCGGATGGGCACGAATGCCAGTTGGGGAAGGAATTCAGGAGCAGACGAGCGGTTTGGGTGGGAGCGGCGGTTTCAAAATGGCAGGTGCGGGTGTGGTCGACACCGTCCACGCTTACGCGGTCAGCATGGGGGGTGACACGGTACGCCATGCGGGCGCCGTATTCCCTCTGGAGGGATGCAAGCGGCCAATCGGAACCGGCAACCATGCGGATGCCGCCGTCAACCCCCAGCAGAATGCTGAATTCCGAGGGGGTCTCGCCGGCGGTCATGACGTTTTCGGCAGCTTCGAGGATTTGGACTGCGTTGTCGATGAACCCGTTCACAAAGGGGTTATCGCGCAGGGGAAGGGAAGATTCTAGGAAAAGTTGCGGCTACACGTCTACACCCCAGCATCCCTGCTCCCGGCGATCTGAAACTGTTCGATCGCAGCCCACACTCCAAGACCGATACCTTTCGCCATTTGCGCCAGATCGACCATGTTGTGCGCCAGGAAAATGAACACCGATCTCTCCTTTGGATCTGCTTGCCACCATCCTCCAAAAGCGCCGGGCCAACTGACTGTTCCCACGCTCCCGCGCCGCATGAAATCGGCTTTATCCGTCTCTAAAACCACCGACACGCCCAAACCAAAGCCGCGCCCCGCGTTTAGACCCAACCACCCGGGATGAACGCGTTGCGCCTCCGTGAGCTGGTTCGTCATCATCGTGGCCAGCGTCTCCGGACGCAGCAGCCGCACGCCGTCCACCGCGCCATCGCCGAGGAACAGGCGCGCAAACTTCAAGTAGTCGTCGATGGTGGACCAAAGTCCCTGACCGCCGGATTCATACGCCATGTTAGGCGGCCGTTCGGGCGCCACTACGTCACCCCATGTGGTCCGCTTTGTCAGGTGGCCCGTCTCGTCAAAACCGTATGCGGCGGAACGGCGATGCCGTTTTTCTTCCGGAACGACGAAGCCGGTGTCCTTCATGCCGAGTGGCCGGAAGATGCGCCGTTCCAGAACAGCACCGAGCGAGCTACCTTCGATTCTTGCGATCACGAATCCAAGCAGGTCCGTAGAACGGCCGTAGTACATCGCGCTTCCCGGATGCCCAATCAAGGGCAGATTGGCGAGTCTTCGAATCCAGTCGTCAGGAGCAACATCGCTATCGATATCGCCGCCGAGCGCTTCCCGATACGCGCGACCGATAGCAGCCCGGTGAAAGTCTGCATAGGTCAGGCCGGATTGATGGGTGAGCAGGTGTTTGAAGGTAATGGCGCTGGCGCAGTCCACCGTTTCTTCGAGAGGACCATCAGGAGATTTCAGGACGCGCATCTTTGAAAACTCCGGCGCGTATTTAGAAATGGGGTCGTGCAGCGCGATCTTGTCTTCGTCGACCAGCATGAGGGCGGCTACCGAGGTGACCGGCTTCGTCATCGAGGCGATCCGGAATATCGTGTCCCGCTCGATAGGAAGCCGGGCTTCCATATCGCGCCAGCCCGCGCAAACGGTTTCGAGGTCGCCATCACGCCAGACCGCCGCGGCAGCCCCGGCGAGTTGCCCGCCGTCCACTGCGCCTTGTAACACTCTTTGGATCTGACGTTCCCGGTGCATGTCTGAGATATCCTGTTTTGGTTTGATAGAGCCACTATAAAATAAGCTGGTTATATAATCAAGCGTATGCCAGAACAGCCGCCGCCATCGCCGCGCTCGCGACCGAAGGGCGAAAAACGGGAACGCACTCGAGCCAGACTGCTGGAAGCCGCCCGGGCGCTGATACGGGAAAAAGGCCATGAACACACGACATTGGAGGACATTGCGGAGCGCGCCGGGATGACCACCGGGGCCATCTACGGCAATTTCAAAAATCGCGATGACTTGTTCATCGCCCTTGGACAGACGTATTGGACTCCCATCAAACCGCGCGTGAAGCGAGGAGCGAGCTTTTCGGACGTGATGCGGGCGATGGCGGATGCCACCATCGCGGCTATCCCTGACCGCGCGGCCGCCGCGGTGGGCCGCTTGGCCGGCCTGGCGTACACGCTGACACACGAAGACATGCGCGCGCGCGTGGCGTCGGTCACGGCAGAAAGTTATGCGAACGGCGAAGAATGGCTTCGCGAAGTGGTGACGAAGGAAGAGCTGCCCATGCCCGCCGGCCAGTTGGTGCGTGTGCTCCACGCTCTTACGGAAGGATTGGTGTTTCAAAGGCTATTGACTCCGGAACTGGTTCCCGACCGCGTAATCCGAGCCGCGTTCCTCGCATTAGCGATGAAAAGACACTAAGACGAAAAGACACTAAAACGCTGCTGCCATCAAACGGCGGCAAGATTCCTCTTCCGCTGCCATGACGCGCACCCTTATTCCGTTCTTCTGTCCGAATCCTCCGGCTACCTCGCATCATCCGCTCTGATAGCCGCTTGGTGTGAAAGCATACCAGGTAGCCAACGCGCTTTGCATTTCGATATGACTGCGCCAATCGTTATCGAGACGATGAAACAAGTCAGGGCCATTCTTAGCGAAGAGGGACTTAGCGATGCGGGGCTGATGCTAATCGTTGAGAGGATGTGTTCGCTAGTCGCTCGCTGCGACGAAGTTTTACCGGCTGAAACTGCTAAAGAGAACGAGCCAGGATTAAAGCCGATTTATATCAATGAGAGCGGGCTCCTTCTCGCGTATGGCATTGTTCGCCCGGAGCAGCCCACCCCCATCCACAGTCATGGCACGTGGGGTGTTGTCGGCGTTTATCGAGGCCGAGATCGGTATCAGATCTGGCGTCGTCACGACGAGCATGACGGACCGGGACCTGCAGAGGTTCGGCTGGTAGACGAACTGATTTTGGGCCCCGGGGATGCTATCGTGATACCGCCGCCGCCGCACGACATCCACGTTCAACAGGCTATGCGGGTGAAATGGCCCACGAATTCGTTCTCTTCGGCGAGAACGTCCTCGGCCGTCTGCCTTACCTTGTGTTCGATCCAAAGCGCGGCTAAGCGGCTAAGCTCACTCGTGGGTGCCTCCGCAATCTGGTCAACTCTGGACAATTGGCCAGGCAGTCGTCCCGGAGTCTCAATTTCCAGTTTGCCGATCTTTCGGATCCTCTTAAAATACTTAATATTCCCGGCATTCGGAGGTGGCAGCGCCAATTTCAACCGGACTGCTTAATTTTCAGCGGGAGCGTAGTTTTTATGCCAGGCGTTGTACGTCTTGTCCCGCTAAGCCGATGGTTTTGTGATCTGCCATTTCGCGGAACGCCGTGCCCATCTCGTGCGTTTAGTACTACATAGGTTGTATGAAGCTGCCAGAATCGGCGAACTTGGGCGCCCGGCTCGGCGAAACCAGGCTGAACGGCGATGTCATCATCGGCGAGCTGGTCCGGAATATGGAGTTGGGCCGGTTCGAAATGACCTATACGGTCCTGTTTCCGTGCGTTTTCACGGTTTACTTGAACCCGGGGGACTACGCCGCGCTCACCGGCATTTTCCATTTGATTATCGACGATGCCCGCCGCACCCTCCGCTCGCGGGTCGGCCAGCTGAACGAGACGCCGACGGTGCTGGGCCTCCGCCTGCGCGCCAAGGGCGGCAAGGAGCACAAAATCGCCTGCCGCGATTGGGATATCGAATTCCTGCCGGATTCCGAAGTCCCGGTCGGCGACGTCGAGATTCACTCCGAACTGAACGAAACCGCCCAACCCGGCTTCCGCGGAACCAAAACCACCCTGCTCGACCGCGAGCCGTCCGTTTCCGCCCAGCGCACCACCAGCCAGCGCCGCGAGCAGCGCCGGAATACCGATTCGGTTTTTGCCGAAATCCGCTATGAGGACGATTCCGGACCGCAGCTCTATCTGGTGACACAAAATCAGGTTCGGGTTGGCCGCGGCGGCGACGACAAACCGGCCGATCTGGCCCTCTACGCGAGCGCCGAAGTCTCGCGCGACCATCTGCTACTGCGGCGCGATCCCGCAACCGGCATTTTTTTTGCTACCGATTCCAGCACCAACGGCACCTGGGTGAACGGCAAACGGCTGCGCAAAGGCATCGAGGAGGCGCTACCCAACCGGGCCGAGATTTCCATCGCGGAAGTTCTGACGCTTGCCTTTGAAGTGCGAAAATGAACTTCCTCTACATCGCCCACATTCCGTTTGTTGGTATCTTCTTCTTATTCGCGCTCGGTTTGGCGCTGGCCAACTGGCGAGGCAAGACGTAGCACGTATGAAGACCGAACTGGCCTGGCGCGCGGGTGTCGCCACTGATCCCGGTCTTGAACGGACCATCAACGAGGATCGGGTCTTTGTCGACGACGCGCACGGCGTGTTTCTTGTGGTCGATGGATTGGGCGGCCATGCCGCCGGGGAAATGGCTGCGGAAACTGCCAAGCGGGTGATCGCCGGCGAGCTGGCCGCTAGCATTCAGGCCGGTTCAGCGGACATCGAGGAATCCATTCGCCAAGCCATCGCGGACGCCAATAACCGAATCTATGAACTCGCCCAGAGTAACCCCGAGTGGCAAGGCATGGCCTGTGTCCTCACTCTTGCCGTTCTCCATGACGATCAGGTGCTCGTCGGCCACGTTGGCGATTCGCGCCTCTATCTCTTCTGGAACGGCAATCTGCGCAAGCTCACTTCCGATCATTCACCCGTCGGCGAGCAGGAGGATCAGGGCGAGCTCACCGAGCAGCAGGCGATGCGGCATCCGCGCCGCAATGAGGTTTTTCGGGATGTCGGGTCACGGCCCCGCGCCGCGCACGATCCCGACTTTATTGAAATCCGCAATTTCCGGTTCCGGCCCGATGCCGCCCTCCTGCTCTGTAGTGACGGCTTAAGCGATCTTCTCACCTCCACGCAGATCCGCTCTATTGTCGAGCGCTATGACGGCGACCCGGACCGGACTGCGCAGCAGCTCGTGCAATCCGCCAATCAAGCAGGTGGCACTGATAACGTCAGCGTGGTCTTCGTCGCGGGGCCCGAGTTTCTCGGCAGCGAATCGAACGCCATGCTCGAAGTTCGCTCCCGTCACGCCATCACGCGCATGCGCAATGGACAGCCCGCATGGCGCAGCATTCTCGCTAAGCTCGCTTGGCTCATCGTCGGCATGCTTCTGGGCATCGCGCTCTGGGCCTCGCTCGAACGGCTGACACCCCGGCAACCCCCTTCCAAGATCAACGATGCAGCCGCCGTTCGCCCGCCGGCTCACATCACGGCCAATCCCACTGATCCGCTCGGCATTGTCAACGCTCTCGGCATTGCGCATCCGGGCGATATCGTCGATGTGCCGCCCGGCCAATATTTGGGCCCCGTAACGCTCAAGGAGCATGTCAATGTGATTGCGTCGGCTCCCGGTCAAGCTATCGTCCGCTGCGATCCGGCCGCTACTACCGATACCGGAATCGGCTTGGTGGCTCGCGGCGTAAACGATGTCCGTGTGCAGGGCCTTTCGATTGTAAGCGACGATGCTCACCCGTTGCGCACCGGTTTGCTGATCGATAACGCCTCCCCGCAAGTCGATGACATCGAGATCAGCGGGGCCGTCGAAGCAGCTGTTCGCATAACGTCTGCTTCGTATCCGGTCTTTCTCGCCAGTTACATTCACGGGAATCCGGGCGCGGCGATCGTGGTAAAAGACACGAGCGCGCCACGGTTCGTCGGCAACACCATTTCGGAAAACGGCGCCGTGCCCGGCGCTCTTCAGCCAGCGCTCGATATCGATGCCAGCGCCAGGCCGGAGTTCGAGCGCAATCTCTTCGCTCGGAACGGGCTCGTGTTCTCTCGCAATCTGGGTTCTGACCTGGAAAACGCCATACGGAGTAACAACGTGTTCGCAGCAGAACCCCGACCGTCTGGGAGGGGCAAATCACATGGTGAACGGTAACTTCGGCAAATACGAAATCGTCCGCAAGCTCAGCCGGAGCATGACGGATGTGTATCTCGCCCGAGATACCGCCCTAGACCGGCCCGCGGTTCTCAAGATCATCGAACGAACCCATGACGAATTCACACAGCTCGTCATCGAGGCCGAGCGGCGCGGCGCGCTGATTCAGAAACAGCTTCATGCCACAGATTCGCGTATTCTCGAAATTTACGAGTATGGCGAGCAGGACAACTGCTTTTTTGTCGCGATGGAGTATTTTCCCGGCATCACGCTTGCGGAGATCCTCGTTGCGGAACGCCGTATGGATCCAAGACGCGCCGCGCGTTACGCCGCTGAAATCGGCAGCCAGTTGAAGACGCTCCATTCGTTCATCTCCGATGTGGATGGCCACTTGACGGCAGTCGTGCACGGCGATATCAAACCATCGAACGTACAGATCGGTCCCAACGACGAACTGCGGCTGCTCGATTTCGGTATCGCCAAGGTCATCACCTTTACCCACAATCTGACGCATCACAATCTCGGCAGCCCCAGCTACTGTTCCCCGGAGCGAATCAGCAAGGCGCAAGTAGATCCACACGCCGACTTATGGGCTCTGGGAGTCACCCTGTATGAAATGCTCGCGGGCGACCCTCCGTACCAGGCGCAAAACACGCGCAAGCTGGAGAACCTCATTCAGTCGCGCCGCCCTCCGCGTGCGCTGCCTCAAAATTGTCCTCGTCCGCTTGCGGCGATTGTTTCCAAGTCGCTCGCGGCCGATCTCGAACAACGCTATCAATCCGCTGCGGACTTCGAAAACGATCTGCGCGCCTTCCTGGAGGATCGCGCAGTTGCTGCCACTCGTGAACGAGTTGTCTGGGATGCCAATGCGACGGTTGAAAAGAATCCCATCAGCGCCACCAAACTGGCCCTCGGCGCTACCATCCGGCGCGTCAAAGAGAAGCACTCCTGGAAGACGCTACTCGTACGAGCGAGCCTGAGTAATGTCACACTGGCCCTGGCGGCGGGCGTACTCGTCGGGCTGCTCGTCTTCATGCCGCTCGGCTATTACTACCGATTCTGGATGTCCAGCGCCCCGCTCCGCGCCTCCAAGGATTATGCTCACGCCGATCTGAGCTCACTCTCCGCGGATTGGGATCTCTATCGAGCCTTGAAAGAGCGCAATCGCTTTCTCGGCGATCTGTCGCCCGTGGCCTCTGTCGAGCGCTCGCTCCAATCCAAGCTGGTTGCGGCTGCCGATAACATCATCGACAGCTATCGCAACAGCTCCGATTCCGATCTCGCCGATTTCGATTGGGAGCGCGCCCGTCTGTGCCTGAATCACGCGCTCGAAATCCAGCCCTCCGACATGAGCGCGAAGGGTAAACTGGCCCTCTGCAACGGATATCTCGATTTCATCAAGAATCCGAAGCCGCCGCGCGCCAGCTTGAGCATTGGAGATTTCCGTCAGGCGGCGTTGTATATTCCGCGCTCGCCCGATCCGCATCTAGCTCTTGCTCGCGTCTATATCTATGGATTCCACAATGTCGGCGAGGCTTTGGGAGAATTTGCGCAAGTCAGGCAGCTCGGTTATCGGCTCGGTCCCCGCGAAGAAGAACAGGAAGCGGACGGCTACATGTACCGCGCTGAGTGGGAGATCGATCGCGCCAAGAAAGTTCCGCCCGGCGACAACTGGCTCCAACTGGCTCGCGAAGATATCAAGCGCGCCCGAAAACTCTATGAGCCGATCGTTGGCTTCGCCAACGTCGATAACAATCTCGAACAGGTTTATCAGGACGAAAGCGAGCAGATGCGGCTCGAAGCCGAGAACGTTCGTTTGCTGACTCCTAAGCCCCGCGTGACCAAGCGAGCATCCGGTGTACGTCGATGGCAGTAACCAAGAGTTGGGAAGCCAGTGCTGAGCTGAAACTTCACTCTGCGAATCAGCCCAAGCTAATCGAACGGCAGCGCGAATTTCGCTGGTTGCTGGGCGCATCCGCGATGGTGGCGTGTGGTCTCGGCCTTGTGTTCTTTACGAAAACGCAAGAATTCCCGGAGCTCAAGATGCGTCTCGCGCATCACGAGCTGCTCAACCTGAATCAAACCACCAGCCCCAAAGACTTGTTACCGGCGCTCGATGTCATCGCGGATCAGAACGGGCGCGAAGCTGCCGCCGAACGCGTCTGGAACTATCTCCAGACACACCGGCCTCTCCCAAATACGGGGGCGCTAGCCCGGTTACACGTTGCACCGCTTGCAAAGATCAAACCGGTTCTTGCCGTACGAACCCCGCAGGAATTTCTGCGAACGTACATCCTATGGTGCGCTCTCTACCTTGCCGCCTTTTGGGTTGTGCATCTTGCCTGGAGGTCGCTGCGCTTCCGCGGCGATCCTGCCATCCTGCCCGCTTTGCAACTGCTGACCGGCATTGGTCTGATTCTGATGGTTAGCCTTCGCGATCCGCTGCGTGACACTCTCGAATTCAAGAAATTCGCCTGGGGTGTGATTGCCGGATGCGCCATGCTCTTGTTTCCGCTCCTCAAGCCGTTTCAGTATCGCCATTTCTCGCGCTGGGTCTATACACCCCTGCTCGCCGCGTTTACGCTGTTTATCGCTCTGATCGTCCTCGGCTCAGGGCCTACCGGCAGCGACGCCAAAGTGAATCTCGGGCCATTCCAACCTGTCGAAGCGATCAAGATCCTGCTGGTCTTTTTCATGGCGGGTTATTTCACTCAGAACTGGGAGCGCCTCCGCGACCTGCATCAAAAGCGGTTCGTTCCGAGCTGGCTTCGCTGGCTCGAATTGCCGCGCACGAGTCACGTCCTGCCCGTGATGTTTGCGGTCGCCTGCGCGCTCGCATTGTTTTTTCTATTAAAAGACCTCGGACCGGCCCTCGTTACAGGCTTCCTGTTTCTTGCCCTGTTCGCCATCGCGCGCGGACGCGCCGGCCTCGCCCTGCTCGGCGTCCTGCTGCTGGTTGCGGGTGTTTCGATCGGATATCACCTCGGCACGCCGCACACCGTAACCGAACGTGTCTCCATGTGGCTCTCGCCCTGGAACAACGATGTGCGCGGCGGCGATCAACTCGCGCATTCGCTTTGGGCGTTCGCGACGGGCGGTCCCTGGGGATCGGGTCCGGGCTGGGGAGACCCGAGCGTCATTCCGGCCGGCCACACCGACCTCGTGCTGCCCTCCATTGGCGAAGAATGGGGCTTCGTGGGCGTCACCGCCGTGTGCATGCTGTTCATGCTGCTTGTCCATCGCGCCTTCCGCATTGCGCTGCGCGCGCCGGACGAATACGGCCTGTTTTTGGGCCTGGGGCTCGGCACCCTCGTTGCGCTTGAAATGCTTCTCATCTCGGGCGGCGCGCTTGGAGCCATTCCTCTTTCCGGAGTCGTTTCGCCTTTCCTGAGTTCCGGCAACACCGCCATGCTGGCGAATTTCCTGATCTTCGCGATTCTACTCGGCATCTCGAACCAAAGCGCGCGTTCGGTTCCTGACGTCGAGATTGAAAAGCCGTTCCGAATGCCCGTGCGCTTCGCATCCTGGGCCCTGGCTGCTTGCGCATTGCTGCTCGTTGCGCGGGCGGCGTACTTGCAGGTCATTCACGATCGCGAGCTGCTTGCGCAAGATGCCCTGGTTATCACGCAAGATGGCGTCAAGCGCCCGCAACATAATCCGCGCCTCAACTTGCTCGCCGCGTCGATTCCGCGCGGCAATATCTACGACCGCAACGGAATTCTGCTTGCAACCAGCAGTTGGAGCGAGCTCGAAAAGCACCGGGCTCAGTATGAACAGCTCGGCGTCTCGATTGATCAAGCCTGCTCGCGCCTCGATAGCCGTTTCTATCCGTTCGGACCGGCCACTGCTCACTTGCTGGGCGATCTACGCACCGGGGAGAAGTTCCATGCCACCAATTCCTCGCTAATCGAACACGATTCGAATGTCCGGCTGCAAGGCTATGCCGATCTGCGCGAACTCGCTCCTATTGTTCGTTACCGGCATCAGCGTGCGAATCCGATGCTCGAAGCGCTGCTGCACCGCGACCGCGATGTGCATGCAACCATCGACATCCGCCTGCAACTCAAAGCTGCTGAAATTTTGAAGACTCAGCTTGAGCCCAAGAACAAGAAGGGCGCCCTGGTAATCCTGAATCCGCAGACCGGCGATGTGCTGGCCCTCGCGAGCTGGCCTGAACCCGGCGCCAACGCCACTCCGGATGAATTGCTCGATCGCGCCCGCTATGCCGAGTATCCGCCCGGCTCCACGTTCAAACTCGTGACGGCCATGGCGGCTCTGCGGCTCGATCCCGCGAACACGCAAAAAATATATAAGTGCCAGCGTCTGCCGGACGGCCGCGTCGGCGCCATCATTCCCGGCTGGCGGCGGCCCATTCGCGATGACATCGGAGATCACGCGCATGGAACCTTGAAGATGGCCAATGCCATCACGGTTTCCTGCAACGCCTACTTCGCGCAACTCGGCGTACACGACGTCGGAGCCAAAGCGCTGCACGATACCGCAGAACTCTTGGGGATTCCGGCTGGCAGCGTGCAGGACGTCAGGAAAATGCTGCCGTTCGCTGCTTACGGACAGGGCCCGGTGGTTGCGACTCCATTCAAGATGGCGCGTGTAGCCGCCGCGATTGCCGCCGGCGGCGCGATGCCCGAAGGCCGATGGGTCTCGGATCCCAGCAACTCGCGCACTCAGCCGCCGGTGCCCGTGCTCACTACAAATTCCGCCAAGTTTCTGGAGAATGCCATGCGTTCGGTGGTCGTCAGCGGCACAGCCCGCGCCGCGATGGCCGGCTTGAAAGTCAACGTGGCCGGAAAGACTGGCACGGCGCAACTCGATCACGGCGAGCCCCACTCCTGGTTCGCCGGTTACGCTCCGTTCGACGCTCCTCCCGATAAGCAAATCGCCTTTGCCGTGGTTGTGGAGCACGGCGGCTATGGCGCTAAGTTTGCAGCGCCTGTCGCGCGAGAGCTGGTGGAAGCCGCCGAGCAGTTTGGTGATATTCAGTAGGGGATCTACATGGCCATTTCCAACGTATTCGAGAAGCTGGGACGCGCGATCTTCGAAACTCCCTTCGGCGCCAACCGTATCTCCAAAGATGCGCCGGAACTCGCCGAAATACGCCTCACCATTCTGGACGCAGTGAAAGCCAGGAGCCACCGCGCCAGTGGAGCGTACGTATTCCCCTATAATCTGGTTCGGATCGAGTTGCTGGGCGTTCCCGACGAACAAGCCGCCATGTTCCGGAGCGAGTTCCTGGCAGACTATTTCGCCGATGAACTCAAGACTAGTCTCCGCCGCTCCAATTACCGCTTCCCACGCGATCTGAAAGTGGAAATCATCACCACGCCGAAGCTGCCTGGGCCGGATGAGAACTGGCTATCGGTTCAGACCGGGATTCTGGAATCGAAACACGCCGAGCCCATCTCCGTGGCACACCGGCACGCGAAATTGGTGGTCACAAGCGGAACGGCGAATCATCCCGAAATTCTGCTGGAAAAAACTCGAACTAATATCGGCCGCACCGCCGAAGTCTACCGCGGTGCCGGTCCCTCGCGGCGCAACGATCTTGCCTTTCTGGACGATAGCGACGTCAACCGAAGCGTGTCCCGCGAGCATGCGCATGTCCTCTATTCAAAACACACCGGCGAGTACCGGCTCGTCAACGACCGGGTTTATAAGGGGGAGGCGAACTGCGGCATCTGGATTGTACGAGATGGGTTAAGCCAACCTGTCCATCGCAGCGCTCGCGGAGTGCTACTGAAGGACGGCGATGAAATCCACCTGGGAACCGCCATCCTCCGCTTCGAAATGGTCTGAGCCGCAACCGCCAGATCGGAACCCGCATTACCGGACATGCGTCCGAACCCGCAACTGAGCCGCGACCGCGAGGGAGCGGTTCTTATTGCGCTTTAGTGGCCTTAAACGTGCCCGTGTAGGTTTGGAACTCCCAGGTTCCGCTGAGCGCCCCCCCGTTCAGCTCGCCTTTCAATTTCAGCGTTCCCGGTCCTGCCTCTTCTGATTCAATTGGGAACGCAAGATCGAGCTTTCCGTCCGCAAACGTGCCTTTGACGTCGGCCTTTTCCCACTTGCCTGTGACGTTCTGGCCCTGTTGCTGAAACGTGGCGTCTACGTTTCGGTCCCCGCCCTCGGTCTCCAGGACAAAGTGCCACCTACCTGTAATTCCGTTGCTTTGGGCCAAGGCGAATGTCGCCAACAGTCCCCAGCACAATAGCAGGGCGCAAGCCGTTCTTCCGAGCGTATTTCTTTGAATGGGAGTCTTCATGGTCTCACTCATCTCCGCCTTAGCGGCGCGCTAGCTTCAATTGTGCATCATCCGATTTGAGATCGATGAATGCTTCTGTTGCTTTGTTGCGCATTCTGTCCGTCACAAGCCGCGCAATGATCGCCAGCATTCCCAGGCCCATCGCTAGATAACACCATCCAATATGCGATGGGGTATAAGCGAAAGTGACGTGCGAATCGCCCGCGGGCAACTCGATTTTCTGAAAGATCGATTCCGGCCGGATCTGCCGCCGGTTCCCGTTCACATAGGCCCGCCAGCCGGGGTAATCGAGTTCGTGCCGGACTAGCACGGCAGGCGCTTTACAGGAGGCCTGCAGGGATTCGCGCGAATTCGCGCTCACCAAACACGGGCCGCCCTGCGTCTCAAAATACGGCGCCGGATGCGGCAATTCGTAAATATCAGCTACCGTGCTGTGATACACGGGAACCGGCAGAGCGCCAGACGGAGTAACCACGAGGGTCAGTCGCGGCGAATATTGTGCTTTATCGCGCGACGGCCACAGCCAGATGCAGACTTCGTGCTTGCGCAAGGTGCCGGGATCGTCAATATGCGTCAGCCGGTACCGGATTAGCGTCCCGCTCGCCAGGGGCGCCGTTGGATTCACCGGAATGTAAAAACTCTGGTTATCCGGTACATCACTCAAAGAAGCAGTTCCGGAACCGCACACATTCCCGACACAAACTTGTGCTGCCAGACTCCCGGTCGCTGCCCCGCCATAGGTTCCGATCACGACGCCGATTCCCGCGATGTGATGGAACGGCCCAGAAGGCGCAGTGGCGGATCCCGAAATCTGCTCACCGCTTTTCAGCGGAAACGCCACGTTGTTTCCGCCACTCGATTCATTCATCGGCACGTGTACTGCGAACGGATTCTCTCCTGGCGGGGTCACGACATACTTCACCGCTACGTTTTCGAAACCGGTCAGGTGATTGCGAAACGCGTCCTCGCGCGCGCTTAGCGGACCCGGAAGGTATCCGGTAAAGACGTGCGCATCCACTGCCGGATCGATAAACTCATTGACGTACTTCATCCATTGGGCGGAAATGGGAACGGCATTGTGATTGATTTCCGCGATCTGGAAATAGGACCCGTAATTCGGCGCAATCGGCAGAAACGTATACATGCGCTGCAGCCCGAGGTGCTGGCGCAGAAAGTTAACCGGGCCCAAATCGACCTTGGCGTTTCGTGCTCCGGCCAGTTCCGGGATGGCGAAGAGCATTGCCGTATTCAAGATGACGAGTGCCCCAGCAACACGCGCCCAGAGCCGGCTGGGCCGGCGCAACAGAAGCACAGTAAGAAAACATGTGATCCCGATCCCCCATATTGCCGATCCGTAGAACCATTTCCAGTAATGAGGAGTCCGGCGGAAAAGTTCAGCGACAAGATCCGATGACAAACCGAGCGCAATTCCCACTGCGGCCATAGCCGAGATCGCCCCAATGAAAACGGGCCACTGCCTGATCCCGCGCCGCCAGTCCTCAAGCAGAAGAGCCGCGAGAACCGCTCCACTCATTTCCCAGGTGGGCTCGCTATAGTGAAACACCTGGGCAAAGTCCAGCGGCGGAATGAATCCCAGAAGATCCTCGGCCCAGCGAACCTGAAGCGTGCGAGCCGCAAAAACAGCAGTCCACACCAGCAAGAGAATACGCAGCCCGCGTATTCGCCGGCCCGCGAATACACCAGCAATGGAGAGGAATACCAACGCCAGGTCGAAATATCCGCCCGAATTTCCCATGCTCTCAGCAAGCATGCCGGAAGTATCGAAGGATTCGAAAGCATGTAGCGGGCCGAAGACGTAGGGAAGCAGGAAAGCAGCAAGGCCGATCTTTTGAAGACCCATGTGGCCGTAGCCGTTGTGCCGGATTGCCGACGCCTGTTGATATTCAAGAAACGGAATCAAAAGGGGCGCCGCGAGCAACAATCCGGTAATGCCGCCTGTCACAACCTTCGTCGCAAATGCGAAACGGCGATCGCGCGGCGAGACGATAAAGCGGTACATGCTCCAGGCCAACGCCAGTAAGCCCTGAATGTACGCGGTCTCCGGGAACCCTGCGTAGAGCGAGTACGCCAGAGCGATCGCAATAAAGATCCAGCCGCCGCGCTGCTTGCAGGCTGCACGAGCAAATGCACGCTCGATGCCTAACAGCAATACCGGCAGGAACGCTACGGGCAGAATTGGCGAATCCGCGAACCAGGCGAACGTGCCGCTTAACGCGTAAATTGCCGCTCCGCAGAAAGAAGCCAGGCGTCCGAGCTGAAGCTGCCGCAATAATGCAAATGTCGCGACGCCCGCGACCATTTGCAACGCTATCTTTAAAAGGACAACGCCGCTCCAAAAATGCAGCAGTAACACGAATGGCAGGAATAACGCGGCGGGTTGCATCTCGGCGGCCAGCGGCACGCCTGCGCCCATGTACGGATCCCACCAGGGAATGTGGCCGTGCAGCCATTCGTTTGCAGCGAATCCACCGAGCGCCTGAACGTGAAAGCCGGCGTTCGGGTCTATCCACGGCCACCCGGGTGTCACGCCACGGCGCGACATGCTGGTCAAATCGGAAACCAGGTAAGCCGGATTCGCAGATACGCGAAAGATGATCGTCGGAAGATAGGCCGCAAGGACCAGAAGACAAATGAGAATGGCGCACCCGGTGTCGGTGCGTGCGAGGGCAGAGAATCGCCCTGCGAAACGGCGCATGAGAATTTCTTATTGTAACAGCGGCGGTTTGGATCCCGCCGCCCTTAGCTAATCGCCTTTTTCGGCGCCGGCCTTCAGCTTTTCACGCTGTTCCTTCAAGATGGCCTTACGGCTCAGCTTGATTTTGTTGCCTTCGAGCGCCAGAACCTTGACCAGGATCTGGTCGCCTTCCTTCAATTCGTCGCGGACGTTCTTGATCCGGCTCTCCGAGATTTCGCTGATGTGCAGCAGACCATCGGTGCCGGGGAAAATCTCGACGAAGGCGCCGAAATCGGCAATACGCACCACTTTACCGAGATAGGTCTTGCCGACCTCGGCGACTGCGGCGATATCGCTCACCATTTGCAGAGCCCGGCTGGCCGATTGGCCATCCGAGGCAAAGATGTTGACTGTACCGTCGTCCGATACATCAATCTTCACGCCAGTCTGGTCGATGATGCCCTTGATCACTTTGCCGCCCGGCCCGATCAACTCGCGGATCTTGTCGGTCGGAATCTTGGTGCTGTAAATGCGCGGCGCGTATTGGGAGAGTTGGGTTCGCGGCTTCGAAATAGTCGCTTCCATCTTTCCGAGAATCTCGAGGCGTCCCTTGCGTGCCTGCTCTAAAGCTTCGCGAAGAACTTTGGTGCTGACCGTCGGGACTTTGATGTCCATCTGGAGCGCCGTAATCCCGTCTCGCGTTCCGGCGACTTTGAAATCCATATCGCCGTAGTGATCTTCGGCTCCGGCAATGTCGGTGAGCACGGCGTAAGAATCACCCTCGATCACGAGTCCCATAGCAATACCGACCACCGGCGCAGGAATCGGCACCCCGGCATCCATAAGAGCGAGCGTTCCGCCGCAGACGCTCGCCATGGAGCTCGAACCGTTCGATTCCAGGATGTCGCTGACAATACGGAGCGTGTACGGAAAATCTTTCTCGTCCGGTATCACCGGCGAGAGCGCGCGCTCGGCGAGTGCGCCGTGCCCGATTTCCCGGCGGCCCGGACCACGCATGAAGCCCACTTCGCCTACGCTGAACGGCGGAAAATTGTAGTGCAGCATGAAGCGCTTCGAGGTCTCGCTCGGATCGAACAGCTCGATGCGTTGCTCATCATCTTTCGTGCCGAGCGTCGCGGTGACCAGCGCCTGCGTTTCTCCACGCGTGAAGATGGCCGATCCATGCGTACGGGGCAGAACGCTGACTTCACAGGTGATGGGGCGAATCTGATCGAAGGCGCGCCCGTCGGGACGGCGGCGGTCTTTGAGCATTTCGTCGCGGAAAATGCGTTCCTTCAGATAATCGAACGTTTTACCTGCTTCGGACTGCTCCGCTTCTTCGGTATAAAGCGCAACCGCCTTTTCCTTGGCCTGATCCACCAGACTATAGCTTTCGAGTTTGCCATGCTTTTCGGTGTTCAGCGCATCGCTCAGCTCCGAGCGTACTGCTCCGGAAATCTTCGCCAGCATCTCCTGATTAATCGCCGGTGAATTGTATTCCCGCTTGGTTTTTCCGGCGGCCTTCACCAGTTCGCGAATACCTGCGGCGATCTTTTTGCAGCAGTCGTGCCCGAATTCGATCGCATCGATCACTTCGGCTTCGGAAGCCTCATTAGCGCCAGCCTCCACCATGACGATGCCTTCTTCGGTGCCCGCAACGATGATGCTCAGCTTGGCGTCTTTGGTTTCCTCGTAGCTGGGATTAGCGCGGTAGGTGCCCTTGATGAGTCCGACCCGGACGCCGCCCAGGACATGATGAAACGGAATATCGGAGATCGCGAGCGCAGCTCCGGCGCCGACAATCGCGAGAACTCCTGGATCGTGCTCGGGGTCGGCCGAAAGCACCATCGCGATGATCTGCGTTTCGCAACTGAATCCTTCGGGAAACAGCGGGCGAACTGGACGATCGATCAGCCGGCTGGTGAGGATCTCCTTTTCCGAGGGACGGCCCTCGCGCTTGATAAAACCGCCTGGAAATTTTCCGGCGGCGTACGTGTACTCGCGGTAATCGACCGTGAGCGGAAAGAAGCTTGCGCCCGGCTTCGGTTTTTCGTTGGCGCAGGCCGTGACCAACACGACGGAGTCTCCCGAACGGACGACTACCGATCCATTGGCCTGTTTGGCAACTTTGCCGGTCTCGATGGAGACCTTTGACCCGTAAAGGTCGATTTCAACTGTATGTGGCATTTAAAATTCCCGATGCGTGATCCGCATCCACCTCTCAATGTGTGGGCACGCCTCGCCAACACAGCCGTTGGCGTGCGGACCAAGTTCGGGATTAAGTGAGGACTTAGAGCTTGAAGTGAAGGACCGCTCACCGGAGCGGCGTTACGCGGAACCAAATTTCGAGTTGCTGAATCGCAAGCCCGATCCGCGCCTACTTGAGAATCGATCTCTAACGGCGGATGCCAAGACTCTGAATGAGAGTCGTATACCGCTCCGGACTGCGATCTTTCAAATAATTGAGCAATTTCCGCCGGCGCGCAATCAGACTCAACAGACCACGCTTGGAATGATGATCTTTTTGATGCGCCTTGAAGTGCTCAGTCAACTGCGAAATACGCTGACTCAGGAGGGCAACCTGTACCTCTGGGGAGCCAGAATCCGACTTGTGAATCCTGTACTTGCCGATTACTTGCGATTTCTGTTCCGCCGCCAGGGCCATGCTAGAAAACGATACTCCTCGTCTTTACCTTAATCTCGATTTTTACCTTCATTAGCTTAGCACAGATCGGGGATTTCTGCCCATCAGAAACTACCGCAAACTACCGCCCAGAAGCGTTTGCCCCAAAATCACAATCCGCTATGCTGCAAGGGGATGCAGCGCAAAATCGTCATCTTTGGCGGAGGCGGCCAGCTCGGGATCGAGCTCTGCCGCGAATTTCAGCGCCGGCAATGGACCGTTCAACCGTTCGACCGGCAGGCCCTGGATGTTACCGACGCGCATCGGGTGGAAGAAGCTGTCGCACAGGCCGACCCGTCCGTGGTCGTGAATGCCGCTGCGTATAACCAGGTGGACATCGCCGAGAGCGAGCCGCTCGCTGCGTATCAGGCGAATGCCCTGGCAGTGCGGAATCTCGCGATGGCGTGCCGTCAAACCGATGCGCAACTGGTGCACTACTCCACCGACTACGTCTTCGATGGCCGAAAAGGCAGCCCGTATGTCGAAACCGATACTCCTCACCCATTAGGTGCGTATGCTGTCTCGAAATTGGCCGGAGAGCTCTATGCGCAGGCCTACCTGGAAAATCCGCTCGTAATCCGCACTTCTGGCGTATTCGGTCCGGGCGGGATGTTCACACCGCGCGGCAACTTCATTGAATTAATGCTGCGGCTCGCTAAAGGGAACAATCCGATTCGCGTCGTACAGGACCACGTCGCTTCGCCCACCTATGCCCCCGCTATTGCCTCCCGCACCGCCGACATGGTCGAAAGCCGCCTGGGAGGTCTGTTTCATATGGGGGGCGGGGAAGCGATCTCCTGGTACGACTATGCCCGCCTGATCTTCGAACTCGCTGGATTATTTCCGGCGCTTGAACCAACCGACGAGCGGCAATACCGGACGGCAGCCCGGCGGCCCAAATTCTCCGCGCTCTCGAACAGCAAGATGGAGTCGAAGGGAATTGCCCCCATGCCGCCGTTACGTCAAGCCGTCGCAGAATACCTGGAAGCGCGCAAGCACGTTACTGCGCATCGTTCGGTGTAGCGTAATAGCCATCCCGGGCCTGCACCCGGTAATCCGAATTGTCTGTTTTGATCTCGATGTGCCGGAACGTGCCGTCTCGTTTCGGGTTCGTCGATTCATAACCGATCGAATACTGATTCCGTAGCTCATCCTGGATCTCTTTGAAAATCTCGTTCAGTGGATGTTTTCGGTCTACTGTGAAGACGTGTCCCCCGGTCTGCTCGGACATCTTTCGCAAGTCCGACTCTCCGCCGCCGCCATACATCCCGGCCCGCATATAAAACCCGCGGTCGACGTAATAGATGCTGTAAATGATCGCGTCCGCTCGCTGAGCTGCTTCGATGGCTGTGTTGCGATTGTACGTGCTGCCCTGGTCGTCGCCATCCGTGATCAGAATCACCGCCTTCCGGCCCACTTCGCTCTTTAGTTTTTCGGTGGAGGCCAGATAGACCGCGTCGAACAGGAGAGTGCCCTTCGGCGTGCCCACCGTCGGAACGGGGCCCGTGTTGGGAATGGGGATTGGGCCAAACCCGGGGTCCTGCCCATCCCCGCGTAGATCGCGAAGCGCCGCGTTGAGCAGGCGTGGCGAGTTCGTATAGTCCTGCAACAGGTCAGTGCTCTTGCCGAACGAGATTAGAAATGCCTCGTCCTTCTGCCGGATCACGCTCGAAAAAAAAGCGGACGCCGCTTCCCGCTCAATATCGATCAGGCGCTCCTGGCTGGCACTCACGTCAATCAACAATCCCAACGTGAGGGGCAGATCGGTTTCACGGGTAAAGCGTTGAATCGTCTGTTCTTTGCCGTCCTCGTAGATGCGAAAATCACTCTTCTCCAGATTCGGAATCAACTGGCCGCCCTTTTTGGCCCGCACCGTAAACAGAATGTTCACCAGATCGACGTTGACGCGAATCGTCGGCTCCTGGCCCGCGGCTGCGGAGGACTGGTCTTGTCCCGGCGGGGGTGGCATTGGCTGCTGCGCACCCAGCAACATGGCGAAGGCCAGAGCGGCTGAAGCGCGACGAAGGAAACTGCACATCTTGGTTATGATTATCGTCTAGGGAAACCCAAACGGCGTAAGCGCATGGAACATGCAATCCGGCATCTGCAAACCGCGGATCCTGTTATGGCGGCCATCATCCGCCAGGTAGGGCCATACAAACTGACACCTCGGGAACCCACGTTCGAGACGTTGGCCCGTTCCATCGCGTTCCAACAGCTTCACGGCAAGGCCGCCGCCACCATCTTTGCGCGCCTGAAAAAGGCCGTCGGCCGCCGCTTCACCGCCGCGGCATTTCTGAGGCTTACTCCGGAACAGCTTCGCGAATGCGGTCTTTCCCGGCAGAAAATGGCGTCTCTCACCGACTTAGCAGAGCGTGTCGCCCGCCGCGAAATCAACTTCCGGCGTTTCCCGGAACTGAGCGATGAAGAGATTATCGCCAGTCTTTCCCAAGTGCGTGGTGTCGGCGCCTGGACCGTGCAGATGTTCCTGATCTTTGCTCTGCAACGGCCGAACGTGATGCCGGTATCGGATTATGGCATCCGCAATGCGGTGCGGCGAGCGTACGGCCTGCCGGATCTCCCCAAACCCGCCGAACTCGCCATCATTGCAGCGAAGTGGCATCCCTACTGCTCCATCGCGACCTGGTATCTGTGGCGCAGCCTGGATGCCCCGGCGGGCATCTGAGTGGCGTCTTAACTCGTCAGCTCGCGCGAAGCTTCATTCCAGTACACGGGCTTCTTGCGGAAGTACGACTCGTTCGCTATATGGCAGGCAATTGCCGCATGGTTCCCGAACACGGCATCTTCCACCACCGGCTGGCGCGTTCTGACCGCTTGGAAGAAGTTCCACAGGTGCGGCTTCAAGTCGTCCCAGTTGGGTCCTTCGATCGCCATATCGTCGGTCAGCGGTTCCTTTCCATAATGACGCGGGTGCTGTTCTTCCCATTGCTTCACATACTCGGCTCGCATCTTCGCCGGAAAGCTGGCGGAATAGTAACTCGGCTCCTCGTCTTTGCCGGTCTGCGGCAACACTCGAAGACTCCTTGATTGCGCTTCCATGACACCTTTGGGCCCGAGGAAGCGAGCAAGCTCCGGCGTAGCTGACCCCAGATCGAGCCGCACATACACCGGTATTCCGTGATAATCAAACAGCACGGCGTGGAAGTCCGGCATGTTGCGGCCATCCTTCCAGCGGAAAATGCCTCCTAGCGCGGAAGCCGAGCGAGGCGCCTCGTTCCAGCCGAGCGTGTAGAGCATTCCGCTCAGCAAATGCACCATCAAGTCGCCCCCGACCCCGGTGCCATATTCTTTCCAACAGCGCCAGCGTGCAAAACGCTCCGGACTGAAAGGGATTTTCGGGGCGTTGTTCAACCAGGTGTCCCAATCGAGATTCGAAGGTGACAGGTCTGGCGGCGGCGGATACTCCCAGGCGCCGGTGGGGCTGTTCCGGCCGTACGTGAGTTCCACCATCTCGATATCGCCGATCGTTCCTGCGGCGTACAACTCGCGCGCCTTGGCGCACAGAGCGGAACTGACACGCTGCGATCCGATCTGCACAATGCGTTTATTGCGTTCCGCCGCTTGCGCCATCTCGAAGCCTTCCGGGATGGTGTGCGACATCGGCTTTTCGCAATAGATATCTTTCCCGGCATTGCACGCATCCACCACCACGCGTTTATGCCAGTGGTCCGGCACCGCCGCCAGAATGCAATCGACGTCTTTGCGCTGCAGCAGCTCTTCGTAGCGGCGCGTCGTAAATAGATTCGGGTTGCCCGTGATCTGCTTAGCGAGTGTGTGCCGCCCATCATACAAATCGGCGGCGCCAACGCACTCCACGCCCGGAAGAGCGATCGCGTTTTCGAGTACTCCCGATCCTTCCATCCCAACCCCGATGATGCCGAAGCGGATAGTCTCGCCCGAAGGCCCAGCATTACCGCCACTCGATGCTTGAGAAGCAGGTTGCCATGCGGCGCTCGCGAGCGTTGCGACTGACAAACCGCCGGCAGTCAGAAAGGTTCGACGTGGAATACTCGAATTCATAAGCTACGCTCCACAGACAAGATCATTATGTCGCGGCCGCTTTCACTGCGGTTCGAGTAGTAACTTCTGAACTCGCCAGTTCAGCAATTCTGCGACGTAAAGCTCGTTTTCCGACGGGCACGCCATCTCGTGAATCCAGCCGAATTGTCCGAGTTGCTTGCCCGTTTTCCCGAAGATGCCCAACACTTTTCCATCCAGGCTTAGTTTGTAAATCCGGCCGGGAAATGCATCCGCGCTGTACAGAACCTGATGGGGTCCAGGCGTAATACAGATCGCCCAGGGCGAGCCGGGTTTCATCGTCCCTGACGGGTTAGATGGCTTATTCCCGATAGCCGCCTTGGCGTCGCGAGGAGCCGGGACGTCAATCACGATCTGGCGGAGAAATTTGCCATCGCCATCGAAAACCTGAATGCGGCTATTGCCCCGATCCGCTACATAGACCTTCCCCTCGTTATCGACAGCAATGCTGTGCGGCGTGTTGAACTGTCCCGGCCCGCTGCCCGGTTCTCCCCACGACTTGATCCAGTTGCCGTCCTTATCGACCTTTGCGACTCGTGAGTTGATATACCCATCGCTGATATATGTGTTGCCTGCGGAATCCCATGCCATATCGGTGACCTGCCGGAATAAGCCATTCTGCGGCGGAAGCGGCGGCCGAACCTTTTTCAGTGGCCCGGTTCCTTCATCGGACGCCTCCTGTTTACGGCCAAACACCATCGCGACGCGCCCTTCTGCATCGAACTTAATCACCATGTCCGAACCCTTATCCGCAACCCAGATGTTGTCCTCGCGGTCGGCCTTCACGGAATGTGCGAATGACCAGGCGTAAAGATGGTGGCCGATCTCGCGAATGAATTTGCCGTCCGGAGCAAACTCCAGGAGTTGCGCGGCGGCTGCTCCGTAGGCGGGCCCGGTCGTATTCCCGCGGGAAAAAACAAAAACGTGACCTTTGGCGTTGACGGCGACGCCCGCTACCTCGCCGAAATACAAATCAGGAGGAAGCTGGAGGAAGTTCGGAACAGAACGAAAGTGAATTTCCGGTACCGGCGATTGCTGCGCGTGCAGGCACGCAGCAGTTAGAAGGAGAACAAGCACACGTAAGCGCATAAAAGCCTCAAAGATCAGGAACCAGCATATAGGGTGGTAGCATGCTACATAGCTACAGAAAGCAATTAGCCATGCTCGAACTGCGCAATGTCTCCAAGGCATTCTCCGGCATCCCGGCCGTCGATAACGTCAGCTTCCAGGCGCGGCCCGGTGAGGTCACGGGCTATTTGGGGCCGAACGGTTCGGGCAAGTCCACCACCATGAAAATGATTGCCGGACTGATCGAGCCGGGTTCAGGGCACATTTTGTTCGACTCTGTACCGGTCCATAAGGACCCGATTACCTACCGCCAGCGCATGGGCTATGTGCCGGAGGAGCCGCACCTGTATTCCCATCTCTCCGGACTGGAATTTCTGACCATGGTGGCGCAACTGCGAAACCTGCCTCGGAGGTCCGCGGCCGCGCGCATTGATGGCCTCCTGCGGTCATTCTCATTGCATGCGGACCGGCATGTGGCCATCTCTTCCTACTCGAAAGGCATGCGTCAAAAGGTGCTGCTCTCGGCCGCGCTGCTGCACAACCCGGATCTGCTCCTGCTCGACGAACCCTTTTCCGGCTTGGATGTCGGTTCCGCGCTCATCCTTCGCAGTCTCATTCAGGAGCTGGCGAACCGCGGTAAGGTGATTCTGTTCAGCTCTCACGAGCTCGAAACGGTGGAGCGCGTCTGCTCGCATATCGTGATCCTGCATCGCGGCAAAGTAGTCGCCGACGATTCCATTGCGCGCCTGAGGACGCTGATGGCGCTGCCGACGCTCGAAGACATTTTTGCCGAACTCGCCGTCGAGCAGGACAGCGCCGCCATTTCGCGCGACATCGCGAATCTGATTGAAGCTTGACTAAACAAGCAGAGATGACCCGGCTGCAGTTGCAACGTGACCTCGCCGGCCTTGCCGACCCCGAACGCGGGGCCAACCTCGCCTGGTTTTTCAAAACCGGCAAAGGTCAATATGGCGAAGGCGACCGCTTTCTGGGCATACCCGTTCCCCTGCTGCGGAGGACCGCTCTTCGCTATCGCGATCTGCCGCTCGCCGATATCGAACGCCTGCTCGCTTCCCGTATCCACGAGTACCGAGCCGCCGCGCTCGAAATCCTGGTGGCGCAATACGAACGCGAATCATCGGATCAAGCGCGTGGCCGCCTTGTCCGCTTCTATCTGGCGCATACATCCGGCATTAACAACTGGGACCTGGTAGACGCCTCCGCGCCATACATTCTCGGCGATTATTTGAAAACTCGCCCGCGCGATCTTCTTTATAAACTTGCTGCTTCAACCAGTCTTTGGGAGCGCCGTATCGCCATCGTCTCCACGCTCGCTTTCATTAAGAGCGGCGAAACTGAAGACACGTTCCGCATTGCCGAAAGGCTGCTTTCCGACGATCACGATCTGATCCATAAGGCGGTCGGATGGGCGCTGCGCGAAACTGGCAAGGTCTCTCGTACCGCGCTTTTAAATTTTCTGACCAAACGCTATGCGCTCATCCCGCGCACCGCTTTGCGTTACGCGATTGAACATTTTGATCCAGAGCAGCGCAAACAGATTTTGGCGGGACAGATGCCCAAATCCAGGCGGCGAATTTGATTCCTTCGGCTGTCGCGCACGACGAGAAGATTTCACGCCGGCCATCTGAGTTCAAATCGGTCTGTGCGAGTCCTTTCACGACAATCACGTTATGGGGCGGCCCTACAATTCCAATGCCCATGTCCGCGGGACTGAGCTTTGTTGCCTCCAAGCCATAGAAGGATGTTCCCGGCCGATCGTTCTGCTTCCGGCGTCCTTCGATGAGCGGTGGACACGAAGCTGCGGAATTTGCCGGTGTCCCGATTTTCGCCGGGAGCACGGTTTGAGGCTCGCCCATCACCACTAAACCATACTGCTTCCACGAGCGAGGTTCGGGTCTGAGATTGCAAGACAGGGGTTGTGAACCCAACCTATGTGCTTTTCAAGTGGAAAGACCTCGCGGTTAGCCGGATGCTCAGCGGCTCGCTCGCTTGATGACAGGATGTGATAGCGAGAATGAAAAAGAGCGCGCCGCGGCACGCGCCGGACGTGACAGCGTTTGTGGATAACGTGTCCCTGGTGGAAGGTAGTGCTATGCCACCCCGGAACCTTCTTTGGCTGAGCTTCTGGTGTTCACTGGCATTGCTCTGCTTGTGTTCCGGATTGCGAAGCGTAAATCTGCGCGCGTCTGAACACGCTATAACAAAAACCCCGCTCTTCCGGCCGGAAGAGCGGGGTTTCAGGAGGGTCGCCTTTTTCTGGTTATTTTCAGTTCACACTGAAGTCCGTGTCTGAGTCGGACGTGGAAGCATCCGAGCCCCAGATGGCCTTGTCCGCCTGCGTATCCGAGCTCCCCCAGATCGCTTTACTGGCCCAAATGCCTTTGGATCCCCAGATGGCTTTGGAGCCGGATACGGAAGTACTGCTGCCCCAAATTGCTTTGGATCCCCAGATGGCTTTGTCGGCATCGACGACCACAGTCCCCCAAACCGTCTGCGTACCCCAGGCGCCCTGAGTACCGCCAACCGCCCGGCCGGCGTACACGTCGGTGTCGTCCCAGGTGGAGGAGGCATCATACACGAGATGCACGTTCCCGGAATTTGAATCGTAAACAGCCGTCGGTGACATCGCTGTGCCGGTGGCAACATCTTTATTCGCGAGCGCCGCCGCGAGGTCAAGATAACCGGCCCCGATAGTCAGGATGTCGTACTGGCTTACGAACGTCTGGCCCGTGACCGGATCGACAGCCGTGCTCGAAGTGGGAAATGTCTTATAGGCGGTTTTCATTAGGCGCGCCTTCACCTGGTCCGGAGTAAGAGCGGGCTGCGCTTGCAGCATATCGGCAACTGCGCCGCTCACCACCGGAGTCGCCATGCTCGTTCCATTCAACATAAGGAATTTCGTGGAAACCGCGGTGCTGCCCGTCCGTTGGTAGTAGGACAGCGGCACGGCATTTGCCGGTTCGCCGGCCAGCGTGGAGCCCGGAGCAAGCAGCGAAACCACGTGGTTCCCGGGAGCTACGATATCGGGCTTCACGATATGATCGATTGCCGACGGCCCCTTGGAACTGTAGCTTGCGACCAGATCGTCGGTCCGCGAATAGGTGCTCATCGCCTTCATAGCGCCTACCGTGATCACGAATGGATCGTTGCCCGGAGCTTCGATGGTCCCGTATCCATCATTGCCTACGGAATTGTCGCGGCCGTCATTGCCGGCGGCGGTCACCACCACAATACCGGCCTTCCAGGCGGCCTCGACGGCCTGGCAAAGCGGGTCCTGCTTATAGCTTTCGTAAACCGGCCGGCCAAGCGAAAGGTTGATGACACGAATGTTGTACTGCTTTTTCAAAGCAATCGCGCGCTCGATCGCCTGAATCACCGCGCTATCGGAGCCCTGTCCGTTGGCGTCCAGCACGCGAAGATTGATGAGTGACGAATTCGGCGCGATCCCAACCAGGGAGCGCGTGCAATTGAAGCAATTCGAACTCGCTCCGTTCGCGCCGATAATTCCGGCGACGTGCGTACCGTGGCCGTACAGATCTTTCCCGTTGCCGCCCGTGAAATCCTGGGTGTAGACGACGCGCGGCAGCAGCCCGAGAACGCTCAGATCCGGGCTCGCATTGATTCCGCTATCAATAACGGCGACCCCCACCCCTGCGCCGGTCAGCTTGGACTCCCACGCGGCGCTGGCATTGATGGCCGCTGCCGAGTAATCGAGCTGGCCCGTCAGCGTGCGGTCCGGAGAGATATAGGTGACGTTCGGGTCATTCGCCAGCGTCTGCAATTGCGAGGCGGGCACGGTGTAAACCACGGCGTGAAGCACGCTGAACACCAGGTTAACGGTACCGCTCAGTACCCCGCCAACCAGGTTCAGCACCCCGCCGAGCAGCCCTCCATTTTGTGTGGGAGCTGTAGGCGATTGCGCATACTGAACGATCACCCTGACATTCGAGCTTGGATTTACGTTCTGTAGATCCGGAGAAATCTTAGGCGAGCCGGCCCAGGCGACACCGCCTGTGGTCAGCGATAGAACTAACGAGATAAATCTTTTCTTCATACACCTTCCGACCCTCAGCCACCTCATCGGCATGTTCGTACTAGAGCTTGAGCTACCAAACAGCGATTTAGTACTGGAGCCCTACACTTCTTTGAAGAAATGGCCGATAGAGTTGCCGAGGACATGACGGATCGCGGCAGCAATATCGTAAGGCGACTGACTTTGGCAGTCGCATCGCTTGCTGTCTCCCTGTACCCATCCGACTTGCGGGCGAGCCTCGATCCCACGAAATCGATTACTCAATATGTCCACGACGTCTGGACCACCGAGAGCGGATTGCCGCAGAATTCGGTGGTGGCAATCGCGCAGACTCCGGATGGATACCTGTGGTTCGGTACTGAGTTAGGGGTTCTCCGGTTTGATGGCGTTCGCTTCACCACCTTTGATAAACGGAATGTGCCTGGACTTCAGAGCAACGAAATTGACGCGCTCCTGGTGGATCATCGGGGCGATTTATGGATCGGCTCTCGCGGTGGCGGACTCGTTTGGTTTCGAGGCGGGGTGTTCAAGACGTTCACCAAACGCGAGGGCCTCTCGAACGATTCCGTGCAGGCGCTCTATGAAGACCAGAGGGGAAATCTCTGGATCGCGACCGATGGCGGAGGTCTCAATCGCTTTCGCGACGGCAAATTCACCGCTTATACGCACGAAAACGGCTTGGGGGATGACACTGTTTTTGGAATGTGCGGGGACCAAAAAGGTGGACTCTGGATCGCAACGCATGAGGGATTAAGCCATCTGGTGAACGGCCGGCTCACGAACCTGACAACCAGGAATGGCCTGCCTAGCAACGATATCCGGTCGTTGCGAGCCGAGGGAGACGGTAGTTTGTGGCTCGGGACAAATGGGGCTGGCCTGGTGCATCTCACTTCGGGCGGGATAAAGACCTACACGACTCGGGATGGATTGTCGGATAACCGCATCTGGTCGATGTTCCGGGATAGCGCCGGTTCGTTGTGGCTGGGAACAGGCGGAGGCGGCCTCAGCCGCTTTCACGACGGCAAATTCTCACGTTTCACCCGCAAGGAAGGATTTTCGGGCGAAGAGGTATGGGCGATTGCGGAGGATCGCGAGGGCAGTTTGTGGATCGGAACGGCCGGCGGCGGATTGAACCGCCTGAGAGACGCTTCATTTACCACGTTCGGGATGCAGGAGGGGCTTTCGAGCGATACCATACTTGGACTCTACGAGGATCGGGAAGGCGCCCTGTGGGTTGGCACCAGCGATGCCGGTGTCAACCGGTTCGAACATGGAGCGGTCAAAAGCTTTTCCATGCGTGACGGCCTTCCGGATAACCAGGTGTTCTCGATCACTGAGGACGGGCATGGAGATCATTGGTTCGGAACGCGGCGGGGTCTCGCACGGCTGAGCCACGGTAAGTTCACGGTTTACACCACTCGAAACGGGCTGCCGAACGATCTCGTCCGGTGTACTTACACGGATACCCAAGGCGAACTTTGGATCGGTACTCGCGACGGTTTGAGTCACTTCGATAGAGGCCGGTTTGTTACATACAGCACAAAAGACGGGCTCTCGGATGACCACGTACTCGCTATTTACGAGGATCCGCGAGATCACGCCTTCTGGGTCGGTACCGGGGCCGGACTGAATCATTTTGTCAATGGCCGCTTTCACTCCTACACCAAGAGCGACGGCCTATCCAACGATGTGGTTTGGGCGATCTATGGCGATCCGGATGGTAGTTTGTGGCTTGGAACTGACGGCGGCGGGCTGGATCTCTTCAAGAACGGGAAGTTTTCAAGCTTTACCATGCGCAATGGGATGCTGGACGATGCCGTGTTCCAGATCCTCGACGACCGCCAGGGCAATTTGTGGATGAGCTGCAACCGCGGGGTCTTTCAGGTTGCAAAAAGGCAGCTCCGCGCGGTGGCGGAAGGCAAAAGTCATGAAATCGCCGCGCATTCTTTTGGTACGCCGGACGGGATGCGGACACGCGAGTGCAATGGTAGCTTTCAGCCGGCCGGATGGCGGCTCAGCGATGGGCGGCTGGCGTTTCCCACCATGAAAGGCGTTGCGGTGGTGAATCCGGCTCGCCTGGTGATCAATAAGACTGATCCGCTAATTCTAGTGGAGCGGATCGCCGCGGATAAGCGCGATGTTGCTAACCACGGAAGATTGGTTCTTCCGCCGGGTAAGGGGCAGCTTGAATTTGAATACACGGCAAACAGCTTCATTGAACCGCAGAAGACGCGGTTCAAGTACATGCTGGAGGGATTCGATAAAGATTGGACCGATGCTGGCGCCCGCCGCACGGCTTACTACACAAATATTCCCCCCGGCCAGTACCGCTTCCGCGCGATTGCGTGCAATGCCGATGGGGTCTGGAGCGCTGCCGAGGCGTCGGTTTCCTTCGTGCTACGGCCCCATTTCTACCAGACAGCCGCCTTTGCGGCAATGGCTGGCCTGGGGCTCCTTGGTTTATTGCTGGGCGCGTATCGAATGCGCGTGGGGCAGTTGCGGGCGCAGAAGAGGAAACTCGAACGCTTAGTGCAGGAGCGGACCGAAGAGCTAAGCGGAAGCGAAAAGAAGTTCCGGCAGCTTGCCGAAAACATTCACGAGGTCTTTTGGATGATGGATCCCGCGACCGGAGCGTTCTTGTATGTCAGTCCCGCGTTCAATGAACTCTGGGGAATCCCCGCCGAGCGCGTGATTCAGGATCCGGAGGCTTGGTTCGAGAGTCTTCATCCTGAGGACCGCGCCCAAGTGCGTGAGGTGCGCTTGCGCCAGCGTGCGGGAGAACAGATTGAGTGCGAATATCGGATCGCTGCAGGTGCGCGCACCCGCTGGCTTTGGGACCGGGCGTTTCCGGTTTTCGATGAATCCGGCCGTCTGATGCGGCTCGTGGGAGTGGTTGAGGAGATCACGGAGCGCAAGGAGGCCGAGCAGGTTCTGCGGCGCTCGAACGATGAGTTGGAGCGGCGCGTCCGCGAGCGCACGCTGGAATTGGTGCATGTCAATGAAGCGCTGGAAGCCGAAAACCGGGAGCGGCGGCGCACCGAAGAACAGCTCAAAACGGCAAAGGAAGCTGCCGAAGCCGCCAACCGGGCCAAGAGCGAGTTCCTCGCCAATATGAGTCACGAACTCCGGACGCCCATGAACGGCATTATCGGAATGACCGGGCTGGCTCTGGCTACCAATCTCGATCCCGAGCAAAAAGAATATTTGGAGGTTGCCAACTACTCGGCTAATTCGCTGCTTACCATCATCAACGACATTTTGGATTTCTCGAAAATTGAAGCACGCAAGCTGATTCTGCAGCGGGTCGCCTTCGACTTACGGCATTGCGTCGAACAATCGGTCGCGGCGCTTGCTGTGAAAGCGGCAGAAAAGGGACTCGTTCTACAGCATTCCTTCGACGCTGCGATTCCCGATAGCCTGCTAGGCGATCCCTCCCGTCTCCGGCAGATTCTGCTCAATCTGATAGGGAACGCCGTCAAGTTTACGCTACAGGGGAGCGTATCGGTCGACGTACGAACGATCGAGCAATCCGGCTCCCGCCTGAAGCTGAAATTCTGTGTTCGCGATACGGGCATTGGAATTCCAAAAGACAAACAACGCGCTATTTTCGAGGCGTTCACGCAAGTCGACGGGTCTTCAACCCGGGAGTTCGGCGGTACCGGGCTGGGCTTGACCATTTCCTCCCAGCTTGTCGCTTTGATGGACGGTGAGATCGCGGTCGACAGCGAACCGGGGCAGGGAAGCGAGTTCCATTTCACCGCGGTGTTCGATGTGCCGGAACGGACTGAGGTCCAGCAGCATTCGTTAGAGTCCGCAAGTGAACCGGTGAAAGCGGACGCGAAACCGGTCGCCGCGAAATCAGGTTTGCGTATTCTTGCCGTCGAAGATAATCCGATTAATCAGCTTCTGCTTACACGCTTGCTCGAAAAGAGCGGTCACTGCGTGACGATTGCGGCCAACGGGCGGGAGGCAATCGATTGCCTGGCCGGGGCAAATTGGGAATTCGACGCCGTGTTTATGGACGTTCAAATGCCCGAAATGGATGGATTGGAAGCGACGCGCGAAATTCGAAGAATCGAATCCACACGTGAAAAGCGAATGCCCATCATCGCCCTGACTGCGCATGCGATGGAACGCGACAAGGAACGGTGCCTCAACGCGGGTATGGACCGCTATCTGGCGAAGCCGATCCAAGCCAATTTGATGCAAGCTCTCTTACAGGAGATCGCGGACGGCGCTTTTGACGGGTGCGCGGCTTAAACGTCGAGGCTTTAACCTGAACTTGTGCTTCGTGGGGCGGCCCCTCGGGCTGCGCCGGGCGCCCCGCCCGGCTGGACCCCGAAGACGCTCATGTCGGCGCCGAGTTCGGCAATCAGCGCCCAGGCCGTGAGGATATCCACGCCCGCAACAGAAACCGTTTTTGATGTCTTGTTGCCGCGAAGCCTTAAGCCGCGGTGGAGGCGATCACAGCTCTGAAGAATATTTTTATGCCCCTTTCGCGCCATTAACTTAACCCCGTTTTCCACAGCCACGCCGATCCGTTTGTCCCCACTTCCTGTGCTACGCTTTGGCAGGCTCGGACGAGACTCCCCTCGTTGCGGGCCATTTTTATTTCAGGAGCTTTTTTCTTATGGCCACCGACGCTCAACTCAACGCGAATCGCGCCAACGCGCAACACTCCACCGGCCCGACTTCGGAGACCGGCAAAGCCAGCGCCTCCAGGAACGCTCTCAAAACGGGTCTCACGGGCCGCACCGTCCTGCTGCCCACCGAAGACGCCGCGCTCTACG